>NZ_NJAK01000001.1:658933-1317867 GCF_002632755.1 Xenorhabdus ishibashii | reverse complement strand
CAATAAGCTTTAGCGGATATTTCACCGCCGTGCCAATTCTGCTCCGTTTTTGAAATACGCCTTAATACCAGCAAAAATAGATTCCGCCACTTGTTGTTGGAATTTTGCTGTCTTAAGTTTACGTTCTTCTGCCAAGTTACTGATAAATGCAGTTTCTACCAAAATAGAAGGAATATCTGGAGCTTTCAACACCGCAAATCCGGCCTGATCGACGCTATTTTTGTGCAGTTTATTGATTTTTCCTATCCGCCTGAGCACTTCGTTACCAAATTTCAAGCTATCATTGATAGTCGCAGTTTGAACCAAATCCAACATGGTATGATCCAAATATTTATCGCCACTTTTGCTGACTCCACCAATTAAGTCAGCTTCGTTCTGAGTTTGGGCGAGAAAACGAGCTGTATTGCTGGTTGCGCCCTTAGTCGAAAGAGCAAAAACGGATGAACCCCGTGCAGAGCGATTTGTAAAGGCATCCGCATGAATAGAAACAAAAAGATCAGCCCGCATTTTACGCGCCTTTGCCACTCTCACCGTCAAGGGGATAAACACATCTTCATTACGCGTCATGTAAACTTTCATGCCTGGCTCACGTTTGATGAGTGCCTGTAAACGACGGGCAATCTGCAACACGACATCTTTTTCACGGGTTTTATATTTCCCAATCGCACCAGAGTCTTCACCACCATGACCCGGATCGAGCATAATCACAATTGGCCTGTCTTTGCCTGCCTTGCCGGGTTTACGTGTCTGTGCGGGCAAATGCTGTTCTAAACTCCCACTGTTGTACTCTTCAAGCAGGGCTAATAAAGGATCATTAGCCACATCAACAGCCTTTTGGGGATACAGGTCGAGCACCAGACGGTGTTTAAACTTCGCAATGGGTGGCAATGTAAAAATATGCGGGGAGACAGGTTGTTTTATTTCAAAGACTAAACGCACTGTTTTAGGATTAAATTGCCCTGCCCGTACTAATTTTAAGTAAGGATCACGTTGCTGAACCTGTGCCCCCATGCTGCTCAAAATGCTATTAAGCTGGACACCCTGCAAATCAATGACAATACGATTAGGGTTTGAAAGCGAAAATTGGCGATACTTAAGTGGAATATTAGACTCCAACGTCACTCTGGTATAACTCGATGCAGGCCAAATACGAACAGCAATAACTTTTGAAGTCGCTGCATGACCTATTGGGCTGATACTTAATAACCATACAGCGGCTGCTCCTTTCAGCAGGCGACGACGTGAAGTATTATGGTCTGAATAACTCATTGTTTATTCCGCTTCAAAACAACCAAACGCAGTAATTTCTACCAAACATAATAGTTAGGCAGGAACTCTAATTAATTAGCAAACTTCTGTCATCAAAAAACGTATTTTTTGCTCATTTAACTTATTTATATCAATATAAATAATAACGTTATTTTTATCCATGTTTCCTCTTGCCATTTCCCCTCAAAAAGAATAAAAATACAAAAAATACGAATAGAAATTCAATCAGAGAGGGTTTCATGAAAGAACGCAGTACCGAATTGGTTGAAGTCTTCCGTCACTCGGTTCCATATATCAATGCCCATCGCGGCAAAACCTTTGTCATTATGCTGGGAGGTGAAGCCATCGCCCATGAGAATTTCTCCAATATCGTCAACGATATTGGATTACTGCATAATCTGGGCATTCGCTTAATCGTTGTTTATGGCGCCCGCCCACAAATTGAGCAGAATATAGCCGCACACAATTGCCAATCGATTTATCACAAACACACCAGAGTAACCGATACCAAAACACTGGATTTGGTCAAACAGGCAGCCGGCCTATTACAGTTAGAGATTACAGCGCGCCTTTCCATGGGTTTAAACAACACCCCATTACAAGGCGCTAATATTAGTGTTGTCAGCGGAAACTTTGTTATCGCCCAACCTTTGGGAATCGACGACGGAGTCGATTATTGCCATAGTGGCAGGATCCGCCGTATTGATGAAAGAGCGATCAACCAGCAACTGGATAGTGGTGCTATCGTGCTAATTGGACCAGTTGCGGTTTCTGTTACAGGAGAAAGTTTCAATCTCACTTCCGAAGAAATTGCAACACAGTTGGCAATCAAATTAAAAGCAGATAAATTAATTGGGTTTTGCTCATCTCAGGGCGTACTTGACGCTAAAGGCAATACCTTATCAGAGATGTTTCCCAATGAAGGGGAAGTACACCTGAACGAACTGGAAAATGCTGGTGATTATTATTCAGGAACCGTGCGTTTCTTAAGGGGAGCAATCAAAGCTTGCCGCCGTGGCGTTCGCCGCAGCCATTTAATCAGTTATCAAGAAAATGGTTCGTTGATTCAGGAACTATTTTCCCGCGAAGGTATCGGTACCCAAATAGTTATGGAACGTTCGGAACAGATACGCCGCGCCAATATCAATGACATTGGTGGCATTCTCAAACTTATTCGCCCATTAGAGCAACAAGGTATTTTGGTACGCCGTTCACGTGAACAACTGGAAATGGAAATTGATAACTTCACCCTGATTGAACTTGATAATATCACTATCGCCTGCGCCGCCCTATACCCTTATCCTAATGAAAAAATTGGAGAAATGGCCTGTGTTGCTGTACATCCAGATTACCGAAGCTCTTCCAGAGGTGAAATTCTGCTAGATTCTATTTCCAGTCAGGCAAAACAGAAAGGATTGGAAAAACTTTTCGTGCTCACGACTCGCAGTATTCACTGGTTTCAAGAGAAAGGCTTTGAGCCAGCAGGGATAGATATGTTGCCCGTGGAAAAACAAGCGCTGTATAACTATCAGCGCTGTTCCAAAATTTTGATGCTGGATTTACAGAATTACTAACCATACAACCCTTAGCCACATCGCCTTCTTATTGCGGGTTGAACCAATCTGTCAACCCGCTTCGTCGCTGTGTTGCTGTAGCTACAGCTTTATCTAAAACTGGTTTATTGGCATAAATCGTTAGTTTTTCCCTCGCCCGTGTTAGTGCGGTATACACTAATTCTCTGGTGAGTATTGGTGAGTATTGAGTCGGTAACACCAAGGCAGTATGCTCGAATTCAGATCCTTGAGATTTATGCACTGTCATCACATAGGCTGTTTCATGTTGAGGTAATCGACTCGGCTGAAACCCTTTAATCTGTCCATCAGACAACTGGAAATAAGCTTTCAGCTCATTATTCTGATTGTTGAGCATAATCCCGATATCCCCGTTAAACAGCCCAAGGGTACTGTCATTACGCAATATCATGATAGGTCGCCCAACATAACCACGGCTCTCCACATGTTTGGGCAGGATAATAACACCTTTTCTATGCAGTAATTGTTCCATTCGTTGGTTCAGCCCCGTAACACCAAAAGGGCCTTCCCTTAACGCGCACAGCAATCGAAAGCGATTGAATTCCGCTAAAATGGCTTCTTCTGCCGCCCGTTCATTTGCCATTGCTAAATACTGAGAATAACCAGCAGCGGTTTCCGCCAACAAACGCTGATAATCTTCATTCGCTGCAAGTGGATAAAAATTAACATCGGGAAAAGACTGATTCAGCACTGCCGCAACACCTCCTCGATCCCCTTGATTTACAGCCGAAGCCAATTGCCCAATACCAGAAGACGAGTTGAAACGATAACTTTTGCGCAGCAAGCATAAACAATCCCGCACGGTGGAAGCATTTTTATCGGAATGTAAGGTGAAATAAGGTGTTAACTGACATCCGGTTAATCGCGCCAATTGCTCAGTACGCTTGGAACTATAGCCTTGTTCAGCAAAACGGCAAATATCTCCCAATACTGCTCCTGCTTCAACCGATGCAAGCTGGTCTTTATCCCCGAGAAAAATGACTTTCGCCCGCGGTGGCAAAGCATCAATCAAGTGAGCCATCATCGGTAAATCCACCATTGAAGCTTCATCAATGATCAAAATATCTAGAGACAGCGGATTATCACGCCCATAACGCAATTTCTGGCTATTGGGTTGTGCGCCCAGTAAACGGTGGATCGTTTGTGCCTGTTCTGGAATGCTATGCCACTGTTCTGGCGTTAAATCGAGTTTCTTGACCGCTTCCCTTAGCGATTCAGTTAATTTGGCCGCTGCCTTACCGGTTGGTGCCGCCAATTGAATACTTAACTTTTTTCCTTCATGTAACTTGATCAAGGCAGCCAATAATTTCGCTACGGTTGTGGTTTTTCCGGTTCCTGGCCCTCCAGAGATCACTGAAATACGGCTGGTTACAGCCACTGCCGCCGCAACTTTCTGCCAATCGATTTCCCCTTCAGCAGTGATACCAAAAAGCTCATCCAAAATACGACGCAATTGAATTTCATCAAAAGTCGCGGTGAACTCCACAGCAGCAAAAAAATCCGCCACCCGCCGTTCACTTTGCCACATACGTTGTAAATATAGGCGGTAATCACCCTCCCTTTGATGGGTAAGGATCATCGGTGCCGGAGATTCTCCCAGACTTACCGCCGGACATGCCTGCAAAATAGCCAAAATTTGCTGTTGATCGGGTTCTCCGACTAAAGACCAAAGCGATGCAGCTAATTCCGGTTGTCTGCCTTCAAAAAAATATTTTGGGGAAATCCGCTCCAACGGTAAACAAACATGCCCTGCGCCTGATTCAGCGCTTAACAAGGCTGTAATCAATAGTAGCAGCGGATTTTCATCTTCAATCATCGCATAAGCAAACTGGACATCCAAAGGACGCAGCAGCTTCTGGCTCACCGCTTGTTGCAAGAATGACATCATGGAATTCATACGCTTTGCTCCTCATCAACAGCACTGAAAAGCGTATCCAGTTCGTCAATAAATTCAAAGGGAGGCAAGTAGGAGTAAATACCATGCCCTGAGTTATCTTTATCAATACCACGCAGAAACAGATAGATCACGCCACCAAAATGGCGACGATAATCATAATGGGTTAATCGATGGCGTAAATAACGGTGCAGAGCTAAAGTATAAAGCTGGTACTGGAAATCGTAACGATGCTCTATCATGGCTCTTGCCATCGCTTCTTGCGTATATGACTGACTGTTCTCACCTAACCAGTTTGATTTGTAATCCACTACGTAAAATTTATCTTGCCAGCAAAAAACCAAATCAATAAAACCTTTTAACATGCCTTTGACTTGATGAAAGGACAATGGGGCACATTGCGCAGACAACGGATCATAACGACGGGTTATTGCATCCAGCTCTTTTGCATGTAATAAGTTATCCACTGGCAAGTAAAACTGCATTTCACTTTGCTGGAGGTGACGAGGCACACTGGCAAGTTTCATTCCTTGCCCGTCTAACTCTGCGCCCAGAATATCCTCTATCCACTGTTCCAATACGGGTGCCCAGTTTTCATCAAACCCTGACGCTAACAATTTCTCCACCAACCATGCCTGATCAGGGGACTTCCTGAAATCCAGATCTTCTAAGATACTGTGCAGGAATGTACCCGCAGACGTACCACGTGGAAAAGTATGCGGCGTCATCTGTCCTGATTGCTCTCCCTGCTTTTCACCACGAGCATCAATATCCAGCTTTGGCGAAATGGATTGCACAATCACATCAACTGATTCCTCAAATGCACCAACATAAGTAGGGGAAATAGCGTGGGAAGCGGAATATTGTAACCCCGAATAACTCGTCACCCGCCAATCATCCCGAACAGAACGTTGTAATTTTCTGGCTTCCAGCAACAGAGTATTTTCACTTTGTGGACACCATTGCAAATCAGTAGCATCTCCCACTTGCTCTATCTCTGTGCCATCATCACAAAGCTCATTTAAGCTATTAACCAATAGTTCTGCATCACCTTTCTGCCCCTTTTGCAGCAAGTATCCAAGGGCAGATAAGTGCAAATCAGTATCACCAGCTTTCCCTCTATTCCCTTTGATAAGCGGAGCTACCCCAACGCTACAGTGATAAACCGAGCGTGTTAATGCAACGTAGAGCAAGCGTAAATCCTCAGCCAAGCGTTCTTCATCAGCCAGCTCCAAAGCTTCTTTCAACGCTTCATCATCATGGGAAATATTAAGGTGAGCCTCAAAGTTATGGCGATCGTGGTAAACAGCCTGCTTCTGCTTCCTGTAACCACAAACAAAAGGCAGACAAACCAATGGATATTCAAGTCCCTTAGATTTATGAATGGTACAGATCTGCACTAGATGCCTATCACTTTCCAATCGCAGTTGTTGGTTTTCTGATTGCGGATTAGGGCGTGAAATCTGTTGCGCCAGCCAGCGGGCAACGGCATGTTCGCTATCTAATTGCTGAGATTCCTCCTGTAACAGCTCACTAATGTGCATAACATCGGTAAGCCGGCGTTCACCATCATCACCGGCCAGCAGATTTTCTGCTATCCGATATTTCACCATTACTGCCCGCAACATGGGTAATACGCCACGAGTACGCCATAAACGGGCATAACCATCAAATTCATCAACCAGACGATCCCAGGCTTTTTCATCATTATTCAACTGGTCAATTTGTTGTGCACTTAAGCCAAATAGACTACTGGCTAATGCACTGCGTAATTCGCGCGCTTTTTCCGGTGCCAATACTGCCTGTAACAACCACAGCAAATCTTTCGCTTCTGGGGTATCAAACACACTTTCTCGGTTGGAAAGATAAACTGATGGTATCTTCAGCACGTTCAATTCCTTACGGATTAACGCTGCCTCTCGGCGATCACGCACCAACACCGTAATATCTGCCGCCATAACCGGACGGCTTTCTTCTGTTTGTTTATTTTTTGCCTGATATAAAAGCGCCTTCCCTTCTTGCCCTGCCTGCAACCAATCCCGTATCTGGGCAGCACATTGTCGAGCCATAGTTTGCTCATATTCCCCTTTGGAAACACCTTCACCAGACTGTAACCAAAAGCGTAAGGATGCTTGATCCGTACCATGCAAAGAAAATCTCAGGCTATGATTTCTCTCTGCTGCATTGACGTTAATAAATGGGATTTGTGCAAACAAAAACGGGTGTTGCGGGCGAGAAAACAGTTTATTGACAGCCTGAACCATTGACGCAGAAGAACGCCAGTTCGTTTCCAACGTGTAATGGACTTTAACGTTAGAACGGGCACGAATGTAGGTAAAAATATCCGCCCCACGAAACGCATAAATCGCTTGTTTGGGGTCGCCAATAAACAGCAAGCCAGTTTCATTTTTAGCCCGCTCATTTTCTGATTTCTGGCAATATATGGCCTGAAAAATGCGATATTGTTGTGGATCGGTATCCTGAAACTCATCAATCATTGCAACGGGATAGCGCTGCCGAATGGTTGCTGCAAGCTGCTCCCCTTCTACACGCCGCAAAGCACTATCCAGACGGGTTAGCAAATCATCAAAGCCCATATAGCCACGGTTCAGCTTTTCCTGATTAATCGCTTGGCGAACTTCAACAATCGCTTTGGCGATGATGATATCTTTTAATGTCAGCGGATGCTGATATAAACCATCAATTGCTGCAAACAGCGCGTGCTGTGGAGCCTCCCCTTTTTTGGTCTTTTCTAACAAGCGCGATTGACAAAATTTATCCAAATCTTTGGGTAATAGATAATCTTTAGTCGGTGATTTAGCCCACTCAGAAACACTATTCAGCCAATTAGGTAAATACTTTTTGCTGTAACTACGCTTATCAACACCTGAATGAGTAATAAGTTCCTCTAGCTCAGAAGCAGTATCATTCCACTGCTGCTTTATCGCATCAATCTGCTCAATGATTTTCTGATGACGGCTAAACAACGTTTCATCACCATCCGGTGCATTGACGATATACGGCATATCTCCTTGTAAATAGCTCGAAATATCTTTCAATAATGCTTCCGGCCCACTCCATATCCGGCTGACTTCCGCAGCGATTGGCAAGGGTAGGGGATAACAGTGACGCCGCCAAAAATCGGCACAGCCTTGTTTACGTAACTGGTTTTCATCCTGAATTAAGGTCTGATCAAACAGTACACCCGACTCAAACGCATTGTGTACTAACATACGCTGGCAAAAACCGTGGATGGTATAAATCGCCGCCTCATCCATCTGGCGTTCAGCAGCTAATAACCAACTGGCCGCACTTTCCTTGTCAGAAATTTCATCCAATAATTGCTGATAGATAGGATCGCTAGCCGCTGTTTCTTCCCGTATACAAGCCAAACGGAGCTGGTGGATATTCTCTCGGATACGTCCACGTAATTCATCTGTCGCCGCTTGCGTAAAAGTAACAACCAGAATTTCTTCAACATTTAGCGGGCGGGAAAAGGCGGCAGAGCCACCCAATCCCAGTAACAACCGGAGATACAACAAGCCTATCGTATAAGTCTTTCCTGTTCCCGCAGAAGCTTCGATCAGCCGCTGACCATACAGCGGCAGTGTTAACGGATTAAGCTTATGAGAGAGTATTTCTTTGCTCACTGAGCATTCACCTTAACCGGTAATTGTTTTTGGAAATCTGACACATAATCGTAAGTTTGCCAGCCTTTCAGTTCTGCATATTGATGAGCTGTACCTTTTTTTCCTGTAATTTGGGAAATCAGCGCCAATCCCTGACGTTTAAGCACAGCTTTTTCATAAAACGCAATAATCTGTGCTTTAGTGGCTTTCTCCATCGCGGCAATGACTTTCTCACGTGTATCAAATTTGAAGTTGTTGCGCCCAAAATCTGCATCAAAGACAGCCACTTCTGAATAGAAAGTCTGTGGCGGCTCACGCATTTCTGTCAGCAGTGATTTTTTATACTGTTCAAACTCAGCATCAGACATCGCTTTCAGCTTTTTATCAGCCTGTTGATAGAAGCTCTGGTAACGTCGATGCAGGTAATCCGGTTGTTTACTGTTACTTTGCAGCAAGAAACCTAATCCCCACTGTTTACCTATATTTTGGTTAAAAGCAAAAACCGCATAACCAAGCTGTTCTGTCGTTCTCAATTGATCATAGAACCACGGTGACAAAATGTTACTCAGTAAATTGGAATAGACATATCCCTTGATACGGTCATACCCCGTTGGAATAAAAATTTCGGCCAGAGCGTTATCTGTACTATTCGCGGTACCATTGAAATTAGCCGCATAATTACGATCAATGACAAGACGTTCGCCAGTCCACCATATTGTTCCTTGGTTAGCTAGCTGCTTTTGTGCTGACTGAACGATATCGATACTCTGCTGTTCAGTAAAATTACCGAAGACTAAAGCCTGTAATGCCGCGTGTTGGATCATGCTCTGACGGTATTTCACGATGTCATCAATAGTGATGGTATCCAGCACTTGCAATTTTTCGGCTTGTTCAAAGTAAGGTACGCCAGAGAGGCGGGAAATAGGTTGCATAGCCATTTGAAAAGCTTTGCCATTATTGGCAACTTCCATTTGTTCCCGATACCACGATTTCGCTTGAGCCAGTTCTTCTTGAGTCGGTATAAACGAAATATATTGATCAATCGCTGAAGTTAACAACTCTGGTAAGTGTTGTGTATAACCATTAACACCGATCTTCAAACCATCAACATAGCTTGTATAAACCCCCATTCCGCCAACCGATGCCTGATAACCTAGTTGATCAAGTGTAAGTGCAGACAAATAGCTCAATAAGGTATCTGAAACCTGATCTTTGATGTTTTTCAATCCATTGGGGTTACGCATCTCCAGTGCAATACTGCCTTTAGGTTCATCCGCAAAATATTGGCTCGGCATATACAGCAAGCGAACATTTGGCTGTTCCAAAATCATTTTAGGGTGTTCTTGGCTGCCAGATGTTTTAACCAAGGATAAATCATCAGGAATATAGGGATTTAATTCAGGCAAAGAGAATAGATCTCCTTGTTCGAGTTTTTTCCATTCTGCCAACTGTTTTGGCGTAATTTTATTAACTTGATACGGTGCCTGCACAAAGTAAGCTTCTTTGTTATGTGGTTCTGTTGGGCTGATAAACCAGATACGCGCATTTTCAGGTGTTAATTCGTCCAGACGGCTAGCTATCGCTTTTGGATTAAACTCATCTGCAACGTAATCCGCATCCAGCACATGGGATATAGGCAATACCAGCATGGCATCAGACAGCCCTTCAATGTAGTTCATATTCCGTACGATTGATGCATACTGGAAAGACAAATTCAGAACCTTAGCCATTTCATCGAAATAACTCTTGTTAATCCCCTGTTGCTTTAACAGATTAATATAAGAAAAGATGGCTGCAATAACTTGATCACGATGCTCAAGACCCTTATCCGTTAGCGAAACATAAATATCAAACGACCCTGAATTACCATCAGCTTTGGGGTTTGCACTAGCGCCAATACTTTCGATTAATCCCTGCTTTTGCAACCAGTCAGACAAAGTATTTTGGCTGCGATTACCAATCAAATACCCGACATACTCATCTGTTTTGCTGAGAAAATCTGCACTGTTGTCAGCAATGCTAAACTCCAGCCGCAACGCTTTGTAAGGTGTTGCCGGCACATAATGGATAATGGTGCCTTTTTCTTTATCTGTGATAGCCGGAACTGAAATGGCAGGCACCGAAGCATGTCGGTTTGGAATACGGCCAAAGGTTTCTGCTGCAATCTGAGCCAATTTATCGATGGATTGATTACCATACATCACCCCTTTCATCAAATTAGCGGAGTAATAGCGTTGGTAAAAATCAATCAAGGTCGTCTGTAATTTGCTGTCAGGTTTGTCTTTAAGTGTTTCTAAATTTCCACCAGCAAAGCGAGCATTGGGGTGAGCCGGATTAATGGTCTCAGAACGGACTTGCCATAAGCGATGCGCCTCCCCCGCACGAGCGATGGTCATTTCATTATCAACCGCATGGCGTTCACGATCAGCATTGCCTGGTTCCAGTAGAGGTTCAGCAAGCGCATCTGCAAGGCGATCAACTGCTTCTCTTAAGGAACTATTTTCAACTTCCAGATAGAATGCCGTACGATTGGCAGTGGTACTGGCGTTACGGCTTCCCCCATGTTTCTGCAAAAATTCAGCAAACTCTCCTGGTTGCGGGTAACGTTTGGAACCCATCAATACCATATGCTCAAGATAGTGGGCCAAACCAAGCTGATTATCTGGATTTTCCATATGACCAACCGGAAGAGATACAGCAGCTAATGATTTAATCGCTTTTTCATCAGAAACCAGCAGAACTGTCATGCCATTTTGCAATTTAATAGCTTTATATTGACGAGGATCGCGATCACTTTTGTGGATAGTATCTGGCAGTGGCTGCCAAGGTGATTGTGCATATACAGTAACTCCAAAAAATAGCAGAAAGAGCACCGTCACGATACGGATAAGACATTTAGGCATAACCTAATTTCTCCCTAATTATTTAAATAATGATCCATTGGAATAGCGTGCCATTGGCAGTAAATAGCGCTGAGTTTCACGCTTCATTCGCTCCAAAAGTGATTGATCAATTTGCCGGAAAGCCCGTTGTACATAGTGATCAACGCCTTCCCCTTTTCTATCATGTGTTCCTAACCAGAGTTCCATTAATTTGTTTTCTGCACCTTGTTGAACCCCTTCGTTAAAATCGATTTCACGAGTTTCCTTATCAAAACAGCCAACCAGCCATGCCCAGCCGCTTCGGCAAAACAAGGGGAGAGGCTCAGACATTCCTTGAAAATAGCCCTCTACCATTTGGTTCAAATATTGTTTCGCCTCTTCCTGTTTTAGTGGTAAGAAACGATATTCTGACACCTTTTTATCTTCCTTCTCTTTTTTTCCCTTTTTACCGGTTCCATACATACGGCTTTCACTACTTCCACCTGAAAGACAATAGGCAAGATGTTCAATCCATAATTGGATACCATCATTGGCCGTTAAGTTCGCTGGTCGCCAACGTAAAATTCCATCTGGCTGTACCTGATTAATTCTGCCGGTCAATACCACTGTGTCTAATGGCTCATACAGGTCAATAAAAGAGGAAGCCGTTCTCTCTTCACGTACTCTGGAGGCTAAAGGCTGCATGGATTCCAGTTGCTCTATCCAATACACTTCACCAAAGGAACCATATGGCAGCCCTCCCGACGCACGGAGATGGTAAAACAGAGATTCAGGTGCCCCCTGCTCAATCAAGATGCTCAATAGCAGTTGGTTAAATTGATAACGTTGTAGGTTATCCAGCACAAAAGGTTCTTCTTCCGGTAATTCCATCTCTTCAATGATAAAATGCACTTTCAACCGTTGCTGAAAAAATGCCCGGACAGGGTGCCGATAAAAGCGGATCAGTTCATCTAATGCAATTTCTTTTATTTCACTGCGATCGAAAGCAATCGGCTGGCAAAAATCAGTTGCTAAAATCCCCTGTTGTGTCGCGGCTGGCAACCATTCTGCGGCATAACTTTGTAAGTGGTGGTCAGGTAAGAAATTTTCTATCGCAAAAGGCACTCGGGTATGCTGTGAAAGCAGATGTTTTCTGACATTTTTGGCACTTTCATCAACATTCAGCATTTCATCGCCGGATAAGCAAAAACTCTGGCAAATATAATCCAATAATTCGTTGACCAATACGGATGGATTGCACTCCGTATCATCGCGAATCGATTTGCCGATATAGCTAATATAAAGAAATTGTTCAGCCGAAACCAACGCTTCCAGAAAGAGATAACGGTCATCGTCACGCCGTTTTCTATCCCCTCTCTGAGTCTTTTCTGCCATCAGATCAAACCCAAGTGGCGGGATAGTACGTGGATAAATGCCATCATTCATTCCTAACAGACAAACAACTTTAAAAGGAATAGAGCGCATAGGCATCAGGGTACAAAAATTGAGTGCTCCGGCGAGGAAACGCTGGCTGATCTTCTCATCATCAAAACGAAGCACCAGTTCATCACGCAGCAGCACCAAAGGGATGCTTTCTTCATAATAGGCATTCAGACCAGAATCAATCACTTTTTGCCATTGCTGCGTGATAAGCGCCAGAACCAATTCAATTTCATCATCTGCTGCGAAAAAAGTTTCCAGCAGTTGTGGGCATACATTCAGCCAATCCATCAATCGCTGTTCTTCACTCAAAATTTTGCGCCAGCGATTCAGTGCCATTAAAAACTCGGCCAGTTGCCCTGCCAGTTCGGCAGCAAGGCCACTGGATTCATCATAAGGTAAAACATCATTCCACGGTCCGACATGGCTATCCATCGCATAACCCAATAGCATACGTGTCAGGCCAAAGCGCCAGGTATTTTGCCCGGTTGCGGGCAACGATAATGCTTCAATATTGTCATCATCCAGCCCCCAACAAATTCCCGATTCTTTTACCCAACGCCGTAATAAACGCAACCCTTCTTCCTGAATTGCAAATTTATTAGCTAAAGCAGGGACTTCCAATAATGCCAACACCTGTTCCGCCGTAAACCGGCTTTGCGGCAGATCCAATAAGGTAATGAATGCCTGTAAGACAGGATGTGCCTGGCGCACTTTACGGTCAGAGATGGCAAAGGGAATATAACGCTCATCAGGTGCACTACCAAAAATAGCCTGAATATAGGGGGCATAACTATCGATATCTGCCATCATCACAATGATGTCCCTTGGTGTCAGTGAAGGGTCATCATCCAATAAGTGCAGAATTTGATCCTGCAATACTTCAACTTCTCTCTGCGGGCTATGGCATGAATGAAAAGTCAGTGAGCGATCAGCACCATCAAATGGACGCTTCTTCAGACTGTTTTTGAAAGAGTCTTCTGTAGAGCCAATCTGGGCATGATCTTCAAGATTAAGAATATCTTGCTGGATTTGGTGCAAGATAGAATCAGGTTCTAATTCAACAAAGGCATGAATATCAGAATCTGGCTCCAATTGTGACAGCAGGTAGAGGTGATCCCTTCCTAATTTTCCCCAAGATGCCAGCAATGGGTTATTCAGATCCTGCTCTCCTTCTGCATTAAAGAGCGTGGGAGCCTCTTCGGGATTTTTAAATCTTTCCAGCAATTGTTCGCTTTTATAATGCTTTGGTTTACGGCTACTTAGCTTGGCAAGAAAGGCATAACTCTGGATATCCCCCAGTAATATTGGCATGGATTAGTGAACATAAGATGAATATCAATATGTTTACCTAATGCTTTCAATACTTGCAGGTAAGCAGGGGGCAATACAGATACTCCACAGATAAAAATACGCGAGGGAAGATCCTCCAATGGAAAATTCCCTTCTTCCAGTGCCAAGATAAATCGTTGGTATAAATTGGCTCGGTGCCACAAAGGTTGTTGTAGCTGACGGGTATACTCTGTCAGTTCAAACCATAACCTTTTTTGCCATAACTGGTTGCTGTTGCTGCCCAAACTATCAATTAGTTGACCATTTTCCCAACTTTCTAACCATTGGGGGCGATAAACCAGATATTGGTCAAACAGATCGGCAATTCGGCCCGCTAACTGGTGAATTTTGCGTTTATCAATATCTTGATCAAGATAATGCCTGAGCGCTGAAAATTCCGGCTCCGTCAACAAATCAGGCAGTAAGGTCATCAACTTCCACTTCATGGCATCCTTACTGAAAGCACTTTCTTTGGGAATATCAGGCAACACTTTGGTAAACATCTGCCAGATAAATGTTGCAGGCAGTGGGAACTCCATATTCGCAGCAATACCCAATTTTTCTGCCAACTGAATTTGCAACCACTGTGACATTCCCGGGCTTTGAACCAAAATCACTTCTTTGCCAAATGGGTCAGAAAGGGGATTTTCCCTGATCAATATCGCCATCAGCTCTTTGAGAATATCGAGCTGATTTGAATGATAAACTCTAAACATCAATGCTCCCACTTGCACAAAACCAGCGTTCTAATTTACTCGGCTTATTGTAATGTACTGTCAGCTTAATCGTTACCTGATAGCACCCCCAGGAACGAAATTCTCGTTGAACTTCCATTTTCCATCCCCGCGGTATGGCTGCCCTTTCTTCTTTCTGCAAATCAATCTGGCCTGACAAACGTTCATATTGTTCCAATTGATCATGGGCATATCGTACTGTCTTAAGCTGCCCCCAATATTGCTGGAAGTTGGCTGACAGTGTTTGATGGTAACGCATTAAACCCAATAAAGAGATCGCAAATACGGCAGATGCAATCATGACTTCCGGTAAACTCATTCCCTCTTGTCGTTCGATTTTCATAAACAAAACTCGGCTTGAGCAACAGGGCAAAAATCCAGCCAACCGCTTTCAATCGGGATCAGTTCAACAGGAATAAGTGTATCCTGATTTAAGAGTTTCATCTGTTTCATCCATTGATAAAGTTCCAATTTTTCTCCTGATGCAAATTGAGCAACACCTTTTAATAAAAAAAGGGTATCTGAATAGTGTTTGATGCAACTTTTTAAATTAAATTCAGCGTGTTGCAGACAAAACCAAGCCCCTGCTTCTTGCTGATTGATAGGCCATGACTGCGCCTTTCCCCATATCAGTGATGATTCAGCGCGCCAAAAAGCCTGCAAATAATTTTGTTCATCTATCATCATAAGCATCGCACTTTCCTGTTGGTAGTGGAGCGCTTTTAACATCATCAAACTCAGCGCCAATAACATCATTATTGATATCAGCAGAATATTTCCCTGTTGCTTATCTGCCATCTGTTTTTTCTCCCGATATCTTTATTTTCGGATATTGCGTAGCCGAATTGTTGCTTGATGGCGATATACAATCGCTGGGGATTTCAACCAATGGGCATCAATAGACAACGTGACAAAAATCATCCCACCTTTTGCTTGTGATTTCTCAAGATGAAAAGCATCAATAACAATCTCTTTTGGATCAAATAACCGTTCCCAGCCACTTTCCTGACAATCTCCTACTCCTCTCCCCCACTCAATAGCTCGGTTATTTAAGCGATAACCAAAAAATTCAGATTCAATATGACCAGATTTTTCCCATTGGTTATTTAAATTGAGATCAAAAGCAATAATAAAGCAGGAGTTGGCAGTTTCAGTATTTTTATTGTTAATGACCAATGGATCACCTCTACACTGTTCGCTGTCCCTGCAATAACCTGCCCGCCGTATATCCTTTTCCATCAAATAGGCCGTTCTGTTAACCAAATAATGCAATCTATATTTACGATAGAGATCGAGAGTTTGGCCTGATAAAACCGGATATGTTTTTGTCATGGCAACAAAAATTACACTACTGATTAACAGAGCTACCATTATTTCTAATAAAGAGAATCCTTCTTGTTTTTGCTTGAAACAGAAGATAGTCAGAATCATGGGATTTTTATTCCCTCACAATTGGGAAACGATCTAATTGTATTGCTGCATGTCCTGATTCGCCCACGCCCAGAAACGATGACATTAATTTCACCTGCTGAGTTTGCCAACGTGAAACTGGCTGGCATTGCTGTATTCCTGATCCCATAAAAATCAATGCGTTCAATCGTGGAAAATGATAAAAACACATCTTCGTGAGGAGAATAAACTCGCTCTCCATCACCTTCATCACAAGCAGCGACTTTAGTTACAGACGATATCAAACACCAAGGCTGCCCCATCACTAACCATAAGGTACGATCCTGATTTAAATAATTTGCTAAAGCCTGCTGTCTTTCCATAAAAGACAACACATTATGTACTGCTGATTGTAACCGCAGGCGGCTTTGATATTTCCCCCAATGATACAATCCCCAGGATAAGCTAATCGAAATGATGAGCATTGCTATCATTAATTCTAACAATGTAAATCCGTTTTTCTGATTAATGCATTTATAGATCATTATTTTCTGATTTATTTACCGTTCGGATTTTGGTCAGGTGAAATATCTACTATTAGAAACAGAATAAACAGCACTACTGTTTGATTATGCGAAGAGATTTGAAAAAAAAGCAGACACGTTACTTTTTTACACTTTAATTGCGTAATGGCTCACAAAATTACATTTAAAAATCATAACATAAAAAAAGAGTAAATTAGAAATTTACTCTTTAATAGTTGTTTTTATATTGATTGATATTTTTTAATATAAATGTGGTTTTAATAAATTTAAATAAATTGAGTGTAAATAGTTTTAAGTGCTCAAGAGAAATTAATATTCATGCTATTCAAATGTTATTGGATTATTGTTAAAAGAATAAATTATTATCTTTAACACTACGCTAATTAAATTAAAAACACTGAACTGTAACTATGAAGTGGCACACTAATTTTGGTCACCATTGAGATACTCATCGGGATTCAATTCCGGTGAATATGCCGGTAAATAAAACACCACAATCCGATTCCGATGTTTTTCTAACCAACTCGTCACTATTCTGGCATGATGCACCCGTAAGTTATCCAGAATTAAATAGACCTTGCGGCTCGCTTCTTTTATCAAACGTTGAAAAAATGATCACCTCAGCAAGCATCAACCCACTCCACCGCCTCTCGTGCCAAATTACCGATTTTTTTCCATTCCTTATCTCGGATCAACTGTGGGCTAACCATCCATGAGCCACCACATGCCACAATTTGTGGGATAGCAAGATAATTGCGAATATTCTCAATATTGATCCCTCCGGTTGGCATGACCTTTAACTGTGGGTACGGGGCAAGGAGCGCTTTAATCATCGCTATTCCACCTGATGGTTCGGCAGGGAAGAATTTGACAAAATCGATACCTAATTCCAGCGCCTGTTCAATTGTGCTGGCATTGTTCACGCCGGGAATGACAGGGATACCGATTTGCTGGCACGCCTGTACGGTATTTGGGTTAAGCCCTGGTGAGACAACAAACTCGGCACCAGCCGCTTTTGCCTGACGAACATGTTCACGATGAAGCACGGTGCCTGCACCGATCAGCATATCTGGACGTTCAGCTTTCAGCAGGCTAATTGCTTCGGCAGCACTCTCGGTACGAAACGTGATTTCAGCCACAGGCAGGCCGTTGTCGGCTAATGCGTGACCTAATGGAATGATATCTCTGGCTTCTTCAATGGCTATCACAGGCACAATTTTAATCTGACGCAGACGCACCATCATCTCTTGCATTTTCATTCTCTCCAATTTCGTTCGAATTAAAAAAACGGGCGATAACCCCTTGTGTCACGGCTTGTGGAACAATCGCACCTTTATGCCGGATTACAACTCCTGCGAGCTGATGCCCCATTAATGCCGCATCATGAATGGATTTCCCATGTAACCACCCCGCGATAAAACCGGCATTAAACGCATCGCCCGCCGAAGTGGTATCAATGACAGGTGTAACAGGTTGAGTTTCAATATGTTGTGTGGCATCGCAGCCGCTTAAGTCACGATAAAAACAACCCCGTTCACCCGCTTTGATAATGGCTTGTTTAACCCCCATACTTTTCAGGCGATGAAAAATTTCCTCTGTTGACGTATCTCCCCAGAGATCCGCTTCATCATCGTCAGTGACTAGCGCAATATCCGTGATGGCATACATTTGCTGATAACACACACGGGCGTGTGCTTCATTTTCCCATAAGGCCGGACGATAATTACTGTCAAAGAAAATAACCTTTCCTTCAGAAGATAACTGTTTCAAATCAATGAGCAGCCGTTGGCGATCATTTTCCGGCAAAATCGCCAGACTGATCCCGCTGAGATAGAGCACATCCATGCCCTGCAATTGTTGGCGCACTATGGGGTAGTCAGGATGGCGCAAGAGATAACGCGCGGCTGAGTTATTGCGCCAGTAAAGAAACGTGCGTTCACCTTTTTCATCAAGCTGGATCAGGTATAAACCGGACTGACGTGCGTTATCACGCAACACTAACGAGGTATTAATGCCTTCTTGCTGCCAGCGTGAGATCATGCCTTCGCTTAAAGGCTCTGTTCCCATCGCCGTGACAAAATGGACATCAAACTTATCGCCTCTTGCGCGAGCCAGATAGACCGCACTGTTCAGCACATCACCGCCATAGTTTTGTGTCATGGCACCAAATGAGGTGCCATTCAGCTCAATCATACATTCGCCAATCAGGGCAATTTTCTGCATCTGCATTCTTTAATCCTTCCTGGCCTGAAAATAACGTTCAGCATTATTGAAACTGATATCCTGAACTATCTGTCCCAGCATTTTTTCATCATGGGGAATTTCACCATTTTCGACCCCGTTTCCCAGCATATTGCAGAGAATACGCCGAAAATATTCATGACGGGTATAGGATAAGAAACTGCGTGAATCTGTCAGCATACCGACAAACTGGCTTAATAAGCCTAATTGGGCAAGCTGCTCTAATTGACGCTGCATACCGTCTTTTTGATCGTTAAACCACCAGCCCGATCCAAACTGGATCTTACCCCTGATACTTTTCCCATCCTGAAAGTTGCCTATCATAGTCGCGATCACTTCATTATCACGGGGGTTTAAGCAATAGAGAATGGTCTTCGGTAATTCATCAGTTTTGTCCATCTCATCCAGCAAGCGAGATAATGGGTAAGCGATAGGATTATCTCCAATGGAATCAAAACCGCTGTCTGCCCCTAACAGATTAAACATCCGCGTGTTGTTATTGCGCAAAGCACCAATATGCATCTGCATGACCCAGCCGCGTTTTGCGTACTGCTGACCTAACCAAACCAGCACCGCCGTTGTGAACTGCGCTATTTCTAATTCACTGAGTGATTGCCCTTGCCTGCGCTTTTGCAAAATAATATCTAACACGTTTTCATCAGGTATCGGCGCATAACGCATGTGTTCAATGCCATGATCCGATGCCACACAACCGTGATCCTGAAAGTGTTCGAGGCGGCGCTCTAGTGCCTGCAATAAATCAGCAAAACGCCCGATAGCGATATCTGCGACTTCTCCTAATCGTTCGAGATAGTCACAAAAACCCGATAACTCAATTTTGAAAACTTTGTCCGGTCGCCAGCTTGGTAACACTTTGAGGGTGAAATCTTTGTCCTGAGCGATCTGTCGATGATATTCGAGAGAATCAATGGGATCATCCGTTGTTCCTGCCATTCGTACCTGCATTTGCTGCATAATGCCACGGGCAGAAAATTCACTTTGAGAGAGCTTTTCGTTCGCCTCATGCCAGATAACCTCTGCGGTGTCAGGTGCAAATAATTTTCCGCTAATGCCAAATGGGCGTCGCAATTCCAGATGTGTCCAGTGATAAAGTGGATTACCGATCGTCAGAGGAACCGTTTTCGCCCATGCAAGGTATTTTTCGTAATCACTGCTTTCAGCGCCGGTAATCAGCGCTTCTTCAATCCCTGCCGCACGCATCGCCCGCCATTTATAATGATCGCCCTCCAACCAGATTTGACCAAGATTGTGGAAACGGCGGTTTTGTGCAATCTCTTTTGGATCGAGATGACAATGATAATCATAGATAGGCATCAATGCCGCGTAATCATGATAAAGGCGGCGGGCAACGTCATTATTTAACAGAAAATCTTCACACATAAAGGTTTTCATGCTGTTTTCCTCTATGCTCAAAGAGCCGCTACTGCTTGGCGGGCGCCAACATTCAGTAAGTGTTGATAGGCTTTGGTGACGTTAGCGACAAAGTCACGGTTTTTGGCTAATTCCTTACCAAAAATCGATTCAATTGCCAGTAACGCTTCCACCACCGCAACAGAATGACCATATTGCGCATAAATCGCCGCAAAAGCCGCTTTTAATGGATCACGCACATCAATGGGTTGTCCTTGCTCATCCAAGCCACTGATATAACGCATCCAACCCGCCACACCGAGCGCTAAATAACGATAATCACTTCCCTGAGCGAGATGCCATTCAATAGAATCAAGCATGCGCTGTGGCAATTTCTGGCTGCCATCCATCGCAATTTGCCATGTCTGATGTTTTAATGCCGGATTAGTAAACCGCTCAATCAAGTTATCTGCGTAGGCGACTAAATCGGTATCTTCTGGCATCGACAGTGTTGGCGCTTGTTCATTCAGCATCAATGCATACACTGCCCGACGATAATCGGCGTTTGTCATCGTATCGGAGATATGTGCATAGCCGCCCAAATAGCCTAAGTAAGCCAAAAATGAATGAGCGCCATTTAACATGCGCAATTTCATCATTTCAAATGGCACCACATCGTCCACAAATTGCGCACCCGCCAGATCCCAATCTGGACGCCCATTGACAAAATTATCTTCAATCACCCATTGACGGAAAGGTTCGCAGGCAATCGCACAAGGATCTACAACGCCCAGCCGTTGGGCAATTTCGGTTAACGTTTCTGATGTCGCTGCCGGCACAATACGATCTACCATCGTGCAGGGAAATGTCACCTGGCTTTCTATCCACTGCGCCAAGTTTTCGTCCTGCAAACGCGCCAGACTCAATACGGCTTCACGGGCGACATGTCCATTTTCCCGCACGTTATCGCACGACAAAATCGTCACCGCGGATAGGCTTCGCTCAAAACGCAATTTTAATGCCGCAGTAATGTACCCGATGGCTGATCTTGGCACGGCGGGATTTGCAAGATCTTTAATAATCAATTCATTATTTGGATCTAAACGCCCTGTTGCGGCATCAGTACAATAGCCTTTTTCGGTGATGGTCAAAGAGATGATGGCAACATCAGGATGCGCCATTTTTTCGATAATCGCCTGAACGCCATCAATTAAAGGGTGCATCCCTTCTTTCATTGAGCCAATAATTTTTAATGTGATCCCCTCCTGCCCTTTCTCTGCGACGGTATAGCGCATAGATTGTTTTTTAAGGTTTTCGATAAGTGAAGCATCGCTTAGCATCAAATTTACTTCACAAAATCCCCAATCAGTGTCTGTTTGTTCTAATACATGATGTGTATAAAGCGCCTGATGCGCCCGATGAAATGCACCGCAGCCTAAATGCACCATGCGGGAAGTAAGGCGTTCGGTTGTCCAGCGAGGGCATGGAACAGACGCATTGACAAGATTTTTTTCCATAACGGACTCACAAATAAGCAGTAGGGTTCAAGGTCAGAAAGTCCAAGGCCAGAAATTATTTTTGGTAAAATGCACGATGAATACCCAACTCAAGACCACGAATTTCAGCCAATCCTTTCAGGCGACCGATTGCCGAATAGCCGGGATTCGTTCTCTTTTTCAAATCATCAAGTATTTGATGACCATGATCAGGCCGCATTGGGATCAGGTGATTTTCACCCGCTGCCAACCGACGGTGTTCTTCTTCCGCGACCGCTTTGATCACCTCATACATATCCACATCACCGGCAAGATGCGCCGCCTCGTGGAACGTGAAGGGGTTCTCTTCCCGTAGGGTTGAGCGCAAATGGAGGAAGTAGATACGGGAACCAAATAATTTGATCATCTGCACCAAATTATTATCCGCACGCACGCCATAAGATCCGGTGCACATCGTATAACCATTGGCATGACTATCTACCGTTTCCGCGATCCAACGCATATCCTCTATCGTAGAAACAATGCGTGGCAAGCCTAAGATCTCACGAGGTGGATCATCAGGATGAACAGCCATTTTGATGCCAAGTTCTTCCGCAACCGGAATGATCTTTTGCAGGAAATAAGCAAAGTGTTCACGCAGTTTGGCTTTATCAATGCCGGTATAACGTTTTAGGTGTTGGCGAAATTGTTCTAAGGTATAGCCTTCCTCTGCCCCTGGAAGACCTGCAATAATCGTGTTTGTCAGTTTTTGTTTTTCTTCTTTTGTCATTGAAACAAAACGTGATTGTGCCTGCGCAATTTCATCATCGGAATACGCTTTTTCTGCACCACGACGTTGCAAAATGTGGATATCAAAAACAGCAAATTCGATTTGATCAAAACGCAACGCTTTTGAGCCATCAGGTAATTCATATTCGAGATCTGTACGTGTCCAATCCAGAACCGGCATAAAGTTGTAACATACTGTTTTGATCCCGCAGGCAGCGAGGTTACGCAAGGTTTGTTGATAGTTTGCGATCCATTGGTCATACTCCCCAGTATGCGTTTTGATATCTTCATGAACGGGAACACTCTCTACGACTGTCCACTCAAGTTGATTAGCTTCAATCACTGCCTTACGTTGTGTTATCTCTTCGATAGGCCAGATTTCGCCATTAGGAATATGGTGCAATGCCGTTACAATTCCTGTTGCTCCTGCCTGACGAATATCCGCTAATGAAACAGGATCTTCAGACCCATACCAGCGCCAAGTTTGTTTCATAACTCCCCCTATAACTAATTCAAGACTAATTCCGGTAACCATAAACTCAATTGCGGCAGATATGTCACGAGCGCGAGCGCTAAGATCAACGCAACATACATCGGGAGCAAGGGTTTCAGTACCTTATCAATGCTCACTTCCCCCACAGAGCAACCCACAAATAAAGCACTGCCGACGGGAGGTGTACAAATTCCAATGGCTAAATTAAACGTCATGATGATGCCAAAATGAACCGGATCGATCCCCATGCTCATCGCAACGGGTAAGAAAATCGGCGTGAAGATCAAAATGGCCGGAGTCATGTCCATAAAGATCCCCACGATCAGCAAGATGATATTAATGACGAGCAGGATGGTCAGTGGATTATCAGAAACCGCCATCAATGCATCCGCAATCATATACGGCAGATCAGCATTAGCCATCGCCCAGGACATCCCCATTGATACACCAATCAACAATAAAACAATCGATGTGGTCACGGCTGAATCAAGGATAATTTTGGGCAATTGCTTGAAACTGATTTCACGATAAATAACCACTGCGAGGATAAAACTGTAAAGAACCGCAATGGCTGATGCTTCTGTCGCCGTGAAGATCCCCGCGATAATCCCCCCCATAATCACCACAATCAGCATTAATGACGGGATGGCTTTCCACGCTGTATCCAAAAACTCGTGCCATGTTGGTCGGGGAGCAACAGGGTAGCGTTTCCTCTTGGCAATAATGGCAGACACAATCATGAGTGACATTCCCATAATAATGCCAGGTATATAACCCGCCAAGAACAAGGCTGCAATGGATGTTCCTCCGGAAACTAACGAGTACACAATTAAGGTATTGCTAGGTGGGATCAGCAGGCCAGCAGGACAAGACGCGATATTCACAGCCGCAGACAACTCAGGATCATATCCTTCTTTTCTCTGCATCGGCGCCATTGTTCCCCCGACCGCAGCGGCGGATGCCACTGCCGAGCCGGAAATGGCACCGAAAAGCATGTTCGCCATAATATTGACGTGCATTAACGATCCCGGTAAACGGCCGCCGACCACTTTAGCCAGATTGATCAAACGTGCTGCTATTCCACCTTGGTTCATCATATTTCCAGCAAGAATAAAGAACGGGATCGCTAATAATGAGAAGTTATCGACCCCCGCCGCCATCCGTTGCGCAACAACTGTGATCGCAGATTCAAGCGGCAATGTCATCGTAATGGCGACTAACGAAGATAAGCCGATTGCAAAAGAAACAGGGACACTCAATGCCAGTAATAGTGCAAATGTGCCAAAGAGTGCGGTAATGACAGACCAATCCATACTCTAATCTCCACAAATCAATGATTCTCAGACACCACTGGCGGTTGACCAGAAAAATGCTGAAATATTGAGATCACATCAACCATCGCATAGAAAATCATCAATATTCCGCTAATAGGCAAACATAAGTAGATGTATCCCATCTTCCAACCTAATGCCGGTGTGATTTGACCATTTTCCAGTGTCGATGAAACAAGCAGGCTGCCACCATAAAGCAGCACAATTGAAGAAAACGAAATGATGGCTGCCTGAATAATCAGCCCGATAATGCTTTTTTTGACGCCTGTTAATTTCATGACCAGCAGATCGATCGCAAGATGACGATGCTGCCCTGTTGTATATACCGCGCCAATCATTGCAACCCACATAAACAGATAACGCGCTAATTCATCTGTCTCAGTGCTCGGTGCCCCCAGGACATAACGAGAAATAACCTGCCATGACACACATAAAACCAGAAAGGCCAGCAGGCAGACGATAAAAAATGCCAAACTTTTATTGGTAATCGCTACAAGGTTTTTCATTTATTCGCTCCCCTGTCATTTTGGTTTACCAATTAAAGTCTGTGTTGGCAGCAGAGTCTATACCGAACGCACTAAAAACCGTGAAATAACTGCCTGAAAGAGAGTGAGAGAGATCACAAAACCAAAAGGTTAACCAATAGTGCTATCTTTTTGTGATTAAGGTCGACCAATTGGATTTTGCCTTTTGCCCAATCAGTAAGATCTGACTATGGTTTGTCCACAGAAAAGAATAAAAACCAACACTTACCTCTGGAGAATCAAACATGCAAAATCGCAAACGAATCTTAAACACAGTGACGAGCATAGCGACCGGCATTATGTTTATGCTGGGGACATCTCAGGCTTTCGCCGTGACGACACTGAAACTCAGCCATAACCAAAACCGAGAACATGCTGTCCATAAGGCGATGGCCGAGTTCGCTAACGAAGTGAAAGAAAAAACCAACGGGGAAGTTCGTATCCGTATCTATTCTGATT
Organism: Xenorhabdus ishibashii; assembly: GCF_002632755.1. Lineage (NCBI taxonomy): Bacteria > Pseudomonadati > Pseudomonadota > Gammaproteobacteria > Enterobacterales > Morganellaceae > Xenorhabdus > Xenorhabdus ishibashii. The sequence goes on along the minus strand of NZ_NJAK01000001.1, from coordinate 1,292,499 downwards.
CCCAATTGGGCAACCAACGTGAATCCATTGAATTGATGCAAAATGGCGCCTTGGATATTGCTAAATCCAATGCAGCAGAATTAGAAGCCTTCTCTCCGGCTTATTCCATTTTTAATCTGCCCTACTTATTCCGCGATAAAGCGCACTATCAACAAGTCATCAATAGCGATATTGGTAAAGAAATCCTCGCTTCAAGCCAAAACATGGGATTTATTGGTCTGACTTACTATGATGCGGGCGCCCGCAGTTTTTATGCGAAAAAACCGATTAGAACGCCTGACGATCTAAAAGGTTTGAAAATTCGCGTACAACCCAGCCCTACCGCCATTGCAATGGTGAAAGGGTTGGAAGGAAATCCAACGCCGTTAGCTTATGGAGAACTCTATACCGCATTACAACAGGGGGTTGTGGACGCGGCTGAAAACAACATTACTTCTTTTACGCTAAGCCGCCATAGCGAGGTGACAAAATTCTTTTCCCTGGATGAGCATACGATGATCCCTGATGTGCTGTTAATATCGAACAAATCGTTGAATAAACTAACGGCGGAACAGCAAGAGATTGTGAAAAAAGCGGCGCAAAACTCCTCAGAATATATGGTTCAACTGTGGGAAAAATCAGAACAGGAAGAGCGTGCTAAAGCAGAAAAACACGGTGTTGAGTTTATTGTTGTGGATAAAACCCTCTTTCAAGACGCGGTTAAACCCCTGTATGGCGATATTGCCAAAACCCAACCGGAATTATCCGAAATGGTAAATCGGGTGCGTAAAATAGAATAGTTTTCTCTCAAAACCACCTATTGTAACAAGAATAGGTGGTTATATTTTTGGTATTGATATCTTAGAATAACATCATTTTTAGTCGTTTCATTTAAATCTACTACCTTACGGCGGCATTAAATGATGAATTTTGCAGACTCCAGGCGCCCCTATCATGAAGTAGCCCAATCATTACGTCAGATGATTATAGAGATGGATTATTCTCCCGGCGATCGTCTGCCGACAGAAAGAGAAATTGCAGAAAAATTTGGCGTTTCCCGCACACTTATTCGTGAAGCGTTAATTGTACTGGAATTGGAAAACCTGATTGAAGTACGCAAAAGCTCAGGCATTTATCTCATCCGCCTGCCACGCTCCTTTTCAAGCGATACCACCATCAATGCCGCAGGGCCTTTTGAGCTATTACAAGCGCGCCAATTATTGGAAAGTAATATCGCTGAGTTTGCTGCACTCCAGGTAACTCCGGTCGATATTGCCAATATGCGCAAGGCATTGGAAAAAGAGAAAAAAGATCTGATTTCGGGAGAAAGTGAATCTGGTGATAAGGCGTTTCATTTAGCTATCGCTCAGGCAACGCATAACAGCATGTTAGTTGAATTACTTAAGCAATCCTGGGCGTGGCGTGAAAATAATCCTATGTGGATAAAACTACATAGCCGAATTGCCAATACCGACTATCGTAAAGCGTGGTTGAATGATCATCAGGCAATTTTGGCAGCGATGATCAAAAAAGATCCTGCGGCAGCGAAACAAACGATGTGGCGACATTTAGAAAATGTGAAACAGAGTTTGCTTGAATTATCCGATGTCGATGATCCTAATTTTGATGGATATTTGTTTGAGTCGTATCCGGTAGGGATTGGGAAGTGAGTTTTTGACGCGATCAGAAAGTGAAAGCTCTAGTTGATGATTTCTGGGCTGATGATGAAGGAATAAGACTTACACATTATCTTTAGTCGAGATGTTACCTATAGGTTCACACACAGCAGATCTTATCTTAAATTACATCATTTGCATTTCAAAGATAACGGATTTTCTCTCAAACTGATGCAATTTAGGTGAACTAACGGCTATGTTTCAGTATATTGTTTTGTCTTTTTCGACAGCAAAACCTATCTGTTAATCCGATTATTAAACATTGGGATCACAGCAATCCCAATAACGTGGCGGAAAAGTACAGAGACATCAATCTAATGAATAAGCTGGAAAAAATTGCAAAAGTATTTCCAGGAAAATATCAAATAGTTTATATGGACACTGACTCAACTCAAGTTGGTATCCATATACTTTATTCAGTATCTTCGATGATTAGTCAGGGACTTATCACTCCACAAAAAAATACAATCTAGATTAATATCATAAACATTAATCTACAAGCCATAATTTAATTAATTGACTCTTTAAATAATCGTGCCTTCCGCGTATAGTTTCAATATTCCAATCATTAACTTTACAAACATCACGGGTCAAATCAAAAGAACTCTTGCTATTTTGTTTCTCATATATTGATTTTTTCTTATCAAAATCATAATTTTGAGCTTCTGAGTTTTTTACTCCACTAATTAGTGTTAAATTCCCAATTTTATGCAGCCATGAAGCATGTTCATTAGCATCAAATCTATCAATCCAATATTGGTTAATTCGAGCTTGAGGCATTATGTGTTCAATAGTTATACGTCCAGTATATGTTTTAATAACACTATCATCCTGTTGTTCCATATCTAGACGTAATAAAATAGCCTTAATCAAATTTACCTGATTAGGCCTAGGCTCATATAAATCCGCATCCAAAGATGAAGAAAATCCTTTATTGTCGGCGTGTTGATTAACGTGATTAATTATTTCTTGAAATGGCAAATCGTTATTTATTGCGACCAAAGAAGAATAACAAACCATTTCCCTCTTGCTTTTTATTTGTTTTTTTAACCAACCATGCATATATACTTTTTCAAATGCCGAGATGAACTGTGAAAATTCACTCCAACCAAACTCTTCAGTTCTCATCATTCTATTTAAAAAAGCCATTATAGGAGGGATCCATTCATCAGTAGCTAGGTTAGTAAGAGATACAATTCTGCGCTTAACTTGTGGATGTTCAAAATCATTCTCTAGTATTCTCATGTAATTTTTTGCTGAGTTAACCAGTACTAAAGACATGTCAATAGCATTTCCATGAAATTGCTTCTCTAGGTTATCAATAAATGCTTCAAATCCTTTTTGTAAAACCCTGTCACGATCCTTTTTCTCAGATAGCTTATGAAACGCTAGGAATTTATCTAGTCTTTTGACACCCACCATATCTTCAATCTGAGACCATGCTGATTCGATCTGACCTGCGTTCTTCTTATATAAAGAGGCTGACTCAAAAAGAGCATTTTTTAGTAAATCAGCGTTAGTAAGTGGTAAACCACGGCTATTAAGAACATTAAAAAGGCGAAATGATGAAGCAAAGTCATCAGCTTGAACAAAAACTATATATACATTTTGTAAAATATATTTAGCTAATAATTTTAAATTATCAATTGAGATACACTCCAAATACTTTCTTATAACTTCTGAATTCTCTATAAAAACAAGATCTGTATCAGATGGCTTCTCAGGTCTATAATCTTTTAAATCTTGTAATATATAATACTTATATAATTCATACTCTTTTTTTCTAACAATGAGTCTAGGTTCATCTGTTTCATCTGAATAAACATCTATTGGTAATATACGCTTCTGGAGATCATCTTTAATGCCTTGTACAGGTATTAGTTTTTTGAGTTCCGAGACAATTATACTTAAAGTTGTAAGTCGTTGTTGTCCATCAACAACCTCATACTGGTTATTACCTTTATTTATACAAATCATACTCCCAATAAAGTATTCATTCTCTGATGAGAGAGTACTTTGATAAACATCATCTATTAGTTGTTCTGCATTATCTATAGTCCAACTATACGGACGTTGATAAGATGGTATTATATATTTTTTATTTTCTGTTAAAATATCTTGTATCTTACACTCTTTGGCTTCCATTTTTCCATCTGCACTATATTAAAAATAATAATATAAATTATAATTAATTTTGTGAAAAATTCAATTTTTAATTTCAATTATTTATTGACATCAGTCACATTGTAAATAACCCGAATTCTGGATAAGAAATTGACGAGAAGCCTGTTCCAGGAGCAAAGTTTTGGTGCACACCGAAAACAACTCCGAGGGGGAACAGGCTATGGACAAGTTAGTTGAAATTTTCTGTGATGTCGATGATTTTTGCCGTTTTTTCATTCCTCAATGGGAACAATTTTGTCTTGAGAGTGGGCATCGTTTACGCCGCCGACAAGGTCATATGTATCCCAGTGAAATCATGACCATTTTGATCCTTTTTCATATGTCGCATTACCGTGATTTTAAAAATTTTTATTTGAAACATATTTGGCAATACCACCACCGCGACTTCGCCACTTTACTCAGTTATACCCGTTTTATCAGCGTTGCCCCTTCCGTTTTGATGCCATTATGCAGCTATCTGACTCAATTAAAAGGGAAACCCACAGGCATTGCTTTTATTGATTCCACCAGTTTGAGTGTCTGCCATAACATTCGCATCCCTCGACATAAGGTCTTTGCGGGGATCGCACAGCGTGGAAAAAATTCAATGGGATGGTTTTATGGTTTCAAATTACACTTGGTTGTCAATCATCAGGGGGAAATTCTCGCGCTTAAAGTCACGGCCGGTAATGTGGATGATCGGGAACCGGTTCGCGAATTAACCACAGAATTAATGGGTTCTCTTTACGGCGATAAAGGTTATCTGAGTCAGGAATTGGCGGACGATTTAGCCAACAGCGGTGTCACTTTCATCACGAAAAAACGGCGTAACATGAAAGCCCGTATGCAAGCTGAGTGGGATAGGCTAATGTTAAGAAAGCGTTTTATCATTGAAACGATTAATGGACAATTAAAATTAATTTCTCAGATAGAGCATTCTCGCCACCGAAGTATAAGAGGATTTATGTTGACCGTTTTAGGTGGACTGATCGCTTACTGCCTTAAATTGAAAAAACCATCACTGAAAGTTTTCTACTCAGAAGACGCTGTTCCAATGATGGCTTAAGCAGAATTCGGGTTAAATAACAAAACAAAAACCCATAATATAAAAATACACCTAAATTTAATTATCTATAATAACCAGGAAATAAATCATAAAAATTTGTCTGACTATGAGATTTATCATTATCATCTAATTCTGTTATCCATAATTTAATAGGCATATGAAAAATGGCAATGCTAAAAATACATTTATCAGTTGGAATTTTTGAAACAGATTTCTCTATGGCTCGATCAACATAATAAACTTATTTTCAATAGAAAATAAGTTTTTTGATTATGGCTTTAGCCAGTTTAAGTCGCGTTAGCGTCTTAAACATAAAACCACCCGCTTTGCGGGTGGAGTTCAAAGGTTATACCAAGAAAAACACCTTTCCGTTACGATATAGATGTTCAAGCTAATATTCGTAACTCAAATAAGGAAAGGTGTTTATGGGCATTAAAGCACAAAGCTCAGCGCATACAAAGTGGCTGTGTAAATACCATATCGTCTTTTCGCCGAAATATAGACGGAAAGTGATTTTTAATAATATTCGTTCAAGTGTGGGAGAGATCCTCAGAGACCTTTGTAAGTATAAAGGTGTGGAAATAATCGAAGGTCATCTCATGCCAGATCATGTTCATATGTTGGTGAGTATTCCACCAAAGCTAAGCGTTTCAAGCTTTATGGGATATTTGAAGGGTAAAAGTTCGTTGATGATCTTTGAAAGTTCGTTGATGATCTTTGATAGACACGCCAATTTAAAATATAAATTTGGCAACAGAAAGTTTTGGGCGGAAGGGTTCTATGTCAGTACGGTAGGGCTAAATGAAGCGACAATTCAAAAGTATATCAGAGAGCAAGAAAAGTCGGATTTAATCTCGGATAAATTGAGTAGTAAAGAGCATGTAGACCCCTTCAAGGGGTAGGCCAAAGCAGCAAAGACACTTAGCTTGAACGAAGAGAAAGCAGCGTCATTTAGGCGCAGTCGGTAACAAGCCCTTATAGGGCAAGAGCAAACCACCCGTTATACGGGTGGTTATGATTATGGCTTTAGCCAGTTTAAGATGCGTTAGCTTCTTAAACATAAAACCACCTGCTATGGCAGAATAACCATAATTTGACGTAGCCTACCTACTTCATAAGTAATGCAGTCTTGTCATTCATACTAAAACGTTATGTCATATTATTTTGGTTCTGCTATATGCAGGGCGCGAGCATACTTTGGTTAATATTCACCCAAAGAAAACTCGCGCATGATAATCATCACTCCAGCCTGCTTTTTTAAGTTTATTTCGTTGGCTTGGTGCCCCACAATCACATTGTTTGACCATATTCAATACAATACGCCGGAATAACGCTAAATTTTCAATGGCTCCGTCCAAAACAATTCGTGAATCATCCTCTTTAAAAACCACATCAAGGATGTAATGCTGGCTATTCTCAATGCGCCAATGCTGGCGAATGTAGTGCCCTAATGATTTATGCCGGGGAGACAGCGAATTGACATAATAGGACGTATCTACCGTGCCTTTGCCGTTTTCTGACCTGTGTCGTTCGACCGCAATAGTCCCCGCACCACCGGGTATTTGGGCTAGCCGGGGCAAAATGCTGCTGCAAAAAATCCGGCGACGCCACGTGCTCTTTCCCCGGTGGACGATAACGGTGAGCCCCCGGCTGACGACTTTGCAGGCCGCATTCTTGCATGAGCCGGCGAGCCAGCCAGCGCCCAACCGGTGTGCCCTCATTGGTCAGCAAGTGGCTCAGGGAGCGGCTGCCGATGGCTCCCCGACTTTGGTTATACAATTCACGGGTCCGGATGCGCAGCCGCAGACGCTCTGTATCGACCGGACGTTCTCGCCAATCGTAATAGGCGCTGCGTGACACCTTAAGTGCCTGACAGAGTTCCGTGACCGGCCATTGGGCACTCAGCCGTGTGATCAACGAATAGCACCACTGCGTATCTCGCTCATCAACACGGCCGCCTGCTTTAAAATTTCTTTTTCCATTTCCAGACGCCTGACCTGTTTTTCCAACGCCTGTATCTGGCGTTGTTCGGGCGTTAAGGCTTTACCGGCAGGCGTTACCCCCTGTATTTCGGCCTTATACTGGCGGATCCATTTTCTCAAGGTACTGGCATCAACGGCCAGTGAACGGGCGATATCAATAACCCGTTGATGATGGAGAACAACCTGCTGAACCGCTTCCAGCTTAAATTCAACGGAATAATGGCGTTTGATCGGTTTCAATTTCATTGTCATACCTCATTGTCATGTTAATAACATTAGCAGGCTTTTGAGGTGTCCGAGATCTTTATACCACTATAATCAGAGCGGGTTTCTTTCAAAACGGATAAATGTTCAATCAGGGTCATAAGCGAGCAATGAAAAGGAAAATAAAGCCAATTAGATCATGTCTCTCGTATCCATTCAATCGACTTTTAAAAAGTATGCTCGCGCCCTGTAGGTAAGGCGGAAAGCATTACGAACAGCGAGAGGAAACTCGCTGCCTCTGAATTTATTAACCCTATGCTTAAAAACCACCCATGTCGCCTTGTTTTGTGATTTCTAGCGTTCAGAGTAATTCTTGCGGTGATGACCATAGCAGGCGGCCATGTTCCATCACATATTTAACAGGAATTTTAGGATTGTTTATATCTTTCCCTCCCCTGTCATGCCACTGACTTTCCCATTTATTATAAAAGGACTCTAAATCATTGGGCATAAGTAAATAAACAGACCTGATAGTAATGTTACTATAAATTGCAAAAATCCATGGAACCTTCCGGTATTTCGCAATTATAGTGGGATTCATATGGTGATGCGTAGAGAAGCTTTTAGTTAACTCAATATTAACCGATTTTAATTCAAATTCAGTGCCAGTAATATCCTGCGCATCATTACCTTCCCGTCCTGGGAGAACTTTTAAACTTAAAAGTAAAAGTACCTGTAAAATCTTTCCACCATTGTCTTGGAATATGTCATAAATTCCATGTTTATTGGCTAAACGCTGGTACTCTTCAACTTGTGGCCATAGACGTATTAGATTTGACCAATCAGGATGCAACTCAAATTTCATGTATCATTATTCTCCAATAGGAAACTAGGAGAGACACCAAGGGCTGAAGCAATTCGGTCAATATTATCTATAGATATGTTTCTCTCACACCTTTCGACTGACCCAATGTATGTCCTATGCAAGCCAGCTAAATCTGCCAAGGCTTCTTGCGACAAACCCTGTTTCTCCCTTAACTTTCTGATGTTACGGGCAAAAATTACTCTTGCTCTTGAGGGGTTTATCTTTAGTTCCATTCGCGAGACAATGCAGTCTTGATGACAATAGATCTACAGACTATGAGTAGCAGTTATGATTTTCGACGGTAAAAAGCCTGCATATAGAACTGATTTAGGCGCAATGTACATTGCAGACTCACTAGAAATGCTTGAAGCGTTGCCTGATAGCAGTTTGAATTTAGTGATGACAAGTCCCCCTTTTGCATTGCAACGTAAAAAAGAATATGGTAATTACGATCAAGAACAGTACATTGATTGGTTTCTGAAATTTGGTGAATTGGTGTTTAAGAAACTAAAGAATGACGGGAGTTTCGTTGTCGATTTTGGCGGTGCTTACATGAAAGGAGTCCCCGTCAGAAGTGCTTACAATTTCCGCGTTATGATAAGGATGATTGATGAAATCGGTTTTCATTTAGCTGAAGATTTTTATTGGTTCAATCCATCGAAATTACCAAGCCCCATTGAATGGGTTAATAAAAGAAAGCTTCGAGTAAAAGACTCGGTAAACACTGTATGGTGGTTCAGTAAAACTGAATGGCCTAAATCAGATGTTACTAAAGTGTTGGTTCCCTATAGTGATAGAATGAAGAAACTTATAGAGGATCCTAATAAATTTTATTCTCCTAAAATGCGTCCATCAGGACACGATATTAGTAGCAGCTTCGGCAAAGATAACGGCGGAGCCATTCCACCGAATTTATTGCAAATTCCAAACTCTGAATCTAACGGAGGATACCTTTCTGGATGCAAAAAGATTGGTGTAAAAGTCCACCCTGCTCGCTTTCCATCGAAATTACCTGAATTTTTTATTAACATGCTAACGGATCCAGGGGATTTGGTAGTTGATATATTCGGTGGTTCAAATACCACAGGCAGCATTGCTGAACAATTGAATCGGAAATGGCTTTCTTTTGAGCTTTCCCCTGAGTATGTCGCCGCATCTATATTCAGGTTTACTGACAAAAATATAAGCTCTGAAAAGTTACAAGAAATGTATGACAGCATACTAAATGGAAAAACTCTTGATTTAAGTTCTACAGACAATCAAATCAATTTAGTATTAAATTAACACTTTAATAATAGCCATTCTTATTTATAGATTAGCTATATTAATTTTTAAGAGTCGCAACTTGATCTGGTAATAAAATCATTTTTTATTGTCAGATCAACTTGTTTCATTCAAATGATCACATGAATCTTATTGCATAACAAATAATTTAACTTAAAAATAATCAAAAAACATCACTAAATCAAATAGTTAACTAGCTCCCTCGAACCATCAATATACCCATCCATGTTCCATTCTTTTTAAGAAGAACTGGAGTTTCACCACATCCAATAATAAATTTCTCAACCCCAATATTTTTAAGTTGAGAAATAACTGGTTTTAATAATCGATACGCCATTTCCTCATTTCCACTTTTATAAATCAAAATACTTTCCATAATAATTTTTTGTTGAATATCATCAGGAACTACAAAGTTCAATTTTTCTTTTTCCAACTGAGATTGATAAAGGCCTGCCTTTATCGTCCCAGTGGTAGCAAGAATCGCAACGTTATTCATCCCTTCTTTCACTATTTTATTGCAAGTAACGTCAATTCAGATTGAAAAATAAAATATTAGGTCATGTATTCAAAGCATTGATCACCCTCAAACATAATATTCACGTTCAATGAAAGTACCAATGATTTTGTCATGTATTTCAGGTGATTTTGAATAACCAAGTGTTTTACGGTTCAGGCGCTTAATTCGGTTACGTAACGTTAACGATAATTATCAGTACACCAAAAGGTCACCTTGCATTTAGGGTCTGTTGATGTTTTAAGGTCATAATTCATTCAACCCACATGGGCAACCAGACAATGATAAACGCCAGAGCCAACATACTGGCGTAATTCCGTTCAAGCTTATCGTATCTTGTTGCTATTGCACGAAAATGTTTAACCCTAGCGAACGCATTCTCCACCAAATGACGATAACGATATAAACATTTATCAATCTGTTTATCCGATTTTCGGCTATTTTTCCGGTAGGGAATAATCGGTGTTGCTCCTTGCTGTTCAATATGATTTCTGAAAGCCTGACTGTCGTACCCTTTGTCAGCTATCACAAAGTCCGAAGGGGGCGATTGTTCGACTAAACTTTCAGCATGAACAATGTCATGCACTTGTCCCCCGGACAATTCAAAATGAACAGGCAAGCCATAACTATCGACGGCCAAATGAATTTTGGTTGAACGTCCACCACAACTTTTGCCAATCGCCTCATCATCATCTGAAGCCGCTCCGGCACTGTGCTGATGAGCACGGACGATACTCCCATCAATAAACAACCATTCCCTATCAGCAAACCCAGATAACCACTTGAAAATGAGCTGTAAAACCCCTTTCTTTGACCACGCATTGAAACGTTGAAAGACACTATTCCATTTGCCGAATTCTGGCGGTAAATCGCGCCAGGGAACGCTCGTTCTCATTCGGTAAAGAATGCCTTCAACGGTCAAACGGTGTTCAGGTTTGTGATAAATCCAACCCGCATGTTGCATTAACGCAGATAGCTTATTCCATTGGAGATCTGTTAACATAGTTCGCGGCATGATGGTGAGGTCTGGTTGTTTTTTGGCGAAAGTAATTATACCAAATCATCATGCTATCTAATAATCCCTCACAAAACATCAACACGCCCTAGACAGTTTTTTCAATAACTTTTTCAGCGTTTTCTTATTTCGTTTACCAAAAGTATGCGCGATGATACGTTTCAATCGGGGTTCCCAAGCATACCATAACCAACGCTGGCACTTTTTATTCCCGCCGAATGACCACATTTGGTGAGTAGACCTGCCCAGTCACCCGGGCAGATCCCTCCTCAGAACCGGACATGCAGAACTACCGCATCCGGCTCCCGACAGATCCCAGTCGTCACACCTATTCAGCAAGAATTGAACATTGAATGGACTTTCCAGCTTGAAGGATAACCCAGCACTTTCAGGATCAGAGTCAGCTTTTCCCACGTTAGCCCCCGACGCCCTCCCTTCCGGTTAAACCATCTGTAGAGTACCCGCTTGCTTTGGTAGATAAATTGCCCGACTCGTCTCTGGTTATCAGAAATACCGTGATAATTTATCCAGCCTTTGATAACCCTGATGACGATAGTCAGAACACGCCTTTTGTCAGGTGTATTCAGGTTCTTCCAGAGGAAGTCCCTGAGCCCCTTCAGATATGTAGTGATGTGATGGACGTCCCCTTTTTCAGCAGCAAATAGTGCCATCTTTTTTTCCGATGCACTGAATTTCGGGAGAACATCTCATGAATGCGATTAAAGTCATTGGCATTGACCTCGCCAAAAACGTTTTTCAAGTCTGTGTCTGGATGGCGGACGGTTCTGTCGCCTCGAACCGAAAAATTTCACGGCAAAAATTGCTTGATACTGTGCGCACTTTTTCGTCAGGAACCCTCATTGCTATGGAGGCCTGTGCAACTTCTCACTATTGGGGCAGAACCCTTCAGGCGATGGGATTTATCATCAGGCTTGTGCCGACCCAGCATGTTAAAGCTTTCAGCCATCATCAAAAAAATGATGCCAATGATGCACTGGCTATCTGCGAAACGGCCTGCCGACCCGGTCTCCATTTTGTTCCGGTCAAGACGGTGGAACAGCAAGATATCAAGGCACTGCGCAGTGCCCGACAACTCATGGTGGAACAACGTACCGCACTCGCCAACCAGATTCGGGCTTTCCTCGCTGAGGAGGGGGTGATCGTTCCTGCTGGTCTTCAGAAACTGCAACAGTACCTGCCTGAGATTCTAGAAGAGGAGAGCCATGAGCTGTCCTCTGTACGACGACGTTTGCTTCATACTTTGGGGGAAGACCTACGGGATCTGAACATTCGCATTCATGAAATGGATAATGAAATAGCGGCACTTTCTCGTCAGCAAAGTGGTTATCACCATCTGCTCACGATCCCCGGCGTCGGTCCTCTTATTGCAGCCGCCTTCGTGAGTGAAGTCAGTGCGCCCCAATTTGCCAATGGCCGGCAACTTTCTGCCTGGTGTGGCCTGGTTCCCCGACAACACAGTTCAGGTGGAAAAAACCGGCTGTCTTCCCTGAGCAAAAATGGAAACCGTCATCTCCGAACGTTAATTATCCACGGTGCTCGTGCCGTGATGCGCTGTGTCCAAAATCGTGATGATTGTCTGGGAGAATGGTTGAGAAAACTGATTGCCCGATGCGGGTTTATGAAAGCCACGATCGCTTTAGCCAACAAACTATAGTGGTATAAAGATCTCGGACACCTCAAAAGCCTGCTAATGTTATTAACATGACAATGAGGTATGACAATGAAATTGAAACCGATCAAACGCCACTATTCCGTTGAATTTAAGCTGGAAGCGGTTCAGCAGGTTGTTCTCCATCATCAACGGGTTATTGATATCGCCCGTTCACTGGCCGTTGATGCCAGTATGGTACAAAGATCTCGGACACCTCAAAAGCCTGCTAATGTTATTAACATGACAATGAGGTATGGCAATGAAATTGAAACCGATCAAACGCCATTATTCCGTTGAATTTAAGCTGGAAGCGGTTCAGCAGGTTGTTCTCCATCATCAACGGGTTATTGATATCGCCCGTTCACTGGCCGTTGATGCCAGTACCTTGAGAAAATGGATCCGCCAGTATAAGGCCGAAATACAGGGGGTAACGCCTGCCGGTAAAGCCTTAACGCCCGAACAACGCCAGATACAGGCGTTGGAAAAACAGGTCAGGCGTCTGGAAATGGAAAAAGAAATTTTAAAGCAGGCGGCCGTGTTGATGAGCGAGATACGCAGTGGTGCTATTCGTTGATCACACGGCTGCGTGCCCAATGGCCGGTCACGGAACTCTGTCAGGCATTTAAGGTGTCACGCAGCGCCTATTACGATTGGCGAGAACGTCCGGTCGATACAGAGCGTCTGCGGCTGCGCATCCGGACCCGTGAATTGTATAACCAAAGTCGGGGAGCCATCGGCAGCCGCTCCCTGAGCCACTTGCTGACCAATGAGGGCACACCGGTTGGGCGCTGGCTGGCTCGCCGGCTCATGCAAGAATGCGGCCTGCAAAGTCGTCAGCCGGGGGCCCACCGGTATCGTCCACCGGGGAAAGAGCACGTGGCGTCGCCGGATTTTTTGCAGCAGCATTTTGCCCCGGCTAGCCCAAATACCCGGTGGTGCGGGGACATCACGTACATTCGTACGCAGGAAGGTTGGCGTTACCTCGCGGTGGTGATGGATTTATTTTCCCGCCGCGTGGTGGGCATGGCCATCTCTTCCTCACCGGATGCAGAGTTGGTCTGTCGGGCACTGAGTCATGCGCTGGAAACGCGCCATATAGAAGGGCATCCAAGGCAGTCAATACAGTAGCAAAAAGTTCCGCCGCTTACTTTGGCGAAACCAGATTATCCAAAGCATGAGTCGCCGGGGCTGCTGCTATGATAATTCGCCGATGGAACGGGTATTCCGGAGTCTGAAAAGCGAATGGGTCCCTCCGGAAGGCTATCTGGATATCCATGATGCAATACGGGATATCACGCAATATTTTGGCGGATAATATTATAATTACATTCGCCCCCATAGTTTTAATGGAGGCATTTCTCCCGTTGAATACGAAAAGCAATGGGAACAGGCTAAAATGGTGTCCGGAAGTTCTTGACCACTACATAATTGTTCCGGTCTGTGGATCACGCAGTAAGGCATTTTCAGGGACAACCAATAACGCAATAATCCCAATGAAAACTAACGCTGATAAACCACTCATCAACAACCCACGGTTTTGTTGCGGAGTGAGTTTTTCCAGCTTCTCATTGTGATCACCTTTCCAGGCGGGAAGACGTGGCTCTACAAACTTATCCGTTAAAATTGCCCCTGCAATTGTCAGGACAATCACCGAAGTTGCCATAAAATACCAGTTATCAATAACACTGACTTGTAAATCAGGATCAAGTATTTTGGCTGCTTCTGTGCTGATACCCGATAACAGAACATCGGTTGTAACAATCAATAGGTTCGCAGTAAATCCCGAAGCAACTCCCGCAATTGCGGCCAGTAATCCGGCAACGGGATGTCGGCCTACTGCAATAAAAATCAGCGCCCCTAGCGGTGGCATGATAACGAGCGCTGCATCCGACGAAATATGGCTAAAAAAGGCGATAAATAGCACCATATAACTGGCATAACGTTGATTAATACCAGAAGCCATTTTGTACATCAGGGCTTGCAATAACCCGACTTTTTCCGCAAGCCCCGCATCAATAACCAAAGCTAATATGGCACCAAGTGGGGCAAAGCTACTAAAATTTTTAACGATATTCGGTAAGATCCACTGTAATCCTTCAGCGCCCAATAAATTTTTAACTTCGATAAGCTCTCCATTAGTGGGATTTTTTACGCTCAAATCAAACCAGGAAAAAATAGCTGTCGCTATCATTAACACAGCAGTTATAGCTAAATCATATCAATATGACATAATATCTAAACCTAAGATGACAAGGCATAAAATGAGATGGGCTACAGTTTAGATTTTCGAAAGAGAGTATTGGCATACAAAGACAAGCATTCGTTGACTTTTGAACAAACGAGTGCACATTTTGAAGTCTCCATGCGCACCTTGTTCCGGTGGTGCAATCAGATAGAACCTTGCATGACCCGCAATAAACCTGCCACGAAAATCCCTGATGCAGTGCTCATGGCGGATGTCCAACACTTTCCCGATGACTATCAATGGGAAAGAGCAAAACGTTTAGGTGTCTCACAATCGGCTATTCATTATGCCTTGAAACGGCTTCGGATCACCCATAAAAAAAACGTTAAAACACCCTCGCGCTGATCTTCAGGCTCGTCAGGCATTTATCGAGCGCATCAGCGACTATGAGCGGGCTGGCAGGCCGATTGTGTATTTGGATGAAAGTGGTTTTGCTCAGGCGATGCCACGTCAACATGGCTATTCGGAAAAAGGGTTACGCTGTTTTGGTTCGCATGACTGGCACGCAAAAGGCCGTATCAACGTCATTGGTGCCATTCTCGAAAATACCTTCGTCACCTTAAGCTTGTTTACCGAGAATATTAATGCCGATGTTTTTTATGCGTGGATGACACAAGATTTGCTGCCAAAGCTTCCACACGGCGCCGTGATAGTGATGGACAATGCATCTTTCCATAAACGGAATGATACGGCACAAGCGATAGCAGACAGCAGATGTCAACTGGAATGGCTTCCCGCTTATAGTCCGGATTTGAACCCAATAGAACACAAATGGGGCGGAGCAAAAGCGATCAGGAGGCAAAAAAGATGTTCGGTTGATGAGTTGTTTACGGAGCATATTGAATATGTCAGGTTATGATGATTCTGCTATAAATAAACGAATAAAATAAAAGGATTTGGAATTTTATTACCGATCCTTTCAATCCAACCAAGAATACGCCCCGGATTTTTATTTACAGGAATAGTTGCTTCACTCATCGTTATTTCCTTTGTGCTTGCTGTCGTTATTATTTTGTCATCAGGTAACATCGAAATAAGGGAGATGCAGGGCGATAGTCGCCAAAGTTTTTACTGCGGTTGCCATCACATTTTCATCAAAGTCAAACCGCTCATTATGGTGGCCTGCGCTGAGTTCTGCGCCGAAAATAAGGTAGGTAGCCTGGCCGCCATTCGCTTTGACACGTTCCATAAAATAGGTTGTGTCCTCCGAACCCGCAGATTGCTGACGGCTTTTGACAACAGATGAAAGCTCTGGAATATATTGCTGGGCTTGCTGGTAAATAAAATCGACCCATGCCGGGCTAGGTGGGCTACTTTGCGCAGCACCCATTAACGCTATTTCATATTCAACATCCTGCATTTTTGCCGCCCCATCAATAATATTCAGGGCTTGATGATAGACAAACTCATTGATCTCATTGGTTTTGCCACGTGTTTCTACTTTCATTAAGGCATAGTCAGGAATAACGTTACGGCCAATGCCTGCCTGCAATACTCCGACGTTAATGCGTGAACTGCCCTCACTGTGGTGAGAAATTGCCTGCAACCCTAAAACTGCGTGGGCGGCAGCCAACAATGCATTTTTTCCATCTTCTGGTTTGGCACCAGAATGGGCGGCAATTCCACGATAAGTGACATCTATTTTGGTCGTGGCGAAAAAATTATCACTCCCGCAGACCAATTCTCCTTGAGGCACGCCGAGACCAATATGAAGGGCGATAAATAAATTAACATCATCAACAACTCCCGCTTCCGCAGGCTGAAAAATCAGTTTTATTTTTCCTGTCAGTTGGCTTTCATATTTTTTCAATATATGGGCAAGCCCCAGGCCAATTGCTGTATGACCATCGTGCCCACAGGCATGCATCATGTTTGCGTTGCAAGAGGAAAAACCTTCCGCGTAAGGAAGATGTCGATGAGTTTGTGCTTCATTCTGGTCAAGGGCATTCATATCAACCCGAAAAGCCAGCGTTGGCCCAGGTTTGCCTGTATCGAGCGTCGCAACAATGCCCGTAAATCCACTTGAAAAATGCGGCAACCATGCAGTCAAAGCACCTTGCCTGATTGCGCGCTGTTCCTGTGCTTGTAGTGACTGCTCCGGCGGTACACCCATTCGGGCGTCTGCCTTGATAACTTCTTTTCCCATTTTCAGGTTATAGCCTAAACGATGCAGTTCATCTGCCACGATAGTTGCAGTTCTGAATTCTAACCAACCTGATTCAGCAAACTGGTGAAAATCACGGCGCCAGCTTTGTAATTTTCCGACAATTTGCTTAACAGATTCGCTTAATAAAATATCCATAATTATTATCTCTTTTAGTTATCTAAAAACATGGTGGGTATTTTTATTCCATCAACATTAATTCACGTTAATAAATTAAGTTAATCTGATTCCAATTAAATTATTTTTATTTAATTAAGAGAATAATTAACAAATATTTTTATTCTTTAATGTGGAACCTGTCTTCATTATTCAACTCTAATGTAGACAGTAAATTTTATTTAAATAAGATACAATTAACTTTTCCTATATAATTAAAAGTTATCGCAAGAGAAAAAAATGGCAACACCCATAAAGCTCAATCAACTACGTGCTTTTGTTGAAATTAATCGTCACGGCAGTATCAGAGCTGCCAGTCGTTTTTTGTCACTCTCCCAACCGGCTTTAACTAAATCAATACGTGATTTAGAAGATTCTCTCGGCGCAAAATTATTTATACGCAGTAATCAAGGTATATGAGCTTAGTCGCTGAAAGTGATTTTTTAACGATTGTGGCGACAGATGTGGTTAATGAAGCCCTATTTGATCAGCAATTTGTCGCTTTAAACCTTAAAGAACAATTACCATTTGCGACTTTTAGACTTGTTCAACGAAGAGATACAAAGCTCACTCCCGCAGGAGAACATTTAGCGCGGCTTTTTCGAAGGTATTGTTGTGATTGATTAGAGCCTGTACTCCCCTGTTTACGATTTTGTGTTATCGCCATTTTATGTGAAACGTGAACGTTTAGCTTAAGATAAGCGGTTGTTAAAGATGGCGATTTGTAACAGAAAGTGAAAAAGACCCGGCTTTTTACTGGACGCTGTGTCGGGGTTAATTGCCTACACATGCCAACCTAAAAAGCCGAGTCTACATTTACGTGATGGTAAAATAGTTATCCTTAAGCTTAAGCAAAGTTACTCAGGGACAAACCACCCCTCCAGACTGCTCTCATCACAGTATATTACTTGAGTTTGAGCTTCTTCCAGAGAACGACCTACGCCAAAACATCCAATAACTTGATAATTTGGCGGATATACCATAGCAGTACCATTAGTATTCTTACTATCTGTTACGTCAAAACTCAATTGTCCCTCAAGATTGTCACCTATTACCTTATTGCTAACAATAAACCTTGGGTCGGTGGTAACTGTGGCGGGGCCATACTTATCGCCGGTATGTTGCTTGAATGCCCATATCAGCCACGTTTGAATAGGAATTTCACCATTCGTATTTACAATAGCGTTACCGTCAGGATCCTGCATCTTCACACTAAGTGTCTGCTTGGCATTACTATTGTCAATCTGCGAAGCGTCATAATCAAAAGACTCTGGCAATATGAACTTCACATCCATAGTCTGAATTTTTCTGCCATCCACTGAAGCCGTTGCGGTAACGGTTTGAGGCTTAGTACTGGTCAATGTTATGCTAACTTTACCATCGTGACCGCTTGTACTACTTGCTGGGGAAATGGTTACCGCGCTCTTGTCACCACCCTGCCCAACGGATATCTCCCAGTTAACTGTCTTGTTAGACAAGACGTTACCATTACTATCAGTAGCGTTGAATTCCAGAGGATGCTTTATATATATTACTGCATAAGGGCTTGTTGGGGTCCTTGCTAAGTGCGGTGTTATTCCCGATAACGATCCTGGTTTGAACTCTACCGAAGAATCTGCTGATTGGACAGGACTCTGTGTTCCAACCTTAAGTGAAACAACGACATTACCAGAGAATTCCTGAGTACTAGTTAAGATTGCCTTTAAGTTTCCGTTGCCATCCGTTTTAGTCTCTGGAGTTAGTATTACGTCAGATTTAGCGGCGCCTGTTATTTTATCTATATTCCAATGTGCATCCTTAATGACTGTACCCGCTTTAACGGGGCTGCCATTAGTATCCAGAATAGTCGCCATAAATTGATACTGCTGGTAACCATCGGCCGATAGAGACGTTAATTCCTCGGATTTAATGCCATTCTTACTAATACTATGCGTAATAAAAGTACGATCCCCCTCTGCAAAGGAATTCGTTATCGTATAGGGTACTAATAACGTGTAAAGGAAAAAGAGTAAAAATATGGCTTTTCCAATATATGATAACATATTTACACACCTCATATGGTTATGTATTAAATAGTTAGATTGAATATCAAAAATATATCAAAAATAGTACTCACGCCAATGAAAGTCCCTATCATTTTTTAGAGTGGCCTATCGTTTTGCGATTCAGTCTTTTGATTCGAGTACGATGAGTTAAATTCGTTCTCTCTATGCGTTGGGTGAACGTCTTTCCCGTCAGATGCCCCTCTTCGGGAAGAAGGTCATAAACCCCATAATCATCCGTACAATAAAATCGGGGATAAAAGGGGGGATAAAAGGGCAAGCATTTACATGACCTTTTAACGATTGTGGCGACAGGTGTGGTTAGTGAGGCTTTATTTGATCAGCAATTTGTCGCTTTAAACCTTAAAGAACAATTACCATTTGCGACTTTTAGACTTGTTCAACGAAGAGATACAAAGCTCACTCCCGCAGGAGAACATTTAGCGCGGCTTTTTACTGGACGCTGTGTCGGGGTTAATTGCCTACACATGCCAACCTAAAAAGCCGAGTCTATATTTACGTGATGATAAAGTAGCTATCCTTAAGATTAAGCAAAGTTAATCTGCAATAATCCACGCTAGATTATCCATATCCAAACTTCGTCCATCACAATATATGTATTGTTTTTGAGCTTCTGCCAAAGTATCACCTATGCCAAAACATGCAAGAATATGATAGTTATGATCAGGTGCTGCTTTTCCCTTAGACGCATTATCCGTTATTTGAATCTCAAACGTCCCATCATTATTGTTAGCGTTTTTTATTGTCTTAATATCATATCTTGAGTCGTTGATAGCCTTGTAGCTTCCAAGCTTATTGTTCTTAAATTCTGCCCCTATTAGCCACGGCGTAATAGTAATATTATCCTTATTTATAAAGATGTTACCGTTATAATCCCGAAACTTCACACTGAATTTTGTCTGCGAATCAGTACTATCTTTCTTGACGTAATCCTTAAACCCTAATACGAACACCACATTCACCTGCGTTTCTCCTAGGCCATCCGTTGAAGCCGTTACGGTAACGGTTTGAGGCTTAGTACTGGTCAATGTTGTGCGAGCTTTACCATCGTTACCGGTTGTACTACTTGCTGGGGAAATGGTTACCGCGCTCTTGTCACCACCCGGCCCAACTGATATCTCCCACTTAACTTCCTTGTTAGGAAAGTACTTATCATCACCATCAGTAACGATGACTTCCAGATCATTACTGTCATATATCATTAAAGGCACACTTGTGGACTTTGATATTGACGATATCTTTCCTGGGTTGAACCCTATCGTAGATTTATCTGATTGGACAGGACTCAGTGTCCCAATCTTAAGTGAAACAGTGATATGACCCTCGAGCTTCTTAGTACTAGTTAAGGTTGCCTTTATGTTTCCGTTGCTATCCACTGTATTATCTGGCGTTAGTACTACGTCAGAGGCAGCGGCGCCTTGTATGTTAACTATACTCCAATGTGCATCATTAATGACGGTACCCGCTTTAACGGGGTTGCCATTATCATCCAGGCCAGACGCCGTAAATTGATACTGTGCGGAACCATTGGGCGATAAAGATTTTAATCTCTCGAATGTAATACCATTCTTACTAATACTATGCGCAATAAAAGTACGATCCCCCTCTGCAAAGGAATTCGTTATCGTATAGGGTACTAATAACGTGTAAAGGAAAAAGAGTAAAAATATGGCTTTTCCAATATATGATAACATATTTACACACCTCATATGGTTATGTATTAAATAGTTAGATTGAATATCAAAAATATATCAAAAATAGTACTCACGCCAATGAAAGTCCCTATCATTTTTTAGAGTGGCCTATCGTTTTGCGATTCAGTCTTTTGATTCGAGTACGATGAGTTAAATTCGTTCTCGCTATGCGTTGGGTGAACGTCTTTCCCGTCAGATGCCCCTCTTCGGGAAGAAGGTCATAAACCCCATAATCATCCGTACAATAAAATCGGGGATAAAAGGGGGGATAAAAGGGCAAGCATTTACATGACCTTTTAACGATTGTGGCGACAGGTGTGGTTAGTGAGGCTTTATTTGATCAGCAATTTGTCGCTTTAAACCTTAAAGAACAATTACCATTTGCGACTTTTAGACTTGTTCAACGAAGAGATACAAAGCTCACTCCCGCAGGAGAACATTTAGCGCGGCTTTTTCGAAGGTATTGTTGTGATTGATTAGAGCCTGTACTCCCCTGTTTACGATTTTGTGTGATCGCCATTTTATGTGAAACGTGAACGTTTAGTTTAAGATAAGCGGTTGTTAAAGATGGCGATTTGTAACAGAAAGTGAAAAAGACCCGGCTTTTTACTGGACGCTGTGTCGGGGTTAATTGCCTACACATGCCAACCTAAAAAGCCGAGTCTATATTTACGTGATGATAAAATAGCTATCCTTAAGATTAAGCAAAGTTAATCTGCAATAATCCACGCTTCAGAGTCCCCCTCATAATTACAATATATTATTTGTTTTTGAGCTTCTGCCACAGTATCACCTAAGCCAAAACATGCAAGAATATGATAGTTATGAGCAGTTGCTGCTGTTCCCCTAGACGACTTATCCGTTATTTCAATCTCAACCTTCCCTTCATTATTGTTACCGTCTTTTACTGTATTAATAACATATCTTGTTGGGTTGTTGATAACCTCGTATTGTTCAAGATTATTGTTATTAAATTTTGCCCCTATTAGCCACGGCGTAATAGTAATATTATCCCTATTTATAAAAGTATTACGGTTATTATCCTGCAACTTCAAACTAAAGCTTGTCTTCGTATCAGTAGTACTGTTTCTATCCCGGGCGTAATCAGTAGCCCCTAATACGAACACCACATTCTGCTCCGGACTTTCTCCCATGCCATCCACTGAAGCCTTTATGGTAACAATTTGAGGCTTAGTACTGGTCAATGTTGTGCTAGCTTTACCATCGTTATTGGTTGTACTACTTGCTGGGGAAATGGTTACCGCGCTCTTGTCACCACCCGGTCCAACTGATATCTCCCACTTAACTTCCTTGTTAGGAAAGTACCTATCATCACCATCAGTAACGATGACTTCCAGATTATTACTTCCAGATATTACTACAGGCAGACTTGTGGACTTTGATATTGACGATATCTTTCCTGGGTTGAACCCTATCGTAGATTTATCTGATTGGACAGGACTCAGTGTCCCAATCTTAAGTGAAACAATGATATGACCCTCGATCTTCTTAGTACTAGTTAAGGTTGCCTTTATGTTTCCGTTGCTATCCACTGTATTATCTGGCGTTAGTACTACGTCAGAGGCAGCGGCGCCTTGTATGTTAACTATACTCCACTGTGCATCATTAATGACGGTACCCGCTTTAACGGGGTTGCCATTATCATCCAGGCCAGACGCCGTAAATTGATACTGTGCGGAACCATTGGGCGATAAAGATTTTAATCTCTCGAATGTAATACCTCCCAGAGCTGGAGTGAACTCTACCGGAGTATCTGTTGATTGGACAGGACCCTGTGTCCCAACCTTAAGTGAAACCACCACATCCCCAGTGAATGCCTGAGTACTACTTAAGATTACCTTTAAATTTCCTTTGCTATCCGTTTTATTCTCTGGGGTTAGTGTTAGGCCAGATTTAGCGGCGTCTGTTGGTTTATCTATCTGCCAGAGTGCATCCTTAATGACTGTACCCGCTTTAACGGGGTTGCTATTAGCATCCAGGATAGTCGCCATAAATTGATACTGCTGGTAACCATTGGCCGATAGAGACGTTAATTCCTCGGATTTAATGCCATTCTTACTAATACTATGCGCAATAAAGGCAACGTTAGTTTTTGCGGAAGCAGCAGTTTTGCCATGAACGGAAAGTGAAACCACCACATCCCCAGTGAACTCCTGAGTACTACTTAAGATTGCCTTTAAGTTTCCTTTGCCATCCGTTTTAGTCTCTGAGGTTAGTGTTATGCCATATTTAGCGGCATCTGATGGTTCATCTATCTTCCAGTGTGCATCATTAATGACGGTATCCGCGTCAACTGGTTTGCCACTAATATCCAGGATAGTCGCCATAAATTGATACTGCTGGTAACCATCGGCCGTTAGAGACGTTAATTTCTCGGGTTTAATGCCATCCTTACTAATACTATAATCTTGGGTATCCTTAACAAAGGTCACTTTGTTTTGTGCAGGGACAGCCGCTTTGCCCTGAATGGAAAGCGAAACTACCACATCTTTCATTTCCTCTTTACTACTCAGTTTTGCCGTTAGTTCCCCATCCGGCGTCGTGGTATCCCCGCTGGTCGTAAACGTGATATTAGGCGCAGTGGTGCTCATATCCTTACCATTTTGCTTAATGCTCCAATTCACATTGTTGATTTTCTGGTTTCCGATCGGCTTGTTATTACCATCTAACACCACTGCCTTGTAGGTATAAGTCTGAGAACCATTGGCTATCAGTGACGGTGTTGCCGGTGAAACCTCAATTTTCTCAAAGTGGAATCCATCTATGTTTATATCAAAGCCGACCTCTCCCACTAATTGTGGAGCCTGGCTATCCATTTTCAGGTACACTTTGACATTTTTATGTGGCTCTTTACTCACTAAGATAGGTTTGTGTTTGAAATGCCCGTTTTCATCAATCGCGGCAGAATCAGAAGTTCCCAAACCAAGCAATTCTAACCCAGTATCTGGGCCGACTTTAGGATCGGTTATCCACTGAACATGATTAATGGTGGCATTTTTTATCGGTGCGCCATCGGCCGTATCAAAAGTAATCACAGGGTCAAACGTATATCCGTCCTTAGCCTCCCCCGTCGCAAGCAATGGCCCTGCAGGAGTAAAGTTAGCTTCTTCCAGCTTTTTCAGCATAAAGGGCTTAACAATGACACGCATTTCAGCAGGCGCTGATTTTTGGCCATTTTCCCACTCAGCAAAAGCAGAAATGGGGTAACTGTTATTTTGGTTATCGCCAGGTAAATAGGTTGGCAGGGTGACTTTGATTGTGTTGCCGAACTGAGAAGAGAGTTTCCCTCCGTTCTTTTCAAAGTCTGGTTTGGTTTCCCAACGAATCTGCTTAGCCGGAGAATCAGAAGAGAATTTGACTGTAACATCCTGCTGATTCCCACTATACCCGATGACAGTATCCGGCAGCGACAATTGAGCGGCTGGCTTTGCCTGATGATCAAGCACGATATGATTATTTCTTTCTACCAAATCATATCGGCTGCCTGCTAATTGCCTTGCCAGCGCCACGTTTTCTGACGATAATTGCGCACTCAGAGGAACACCCAGTTTATAGCTTAAATTCGCCAAAAACTGTGCTTCGCTGTGCCCACCTGCCGCTTGTTTATAATCCACACCCAGAGTAAATAGCGGAACTGGGGTGTAAGACAGCCCCATTATAGCCAGGTTAGGATCTTTCTGTTTGGTGTCACGATCGAATAAAGTCACTTGATCGCCAAAATACTGTTCATAAGACAGTTTGACACCCAGATTAGGGTAAGCGGGTAAGAAGAACTCCCCTCTAATGTCATAACCGTTGGCCGTGCGTTCATGGTAACCGGCAAAATCCCGTGAATTTTTCCAGTCACTTACACGATAATAAGTATTAGCGGATACTTTAACGTAATCTCTCCAGAGTTCCCCGCCCAGACCAAGACGCTGATTTTTGCCCGTCAGGTCATAGTCATAAAAGGTATTCAGGCCATACATCCAGTCTTCATAAAAATAACGGCCACCCAACCCCAGGTTCATGGTATTCCGGCTATCTTTGTTGCGATAACCCAGTTGAGAGAAAAATAACCAATCCGCTTTATTGTCATAAAGTGGTAGTAAAAGATCGAGGGAACTGTTTTTTAGTTTTCCCTCGTTATCTATGGCAAAATTAATTCTGGCAGTACCAAACTGTGACAACCATTTTTGTGCCTCAGACGTTACCAGACCGTTAACTTGCCCTAACGCATAGGATTTGGCTTGTTCTGCCAATTCTGAAGGCGAAGATGACAGGAAATTACCAGCCAATTGAAGGTTTTTAGCAATCACATTTTGTACATCAGCATCTGAGGTGTAATTGTTTTCTTTTACGCCATTGTTTATATGGGTATCAGAATTCCAATATTTTTTATCTGATGTGTTAACTTGCACACCGATATTATTGTTCTCATCTGCTTTTCTCGTATGTCTTTCAGTTGTACGATCCCCTTCTGCAAAGGAATTCGTTATCGTATAGGGTACTAATAACGTGTAAAGGAAAAAAAGTAAAAATATGACTTTTCCAATATATGATAACATATTCAAACACCTCATATTAGATGATCCGGAACTAGTCCTATTATGATGCTAGCTATATATTTTATTTTTGCGTTATTAAAAATGGTTATCATGTGATAACTATTTTTAATAACACGAAATTTTAAAGTGCTGATATTACTATCTAAAGACTTATTCAGGCCGGAGTAAAAATAAATCCATTTAGATTAATGAGGTTTGTGCAGCATAAAATATATAGGCAGATTCAATATCCAACGCATTAACAATAACGCAAAAGAGATACCTTATGAGACTGGAACCATATTAGTTGATATATTAGTTGATATATTGTTTTTATATTCAGACATAAATGAAAAGAAAATTTTACTGGATGCGGAATATCCCCAGAAGATGATCCCAGCCACAAGCGTTGGGATCTTTCCTTTATTTATAAGAGGCGTTCAGCATTTTTCGGAGGAGAATAGTTGTTAATTTACCCACCAACATCAACCTATCCCCAAAACCACCGCCTCAGCCGCCTCGCCACTCACCAACTTCTCCGTCGCCCCATCATAATAAATTTTGCCATCCACAATCAGCAAAGAACGTGGGTTATGTATTAAATAGTTAGATTGAATATCAAAAATATATCAAAAATAGTACTCACGCCAATGAAAGTCCCTATCATTTTTTAGAGTGGCCTATCGTTTTGCGATTCAGTCTTTTGATTCGAGTACGATGAGTTAAATTCGTTCTCTCTATGCGTTGGGTGAACGTCTTTCCCGTCAGATGCCCCTCTTCGGGAAGAAGGTCATAAACCCCATAATCATCCGTACAATAAAATCGGGGATAAAAGGGGGGATAAAAGGGCAAGCATTTACATGACCTTTTAACGATTGTGGCGACAGGTGTGGTTAGTGAGGCTTTATTTGATCAGCAATTTGTCGCTTTAAACCTTAAAGAACAATTACCATTTGCGACTTTTAGACTTGTTCAACGAAGAGATACAAAGCTCACTCCCGCAGGAGAACATTTAGCGCGGCTTTTTCGAAGGTATTGTTGTGATTGATTAGAGCCTGTACTCCCCTGTTTACGATTTTGTGTTATCGCCATTTTATGTGAAACGTGAACGTTTAGTTTAAGATAAGCGGTTGTTAAAGGTGGCGATTTGTAACAGAAAGTGAAAAAGACCCGGCTTTTTACTGGACACTGTGTCGGGGTTAATTGCCTACACATGCCAACCTAAAAAGCCGAGTCTACATTTACGTGATGATAAAATAGCTATCCTTAAGCAAAGTTAAAGTTACGGACTAACAATCCACGCATTGACATCATCATGCTCATCACAGTGTATTACTTGATCTTGAGCTTCTCTCACAGAATCACCTATGCCAAAACATGCAAGAATATGAAGGCTTTCACCTGATGATATAGCCTTAGACTGCGTATCCGTTACGTTAATCTCCAACCCCTCAGCATGATTACCGTCTTTTGTCATCTTAACCTCAAATCTTGTGCTGTCGATAGGTTTGTATGTTTCAAGATTGCCCTTGGCGTCTTTTGCCGCCCCTATTAACCACGCCTTAAAAGGAATATTATAATTTTCTTTAAAAGGATGACCTAGAGTATCCAGCAACTTCACACTAAATTGTGCCTCCGTATTACTTTGATTGTGTGTATGGTTGTAACCTGTAACCCCTGGCAATTCGAACGTCATAGACGTAGGCTGACTGTCTCCTATGTCATCCACTGAAACCGTTACGGTAACGATTTGAGGCTTAATACTGGCCAATGTTGTGGTAGCTTTACCATCATTATTGGTTGTACTACTTGTTGGCGCAATGACTGCCGCGCTCAGGTCACCACCCTGATTAACTGATATATTCCACTTAACTGTCTTGTTAGCAAAGCCCCTACCTTGACCATCCCTAACGATGACTTGCAGATTAGTATATCCATATACTACTAAAGGGATACTTGGGGTCATTGTGACTATCGATATCGATCCTGGTTTGAACTCTATCAGAGAACCCGTTAATGAGACAGGACTTTGTGTCCCAATCGTAAGTGAAACATCGATAGAACCATTTAAATCATCAGTAGATCCTAACGTATTAACACTAGTTAAGATTGCACTTAAGTTTCCGTCTTTATCCACTGTATTATCTGGGGTTAGTTTTACTGCAGATTCATCGATACCTGATATTTTTTCTATCTTCCAGACTGCATCATGAACGACTGTACCCGATTTAATGGGGTTGCCCTTAGCATCCTGGGCAGACACCGTAAATTGATACTGTTGGGAACCATCGGGCGATGCAGATGTTAATGTATTCATTGTCATGGTAGGCGGTATTATCCCCGATATGCCGAACTCTACCGGAGTATCTGTTGATTGGACAGGACCCTGTGTCCCAACCTTAAGTGAAACCACCACATCCCCAGTGAATGCCTGAGTACTACTTAAGATTACCTTTAAATTTCCTTTGCTATCCGTTTTATTCTCTGGGGTTAGTGTTAGGCCAGATTTAGCGGCGTCTGTTGGTTTATCTATCTGCCAGAGTGCATCCTTAATGACTGTACCCGCTTTAACGGGGCTGCCATTAGCATCCAGGATAGTCGCCATAAATTGATACTGCTGGTAACCATTGGCCGATAGAGACGTTAATTCCTCGGATTTAATGCCATTCTTACTAATACTATGCGCAATAAAGGCAACGTTAGTTTTTGCGGAAGCAGCAGTTTTGCCATGAACGGAAAGTGAAACCACCACATCCCCAGTGAACTCCTGAGTACTACTTAAGATTGCCTTTAAGTTTCCTTTGCCATCCGTTTTAGTCTCTGAGGTTAGTGTTATGCCATATTTAGCGGCATCTGATGGTTCATCTATCTTCCAGTGTGCATCATTAATGACGGTATCCGCGTCAACTGGTTTGCCACTAATATCCAGGATAGTCGCCATAAATTGATACTGCTGGTAACCATCGGCCGTTAGAGACGTTAATTTCTCGGGTTTAATGCCATCCTTACTAATACTATAATCTTGGGTATCCTTAACAAAGGTCACTTTGTTTTGTGCAGGGACAGCCGCTTTGCCCTGAATGGAAAGCGAAACTACCACATCTTTCATTTCCTCTTTACTACTCAGTTTTGCCGTTAGTTCCCCATCCGGCGTCGTGGTATCCCCGCTGGTCGTAAACGTGATATTAGGCGCAGTGGTGCTCATATCCTTACCATTTTGCTTAATGCTCCAATTCACATTGTTGATTTTCTGGTTTCCGATCGGCTTGTTATTACCATCTAACACCACTGCCTTGTAGGTATAAGTCTGAGAACCATTGGCTATCAGTGACGGTGTTGCCGGTGAAACCTCAATTTTCTCAAAGTGGAATCCATCTATGTTTATATCAAAGCCGACCTCTCCCACTAATTGTGGAGCCTGGCTATCCATTTTCAGGTACACTTTGACATTTTTATGTGGCTCTTTACTCACTAAGATAGGTTTGTGTTTGAAATGCCCGTTTTCATCAATCGCGGCAGAATCAGAAGTTCCCAAACCAAGCAATTCTAACCCAGTATCTGGGCCGACTTTAGGATCGGTTATCCACTGAACATGATTAATGGTGGCATTTTTTATCGGTGCGCCATCGGCCGTATCAAAAGTAATCACAGGGTCAAACGTATATCCGTCCTTAGCCTCCCCCGTCGCAAGCAATGGCCCTGCAGGAGTAAAGTTAGCTTCTTCCAGCTTTTTCAGCATAAAGGGCTTAACAATGACACGCATTTCAGCAGGCGCTGATTTTTGGCCATTTTCCCACTCAGCAAAAGCAGAAATGGGGTAACTGTTATTTTGGTTATCGCCAGGTAAATAGGTTGGCAGGGTGACTTTGATTGTGTTGCCGAACTGAGAAGAGAGTTTCCCTCCGTTCTTTTCAAAGTCTGGTTTGGTTTCCCAACGAATCTGCTTAGCCGGAGAATCAGAAGAGAATTTGACTGTAACATCCTGCTGATTCCCACTATACCCGATGACAGTATCCGGCAGCGACAATTGAGCGGCTGGCTTTGCCTGATGATCAAGCACGATATGATTATTTCTTTCTACCAAATCATATCGGCTGCCTGCTAATTGCCTTGCCAGCGCCACGTTTTCTGACGATAATTGCGCACTCAGAGGAACACCCAGTTTATAGCTTAAATTAGCCAAAAACTGTGCTTCGCTGTGCCCACCTGCCGCTTGTTTATAATCCACACCCAGAGTAAATAGCGGAACTGGGGTGTAAGACAGCCCCATTATAGCCAGGTTAGGATCTTTCTGTTTGGTGTCACGATCGAATAAAGTCACTTGATCGCCAAAATACTGTTCATAAGACAGTTTGACACCCAGATTAGGGTAAGCGGGTAAGAAGAACTCCCCTCTAATGTCATAACCGTTGGCCGTGCGTTCATGGTAACCGGCAAAATCCCGTGAATTTTTCCAGTCACTTACACGATAATAAGTATTAGCGGATACTTTAACGTAATCTCTCCAGAGTTCCCCGCCCAGACCAAGACGCTGATTTTTGCCCGTCAGGTCATAGTCATAAAAGGTATTCAGGCCATACATCCAGTCTTCATAAAAATAACGGCCACCCAACCCCAGGTTCATGGTATTCCGGCTATCTTTGTTGCGATAACCCAGTTGAGAGAAAAATAACCAATCCGCTTTATTGTCATAAAGTGGTAGTAAAAGATCGAGGGAACTGTTTTTTAGTTTTCCCTCGTTATCTATGGCAAAATTAATTCTGGCAGTACCAAACTGTGACAACCATTTTTGTGCCTCAGACGTTACCAGACCGTTAACTTGCCCTAACGCATAGGATTTGGCTTGTTCTGCCAATTCTGAAGGCGAAGATGACAGGAAATTACCAGCCAATTGAAGGTTTTTAGCAATCACATTTTGTACATCAGCATCTGAGGTGTAATTGTTTTCTTTTACGCCATTGTTTATATGGGTATCAGAATTCCAATATTTTTTATCTGATATGTTAACTTGCACACCGATATTATTGTTCTCATCTGCTTTTCTCGTATGTCTTTCAGTTGTACGATCCCCCTCTGCAAAGGAATTCGTTATCGTATAGGGTACTAATAACGTGTAAAGGAAAAAGAGTAAAAATATGACTTTTCCAATATATGATAACATATTCAAACACCTCATATTAGATGATCCGGAACTAGTCCTATTATGATGCTAGCTATATATTTTATTTTTGCGTTATTAAAAGCGGTTATCATGTGATAACTATTTTTAATAACACGAAATTTTAAAGTGCTGATATTACTATCTAAAGACTTATTCAGGCCGGAGTAAAAATAAATCCATTTAGATTAATGAGGTTTATGCAGCATAAAATATATAGGCAGATTCAATATCCAACGCATTAACAATAACGCAAAAGAGATACCTTATGAGACTGGAGCCATATTAGTTGATATATTAGTTGATATATTGTTTTTATATTCAGACATAAATGAAAAGAAAATTTTACTGGATGCGGAATATCCCCAGAAGATGATCCCAGCCACAAGCGTTGGGATCTTTCCTTTATTTATAAGAGGCGTTCAGCATTTTTCGGAGGAGAATAGTTGTTAATTTACCCACCAACATCAACCTATCCCCAAAACCACCGCCTCAGCCGCCTCGCCACTCACCAACTTCTCCGTCGCCCCATCATAATAAATTTTGCCATCCACAATCAGCAAAGAACGTGGAGCAATTTTAGCTGCATCATCAAGATTATGGGACACCATGAGTAAAGTCATTTGCTGTTCAGTACATATTTGATCCAGTAATTCCAGCATTTCATTGCGTAACGCCGGATCAAGTGCCGAAAAGGGTTCATCCAGCAATAAAATCGGTTGGTGGCGGACTAAACAACGTGCCAATGCTGCTCGCTGGCGTTGTCCGCCTGAAAGTTGAGCGGGCAGGCGTGATAAACATTCTCCCAGTGATACTTGCGAGGCAATCTGTTGCAATGTTTTTTTTTGCTCAGCATTTAGCCGTAATCCCGGATGTAATCCCAAACCAATATTTTGCTCAATGGTTAAGTGGGAAAACAGGTTATTTTCCTGAAACAACATCGAAACCGGCCGCCTGGAAGGTGAAGTCTGCGTATGATTTTCGCCATCCAGCCAGATAGTACCGTGCTCTGGAAACTGAAATCCCGCGATTAAACTTAGCAATGTGCTTTTACCCGCCCCGCTTGGGCCGAGGATTGCAATGCGTTCCCCAGCTTCTACGCTTACATTAAAATGCATGGCAAAGTGTTCATAAGTATAAATGACATTTTCAAGTTTAATCATGGCGTCGGCTCGGTAAGCGTTCAATCACAGTGAATAAAACAAAACACAGCAGGAGCAACAAAAATGCGGTCACGGCGCCATCCTGATTGCGATATGCCCCAATTTGTTGGGAAAGGTAATAAGGCAAAGTGCGGAAATCTTCATTGCCAAATAACGCGATCACACCAAAATCGCCAATGGATAATACACAGGCGAAAGCTAATGCTTGTGCCAATGGAATTTTTAATGCCTTAAGCTCGATCCAGTACAGGCGGTGAATTCCCTGAATATTGAGGGAGCGGCATAGGGAATTGTAACGCTCAGCCAGATCGCGCATTGGGTTTTCCAATACTTTTAATGCGTAAGGGATCGCCATCAATGCATTGGTCAAGATAACCAGCCCGTAAGGTGATTGAGGTATGCCAATAGTGGTGTTTAACAGGAGAAAAAAACCAGTGGCAAGGACGATCCCCGGCATGGCAAGGATCAACAATCCGCTGGTTTCCATTGCTTGTCCCCATCGAGAAAAATGGCGTAAGCGTAATTCTCGGCTGCTCCATAGCAACATCATGGTGAGAATAACACACAGTAATCCTGCACCCAGCGCAATAATGATGGAGGTTGTAAGGGCTTGCCATAAAGCTGTTTGGCTTAAAACATTAAAAATGTCACGGTTCAGGCCATCGATGATGACTGCCAATAAAGGGGGAATTAATAGCAGTAATGCGATGCCAATCAGTAAGCCATCAGATAATTTTTGCAGCCATGGATCCTGTGGATTACGCCATTGTTTTTGATGCCCATAACCCACGGAAAGTGCGCCTTTAAGTTTTTGGCTAAGGAGCACCAAACCGAGACAGCAAAAAAGTTGTATCAAGGCAAGCAGGGCGGCATGACCAAGATCGTAGTCGTAGCTGAGAGCCTGATAAATGGCAAGTTCAATAGTCGTTGCGGCGGGCCCCCCACCAAGAGCAAGAACGGTAGCGAAACTGGCAAAGCACAGCATAAAAATCAGTGCTCCTGTCGGTAAAATTTGGCGGCGCAGATAAGGCCACTCAATAAAACGAAAATGCTGCCATTCGCTCATACCTAGCTGGGCAGCAAGTTGGCGCTGCTCAATGGCAATACTTTCCAGAGATTGCAGTAATAACCGTGTAGCCATTGGCATATTAAAGAAAATGTGTGCCAGCAAAATCCCTTGTAGACCATAAGGTGTAAAACGATATTCAACACCCATCCATTGGAAAATATTAGCCAGCCAGCCGGTCTGACCATAAACGGTGAGAATACCAAACAGGGCAACCAAAACAGGAAGAATCAATGTCATGGCGCATAAGCGCAGAAATAGTGTCTTGCCGGGAAAGTGGCGCCGGAAAAGTGCCCGTGCCAGAAAAATGGCGGGTGTTACCGATAAAACGGCAGATAGAAATGCCTGCCAGAAGGTGAATCGAATGACATGCCAGAGATAACTGTCATTCAATAGTTCCTGCCAATGGCTTTCAGGCGCATTGAACCACAGCGCCCCGAATGCTGACAGGGCAACCATAATTAACAGGCCGGAGGCAATAACCCCCGGCAATAACCAACCCGCGATTAACGGCTTACAGCGCTTTGCCATGTACGTATCCATTTTGTACGGTGTTTTGCCACATCATCTGCGTTGAATTGCAGCGATTTCTCAGGAATGGGAAGTTGTTTGAAAACGTCGTGCAAAGTGATATCAATGACAGGATACATCCATTGGGTTGTTGGAATGACTTGCTGAAATGCCGGAGAAAGCATGAAGTTCATAAACTTCTGTGCCAGTTCTGGCTGTTTACTTGAGGTCACTTGAGCGGCCACTTCAATCTGCAAGTAGTGTCCTTCCTTGAAGATAGCGGCGGCGTAGTTATCTTTTTTCTCCGCCATAATGTGATAGCCCGGTGATGTGGTATAGCTCAGCACCATATCACCTTCACCTTTCAGAAACAGGCCATAGGCTTCACTCCAACCTTTAGTGACGGTGAGTGTCTTTTTGGCAACTTTCTGCCACTCCTGAGCGGCTTTGTCGCCATAGAGTTCCTGCATCCAGAGCAGTAGCCCCAAGCCCGGCGTGCTGGTGCGTGGGTCTTGGTAAATAATCTTCCAATTCTGGTGGTTATTGATTAATTCATCCATACTTTTGGGGGGATGAGGCAGGGTATTTTTGTTGTAAATAAAGGCAAAATAACCGTAATCGTAAGGAATAAACGTCGTGTTGTGCCAAGTGATGGGTAATTTCAGTTTTGAGGTATCGACGTGACTTGGTGTGAATAACCCTGTTTGCTGAGCGGCTTGAATCAGGTTGTTATCTAAGCCCAGTATAATATCTGCTGGTGTTTTTTTACCTTCTATCCTTAAACGGTTCAGTAAGGATACGCCATCTTCCAACGCAACAAGTTTCAGTTCACAGCCACATTCCGCTTCAAAGGCTTTTTTGATGGCAGGCCCTGGCCCCCATTCAGACGCAAATGAATCATAAGTATAAACTGTCAGGGTAGGCTTTGCCTGACCTGTTTGAGCAAAGACACTGGCAGAAATAGATAGCATACTGATAGCAATAAAGCTGGAAAATAATTTCGTAAACACTTTGCTCTCCTATAGTTTCATATATCAATAATTAAAAATATTGATAATTATGTACATTAATTATTAATGTTTATTATTAGCAGATAGCAAAGGATCTGAGAAGATGCTAAATGAAAATGACATCGGTTATATCAATGATTAGCGTCTCAAATCCCTACGGCGGTACTAACCGGTTCAGGTTCGACGGGTCTGTTCTCAGCAGGACTGTTTTGCGACAGCCGCACCCCGTTGAGATGGCGGTATTGTAGAGACTTCGGTTACGTCTGCAAAGTCTAATCATAGAGGTTTAGGTTTACCGCTTGAGATGAGTGTGAAACAATTAGCTATCTTTTTAAATTTGTTATATCGAGAGGTAGTCTGGTGATCGATGATGATGGCTACCGCCCGAATGTAGGAATTGTAATTTGTAATCGCCAAGGGCAAGTTTTGTGGGCCCGCCGTTATGGGCAGCATTCCTGGCAGTTTCCTCAGGGGGGTATCAATCCAGGGGAATCACCAGAGCAAGCGATGTATCGCGAGTTGTTCGAAGAAGTTGGTTTAAGTCGCAAAGATGTACGGGTTCTCGCCTCAACCCGAAGTTGGTTGCGTTACAAATTACCCAAGCGTTTGGTGCGTTGGGATACAAAGCCTGTTTGTATCGGGCAGAAGCAACGTTGGTTTTTATTGCAGTTATTGTGTAATGAAGCGGATATTAATGTGCAGCGCAGTAAGATACCGGAGTTTGATGGTTGGCGTTGGGTTAGTTATTGGTATCCTGTCCGGCAGGTAGTTTCTTTTAAACGGGATGTATATCGCCGCGTGATGAAAGAGTTCTCTTCTATTGTGATGTCAACGCCGGAGCCTGCTTCATTATTGCATTCTCCTTATTTACATCGTCGTAGAAAAAGTTAGGTAATTGCTATGCTCATGCGCTTACGGGAAATTGTCGAAAAGGTTGCGATGGCAGCTAATTTATCTGAAGCGCTTGAGTTATTGGTCAATGAAACGTGTCTGGCAATGAACACGGATGTCTGCTCTATTTATTTGGCAGATCATCAACGGCAATGTTATTACCTGATGGCAACCAAAGGGTTGAGAAAACCCAAAGGGCAAGCAATTAGTCTCTCCTTTAATGAAGGCGTTGTCGGGCAAGTTGGGCGTTTATCCGAATTAATTAATCTCGCTGATGTCCGTGACCATCCCAGTTTTAAATATATTCCTCAGGTAAGAGAAGAAAGCCTGCGGGCTTTTTTAGGTGTACCGATTATTTATAGTCGCCAATTGCAGGGAATATTAGTTGTCCAGCAATATGAGCGACGGTTATTTAATGAAAGTGAAGAATCTTTCATGGTGACATTGGCGATGCAGCTTGCTGCTGTTCTTTCCCAGGTGCAAACAAAAGGATTATTCAGCCGGTATCGTCAGACCCGTATTAAGGCACTTACCATTTCTAATGGCATTGTTATGGCACAGGGATGGCAAGATCGTTCCCAGCCTTTGTTGGAACAAGTGACTGAAACATTGACGCTGGATTATCAGGCTGAGCGCTCCAGGCTGACTTTGGCTCTTGAAGAAGCAACCGCTGAATGCCGTCGTATCAGCAAGCGCTTTACTGCCAGTTCACAGAAAGAAAGCGCCGCCATTTTTGATCTCTATTCCCATCTATTAAATGATCCTCAACTCAAGCGAGATCTGTTTTATTCCGTCGATAACGGTTTTGTGGCGGAATGGGCGGTTAAAACTGTGATTGAAAAATATGCTGAACAGTTTGCCGGCTTGCAAGATCTCTATATGCGCGAGCGGGCATCGGATCTGCGGGCACTCGGTCAGCGGGTACTGTTTCATCTGAATGGCTCCTTCACGGGCACAAGGCAGTGGCCGGAGCGCTTTATACTGGTTGCTGATGAACTCAGTGCCAATTTGTTAGCTGAGTTGCCACCAGATAAATTGGTTGGTGTGATTGTGCGAGATGGCGCAACTCACTCCCATTCTGCAATATTGGTTCGTGCAATGGGTATTCCTGCCATCATGGGGGCGGATATCCAGCCTGAGTTGTTACATAACCGGACACTCATTCTTGATGGTTATCATGGGGAAATTTTTATTGAACCAGAACCTCTGGTTGCTCATGAATACCAGCAACTCATTGAAGAAGAACAGGTTATCAGCAAGTTGGCTGAATATGAACAGCAAAAGCAAGCACGGCTAAAAAGTGGAGAACGGGTTTTGATACAGCTTAACGCTGGCTTGAGTCTGAAACATGAACGGCAGATAGAAGACAATATTGACGGCATTGGGCTGTATCGCACAGAAATCCCGTTTATGCTGCATAGCGGTTTCCCATCAGAAGATGAGCAGAAAAATCGTTACCAAGAGATACTGGAACTTTTTCCTGATAAGCCAGTAGTATTGAGAACACTGGATATTGGTGCTGATAAACAGCTTCCCTATATGCCCATCAATGAAGAAAACCCTTGTCTGGGATGGCGGGGAATTCGCATCACGCTGGATCAACCAGAAATATTTTTGATTCAACTTCGGGCGATGCTAAAAGCTAATGCACAGACTGGCAATTTAAAACTACTCTTGCCGATGGTGACCAGTATTGAAGAAATTGATGAAGCCCGAAAACTGATTAAGAGAGCAAAAATTGAAGTAGAACAAACCCTAGCCGATACAATCGCAATGCCGCAGATTGGTATGATGCTTGAAGTACCTTCTACCCTTTTTTTGCTGCCCCAGTTAAAGAAACGGATTGATTTTGTTTCTATTGGTACAAATGATTTAACCCAGTATTTGCTTGCAGTGGATCGCAATAATATACACGTCGCTTCGCTATATGATCATTTACATCCTGCGGTGATTAGGGCTTTGAAACGCGTTTTTGATGAATGCCTGCGTCTTGATCTCCCTGTTAGTATATGCGGAGAAATGGCTGGTTTACCAATGGGAACACTCATATTGCTTGGCTTAGGTTACCGTAGCCTGAGCATGAGTGGCCGCAGCATTCCTCGTACTAAGTATTTATTACGACACCTGGATGCTAAAGAACTTGAGCATCTTATTGAATTGATTTTGCAAGCTGAAACCAGCCATGAGGTAAAAACACTTTCAGCCGAATTTATGGAATCGCATGGCTTGGGAGGTTTGATTCGAGGGGGTATTTAGATGATTCTTAACGAATTTGTAGTCCACAATGTATTACCAGTAGAGAACGAAATATCATCAACGATAACAAGCGACTGGAACTAACCGAGAGAGACAGTTTGCATGTATTGAACCTTTTGGATAATCCTCCGACACCTAACGATAAGTTAATGGCTGCGGCATTTGCCTTACCAAAGAGGTTATCGTGACGTTACCGCTTTGGCTCGAAGAACCTATCAGTAAGCATCATAATCGTGTTTACCTTCCTCCAATATGGATTGAATAACTTTTTAATAAGTAATACTCACTAATATAATGAATTTTGAAATAATTTTAAATATAGCAGAATCATCATAACCTGACATATTCAATATGCTCCGTAAACAACTCATCAACCGAACATCTTTTTTGCCTCCTGATCGCTTTTGCTCCGCCCCATTTGTGTTCTATTGGGTTCAAATCCGGACTATAAGCGGGAAGCCATTCCAGTTGACATCTGCTGTCTGCTATCGCTTGTGCCGTGTCATTCCGTTTATGGAAAGGCGCATTGTCCATCACTATCACGGTGCCGTGTGGAAGCTTTGGCAGCAAATCTTGTGTCATCCACGCATAAAAAACATCGGCATTAATATTCTCGGTAAACAAGCTTAAGGTGACGAAGGTATTTTCGAGAATGGCACCAATGACGTTGATACGGCCTTTTGCGTGCCAGTCATGCGAACCAAAACAGCGTAACCCTTTTTCCGAATAGCCATGTTGACGTGGCATCGACTGAGCAAAACCACTTTCATCCAAATACACAATCGGCCTGCCAGCCCGCTCATAGTCGCTGATGCGCTCGATAAATACCTGACGAGCCTGAAGATCAGCGCGAGGGTGTTTTAACGTTTTTTTTATGGGTGATCCGAAGCCGTTTCAAGGCATAATGAATAGCCGATTGTGAGACACCTAAACGTTTTGCTCTTTCCCATTGATAGTCATCGGGAAAGTGTTGGACATCCGCCATGAGCACTGCATCAGGGATTTTCGTGGCAGGTTTATTGCGGGTCATGCAAGGTTCTATCTGATTGCACCACCGGAACAAGGTGCGCATGGAGACTTCAAAATGGGCACTCGTTTGTTCAAAAGTCAACGAATGCTTGTCTTTGTATGCCAATACTCTCTTTCGAAAATCTAAGCTGTAGCCCATCTCATTTTATGCCTTGTCATCTTAGGTTTAGATATTATGTCATATTGATATGATTTAGCTATATTTTCATAGAGAGATGACAGAAGCTGCCGGAATGGCATGGGTAAACCGTTATCTGCATCTTCAAGTAATTCTGGCACATGCCGGCTTACCGCAACAGCACCCTGCGGGAGAACAATACCGAATTCAGCCAGCAGTCCTCTGATTTGGTTGATCTGTGCAGTTCTGGCTTTGACAAACCCTGTGCGGGCACGATGAACTGATAATAAAGATTGCTGCTCAGGTGTTTTAATACTCACAAACCGCATGTTCGGACGCGACACAGCCTCACAAATCGCCTCTGCATCCGCCATATCATTCTTGTTTGTTTTTACATAGGGTTTAACAAACTGCGGAGGCATGAGCTTAACAGTATGACCCTGTGCAATGAGGATACGTGCCCAGTGATGAGCACCGGCACAGGCTTCCATACCGATAAGACAGGTGGGCATGTTTGCAAAGAATGCTGTCATCTGGGATCGCTTAATCCTTTTTTTGAGCTGACATTTACCGTTCTCATCAACGCCGTGGATCTGAAACACGTTTTTTGCCAAATCGATGCCAATCGTTATAACAGTCATATCGCGCCTCCGCTGGGATAGAATTATCAGTAATATCCTACCGCTGGTTCAGGGAAGGAGCGACCATTCCATTATTATGATAAACAATAAAAAAGCCCCTGACATTCAGAGGCTAAACTTGCGAAAACATGAGGACAGAATATTTACAAAAGTTTTCAATTACACAGTGATAAATCTTTCACATATGTTGTTGGTGACATCCACGATATTTTATCACATGTCAGATAACCATCATTTTTTAACTTATAGCTAACATAAAAAGAGACAGGTAAGCTGATGATGAATGATAAAATTGCCAACCAAACCATAAAGTTAACAATCACTTTATTAAATTTAGGTTGCCTATTAAAAATAAAGAAAAAAATAGAGCATAATAACGCGTAAAATAATAGAGGTGAAGTCATGACACCAATAACAACAGTGGCAGAAAATGTTATTTCATCTTTCATTAATATTAATGAAACAGCATCGCCAATAACGAAAATAACCGTAAATATTACTAACAATAATAATATTAACACACCTAATGCTTGGAGGTATTTACTATTCACCTAAACCTTCCTAATTCATTAAAAAAATGCTGTAAATCCACTTCCAGTGTTCTTGGTTTTCTTTTCATTTCTTCTTTCAAAAGTGCTATTAATTTTTCACTTATCCCATATTGCTTATCAAGAGTATCTAAAATATAAGCCGCTAGAACTCCAACAGCTAAAACTATCAGAGCAACGGCAATAATACTTCCACCTAAAAATGCAGTGGCAGTTAAAAGTGATCCTACAACCCAGGAGGAAGCAGCAATAATAGCAGTTTTAGCCATATCCATGGTTACATTTCCAAGAAAATCGGCTAGCGTATATTCATCCTTAAAAATACTTTCTATTACTCGATATCCAATAGAAAAAATGATGGAGAATCTAACTCCTTGAACAACGCTTGCATTAAGACCCTGCTGCCCAATTCCCATTCCAAGCATTTGGGGATTTTGGGCACGATATCGTGTCCCCATGATACGATTCCGAAGACCTGCATGCCCTGATATGTGAATATACCTTTCCCCATTTTTTCCTATATGTTCTACCGCTTTAATGCTTAAGCTCTTAAATTCTCGAACAACATCATGGAATCCACGTGAATCATAGATATTTCCTGCGTAGGTAGATATGGGATCAGTGACAGAAAATACACGCGCCATAGGATCTTTTTTCTTGTTTCCTGCGTCCACACCTCTTGCAAATGCTTCTTCATAACTTAGGTGTGTTTCGTTCATACCTCTTGCAAATGCTTCTCCATGATTTGGACTTTGTGGACGGCGGGAACTGATATCCTCAATAATGCTTTGAGCTTCTGATAATGTGAGAACAAAGTGATACTGGGTATTATCCCTCAATACTTTTTCTAGACCAATAGCATCAAAAAATTCATGTTGAGGCTTTAGCTGATTAATTCCCACATTCCCCCTTAAAACATCCCCCATATAGCCATCCCAAGTGGGATTATATTTCTTATGTGTCATTCCTCAATTCTCCGTAGCACTCAATATCAAATTAATAATTGATTGACTTGTGTCAAGATTTCCGATGTAGCATCAATTAAGCAGGATATAACAACAATGCTTACCCATTCCAGCATGGAAAAGATCCTCCTTTAAATTTGTGATAAATCTCTATTCTTAAGCAAAATCAGACAATTACTTAATTTTAATTTCAGTCATACCATAATAAAAAAATTATGCACTAAATTTATTATCCCAGACTTATCCGGCTTTTATTTGCCTGCCAGAGATACCCCCTATAAATCTTTTTTCTCCTCCCAGTTATGCACCCTCTGCACATTCCCCTGAAAGCCTTGCTACATCTGATCTTACGGTAATTAATATGATATTCACTGACTGTGTCCCCTGTTCACCCACTTTTTACACTTAATGAAGAGAATGTATAGTTGATGTATAGTTAAAAAATAACTATACATCTATTATTTTCTTTTAAATACAGCTAGATATTTGAATATGGTGTATGGAATGTAGACCTAAAGCCAAAAGTTTTATACAGGTGATTTAAAGTCTCGACACTCAGGCACTGACGGTAGCCATTCTTCGGCCTCTTCCGATAATTCAACGTTTCCACATATCCCTCCCCATATTAAAAAAGTGAAAATCCACTTTTCTATCGTTACCAAGCGATTAAGGTATCCTGTGAATCGTTTTCAGGTTCTAGGATGCCGTAGACAAGTATTTTAGGTTACTTCTGGTTATTTATACAGTTGTTTTATTGTTCATAATTAATTGAAAATTAAGAATAAGTATAAATAAGTAGAACGTTAATTCCCGCCTCATAATCGCTTGGTCGCTGGTTCAAGTCCAGCAGGGGCTATCAAATTTTAGCTGTTAAATCAGCATATTAGACCACTTTTAGACGAGTGGTCTTTTTTATTTCTTTTGGTCGATGCCCCCTTTTTGTCTCCTGAGAAAAATTTAGTGTCCCTACCCCACATTCACTGACATATAAAAAAAGTTTGTTTTTCAACCAAACAAACCAATCCGGAAAAAAATTTCTGCCACAGAAAATATCTTTACCGATTCAATTGATTTCAGTTGCCTTATCAATGCAAAACCACATGGCTACTCCGTTCTAAAATTTTCCTTAGCTTGCCTCCGCGATCTAACTTCCTACGTAAAATAGAATTTCCCTTTTAATATCATTGCATTGATATCTTCTCCGCGATCCACCGTTGATCCAAAAACTGAAATTCCCTGAAAATCTTTTCACTCCTTTCAATTTGTGATTTTTTCCACAGCGCCAGCACGGGCGCGGTCTGGCGATTCGGTTTGCAGGATTTTCAAACTGAAAAAACTTTTTGATCCAAAACGTGCAGGCGGGTGCGGTGTCCGAGATCTTTATACCACTATACCCTTAATATCAAAGGCCACCGGACGGTTAATCCGATGGCCTTTATGCTATTACTGAGATTGGTAGCCTCGGCTCTAGCGCATGGAATAAATAATTAATGAGGATAAATACATTTTCCATCCCCAGATTTGAGGATGGAAAAAGAGGATTAAATTGCGACAGGTGCTTTAATACCAGGGTGTGGATCATAATCCACAATTTCGAAGTCTTCGAATCGATAATCAAACAATGATTCTGGTTTACGCTTAATAACTAACTTAGGTAATGCACGTGGCTCACGACTTAATTGCAGTTTGGTCTGTTCCAAATGGTTGCTGTACAGGTGAGTATCACCACCAGTCCAAACAAAATCACCCACTTCAAGATCACACTGTTGAGCCATTATATGCACCAACAAGGCATAACTGGCGATATTAAATGGTAACCCTAAAAACACGTCACAAGAGCGCTGGTAAAGCTGGCAGGAAAGTTTGCCATCCGCTACGTAAAACTGAAAAAAAGCATGACATGGCGCCAACGCCATTTTATCCAGCTCCCCAACGTTCCATGCAGAAACGATGATCCGACGTGAATCAGGATCACTTTTCAACTGCTCAATAACCTGAGTTAATTGATCGATTTGGCGACCATCCGCAGAACCCCAGGCACGCCATTGTTTACCATAAACAGGCCCTAAATCGCCATTTTCGTCAGCCCATTCATCCCAGATAGACACGCCATTATCATGCAGGTATTTGACATTGGTGTCGCCATTCAAGAACCAAAGCAATTCATGAATAATGGAACGAAGATGGCAACGCTTGGTTGTTACCAATGGGAAACCTTCTTGCAAATTGAAACGCATCTGATGACCAAAGATAGAGAGTGTTCCTGTCCCTGTACGGTCATCTTTTGCTGTGCCCTCTTCCAGCACTTTTTTCATTAAATCCAGATACTGCTTCATTTTGCCTCTTGTACCTTGTTATTGCGGGTTTTGTTGCCAGGGCATTTATACGCCCATATCATCATAAATATTCCGAACAAAATCATTGGGATGGACAGCATTTGCCCCATACTTATCCCGTCAAACAACCCAAGCTGTGCGTCAGGCTGGCGGAAAAATTCGACTATTATGCGAAATGCACCGTAACCAATCAGGAATAAACCTGAAACACTCCCCATCGGGTGCGGTTTACGGATAAATAAATTGAGAATGATAAATAATACGATGCCTTCAAGCACCATCTCATATAACTGTGATGGATGGCGGGGCAAGACACCATATTTTTCCAGAATAGGCCATAACGAAGGATTGGTGGTAGCCAATGCAATATCTTCACTGCGGGAGCCTGGGAATAACATCGCCCACGGCGTATCAAGTGTCACACGCCCCCACAGTTCACCATTGATAAAGTTACCGATACGCCCCATACCTAAACCAAAGGGAACCAATGGAGCAACAAAATCTGCGACTTGTAAGAAGTGGCGCTTGGTACGGCGCGCAAACCACCACATAGCGCAGATAACCCCTACCAATCCACCGTGGAAAGACATTCCTCCATCCCAAACTTTAAACAGATAAAGAGGATTATCAAGGAACATTGGGAGATTATAGAACAGAACATAACCGAGGCGTCCACCGACGAAAACCCCGACAAACCCTGCATACAGTAAGTTCTCCACTTCGTCTTTGTTCCAGCCACTGTTCGGCTTTGCCGCCCGGCGATTTGCCAGCCACATGGCAAAAACAAAACCAACCAGATACATAAAACCGTACCAATGGAGTGATACAGGCCCGATTGAAAATATGACTGGGTCAATATTAGGAAATGCCAGATAGCTAGTGCTCATCGTTCCCCACTAAAAATAATGTTGTGTGAATGAATGATCTTGTGCGAGTAAATTATATGACTTGAATGGATTAAGACAAATAATCGC
The DNA here is from genome assembly GCF_002632755.1 of Xenorhabdus ishibashii. Lineage (NCBI taxonomy): Bacteria > Pseudomonadati > Pseudomonadota > Gammaproteobacteria > Enterobacterales > Morganellaceae > Xenorhabdus > Xenorhabdus ishibashii. The sequence continues at coordinate 1,248,545 of NZ_NJAK01000001.1, read as the reverse complement.
AGATGATAACATAGGCAAGTGACTTGCTCCCACCACTAAACCGTAAGTGGCAAGCGCTAAGATCTTTCGTACAGTATCTGTGCTGATAGCTGTCACTGCAAAGAGGGTTTTATGACAGCAAGATACATTCGCACAAAAAAACACCAATACTGCTGTATCAGCATATACCGTACCAACCGACAAAACAGATAGGGGGGAAAATAACCTCAATTAACGCGATGCTCGACTTTCGAGGTGAGTTGAAATGACATAGCCACTCCTTTATAACTTTAAGTCGCCAAACTGAGAGAAATAAAGGAACAAGGGCTATGTCACAGCAAGATTTTATCATTTGGGTGTTTTGTTGGGTAGACGATAATTTAACAGCGTTACAGCAAGGCACACGATTGAGGAGCCGGGGGATCCCACCTAAGTTGAGTGATGCGGAAGTCATCGCGATGGAAGTGATTGGTGAATTCTTAGGATTTTCAACAGATAAAGGCATTTGGACGTATTTTTGTACCCACTGGCGCGCATGGTTTCCGGGGTTAGGTTCACGCGCTAACTTTGCCAAACAAGCCTCTAATCTTTGGGTTGTCAAACAAAAACTGCAAGAAAAGCTGGCGAGATTATTGGGCGCGTTCGACAAGCCGGTACATATTATCGACGGATTTCCGCTGTCCGTCTGTGGATTCAAAAGAGCAAAAGGCAGTGCCAACTTTAAAGGACAAGCCGATTATGGGTACTGCGCCGCCAAAAACGAAACTTACTACGGCTTTAAAGGGCATCTTATGATAGATGAAACCGGCGTGGTAACGGGGTTTACGCTGACACCCGCCAATGTCAGTGAGCGTGAAGCAACCTGGGATGTAATCGGCCCGATAAAAGGCTATTTGCTGGGTGATAAAGGGTATTTAGGTACTGAATTTAAACAAGAAATGAAAAAAGAAGGCATTGAAATGATAACCCCGGTGCGTGCCAATATGGATGACCCTGTCCCCAGAGAGACGAGAAAGCGCATTAATGCCAGGCGACGTTTAATTGAAACCGTCATTGGCCAACTCGCCGGGCAATTTGCTATCGAAAAGTGCTGGGCACGGGACTTGTGGCACTTGAGTAATCGAATAGCCAGAAAACTGCTTTCTCACACGTTGGGTATTTTTGCCAATTTTAAACAAGGAAAAAATCAACGCGACTGGCTCCAACAAGCCAAGGTTATAGGGTGTTAAAGTCGAGCATCGCGTTCAATTAAATTGTATTTTTGGTTACATTAGATCGGGTTTCTTCAACAATTACCAATGAAATATTTTCCCGCTATGAATTATATTTTCAGTAATAATGATTGTTAGAACAATCATTATTACTGCTAAGTGAAAAATAAAACTAATTGTTTTCAGGAGTTATATCAAAGTAAGCCACTTCTGTTAATGAACACTCTTCCGCTGATATGATTGATGAAGCGATGAAAATAACAGGTTTTTTGTGATTATCGATATATGGAATAGAAATTTCTATTGTTTGAGTATACAACTGCCCCCAGTCTTCGAATGTGATTGGTTTCTTTCCTTTTACCAATTTATGTCTTTCAATTAGAGAAGAAGTCGCTTTCATTCGATCAAGCTGTTTATTTCTCTCGAATGCTGCATCTATCACTTTTTGTGCGGCCCAAGATTCGGTTGTGGCACAATAATCTAAAGCTTCTTTCGTTGAGGATAATGCAATACCAGGAACACATAGCATTGCAAGTAAAATCAGTTTTTTCATACTTATTCCACCACTAAATCTCTATCTACAGAATGGATTATTTCCCTTCTTGCATTCGGTCCTACAATGATACAACCTTCTGATGCTTCTCCTGGGTGTTCTCTACTATCACCGTGAATCCTAAAAAGATTTCTTCCATACATATTATTACAATCACAAGGTTCTAAAATTATGGTCATCGGCCCCTTACTATTCGTATATCCACCTATAGTATATCGTCCTCTAGGGATAGGACCCTTTCCTCGTACTGATTCTGATGCTGGATTATTTTTATATGTTCCTTTACCACTATATCCACGATCAACTAACTTATCATTATGATATAACTCACCTGAATATTGATGATAAATCCAAACCATTTAAAACTCCTTTTTAGATTTCTACAGGAATATGTGATAATTATGAATAGTGCATTGAGTGCAAAATATTACATGCAGTTATTCTATCATTTGACTATTTAAATATTCAATAAATCTTATCATTAACTTTAAGAAAAAATATAACTGATAAGTTTTTATTTATTATATTAGAATATTCTTTTCTATATTTTTAATTTAAGTTAAATAAACTAAAGTTGGAGTTAAGTCAGACTAATCAAATTCTATAGCTAAATCATATCAATATGACATAATATCTAAACCTAAGATGACAAGGCATAAAATGAGATGGGCTACAGCTTAGATTTTCGAAAGAGAGTATTGGCATACAAAGACAAGCATTCGTTGACTTTTGAACAAACGAGTGCCCATTTTGAAGTCTCCATGCGCACCTTGTTCCGGTGGTGCAATCAGATAGAACCTTGCATGACCCGCAATAAACCTGCCACGAAAATCCCTGATGCAGTGCTCATGGCGGATGTCCAACACTTTCCCGATGACTATCAATGGGAAAGAGCAAAACGTTTAGGTGTCTCACAATCGGCTATTCATTATGCCTTGAAACGGCTTCGGATCACCCATAAAAAAAACGTTAAAACACCCTCGCGCTGATCTTCAGGCTCGTCAGGTATTTATCGAGCGCATCAGCGACTATGAGCGGGCTGGCAGGCCGATTGTGTATTTGGATGAAAGTGGTTTTGCTCAGTCGATGCCACGTCAACATGGCTATTCGGAAAAAGGGTTACGCTGTTTTGGTTCGCATGACTGGCACGCAAAAGGCCGTATCAACGTCATTGATGCCATTCTCGAAAATACCTTCGTCACCTTAAGCTTGTTTACCGAGAATATTAATGCCGATGTTTTTTATGCGTGGATGACACAAGATTTGCTGCCAAAGCTTCCACACGGCACCGTGATAGTGATGGACAATGCGCCTTTCCATAAACGGAATGACACGGCACAAGCGATAGCAGACAGCAGATGTCAACTGGAATGGCTTCCCGCTTATAGTCCGGATTTGAACCCAATAGAACACAAATGGGGCGGAGCAAAAGCGATCAGGAGGCAAAAAAGATGTTCGGTTGATGAGTTGTTTACGGAGCATATTGAATATGTCAGGTTATGATGATTCTGCTATATAAAGCAGTTGAGTGAACACATTGAAACTCTGGAAACTGCAATCAATGAACAATTCAGACAGGATGCGTTGTGTAAAAAAATAGCCGCAATCCCGGGTGTCGGAGTCCTTACCGCAACCGCGATTGTCAGTGCTGTCGGAGATGGTAAGGGCTTCAAAAATGGCCGTCAGCTTGCCGCCTGGCTTGGGTTGGTTCCGTTACAGCATTCCAGCGGAGGTAAAAATGTTCTGGGCAGGATAAGTAAACGGGGTGACTCTTATATCCGGACTCTTTTAATTCACGGAGCCCGTTCTGTCATACTCGCACGGAGACACAAACTCTTGCCCGGAAGCTGGCTGAGCAGGCTTCTCGCCCGACGAAATAAAAATGTGGCTGCCGTGGCACTGGCCAACAAAAATGCCAGAATGCTCTGGGTGTTACTGACAACAGATAAAGAGTTTTCACCTGAACAAACTGTGGGTGCGGTCTATATGTAAATAAACAGCACCTTTTAAATAAAATATCAACTTACTGATTGCTAAGGGTAAACGTGAATTAAAGGCCAGACTGGTAAGACTGCGACTCAGTGAACCTGTATTTAACATGGCATAGCTTCGCTAATGCGTCATTATGATTAGGACTGAGTCTGCGAATTCCTTTAGGGACCACGGCATTAAGCCGACTCTGAGTCCGGATGTATGACTGCAATCTTACACGGCTGACTTTTTAACACGGGTACTTGGCAAACAGGAGCGACCATGTATGTTAAATAGTGTTTAAAGCATATAAAAATCAACCACAAAACACCATGAAAAAGCTACTCGAATTACGCCAGCAAAAGGCAGCCCTCACCGAACAAATGCGCACTCTGCTTACCAAGGCCGAAACTGAAAAACGCTCATTGACCGCAGAGGAAGCCAAACAGTTTGACGAACTGCGCAGCCAGTCCGACTCACTGAACGCCGAAATTGCCCGTTATGAGGCTCTGTCTGACGAAGAGCGCCATCAGGCGAAGACCCAGCCGACCAGTGACAAACTCAACAACAACGGGCTGCGCCACTATACGCCGAAGATGGAAGAAGTCAGCATTAAGCTGTTTCCTATCTACGCCTATCCTAAGACTACCCAAGAAATCATCGATTTTAGCGATGTAGATATTTTAGGCTGGCTAACCTCAGAAATTGCAGACACCTTTGTGGATACCGAAGAAACGGATCTTGTGAGTGGTGACGGTAGCAAGAAAGCAAAAGGCTTTCTGTCTTATCCCCGTGATACCCAAGCCGATAAGGTACGCACTTTTGGCACCCTGCAAAAGCTGGAAGCAACCAAACTGGAAGCCGATAGCCTGATTGACCTGAAATTCCTGCTCAAGAATAAATACCGTAAGAATGCGGTGTGGGTGATGAACTCCACAACGGCCGCCCAAGTGCAGAAGCTGAAAAACGGTAACGGGGATTACATCTGGCGCGAACGTCTGCAAGCCGGTGATCCCGATATGTTGCTGGGCTTGCCTGTCCATTACCTCGAATTTATGCCCGATAGCCTCATTGGTCTGGGCGACTTCAAACGCGGTTACTTCATCGTTGACCATGAAACCGGCACCCGTACCCGCCCTGACAATATCACCGAACCAGGATTTTATAAGGTGCACTCCGACAAATATTTAGGCGGTGGGCTGGTGGACTCCAACGCCATCAAGGTACTGGAAGTGAAAACAGCCAGTAAATAAGCAAGAGGGGCACAACGCCCCTTTTTAGTCTTGGAGTCCATAGATGAAAAATGATTTTGAAATCCGCACTGCTTCACTGTCTGCCAGTGATAAGAAACTGACCGGTTATGTGATTAAGTGGAACAGCCGATCACAAGTCTTATGGGATGAGTTTGTCGAGCAGTTCGCCCCAAATGCGTTTAGTGCCAGCTTGACGGCAAATACTGATGTTCGAGCATTGTATGAACATGATCACATGAACCTGTTAGGCCGTACTACGTCTGGTACATTGCAGCTTGCCGAAGATGCCACCGGATTACGCTTTGAGTTAACCCCGCCGGATACCCAATTAGGGCGTGATGTACTGGCACTGGTTGAACGGGGTGATATTTCCGGTATGTCCTTTGGTTTTCGTGCCATTAAAGATCAGTGGGATGTGGGACAAGAGCCGTATCTGAGAACCGTTTTAGAAGCGGAACTACGGGAAATCACTGTCACCAGTTTACCCGCCTATCCTGAAAGTGGTGTTGAGATTGCCAAACGTTCGCTGAATAGGGTTAAGCCTAACAATGTGGATTTGCGCCATTACTGGCTACAACTGTCTGAGGTGTGATTATGTGGCCTTTTAAGCGTAAAGCCGCTGAGACTCGCAGTGTCAGTATTGATGAGTTTCTTTCTCTGGCAGGTATATCTAACACCAAATCAGGCGAGCATGTTTCACCGTCTACAGCCGAAGGCTTACCCGCCGTGATGAATGCTGTCACGGTGATTAGTGAAGCCGTGGCAACCATGCCTTGCTATCTCTATCGGGTTCAGCACCAGAACGGCAAAGAGTCCCGCGAATGGCTCAGTGATCACCCCGTAGATTATTTGCTCAATGAGTGCCCGAACGATTGCCAGACGCCTTTTCAGTTTAAGCGAACGCTGATGCGTCATTGCTTGTTAAATGGTAATGCCTATGCCGTGATAGTCTGGGGAAAAGAGGGGCAATCCTTGCACCCTTACCCACCGTCGGCGGTGGTAGCGCAACGATTATCCGATCACCGGTTCGCCTACACCATCACCGAACCTTATAGCGGCAAGGCGAAAACCTATCTGCAAGAAGAAGTGTTGCATTTGCGCTATGCCACCGAAGATGGCTTTCTTGGTCGATCACCAGTCACGATTTGCCGAGAAACATTGGGGTTGGGGCTGGCACAACAACGCCACGGTTCAAGCATTATGAAAGAGGGCATGATGGCGGCAGGCGTGATTAAATCCGCTGAGTGGTTAGATGCCCGCCAGATGTGCTTGTTATCAAAACCACTCAAGAAGCGGGTATCTATCCAGCAACACAAAGTGACTTATACCAAGAGCAACAGCCTGTTAAAGCCACTGGCAGCCAAAGCCGCCACGATTGAGGGCACGAACCCCAGCCTCGCCATTGTTGATGAATATCATTTGCACCCTGATAACGCGGTTTACTCTGCCCTTGAGTTGGGGATGGGCGCCCGTCCCGAAGGCATTCTGTTTGCCATTACTACGGCAGGCAGTAACGTGATATCCGCCTGTAAACAGCATTATGATTATTGCTGTCAGATACTGGATGGCGAAGAACAAAATGAGTCCCTGTTTGCCCTGATCTACGAACTGGACGATGAGAACGAGATTGATGATGAAGCCCTCTGGATAAAGGCTAACCCGAATCTGGATGTCTCAGTAGACAGCGCCGCACTGCATGACACGATACAGAAAGCCCGTGGCATTCCCTCGCAATGGACTGAGATGCTCACCAAACGCTTTAATATCTGGTGTCAGGGTGAAACTCCGTGGATGGGTGAAGGCGCATGGAAAGGCTGCCAGTCAGACTATGACGAAAACGATCTCAAAGGCTTGGAATGCTACGCTGGGTTAGATTTATCCTCCACAGGTGATATCACCAGTATCTGTTACACGTTCCCCGTAGATAACGAACTGTTATTACTGACCCGCCATTACTTGCCGGAAGCCCAGCTACAGAACCCTGCTAATAAGAATCGGGCAGTGTATCGCCAATGGGCACAAATGGGCTGGATACGTACCACGACCGGCGATTGTATTGATTATGACCGTATCAGTGATGACATTCTCAAAGACAGCCAGCACTTTGATATCAAACTGGTGGGCTTTGACACATGGAACGCCACACACTTACGCACACAACTACAGGGTGCAGGGCTGGATGTTGAGCCGTTCCCGCAAACCTACATGCGGTATAGTCCCGTAGCTAAATCCGCCGAAGTCTTTGTTAACCGCAAAGTCATTCGTCACAATGGCGATCCGGTGCTTTCGTGGGCGATGTCCAATGTCGTGATGGAAACGGACGCGAACGCCAATATCAAACCGAACAAGAAGAAATCTGCGAATAAAATCGACCCTGCCATCGCGTTCCTGATGAGTTTTGGCACATGGCAGGTAGAGCATGAAGAGTTTGCGTTTAGTCTGAGTAATGAACAACAGCGGCGATTGGATAATTTTGATGGGATTTAATTAATTAAAAAACAAAAGGAGCAAAATAGTTCTGATTGCTCCTTTAATTCACTTATCTAATTGAATAATAATAATAAATTAATTTATTCAAATTTTAGAGATAACAATATATCAGTGCTCACATCTTTGTACTGTTCCCACTCATCAACAGTTGTATTAAATGAAACAATTACTGCTTTTCCATTAAATGATGTAGTTAACATTTTATTATGAATGTTTGTATCCATTGCACTTGATATAAAATCTATTATCCTAGCATCTTTTCCATCCACAATTACTTTTTGGAGTGATGGTTGATAGTTTGGCATTAACTTTAATAAAGAATCTGTAAACATATCTAATTGTTCTGGAAGCATAGATACCGTTCCTGCGCTAATTATGATGTTAACTTTTCCACTCTCATCGGTAAAAATGTTTTTTTCATTATTATCTCTCATTGATGGATATTTTAATCTTTTGGATTTTTCGTCCATCAAAGTAAACCTCTTTGGAATTTTAATAGAGAGTGCATGTTTTGGAATTTGTTGTCGTTCCAAACTGACTTTAGCGAGTGTTTTAAACGGCAAAAATAAAATAAATATAATGGGTAATAATTTCCACATTTTTCTCATAGTGATCAATTCCGGCTTGAACGTTTTCAATAGATATTTTGTTTGAAAATAACTCATCATAACGTTTTCTATTTAAAGAAAGTTAATTTTGATTTCCAGTGGTTATTATATGTATTAATGATTTAAATGTTGAGTTATTACCGCAAAAAGTTAAACATTTATACTGGTTCGCTTATTGAACCAGATAAACCAATCAGTTAAAGTAGCCCCGCCATTAGCAAAATCTAGTGGTCAAGGATTCTCACCCTTGTAAAGAACTATCCACTGGTAGGAAGTTTCTGCCAGTGTGTCTGCTCGCCCTTTCAATGGCGGTTCAGACGGGGGAGGCTTCGGCCTCGCTGGAAGATAGTTCCCAGTTGTGAGAACCCTGTCTTGAATCGCCACCATCAATTTTCTCAATTAATGGAAGGGGTAGCAGGAATGTTCAATGTTAAAAAAGACTGGCATCAAGCCGATATTATTGCTGCATTACGTAAGCGTGGAACAACCTTAGCGGCTGTTTCTCGTGAATCTGGACTCAGTTCATCTACACTAGCAAATACTCTCAGTCGGCCTTGGCCTAAAGGCGAATGGATTATTGCTAACTATCTCGAAATACACCCCTCAGAAATCTGGCCGAGTCGCTATTTTGATTCGTATGGTCGATTAATTGAGCGTCACGCTCGCAATAAGCCACTGGAATAATTACTCATCAGTTTTTGAGATTCAAACTTAGCCATTTTTAGAAATCCCGGCGTTTTGCATTTCAAGTGGCGATTAGGGAAGCAAAAAGGCGAACATCGTATGTTCAGAGGATGTGATAAATATCACAGAGAAAAATACGACAACGCTTCATTACCGTAGCGGTGTTAATCGGTTATACCTCACGCTACTGCCAGAAGGTATCCTATGGGTATCCTAGAAAAAACTAAGGGGTCGCACTTTTGATGCAACCCCTTGATAATTCTGGTGGCCCCTGCTGGACTTGAACCAGCGACCAAGCGATTATGAGTACCGTGATAGGTGTCGCAAAATCAATTATATATCAATAAAAACAATAGATTAAATTAAAATAAAGCGCAATGTTATTCAATATTTCTTTTTTTTTTGCGACATTTTTGCGACACTTTATGTGGCATTCTCATTAGAGCCATTCTTGCAAGTTATCACTGGAGATCAATAGGTATAACAGCAAAATTTTCATAGGATTCTAGTTCATCAAAAATCTCAGGGTTCCAGTGTTTGCAATGACAATAGAACCAAAAGCGACGCCCAGGGGAGATGCTACTTTGAAGGATAATTTTTGCACTTTGCTGTGATTCCTTATCTTCTATTTTTTTTATTTTACGTAGAATTTCAGTAAACACTATGCTTTCATTTGTGAAGTAATTGGATAATTTCGTCACATTATAGGCTGTTTCCCACACGGAATTCTCATGTTCTTCAAGTGTGTCATATTTATTCACATAATTTCCTTTGTATGGATATTTAACTACTTTTTTAACTGTATCTAACAAAACGTCAAAAATAAGATCTGATTTACCTCCTAATACTTTGTTTGAGTTTTTATCCATTACATTATTTAGAGCTTTCGATAATACAATGAATTGGTCAAGATTTTTTGTTATCTCTGATTCTTCTTTTTGTTCTTCATAACGTATTTGTTGCTCATTATTACTTTTCTGCATTTCCTTGAGCTGTTGAGAGTTATTTCTCTGCATTGTTTTTAAAGTTTGGATAAGAACAATAATGCTTCCCACTGTGGCTAAAGGCCCCCAAACTCCTCCAACCAAAGAGCCAAAGGCTGCCCAGTCTCCACTGTTATTAGATAGTGAACGGTTGAATGTATAAAAGTAAAGAGCAAGAGGGATAACGGCAATAATAAGTAAAACAAGCAAGTACCAGTATTCTTTGAGTAATTTTTTCATATAACCATCCGTGATAGTGGATTGAGCTTTATTGCATCATCAAGATGCTCAGGAGCGAAGTGAGAATACCTCATTGTCATTTTTATATCAGTATGCCCAAGGATTCTTTGCAGTACCAAAATGTTACCGCCGTTCATCATAAAATGACTGGCAAAAGTGTGTCTTAAAACGTGGGATAGCTGGCCGTCTGGCAATTCAATCTTAGCCCTGTTTATTGCTGATCTGAATGCGTAATAACAAGGGGTAAACAGTTTCCCTTTCTTACTACTCTTAGTATAAATCTCATCATACAAATCTTGGCTAATAGGTACGGTTCGATTACGCTTGCCTTTGGTTTTAATAAAAGTAATTTTATTTGGCGTTATTTGTGAGCGTTGTAAAGTTTCGGCCTCAGCCCATCTTGCGCCAGTTGATAGCGCTATCTTAACTACCAGAGATAAATCTTTAGCACTGCTCTCTTCACAGGCTTTGAATAAGTCAGCAATTTGTTCATGGGTCAGAAAGGCCATTTCTGATTCATCAGTTCTGAACGCCCTGACATTCTCAAGAGGGTTATCACCTTCCCATTCACCTAATCTCTTTAACTCATTAAAAACAGCAAGAAAGTAGGATAGTTCAAGGTTTACCGTGCGGGGTGCAACTGTCTCGACACGTTTAGTTCTGGATAGTTTTCCGGAAAGCCTTTGCTCTCTATATTTGGAAAACAGTTGCGCAGTAAATTCGGTAGCAAGTGGATCACCCATACATTCACTTGCCCAGAGCATCGTAGTGTGTCGCCTTGCTCCGTCACCTAACGTAACGCCATGTGCTTTATACCAAATATCTATTAAGTCACGTAATCTACGTGTGTCTTTGGTATTACTTTCTACCCACGGCTTGCCATTGAGTTTATCTAACTCATAGCGTTCGTAAGCTAATGCCTCACCTTTTGTAGCGAATTTTTTGCGGACACGCTTACCTTTTTTGCCATCAGAACGATCTTCTGAATAGAAATCGGCAATCCATTCTCCGGTAGATAACTTTCTTACTGTCATTGCATTACCCGTCGATAGAGCATTTACCAATAACACGGCCAAGGATATTGATATCATCCAAATTGCAATCAAAAGCCATGCCCACACCAGAAACCCTTACTCGTTTAACAGGGATTCGGGTTAGTTCGCGAAAGCTAACTTTTCCTTCAATATCGACAAGCCATTGACCATCGTAAACATCAGCAAATTTGCGATCAATAATATAGTGAACTTTGTTATCAAGTACGCTGATAGGGTCTTTGGGAAATTGAACACCTGCGCTGAAAAGGACTTTATCAAACATCACATAACCAGACTGATAGAGTTGTCCATCAACTAATTTATGATTGCTTAATTTCAATATATCTAACGTTTCATCATCAAATTTTTTACCTTGACCAGTAACTAACCACTCTAAGCAAACGCCTGTTTCAGCCATACAGCGAACAACCATATCAGCAGGAAAGCCCGGTCTTCTATATCTACCAGACAAACTACTAGCAGCCATTTCAAAGTGGTCAGCTAACATCATTTTTGATGAAAAACCATAGGCTTCCATAATCCTGTCTAGTACTTCAGTATTATTTTCATTCGGTTGAAAGTTAAATTTGCTCATAAAACACTCGCTACCTCTATTCATTTTGAAAATTAACCTATTGACACTTTTCAAAATGAAAAGTAAATTTACATGATAAGTTCCAAATTGGAAATTTTTAGCAATATTTGGCGATATTTAAGATAATGAAACTTAGGAGTTTGCCGTATGCGTCCAAAAATTACAATTTCTATCCCTGAGCCCTATCTGCCTCTAGATGAGTACTGTCGTCGTACGGGTACAAAACTTGGTACTGCTCGCCGTCTTATTGAGTATGGCAAATTACCCATAAAACCCAAGGGCGATCAGAAAAAAGGATTGGTTGAGGTCAATATGGCTGCTCTTACCATCCAGGCGCTCAGCGGTTACGAAGTTTCGCTTGAGCCGTAATATTTCGCTTTTGGAAAATTAACCCTGAGTTTAATACAGAGGTTAATGTGGCAACAGGGATGAGAGCATAATTAGTCTGAGGTCAGTATGAACGCACTAAAGCAACAGCAGCACCAATGCAAACTAACCAGTGAGTCATTCCATACAAAGAAAGGTGACGGATTTATTTTCCCGATTGTTTTATGTTCCGTTGCTTACTTTATTTTGTTTCTAATTAGGTGAGGTTTTTATGAACACGGAATATCAATTTGAGTCAACAGAACAGCGTGCTTTCAAAATGTTCTTTGAAGCGCGTGTTAATGGTTTAAATCACCTCGCTCAACTCAGGGCGAAGCATTTTAAATCTGCCAATGAGCAGTTGGCTGCCTTTATTGCTGAAATGCGTGATAAACGCAATGAGCACTACGCTGATAATATCCGCCTGTTGGGCGCTATTTTCTACCTTGCCCATATTCCTAAAGAACGGCATAAACTGGAATTAAGTCAATTTACCCGTGAAGAAAAAAATAGCCTTATAAAGGCAGTGAATTTAATTAAGGCAGCGGGTGCATTATTGCCAAATCATTTAGCGCTGCCCAATTAAATAATAAATACCGATTTAATTTTAATGGCGTCAACACGTCAGGGAATCCCTTTATCTAAAAATAGGAAATAAAAAATGAATATAGTAGATGATGAGCAGTTAGCTGATGATGAACAGTTAGCTGATGATGAACAGTTAGCTGATGATGAGATGGGCGCGTTAATTGGTATGCTGAGTTTTTATAAGGATAACGAAAAAAAGGCGATAGAACACATCGAACATGTGACATCGCTAATTTCTGCTGCCATTGAAGAATTACGGGTATACAGGAAATACAAGAAATTGTTTGTTAATGCTGACAATACGTTTGCCCCTGCCAAGCGATGGGTAAATATGAAAACAATACATAATTTAAAAATAAGAGGTGTTTATTTTGACGCAGTAAAAAGAGGAGATAAAAAAGCGGAATTCAGAGTCAATGACCGTGAATATAAAAAAGGCGATTTTCTTGGGTTATATGAAATTGATGAGGGTGGTAATTTCACTGACAATTTTATTATTGTCCAAGTGACAGATGTCACCCTTATTGATGTCGATTTATTTCCATATATCGGCGGCGAATTTGTCATGCTTTCGTTTGAATTATCTTCTATGAATTGCGTGCTTGCATGAGTCTTGTAGAAAAAGCAGAACAATATAGCAGTAAATTTCAGCCAGAGATGCCACAAATCGCAACTCTGGCTGAACGCATTATGTGGGAAGTAAACCCTGATGATTACACATGGTGTCACCAGTATTTTGGACACCTGCCGGATTCGTTGGCGATTTACTTCGTCAATCGTTATGCCAACATCTTCAAACAGTCAGGCCGCGACGGTCGTCGCCGTGCTAATACATTTTTGCGTCAGTTTAGCCAGAATGTATTACCACGGTTCAATCTGGTCAGTGAACAATATCAGTTTCAAAGTCAGTTCGTGGGTGCTGCACCTTTTCCTTTCATTGAGCAACTTGACCGCCTTTCCACATTCGGACGTCAAGAGATCAAATTACTGGCGCACGGTGTGGCGCGGTATATGACCGACAGTTACGAACATCTGGTGAATAACTCAGTCACCCCGGACAATGAACAAGACGCCCGCAAAAGGTTAATTCACATCTATACCCGGTTGGCAAAATTAACTCAGCAAATTGGGACTATCGCACCTTATTCACAACAGTTTGCCAAAGGTCGGATTTCACCGACAGAAGATCAATTGTGTGCAAGTTTGCTGCGCATGATGTCGGATCAATGGTGGTATGCCCGTTTAAAGCGTATGCGTGATATTCGTGCTGAACATATGGCCATTGCCGTGGGTCAGGTACAAAAGGCCGCTTCATCCTATGTTTCACGTAAGACATTACAAGAATGGACAGAACAGAAGCGCCGCAATTGGGAATTCCTGCAAGAGTTTGAGTTAGAAAACGAAGAAGGTGAGCGGGTTTCATTAAGCGATAAGGTCTTGGGCAGTATTGCTAACCCTGCCGTTCGCCGCTGTGAACTGATGGTTCGTCAACGTGGTTTTGAGGATTTAGCCAATGAAATGGGGTGTGTCGGTGATTTTTATACTATCACTGCACCGTCTAAATACCATTCGGCACACAGTGGCGGCGGTTTTGTGAAGAACTGGAACGGCGCAAGCCCGCGTGATACGCAAAAATATCTGTGCGGCGTCTGGGCAAAAATCCGTGCCGCGTATTCCCGTGCGGGGATCAGCGTCTTCGGTTTCAGGGTCGTTGAGCCTCATCACGATGGTACACCGCATTGGCACTTGTTGTTATTTATGCTTCCTGAGCATGTCGAACAGATGCGCGACATTGTACGGAAATATGCGATGCAGGAGGACGCTCACGAATTAAACAGTGAAGCGGCGCGCAAAGCCCGTTTTTGGGTGAAGCGGATTGATCCAGAAAAGGGCAGTGCAACGGGCTACATTGCTAAATACATTTCAAAGAATATCGATGGCTATGCGCTGGATGGCGAAATAGATAACGAAACAGGTGGAAACCTCAAGGATATGGCACGTTCAGTTTCTGCATGGGCGAGCCGCTGGCGCATTCGCCAGTTCCAGCAGATTGGTGGTGCTCCGGTGTCTGTCTGGCGTGAACTGCGTCGCCTAAAGGGTGACAAACAGATTTTGCCGGATGAAGATATGGATAACGTCCGCTTTGCGGCTGATATTGGTAACTGGTCAGCCTATACCGAATGTCAGGGTGGGCCACTTGTTGCCCGTAAAAATCTTACTGTGCGCCTTGCTTATGAAATCACAAAGCAAGGTAATGCCTATGGTGAAGATGTTCAGCGTATTTCTGGTATTTACTCGCCCTGTCTGGGCGAGTCCTCTTCTTTTGTTACCCGTACAGTGAAATGGAAGATTGTGCCGAAATCCCAGCCGCTAGCTGCGGACAAGGGTCTTGACCTTGATTTTTCTTCCTCTTGGAGTTCTGTCAATAACTGTACGGTGGCACGAAGTACGGTTAACAAAGGAACTCAAGACAGTGATCTGTGTTTGGAGGAATTCCAGAGAAGCTGGTATCAGATGGATGAGCGCCAAAAAATAGAACGTGTTTATGAATCAGCCAAATCACAGGGTTTAGAGATGAGTGACAATCTGGCGCAGGGATTATTACGGGGTAATAGCATGATGGTCGACGGCCAATACTATCGGCTATCTATGTTTGGTCATCTGAACAGAACGAAACCGCCACAGACGGAAAGAACAAAATTGCTACTAAATAGATTAAGTAAAATTTCATGTATCGATATGAATATTAACGAAATTATTTGTAACCCTAAAGGGGTTTATCAGGGTATTTTGAAGGAAAATTCTGGAAACATTAAACAAATCACATAACTAACTATTTCTTAGTGAAATTAATTCAAATAATAACTATATTAATTTGTCTGTTTATATATACAGTATAATAATAGTAGGGATATGATGTCTGATTCTTTAAATACATTTGTTCTTTTAGAACGTATCGAGTTAATTTCTAAAATTGGTGGTGGGGAGTGTTTTAACGATAAAGATAGGCAAATAGCATTATATTGGGTTGGGGAACTGGCAGAACAGGTAAGAAGTGAGTTGATAGAAAAGCCACTGAGAGTGGCTTCTTAAAACTTAAGTCATGCCGCATTGGCTTGCAGCAAGTCTAACGCCATCTGGCGCTGTTGCGGATTGAGGTTATTAATCACGGTCTGCAACAGGATATTGCCCGTTTTGGCGCTGGGGCTGATAGTGTGTGAAAACGCCAGGTTCATCACAAACGTATGGCCGCACTCAACATCAGAGCATGAACAATACACATCAGCAATTTCGCGGTGCATCCGGTTAGTTTTGCGAATGACGGCCTTAGCACCGCACTCGGTACAGATGATTTTTAATACGCGCATGTTCCTCATTCCCAATGTATCGATTTGCCTCGATTTTACCATTTTCTTGCTCATTCTTCACCCGAAATTGCGTTATCTTGTTGAAAACGGATATGTAATATTTCTGGCACATCAGGGGTATTTATCGCATTCATGAACATATTTTGAACAGGGATAACTTCATCCAGACGGTAGGCAGCCCGCGCCTTTTCCGGATCTCCCAATCCGGCGGCATTGGTCGGGATAATACCCGCCAGTCCGGCCGGAAATCGGTGGGCGGTCAGCACGTCTTGTGAGCTGATACTTTTGACATTGGCAAATTCATCATTGGCGGAAATGTCCCCGACCGGAATAAACTTGATGCCGTCAGGGTCGCCATTGGGAATATTCACGAACAGGGTGTCAAAATTACCGATCCCCTTGCTTTGTTGCAGTTTCCGGATAATTTCTTCTTCGGTTTCATCAGAGACATTGGGATCATTGGTGTAAATGATGCCGCCTGTGTGGGCACCATTGTGGTAATAGCGGCGGCGAAAGATGGTCGCTTCTGAGTTGAGCAAGGCCGCATGGATACCGCCGATATAATCCGGCAAGCCATAAACCTGCTGTTGTGGGTCATATTGCTTAATGAAGATCACTTCTTCCGGTGAGTAAACCAGTGGCTCACCTTCCTGCAAGACCACAAAATCGCCGTCCTGACGGCGGCGCAGGTAAAGGGAGGGCAGCACCTCCAGTCTGACAATATCCCCCCAGAAGTTGCACACTTTCAGGATGGCCACATCCCCGAAAATCAGGAAATTGATAATAGCTGCCCTGAATTGTTCGTGGCTCAGTCCGCCACCGAGGTAATCAGAGGCAATCATATTGTGGCGGGAGTAGATTATACCGCCGTGTTGCCCGTTCATGTTGGTGAGCTGCGCCAGTGCCAGACGGTCAATGGGCAGGGTGTAATGATCATAATCGTTGTCATACCAGATTTTCTGGTAATCCGTCATAGTGGTGAGTATTGGTTCAGGCTTACCCAGTGTGATCAGGCTCATTTTCCGTTGACGGGGGTTAGTATGCGCTGCCTTGGCGGTTTTCCTTAACGTTTTCTTGCTCATCATGCTGCCTTTGAAAATTGATATTTGGAGGTGCGTTTCTTCTCGTAATTGAGGGGTTCATTCATCAGGGCATGGGAGATAGCCCAAAACACGTCGGCGTGTCCGGTTTCCTGCGAACGGTCGGCAACAAAGGTCATGGCACCCCCTTTGCCCGTGGTGGTATGGCGGATAGCCAGGAATGAGGCCAGGATTTCTTTTTGTTCCCCGTCCCATTCGAGACGTTCTTCGCTGACCACATCGATCATCTTCATGACCAGTTGGTTTTTGCTTTGCTGGCTGTAGTGAATGGCCTGTGTCTGGCGGGGCGCGAAGTCCTGCACCATTTCATAGACCCCGTGCCCAATGCCCGTGGTATCAATGCCGATATGGGTAAAGCGGTAACGCTTGAACAGCTCTTCAATCAGTTTCGCCTGGTGCTTCCAGTTCATGCCCTGCCAGTAGAACGTGGCTAACACCCGAAAGGCTTCGCCTGCCATCAACGGCGGGGCAACAATCACAAAGGTAGAGGTATCACCGGAACGGGCAGGGTCGAAGCCGCCCCAGACTTCACGCTCACCAAACGGACGCGAGGCGTTGGGGTTGTGATCTTCCCAGAGATTGATATCTACGCCGCATTTATCAACCTGACTGTAGGTAAACACTGATGCACCGCTGTCAACAAACACACACATAAACAGCATGTTAAATGAGTCTTTATTGTACTTATTGCGCAGTCGGTCGATACTGGCGAGGTTAAAGCCGCCCTTGATAGCGTCTTCCAATGTAATGACGTAACGCCACTGACCATCAGGGCAATCGCGCCCGCCATCGCGGTATTCATCAAAAGTAGGAAAGGCCACATTCTTACGTTTAGCATCATTGCCGCGCCATTCGTCCCCTGTCCAGAACGGATAGGCAGGGTGGGTTTTCGCACTGGGGGTAGAAAAATAAGTTGTGCGGAAATGATCTTGTGTTGCCATTGCGGAAGCGACTTCATTGAATCGTTTAAAATCAGGTATCCAGAAGTATTCATCACAATAGAGATGGCCGTTGTAAGATTGTGCCGTGTTCTTATTGGTCGAAAGAAAACGCAATTCAGCACCATTACTCAGGCGGATGTGCTCACCCGTTAACGTTATTCCGAAAAGCTGTTCGGCAAAGTTCACGATATAGGAGCGGAACACCTGTGCCTGTGGTTTGGAGGCGGATAAGAAAACTTGCCTGTTACCGTTTAACACCGCATCTTCAAAGGCTTCAAATGCAAAATACCATGTTGCCCCGATTTGGCGGGATTTTAAAATATTGCGCACACTCTTCTGTTTGTTAGTACGTAAATGTTTTTGGTAACCAAATAAATTACTATCAACAAAAGTCTGGAAATCTTCTTCTGTCAGCGCTGAAATATCATTTTTACGGTAGCGTTTCTTTTTCTTCGGTTCACCGTCCCCAGATGGGGCATATTCGCTTTCACTGCTAGAGCCTGCCCGCGCCTTGATCTCAGCCAGCTTCTCTTTATGTTTATTTTCCTGTGCTATCAGTTTGACATGATGGCCTATCAGGCGGTCGAGTTCGTCCTGTTCGGGTGCGGTCTTATTATTGCGCTCACTGAGCAATGCAATGCGGCGATTAATGGCCTCAATCACACTTTCATGACTGAGCATATCCGCCCAGTGCCCTTTTTCCGCCCAGTAATAAATGATCCGCCGATTGGGTAGATTTAATTCACGGGCAATTTCAACTGGCGTATAGCGGCGCAGATAAAGCGACTTTGCTACTTTGATCAGTTCATCTGAGTATTTGGCCATTGTTAAACATCCTTGTTTTATGATGCCCTCATTATGCCGTGCGAACAGGCGGCTTTCGTCTGGTTAACTTCGGTTTCATTCGGTTATGCGTTATATCCGAATTCATCCGCATTGCACCGCTCGCCGTCGCTGATTTAATTCGCAATACTGTGTGTGAAGCAATGATAAGGAATGCGATATGTCTCAGTTAATGACTAACTGGATATGTATTGCCATGGAAGGCGACACCGTTGATGGCCGGGTGATGGAACCGCAATGGATTCTGGATGCCGCAGAGCTTTATGATCCGCAACTCTATACTGCTGTTATCTGGCCGGAGCATGAACGCTGGATGGGCGCGATGGGGGAAGTGTTGGCGGTCAAAGCCGAACGGGGCGACGATGGGCTGTTACGCCTTTATGCGCAACTGCGACCCAATCACCGTTTGTTGGATGCCAACCGGGACGGGCAACTGTTGTTTACTTCCGTGGAATTTACGCCAAATGGTAACTTTCGCGGGACAGGCAAATCATATCTGGAAGGGCTGGCAGTCACCAGTTCGCCAGCCAGTGTGGGCACCACGCGCCTGCAATTTAGTAAAAAGAAAAAAACGCATCGGTCGGGGACTTATAAACCGCTGGTGATTGATGAAATCAGGGAATTTAAGCAAAAGGGAACAACGATGGCTAAGGGAACAAAAGGCACAAAGAAGACATGGCGTAGCCTCTTCAATATTGAAGAGCAGGCAGAAACCCCCACCGAGCAACCCGCTGGTGATGATGATGGTGATGCGTTGCAGGCAATCGCGGAAGCATTAGCCAGAATGGAAGATCGACTGGCCGCTGTGGAAGCGGCGCAAGCATCCACTGAGCAGGTCGTGGACGAAGTGCAGGAAGATGTCGAAACCGTTAAGGAAGTGGTCGATACCGAAGAGTTTGCCCGTTTACGTGACAGCCTGCCGTCGATTTTAAAGAACTTCGGCAAGCTGAATAAGATGGCAACGCCGTTGCCGAAGAGAAATCCGCAAGGCAATAAAAACAAAAATTTTAACTATCTGTAACGCTTGATAGAGCAAAGGGAAGAGCTATGCAATTAAATCAACGGGCACGCGCTTTTTTGCAGAATTATTCTGCTGGACTCGCCGAAGCCTATGGGGTTCCTGATACTTCACGTTACTTCGCACTGTCTGATCCAAAAGAAACCGCGTTGCGCAGTGCGCTGCTGGAATCGGTTGAATTCCTCAACATGATCACCTGCGCGGATGTGGATCACCTTTCCGGACAAGTTGTCTCGGTCGGTAATCCAGGGCTTTTTACCGGGCGTAAAAAAGATGGTCGCTTTATCCGTGCCACGGGTGTCGATGGCAATGAATATAAATTGGCGGAAACTGATTCCGGCGCCGCGCTGAAATGGGACTTGTTGTCCATTTGGGCGAACTCCGGCAGTGAAGAAGAATTCTTCCAGCGTATGCAGGCATTCACCAATGAATCGTTTGCGCTGGATATGCTTCGCGTGGGCTTTAACGGTCAGCGAGTGGCGGAGACAACCCAACCGGACGAAAACCCGAACGGCGAAGATGTCAACAAAGGCTGGCATCAGATTGCCAAAGAGTGGAACGGCGGCAAGCAGGTCATTACCACGCCCGTGAAACTGGATGAACACGGTGATTTTAGCTCACTGGATGCGATGGCTTCCGATCTGATTAACACCTGCATTCCGCAACAGTTCCGCCATGATCCGCGTTTAACGGTACTGGTGGGTGCGGATTTGGTCGCCGCAGAGCAATACCGGCTGTATCAGGCTGCCGACAGGCCAACGGAAAAGATCGCCGCGCAAATGCTGGGGAGTTCTATCGCAGGGCGTCCGGCGATGGTGCCGCCGTTTATGCCGGGTAAGCGTATGGTGGTCACCATGTTGCCGAACCTGCAAATTCTGACCCAGCGCAATACCCGTCAGCGTAAGGCCGAGTTTGTCGATGACCGTAAGCAGTTCGAAAACAAATACCTGCGCAACGAAGGTTATGCACTGGAAACGCCGGAATTGTACGCAGCCTATGATGAAAAAGCCGTGACGATTGGCACGGTGGCTGAACCTGCGGAAAAAGTGGAAACAGACTGATGTTGTCACCTGCTCAACGCCATCGGGCGGAAGTGGAGCTGCGCCAGAAACTGGCACGGCAACAGGCGGTTGCCATTGCCGATGGCGCGAGTATGCACCTGCAAGCCCGTGCCATTGAGCAGGATGTTAAGCGGTTGCGCCAGTTAACGCTGACCGCAGAACGGGTTGAGATGAAAAAGCGGGAACTGTTACCCAATTATCTGCCCACAGCCCAACGTTATCTGGATGAGGGCGAAGTGTACGGCAACCCGATTTTTGCCTACTGCGTGATTTGGTTATTTGATATTGGGGAGTTTGACCACGGTCTGGACTGGGCGGATATCGCCATTGAGCAGGGACAGCTCACCCCCGACCATTTTCGCAGTAGCTTCCCGGCATTCGTGGCCGATACCGTGTTGCTTTGGGCACACAGGGAAGCCGAAGCGGGTCATTCTGTTGAACCCTATTTTTCACGGACATTTCAGAATGTGACTGAAAAATGGCAAGTTCACGAGAAAATCAAGGCCAAGTACTACAAATTTGCTGCGTTAATGCGACTGAAAGGGGATAACGCTGACATTAAAGCCAGCAACGTAGAGAGCCTGGATGTGCTGGAGAAAGCCGATAGCTGGCTGGCAAAAGCGCATCAATGCAACCCGGCATCAGGCGTGAAAACCTATCGGCAACGGATTGCCGCCCGTATACGGGCACTGACAACCGAATCATAACGACTACCGCAAGCCGGAGCGGGCGCGGTGGAGGCAGGGCAATTGATTGCTGATGGCCGTGGAAACCGGACAGCCCGCTTTTTTTCAAGGAGAAATGCGATGTTTAATGGCAATACCGTGGATTACCGGGACGCCCCATTGACCAATGATGGCTTTTGGCCGGATTTAAATTTGCGGGAATTTCAGGTCAATCGCAAGCTGCCTGCGGACTTAGATAACGATATGTTAGCCAATGCGCTGCTGGCGACTGTGGCCGAGATCAATCTGGATTTACAGCGCCTGAGATCACGTTTGCAGGCCAAAGGTTATCAGCGGGCGGCCGATGTAGCAGGCATTACCATCAACGGGAGTAACGCCCTGGTCAGCCAGTATAAAAAAGCAGTATATGCCAGGGCAAAAGCCGATTTACTGGGGGAATACACAACGCTGGTTAGCCGTGCCCCCAATCCGGGACAGGAAAGCCCGGAAGTGCGCACCCGCCTGCTGGCAGAAGCTGCTATGGTACTGCGCAATATGAAAGGGCATGGACGTGTGACGGTACGATCCATATGAGTAAGTTACAGCATCTCACGGCTTTTTTACGGAATAACCTGCCGGAACGCCTCTGCGAGACGGAATTCACCAGTGAAATGGATGAAATCCGCTTTATTCCGGCACAGCGGGATTTAGGGCTGGGGCAATACCAGATGTTTGTCCAGCAATATGAGGCGGTGATTGCGTGGGGGCGCTTCCCCTATCGGGAGTGTGATCCGCGCAATATCCCCTTGCTGATTGATGCATGGTTAACTGCCCAGGGAAATAGTTTCGGTGATGCCAATGTCGAGCAGGAACAACCGACATTAACCGTTGAAGTGGACGGCAATACGGCGGTTGTCGTGGTGTCGCTGTCGCTGGCTGAACCCGTGGTGATACGGGAAGACCCGAAAGGCATGATCCCGTTTGATGGCAAGCGCTGGTCACTGGCCGAGTCCGAAGTCTGGTTCGCTGAACAAGGCGCGGTGCACAGTGTGGATGAGACGGGTGCCCACATAGGGAAACACCCTGCATGATCTACAGCCAATTAAACCGCAACCAGCTTAAGAAATTGCAAGATGAGTTGCGCAGCCTTGATTTGCCGGAGAAAAAGCGTCAGCGCCTATTATGGCGCATTGCCAAATATGGGTTGATTGATGCCGCCAAGCGCAATGTACGCAATCAGCGTTCACCCGAGGGCGAAAGCTGGCCTGCCCGAAAAAGCCCAAGGCGACAGAAGATGCTCAGGAACATGCCGAAGCTGTTACATATCCGGGAAATGCCGGAAATTGACGCGGTGCGTGTTTATCTGCAAGGCGGGCATTACCGGAATGGCAGCCAGCCAGTGCCCGCAGGTGTGGTGGGTTATGCACAGCAATACGGGATGAATGTTCAGATTAGCCGGCAGCAGGTGAAAAAGAACGTTGACCGTGAACGGATGGCGACTATCAGGCAAGCAAAGAAGTTGCGTGACTTAGGCTATAAAGTCAAAAAAGGGAAACGCTGGCGTAAACCCCCAATCAAGGAGATTACTGCCAATATGAAATTTATTCAGGCCGGAACGATAATCCGCATATTAAGTGGCGAAGAAATCAAAAGCCAATGGGAAATTACCATCCCCGCCCGCGCGTTCTTGGGTATGAATGATGAAGAATTCAGCAAGGCGCTGGAACGTCAATTACAAGGGATTGGGTACGGCGCAGGATAAGCGCCTCAATAAAGGAATAATTTATGTGGCCACATGTTCAGGTTAACCAGGTTAACCAACTGCAAGGCGAAACACGGGAGATTGAGCGGGTATTGCTGTTCATCGGGACAGGCAAAATTAACGCAGGAAAGACGATTGCCGTCAATACCCAGACGGACTTTGATTCAGTATTGGGCACAGCAAACACCGCGCTCAAACGCCATGTCCTGGCAGCGATGGCAAATGCGGGGCAAAACTGGTCGGGCTATGTCCATATCCTGCCCGAAACGGCGGATGAACTGGCGTTTATCGAGGCCGTGACCGCGGCGCAGACGGTTGCCAGCGTTGAGGGCTATGTCCTGACGGTCGGTGCCAATAAAGCCATGATCAAGGCAGCACAAACCTTGCGTGCCAACACCATCGCCAGGTTTGGCCGCTGGCAATGGGCGATCCTGGCCGTGGATAGTCCGCAATCCAAAGAGCCGTGGACGGATTATGTTAACCGACTGGCGGAATTGCAAAAGGGTGAGGCTGTGCCCTCAGTGCAGTTGGTGCCGTGCCTGTGGGGCAATGAGGCAGGCGTACTGGCCGGGCGTTTATGCAACCGTGCCGTCACGGTGGCTGACAGTCCCGCACGGGTACAGACAGGTGCCGTGATGGATTTAGGGTCAACCGATTTTCCGTTGGATGGTACAGGCCAGCCGATTGATCTGGCTACCTTGCAGGCACTGGAAAAACTGCGTTTCAGCGTGCCGATGTGGTATCCCGATTATGACGGGTTGTACTGGTCAGATGGCCGCACTCTGGACGTGGAAGGCGGGGACTATCAGAGCATCGAAAATTTGCGTGTCGTCGATAAAGTGGCACGCAGGGTGCGGTTACAAGCGATTGCTAAAATTGCTGACCGCAGCTTAAACAGTACGCCGGGCAGCGTCGCCGCACATCAGGCTTACTTTGCCCGCACGTTACGTGAAATGTCACGTAGTACCGACATTAACGGGGTGACGTTCCCCGGCGAAGTGAAGTCGCCGAAAGAGGGCGATATCACTATTACATGGCGGAATAAAAACACGGTGGAAATTTATATCACTATCCGCACCTACGAATGCCCGAAAGGGATTTCGGTCAGTCTGTTGCTGGATAGCAATCTGGAGAAAAGCGCATGAGCCAACGTATTTCAGGCCAGTCGATAGATTTTAATATGGATGGGGATCTGGTTCATGCGGAAAAGGTCAACCTGTCTATTACGGATAATACTGCTGCCGCCCAGACGCAGGGTGTACCGGATGGCTATATTGCCGGTGATGTGGCAGCGGAAGGGGAAATTGAACTCAGCACCAAATATCTGGAAATCGTGACTGCTAAAGCGCGTTCAGCCGGATCATGGCGCGGCATTCAGCCCGTTGACCTGATGTGGTATGCCAAGGCAGGCAATGAAGAGATCAAGGTCGAAGCTTATGGTTGCAAACTGATTGTCAGCGATATTCTGGATGTCGACCCGAAAGGGGGCAGTGTCATGACCCACAAAGTCAAGTTTGTGGTGACGTCACCCGACTTTGTGCGTATCAATGGCATTCCCTATCTGGAAGCGGAATTGACTCAAAGCCTGATTGGCTAGGGATGGCAGTTCATGGAAGAACATGAAAAGACCTTTGTCACGCTGGTGCTATTGGGGGCACTGATTGCGTTAGGCAAAATGCTGACCGGCCACGAACCCATTACGTTACGGCTGTTTATCGGTCGCGTGATCCTCGGTTCGGCGGTGTCGGTGATGGCTGGTGCCTTGTTAATTTGGTGGCCAGGTATCAGCCCGATAGCGGTGACGGGGATTGGCAGCGCATTGGGTATTGCCGGCTACCAGCTTATTGAGGTTTGGTTACGCAAGCGCGGCAGCGCCTGGTTAACAGGGAAGTTAAAAAATGACACTGAGTGAAAAACAGCAGTTATTTGCCGTACTGGTTGCCCAATTGATCTTATGGGCGGACGAACACGGCTATCGCGTGACGTTTGGGGAAGCCTACCGGACACCGGAGCAGTCGAAGCTGAACATGCAAAAAGGGACGGGCATTGCCAATAGCCTGCATACCCAGCGGCTGGCGGTTGATCTTAACCTGTTTATCCAGGGCAAATACCAGACCCGCAGTGAGACATACTTGCCATTGGGGGAATATTGGGAATCCCTTGGCGGCACATGGGGCGGGCGCTTTTCCCGACCGGATGGTAACCATTTTTCGCTCTCACATAACGGGGTGAAATGATGCTCAAGGTGCGGATGCTCTATTTCCTCATCGTGGCATTGGCGTTCGTTGCGGGCTGGCGCGTTAACCATTATTACCGTGACAGCATGGAACTGAACATCACGCGGGCAGCGGCGAAAACCGGACAGACCCTCCGGCAAGAATTGCAGGCCATTTCCAGCGCCGCCGCCCGGCAATTGGAAGGTAAACTGGAGGAGATCGCCCATGCTGCCCCAGAGAAATACGTACTGAGGTGGTTAAGCCTGTTTTTACTGCTGTGTGCGTTAGCCCTGAGTTTGTCAGGATGTACAACGAGACAGCCGACCGTATTGAACGAGCCGTATCAGGAAAACTTACTGACAACCTGTCAGGAACGGTTACCCCGACTGGCGGGAATGACCGGAAATAATTTAGCCAATATTTTAATTGATTATATCCAACTCTATGGCCATTGCGCCGCCCGGCATAATCAATTAGTGGATGAAATTAATAAACGAAAGGAATTAACTCATGAAAGAAAATAAAATTATCACCTTAATGATTGGTGAAACGGAAATTCAATTTGAACCGAATATTATTGCCTATAACAGCATGATTAATGATATGACACTGGATAATAAGATTGCGCCCATTGTCACGTATTTGCGCCGTATTGTGCAGCCTGCGTCTAAAGCCGTGCTGGATGAGTTCCTGCAAATTCCCGGTGCCGCGATGCAGATTGTAGAACGCGTCAATTCAGAATATGCGCCTAAACTGGACATCGAAATAAAAAACTAAATACACGGGTTAAGGCGATTGATTCGAGTTTATTTGAACAGGCTTTAATATTACGCCGTCATTATTTACCGAATGAAAAAGATAATACGGAAAATTTAGCCCGTGCTATTTGGCTGGATAATCGTTATTGGGAAAATATGCGTATTGCGACGGCAAACGGCATTGCATTGGCGTTCAAGGGTGAACCATGAGTGGGCAATTAGATTTTACCTTAAGCCTGATTGATAAGATCACACAACCGCTGGCAAAAGCCAAAGCGGCGGTGTCCGGGTTTGCCCAGTCGTCGCAGGATGCATTTGGAAAACTGGCCGTGGGCGGGGCGGGATTGGCCGCCTCGTTCTGGTCTGTCAAAGGCTTTCTTGATCCGGCCATTGAAATGGACGAGGCGTTGAAATCAGCGTCTTTGCAGGGCATTGACAGCAGCGTGATGGATAAGGTTGCCAAAGACGCCATGACGTTTAGTTCCCTGTATGGCAAATCGTCCATTGAGTTTGTGCAGTCGGCATCGGAAATCAGCAAGGCGATCGGCGGGCTGTCACAAAGCGATCTGCCCCAGATGACGAATATTGCCAATACAACCGCCGCCGCCCTGAAATCCAGTGGCAGTGATGCCAGCGCTTACATGGGGAAAATGTTCACCCAGTTTGCCAGCCAGGCTAACGAGGTCGGGCATCTCAAGTTTGCTGAGGAACTGGCCGGCAAGGCCGTGATGATGTCGAAAACATTCGGCACATCCATGACCGACATTGCCGACCTGATGGAAGGGGCACGGGCGGCCGGAACCCAGTTTGGGGTCGGGATTGATGAACAGTTGGCGGTACTGGGGGAACTGAATCGCTCGCTGGGCGGTGAAGCCAGTGGTGCCTATGAGTCGTTTATCACGAACGCAGAAGCCAGCGGCAAAAAACTGGGGTTAAGTTTCACCAATGCCTCCGGCAAGTTGTTATCCATGCCGGAAATGCTGGAAAAGCTCCAGGGCAAATACGGCAAGAGCATTGAAGGCAACCTGAAAGCGCAGGCGGAAATCGAGGAAGCCTTTGGTGATTCTGCCATAGTAATCAAGCAGCTCTACGGCAATGTCGATGTGCTGCGTAAGAATATGACGGCACTGGGGGCGAACGATGGCATGAAACGCACCCGTGAAATGGCCGAACTGATGGCAAATCCGTGGGAACGGTTGCAGGCGATTTGGGAAAATATCCGTATTGCCATTGGCTCAACCCTGTTACCGGTGATTGCCCCCCTGGTCAACAAGATGGCGAATGCCAGCCAGATACTGGTGCGCTGGCTGAAGCTGTTTCCCAATATTGCCCGTTGGCTCGGTTATATCACGTTGGGGTTTCTGAGTTTTGCCGCCGCAGGGGCGATTGCCAATATCGTGATGGGCGTGGCTAAATTTATCTGGGTTGGCCTTAAGGGCATTTGGGTCGCCTGTACGCTGGTGATGAAACTGTGGACGGCGGCAGTCTGGCTGTGCAATGGTGCGGTGACCGTATGGAGCGTCGGACTGAGAATATTACGTAATACATTGATGGCTGTTCGTATGCAGGCCATGTTAGCGGGTATCTCATTCAGTTTTATGACCTGGCCGATCTTACTGATTATTGCCGCTATTGCGTTGCTGGCTGTCGGCATTTATCTGCTGATTAAGCATTGGGATACCATCAAGGCGGCCATCATGAACACGACAGCGTTTAAGGTGGTAGCAGCCTGTGTGCAATGGGTCGGGGAGATCTTTAGTCAGGTTTTTGCCTGGATTGGCGAGGCGTGGGATAACCTCTGTAACTGGTTCAGCAACTTTTCACTGGCCGACACCTTTTCCGGCATGGTGGACAGTGTCAGCAATCTCTTTAGTGGCTTATGGGACTGGCTGAAAGGATCATTTGGCGAAGCCTATAATTGGATTATCGACAAATTGAACTACATTCCGGGCGTGAATATTGAAACCCAGGCCATTGAGAAAACGGTCACCGAACCGACCGGAACAGCGGCGGCGCAGGTACAGGGTATAGGGGAAAATACCCAGAAACTGGTAGCCCCACCCAGCGGGATTTTGCAGGGACAGCCTCAAGCAATACCTCAGCCAGTGAAAGCCATTCAGCCGCCCGAAAGCGGGGGCGTATTAACGGGCGGGAAAAAGCAGGGCATTGGCAAGCAGGGTCTGATGAAAGCGGTGACAACAAATTCACAGACTATCACGGATAACAGTCGCCGGATTGAAAATGTGACGCTGAATGTTAAGGGCAACGTCACACCGGCACAACTGACGGAATGGGAACAGGTGGCTTATGGATGAGCCGAAATACATTGATTTATTGATCACGGGCGGTAATTTCACGCTCAACTCAGGCAATGAGCCGCAATTTTGCCATAACCGCGTATCAGTCGGTCAGGATTGTGTTCATGCCATTCTGGAAAGCGGCCTTGCCACAGAACTGGTGGCAGAGCGCAGCCCAACCCTGCGCGCGGACATTCGCACCCAAATAGAAATTCTGGTCGAAGACGACGAGCGGATTATTCCGGGTACGGTCATCATTAACGAAGAGTCGCCGACTCAATTGTGGATCACGGCGGAAACCTATGATTTTGGCCGCCTGAGTGTGAGTGTGGGGCATGGACACTAAACCGACGATAGATTATGAGAAGATCTTGCGTGACAGCGGGATGCCGACCACGGAAACCGAAATCACCGCCGCTTTTGCCAGGGTTGTAGATGACGCGGGTTTGGTGACCAACACCTCGCGTATGTCCCCGTTCTGGCGGCTGATTAATACCATTGTCACGCGCCCGGTGCTGTGGCTGAAAGAGGCGTTAATCAACGTGACGCTGAAAAATATGTATCTGGCGAGCGCATCAGGTTCATGGCTGGATATGTTCGCGTGGGGCGTAAACCTGAAACGCAAACCCGCTTCCGCCGCGCAAGGTGTGATCCGTTTTTACAAATCGGCGGGCGCTTCGGCGGTGACTGTGCCCGCTGGAACGGTGATCCAGACTGAGCGCATTAATGGCGAGATCTACCGGGTCAGCACCACAGAAAGTGTTGTGATGGCCGAAGGGGTCAGCAGTGCTTTGTTGCCTGTGACGGCCGAAGTGGCAGGCGGCGCATTCAATCTGGCACCCGGTTATTTTCGCATTTTGCCTGTGGCCGTTTCCGGGATTGCGCGGGTGCAGAATGAAGAAGGCTGGCTGTTAACCCCCGGCGCGGATGCGGAATCCGATGATGATTTGCGCGACCGTTGCCGCAACCAATATAACCTCGTCGGTCACTACCATACCGATGCGGTTTACCGCGGCATGATTGCCACTGTTGCGGGGTTGAGCATTGATCGCATCTTCTTTCTGCATGATGCACCTCGTGGGGCAGGCACCGCCAATGCGTATCTGTTGCTGGATTCAGGGGTAATTAGCCAGCCGTTTATTGAGGCGGTTAACGATTACATCACCAATCAGGGGCATCACGGGCATGGCGATGATATGCAATGCCTGCCCATGCCGGAAACCCATCACGCGCTAACCGTGACGCTGTTTGTGGCGAACAGGGCGAACTACAGCCAGGAACAGATAGCGACACTTAAAACGGATGTCAGCAACCTGATCCGCTGCGCCTTTCGGGAAAATACGGATTACCCGGTTAAAAAAACGTGGCCGTACTCACGCTTTTCTTTTTCCAATCTGGGGCGTGAGCTACACCGTGAATTCACTGAGATTGAATCCCTGACCTTTTCATTGGGTGACATTCTCAGTGAGCTGAGTGTGCCCCGGCTGCAATCGTTGTCTGTGGAGGTGAAAAATGGCAGCGTTTAAGGAACGCCTTAAGCGGCTGGCTCTGCCCTCCTGGATGGACAAGGGCGAACCTGCCAAATTATTGGGCGCGGCGCGGGCATTCTGGACACAGGTTTACGGCTGGCTTAAATGGCCGCTCGCCCAACTGGACGCAGAAACCTGCTCAGAGGCGCTGTTGTCGATGCTGGCGTACCAGCGTGATATCCGGCGCTTTAACGGTGAACCGCTGCCGTTGTTTCGCAAGCGGGTAAAGTACGCGTTTATCAATGCCAAAGATGCCGGCAGCATCGCCGGATTTATTGCCATTTTTGAACGACTGGGCGTGGGGTATGTGGAATTACTGGAACGCCAGCCGGGCATTGACTGGGATGTGATTATTTTGCGCCTCAGTGACGGCCAGATAGCGGCTAACCCCGATTTGCTGATGAATATCATCCGCCAGTACGGGCGCACTTGTCGTCGCTACCGTTTTGAAGTGATAGCGAAAAATCAGTTGTTGATGCGAGTGGGGAGCATGGGCGCAGACTATTGCACTTATGCCGCTGCCATCCCGACCCCGCCATTATTAATAAAAGTAGGGCATATCGCAGGCGTTGCCGTCTGTGACAGTGCCAGCCTCAAGGAAAGCCATGCACCGAACGTCACCTACGGTGCCTCATTATAAGGAAATAAAAAAGATGTCCTCAGTGATTACCCTGGACTTTGAAAACTGGAAGGCACAGCAAGTCGCCGCAGGAAATCCCGTGGTACTGGACGAATTTGTCTTTGCTTATGTACCGGATTTAGATCCCGCCCAACCCATCAACCGTAATGAGAAATTGCCTGCCCAAAGCCATATCGTACACCGTCAGGCGGTCAATAAAACGGGGCTTGCCAGTGAGAACGCCGTCGCTTATAGCGTGACGCTGGGCACGGAAGTGGGGAATTTTGATTTTAACTGGATTGGCTTACTGAATAAGGCCTCTGGTGTCATTGGTATGATCACCCATGCGCCGACGCAGAAGAAAATCAAGACCGCCAATGGTTTGCAGGGGAATGTCCTAACTCGCTCTTTTTTGCTGGAGTTTGAAGGTGCGGCCAAAGAAACGGCCATTACCACTACGGCGGAAACGTGGCAAATTGATTTTACCGCGCGTTTGACGGGCATTGACGAAATGCAGCGTTTGATCAATACCGACAGCTACGGCGAAGCGGCGTTCTTCGGTGATGGCTTTGCGGTGATCCGCAGTGGTGACCAATACACGGTAAAAAAGGGTCTGGCCTATGTGGGCGGCTTGCGTGGGATACTGAAGTTTGACCAGACCTTAAATAGTCTGCGCAATACCCGTGTGTATGCCGATTTTAGCTATCAGGGGAATTTGGTCAGCCAATGGAAAACTGCAGTGAAAATTACCGCTGCTAATGACCTGAAAAACTACATTGATGCGGCAGGGTATCCGCATTATGTCTTTGCGGTTGCCAGTATTGATAATAACGGTGATATTTCAGATTTGCGCCCTAAAGGGACGTTGAGTGATCGTGACCTTGCTGAACTGGATGAAGAGTTAGGCAAGGTTAAACAAGATTATGCACCCAAGAAATGGGTAGCGGGTAGTTTCGCCCGTGGCGATGAATCATCCGTCGTCATTAAGGGGAGTTACCCCCGCGTTAATTTTATGCAATCCAATATTAATAGTGATTATTTGGCATTTGAAGCGGATTTTAACAGTGATACACGTGACCTTTATTTGTATCGTCGGGATTCACAAAGTGACAATGTTTATGTACTTGGGTTCCCTAAGAAAACAGGGATGTTGGCGACACTGGATGACATTACTCTCGGTCTGGCGGAGACAAAAGAAGTGGCGGACAATGCGGCACCCAAGAAATGGGTAGCGGGTAGTTTCGCCCGTGGCGATGAATCATCCGTCGTCATTAAGGGGAATTATCCCCGTGTTAATTTTGCGCAACCGAATATCAACAGTGATTATTTGGCGTTTGAGGCGGATTTTAACAGCGATACACGAGACCTCTATTTATATCGTCGGAATGCACACGGAGATAATGTCTATGTTTTAGGGTTCCCTAAAAAAGCGGGGATGCTGGCGACATTGGACGACATTTCCAACAATCTGGCGGGGACAAAGGAAGTGGCGGACAATGCGGCGCCCAAGAAATGGGTAGCGGGTAATTTCGCCCGTGGAAATGAATCATCTGTCGTCATTAAGGGGAGTTACCCCCGTGTTAATTTTGCGCAACCGAATATCAACAGTGATTATTTGGCGTTTGAGGCGGATTTTAACAGCGATACACGAGACCTCTATTTATATCGCCGGAATGCACACGGAGATAATGTCTATGTTTTAGGGTTCCCTAAAAAAACGGGGACATTGGCGAGATTAGAGGACATCACTAAAAGTTCAGCGCTCAAATCGAATGATGGATGGTGGGAATGCGGTGATACAGGGGTTATTATCCAATCAGGTATGATTTCAGTCGGTGATAATGATGTTGTCACTGCTAAATTTCCTGTCCCGTTCCCTAATGAATGTACTTCGTTAGTCGTCACCGCTCGTTCAGAGTCGGGGAACTGGGGGTCGGATGTCTTGTCGGCCTATGGGGTTGCTATCAGTCAATCGCATATGCGCGTGTCTCTCTGTGCGAATTTTTCAGCCGCCATTGCGGGTGTCAGCTTCATTGCGATAGGGTATTGATATGTACGTATACAGCGCTAAAACAAATTCATTTTATCCCGTTAAATTGCAGCCACGTTATATGGACGCTGGCTCTTGGCCGGATGAGGGTAGAGAAGTGAGTGAAGAAACTTACCTTGATTTTTCGATCCCACCAGAAGGTAAAATGCTGAGTGCAGACAAAGATGGTCTGCCCGTATGGGCAGATATCCCACCGCCCACACCGACAGAATTACAACACCGTGCGGAATCTAAAAAACAGTACCTGATAAAGATTGCCAAAGAAAAAATTGATATTTGTCAGGATGCGGTTGATTTAGGGTTAGCTACTGACGTAGAAAAATCGACATTAACCCAATGGCGCCGCTACAGGGTGCTACTCAACCGGGTAGATTGTGCTATCGCCTCTCATATTGATTGGCCGGAGCAACCAGAGTGATGCGATGGCAGCATAAAACCCTGCAACTGTCCCCGAATTTGTCGGGGATATCGGTCGCCATTGTGCCCGTACACCCGTTTATTTATGGTGTCGGGCAGCAGGCAGACAGCGGCAGTTACCTAAGCCCGACAAACGCCCTTCATTATCTGGCAAATAAATTGATAGGTGCAGGGAATCTGAACGCGGTTGTTCTGATGATCTGCGCTAAGACCCACGATGAATTTATGCAGAATTTAATGCAATTTTCATCGGTGTTACCGCTTCCGGTGTTTGCCCAGGTCAAGCGTATGGCAAAAACAGCAGAAAGCCTTGCTATCACCAAGATGCAATTGCCGGGCAAGCAGGGCGGTGGGCTGCCATTGCCGCAACCGCTGTCAACCGCAACCAGCCGCTTGGCCGTCAATGCACAATTAATCGAACAGGCCAAAGCACAGGCCAGTGCAGGCAGTGGTATTGCCGGGTTAAAATCCCAATTATCTACCTTTACTTCCACCCGGCAATCTGCGTTGCAGCAAGTCGCCGATGCCATGATTGGGTTGGCGGGAAAATCTGCCACGGTTTGGGCGTTCTCAGGGAAAGGGAATGGCACACACATTGCGGAGAAACTGCGACAGAATATTCCCGAACCCGACGCGGTTTATACCCTGGCAACGTTATTTGCCGGAGATGATCTTCGCCCATTAGAAAGGATGCTATCGCATGAGCCAAATTATCACCCTCGCCCTTGATGGCGAGGCGATCCCCTTAAAAAGTCTCACTGTTACCCCCTCCATGATGTTTCAGGATACCGACCAGAGCGGACAGTCTTCCAGTACGGCGGTGGCTGAACAGGGCATTAAGCCGAAAGAGCTGCGTATCACGGGCATTATTCCCTTTACCGAACAGAAAACCCTGTCCCGCCTGTTCGCGTTGGCGGAAGCGAAAGACAATGGCAACCTGAAACGCTACCGGGTCGCCAACCTGACCGCCCAGGCCATTAACTTTCGTATCGGCACGTTTACGGGCACAATTGATGCCAGCAAAGTGGACGGTAAGCAGGCCTGGCAAGTGACCTTTACCTTACGGGAACATTTGTCGGTATCTGAAAAACGCGATGCCCGCGCCTCTGGCAATGTTTCAGCCAAAAAACAAACAGGGCAGGGAAGCGGTGCCGCCAGGGAAGAGCCAGAAAAGTTAAGCTGGTTTGAACGCGAGGTGTTAAAGCCCATTAATGACAGTATAGGGTCAGCAAATGAAACCGATTAACCGACTTTACCTGTCCGGTGATGAGATCCATTTGGTTGACGTCAATATTATGTTGGAACTTTCATCTTGTGGCCGGGGTTTTATCACGGCGGAAACCACGACCGATTACACCGGAAAACTGGTGCGCCTGGATGTGGGCTATACCGATTTGGTGCTGCGCTGGTTTACGGGCTATGTGGAACGTTCACAGCCTGCCCAGAATGGTTATCAGCGCTTGTTTGTGCGTGAGCTGGTTGGTGTGTTTGATAAAGCGTGGCCGTGCTCGTTTCAGCACCCGACCTTGCGCCAGATAGTAGACTGGTTGCAGGCGCACAGCGGCCTGACGTTCACCTTACCGGAGGCACCTTATACGGATAAGCCGATCCCGCACTATACCCATCACGGCACAGGCTACCAGCTATTGGCAAATCTGGGGCAGGTCTTTGCCATTGACGATTATATCTGGCACCAATTGCCGGATGGTTCGGTCTATCTGGGCAGTTGGGCGCATTCGATGTTTCAGGGTAATCCAGTCGAGATCCCCAATGAATTTAGCCAGCAACAGACCGCGGGCAATACGATGACCATTCCGATGATCCAATCCCTGCGCCCCGGTTTTGTGGTCAACCAGCAGCGGCTTTGCAAGGTCAACCTGAACAACGAAAATATGACCCTCACGTGGTTGCCCAACGGGAAGGCCGCGGATAAAACCCCCGCTCAGCGCCAGGTTGATGCCGCTTACCCGGAATTATCGGCGGGCACGCACCTGCCCAAATTTGCTCGCATTGAAGCCCACACCGAAAACACGGCCAGCGGCGATATGGCCGATCCCTTCCGGCCACGCTATGCGGTTGATGTGCAATTGCTGGAATCGGACGGCAAAGACGCCGCCGCGCCAGTTTACCGTGCTGTCCCGTTGCCGTTGCCGATGGCAGGCGCTGAATCGGGCATGTTCCAGTATCCGCCCATCGGCACCGTGGTTGAGATTGCTTTCGAGGGTGGCCGACCTGACAAGCCCTTTATCCGCCAGACCTTAAGCCAGGGCAACACGCTGCCCGATATTAAGCCCGGTGAACAATTGCAGCAGCAGCGGGCGGAAGTCTCGCAACGGGTCACACAGGAAGGCAGTTGGATCAGGCAGACCGACCAGACCATTAATGAATCGTCTATGCACCGCGAAGTTAAGGCCGATACAGAAACCCGTACCGTGGTAGCACGGGAAACCACCCTACAGGCCACAGATAAAACGATAGTTTTAGGCACATCAACACTACTGGCGGGCGCTGTCCAGCACATTGCGGACGGGGATTACTGTATGGCAACGTCATCAAATCTGGTTGCCAGTGTGGAGAAAGACGCGAATATCGAGGTTGGCCAAAAGCTGATTGAGAAAATCGGGATGCTTAAGCAAAGCATTGCCGGAGTCAAACAAGAGATCGTGGCGCCGGTGGTTTGGGTGGGCAGCCAACAACTTAACGTGATGACGTTGATGTTAGAGACACTGGATGTGGTTAAGGAGTTGGCCGAACTGACCGCCGCCCATACCCATCACAACACCGGCACACCGCAGAACGCCAGCGCGATAAGAAACACAGCCTATAAATCGGATGGACTGAAACAGAAATATTCGCCGGTGATTGGCTGAATATCGTTTATTTGTGTGAGATCCTCTGCGCCGTACCATAGGTTGATATTTTATGCTACAGATATTAGACTGAAGACGTTAGTTTAGATGTGTCGCGCTAGAGCCGAGGCTACCAATTTCGTATAGCACACAGGCAAATATCCTGCACCAAGCGTAAAAGCAAAGAAGCCAACCTCACCAATTGATTGTCTGTTTATCAAGTAACCCTGCTTCGGCGGGGTTTATTTTTATCTTCCTCTTTTTGTGTAAACAAAAATGTTGACATGGTAAGCATAAATGCTTACTATAATCTCATGTTCAACAGAATGGAGGAGCAGTGAAGCAAAGCGAGTTTAGACGGTGGCTGGAAGCTCAGGGCGTCGAAGTTTCAAACGGGACAAACCATCTGAAACTGAGGTATAAGGGGAAGTACAGCGTCATGCCAAGGCACCCCGCCCATGAGATAAAAGAACCACTGAGGAAAGCAATCATCAAGCAGTTAGGATTGTAATAAAAACCCGTCTCATCAGAGGCGGGTTCTCGCACAGCTTCACTATCAAATACTATGCGATATCCCGTAATACTCGAACCTGTAGAAGAGGGTGGTTATTTCGTCTCAATCCCAGATATCCCCGAAGCCTTGACCCAAGGGGAAACACGGGAGGAAGCGTTAGAGATGGCGCTTGATGCGCTGGTAACCTGTTTCGAATTCTACTTCGAAGACAGTAAGAAAATTCCCTCACCCAGCCCGATAAAGCCCGGTGATGATTATGTCGATGTGCCCTTAAGCGTGGCCTCAAAGGTGTTGATGCTCAATGCGTTTGTGGATTCCAGCCTGACACAAACTGAACTTGCGCACCGTATGGGCGTGAAGAAACAGGAAGTGACCCGCCTGTTTGACCTGCATCATTCGACCAAGATTGATACGGTCGCTAAGGCGGCAAGTGCTATCGGGCATCAATTAACCCTGTCGATCAAGTAACTGAGATCACTATCCAAGGCCACCTTAAACCGTGGCCTTTTTTACGCCCTCACCAAACGCAACCAGACGCTCTATAAGCCACTCACTGATTAACTTGCTGTCTGGATGCGGTTTATTTGGATCGCGTCACCACCTCGCGTATACGCCACGTAATCCCCACGAAATAAACGGAAGCCCCACGTAAAACGGACTACACCGCACCCGCCTGCACGTTTTGGATCAAAAAGTTTTTTCAGTTTTAAAATTCGACAAACCGAATCGGCAGAGCGCGCCAGTACTGGCGGTGTGGGAAAAATCCCGAACTGAAAGGCGTGAAAAGATTTTCAGGGAATTCCAGTTTTTGGATCGCAAACGGATCGCGGGGATAATATTAATATGATGATTTTAAAAGAAAAATTATATTTTACGTGAAGTTATTGGATCACATGACAAAGCCGCATCATGTTAAAGAATTCAGGATTTATGCGGCCTTGCGAAAGAAAAGGAACTGAAATTTATTGAGATTGATTGTTAGTTGGTAATGCTGCTAACAGGGCTTGCTTTTGAGTGGAGAAATCTTTTTTTGTGATAACACCCTCATTAACAAAATCATTTAACCTATCTAAATCCTCACACAATGTTTTTATGTTTACCGTGGCTAACCTATTGTCAAGGTTCGATTCCAAGATGTAATTTTTTAGTATGTTAAATTCTTTGTTATTGATAGTTTCAAAATCTTTCAATTCTTCAATGAGTTCTAATTTTTCTACCAAAGAGCTTGTATCTAAAATAGATGGCTTAGATTCGTCTGAATGCAGGGAGGTTATCTCAGGTTGAGAGGTGGGAGCTTGCTGCTCATCTTGTTCATATGATAAAGCTTCATAAGCAGTGATAGATTCATTTAAACGGGGAAGAAACTTATCCAGAGCCTTTTTCTCAATATTGCTGAAAACATACTCTTGCTCATGATTAATATTGAATATGATTTTTGAAAATAACAGCCCTTTCTTATCGTCACACTTCGTTATCAATACTATAGGGAATTTATCGTGATGTATTTTTTTGAACAGGCTGATTCTTATGAAATGAATATTAATACTGGTCAGTAAGATCAATGTCCCTTTCTTGCCATCTAAATCACCAGATAGAACGGCTATGGCGCGTTCGTCAGTTTCCAGATGTCTAACCACATAAAGAAACTCTTTTTTTCTGCTTGATATGCCAACAGAGCTATCACCCGATAGCTTATTAAGTTCTGCCAGTAATTCAGAGTCAGATGCTGCCTTGTAATTCATCATGTGAATCATCCTTTAGATAAATATCCGATATACACAAAAAACTACTGCTAATTGAGATTGATTGAAAAAAAACATTAAACGAGAGGTTGTATGTAGAGAGTCATTAAATCTCGTGCGACACTTTTGCGACACTGTCTCACAGACACAAAAAAGCCACTCATCTAAGAGTGGCCTAATATGCTGATTTAACAGCTAAAATTTGGTGGCCCCTGCTGGACTTGAACCAGCGACCAAGCGATTATGAGTCGCCTGCTCTAACCACTGAGCTAAGGGGCCGTTGAACAGGGAGGATTATACGGCACAGTTTGATGCCAGGTCTAGCCCCAAAAATTCATATGCGTGTTTTATATACAATAATTAGTATCTTTTAATGTATTTCAGCCGATTGGAAGTAATCTGAAAATCTTTTTTAGTGATGTTGGTAGCTTTTATAATAAATATTTCTGATTGTTTTTTGCTCTCTGACCATAATGTGGTCAAGAAAATCTTGTTAGTTTCGTTTTGTGTTTTTCATTGATTTTCCAACGTTCTTATACTTTTCAAAAAAATTTGGTAAATAAATATGAAAAAACATCAGCTATCGGCTGCTATTTGGTGCCATCACCAAATAGAAGATTACTTTTTTTCGTCTATTAGCCAAATGTCCCAACAACATATTAGTGAAAGTGTTCGAGCCTATGTGACAGGGGTTGAAACGCGTTCATTGAATTTTTTGTTGGTGATTGATGTTAATTAACAGACTGCTGGAGATGTACAAAAGGGAATTCGATTACTGGAAGAGAAAACTTATGTTCCTTTTACGATTGTTGCTGTAGAGCCAGATAGTCAACTTTTAGGGGTGATTCAGCAGGCTGGATTTGTGTTGGATGCTGATAGCATAACTACAGCTATGCAACTTGATTTGATGAATTGGCAGATGGACAATGTCTCAGTCATGAAATATGACATCCGGTGTGTTGACCTCTGTTTGGATGATTGGGCTATCCCGGTAGAAAGTGCATTTGAGTCAGATGATGCTATTTCTGGACAATACCAAAAATGCCATCAGGCGGCTTTGGATGCAGGAAAGAATTTGCAACATTATGCCTTGTATATTGATGAGTTGCCGGTCTGTTCTTTAACTCTATCAAGATTAAATAATTTTGTCCGTCTTGATGAGATTAGTACGGTGGTGGGAAAACAGAGAAGAGGATATGCTTTTGCTTTGATCAATCATGTGCTGAATAAAGCTAAACAAGATGGTGCAACTGCGTGCTATTTAGATGCCTCTCACTATGGTAATGGATTGTACAGGCGTATTGGGTTTCAGCCATTGTTTGAATATCAGGGATTTAGCCGAAAATAATAAAAAAGCGCCTGCAAAAACAGACGCTTTCAGGTTTATTAGCAAACTCGTTGATTAGTCATCAAGGAAACTACGTAGTACTTCAGAACGGCTCGGGTGGCGTAGTTTACGTAGTGCTTTTGCTTCGATCTGACGAATACGTTCGCGGGTTACATCAAATTGTTTACCCACTTCTTCCAGGGTATGGTCAGTATTCATATCGATACCAAAACGCATACGCAGAACTTTCGCTTCACGTGCAGTCAAACCTGCCAGCACATCGTGAGTTGCTGCGCGCAGGCTTTCTGACGTTGCTGAATCCAGCGGCAGTTCGAGAGTGGTATCCTCGATGAAATCGCCCAGATGTGAATCTTCATCATCACCCACAGGCGTTTCCATGGAGATTGGCTCTTTGGCAATTTTCAGTACCTTGCGGATCTTGTCTTCAGGCATCATCATACGTTCTGCCAGCTCTTCCGGTGAAGGTTCGCGGCCCATTTCCTGCAACATCTGGCGGGAAATACGATTGAGTTTGTTGATGGTCTCAATCATATGCACTGGGATACGGATAGTACGTGCCTGATCTGCGATAGAACGTGTGATCGCCTGACGGATCCACCATGTCGCGTAAGTTGAGAATTTGTAACCACGACGGTATTCAAATTTATCAACCGCTTTCATCAAACCGATATTACCTTCCTGGATCAAATCGAGGAATTGCAGACCGCGGTTGGTATATTTCTTCGCAATCGAAATAACCAGACGCAGGTTGGCCTCAACCATCTCTTTTTTCGCACGGCGAGCTTTCGCTTCACCAATTGACATGCGACGGTTGATGTCTTTGACCTGTTCAATAGTCAGACCTGTCTCTTCTTCGATCTGGCGTAACTTTTGCAAGCTACGCATAATTTCTTCTTCAACTTCCAGCAATTTATCAGACCATGGCTTGTTCATTGCTTTTGCAGCGGTGAACCATGTATCAGTGGTCTCATTGCCAGAGAATAGCGTGATGAAGATTTTCTTCGGCATTTTGCACTGTTCAACACACATCTTCATGATTTGACGCTCTTGAAGACGTACGCGATCCATCATGGAACGCATGTTGTTAACCAGATGATCAAACTGCTTTGGTACCAGGCGGAATTGTTTAAATACTTCAGATAACGTTAAGATTTCTGCTGCGGAATTAGGATGACTACGACCGTATGTCTTAATCGCCTGACGAGTCAGTTCATGCTGTTCACGCAGATCCGAAAATTTCTGGCGAGCGAGTTCCGGATCGATGCTGTTATCCTCTTCGCTATCAGCATCATCATCACTATCTTCTTCTTCATCGTCATCATCATCGTTGTCCAATTCTTCCTGAGGAAGTTCTGAACCAACGTGAGTGGCGGTTGGGGCAAGGTCTTCTTCTGCGTTAGGATCAACGAAACCTGTGATCAAATCGGACAGACGACTCTCGCCGGATTCAACACGGTCGTACTGTTCCAGTAGGTAAGTAATCGCTTCAGGGTATTCAGCAACGGAGCACTGCACTTGGTTGATGCCATCTTCAATGCGCTTTGCAATGTCAATCTCACCTTCACGAGTCAAGAGTTCAACCGTACCCATTTCGCGCATGTACATGCGAACCGGATCGGTGGTACGACCGATTTCTGACTCAACACTAGATAGCACTTGCGCAGCCGCTTCCACTGCGTCTTCATCTGTGTCGTTTGTGTTTTCTGCCAACATGAGATCATCGGCATCAGGTGCTTCTTCCATTACCTGGATGCCCATGTCATTGATCATTTGGATGATATCTTCTATCTGATCAGAATCGACGATATCTTCCGGCAGATGGTCATTGACCTCAGCATAGGTCAGATAGCCTTGCTCCTTACCTCTGGTGACAAGTAGCTTTAGCTGTGACTGCGGGTTTTGCTCCATAAGACGGTATCCACACTTCAGAGTATTGGTTGGTGTCGGTCGGCGAAACAAATATGCCAACAATAATATTTAGGGGCGTTTTCATGATATTGCCGCTGCCCTCAATTGCGGCAATTGTAGGGTTACCTGCCCTACCTAATGCGGCATCTAAGCCGTGAATTCTATATCTGTGATTTTAGGTTTTGGTTTAAAACCTGTCTCACCAAGCTATATTTTTATTGAGCAATGGTTTTATCAATAATAATTTTATCGACAATAGTTTCAGCAAACCATATGAGGGAAATAAACCTATATAAGTAAGCCAAATAGTATAACCTCCAAGTTAATATAATCTTGAAGTGATATAGCTTTGCTGAGACAGATTCTTATTTCCTCGCACCAGATACTGTAATTAGTCGAACTTCTTCGCGCTCTTCTGGTGTTAGGCCTTCCGTTCTCTCTTTAGCCATTAGAAAATTAAAACGTTCATCAAGTGCTGACGCAAAAAGATGGCTCAGTGCATCGCTAAAAGTTTTTTCAGCAATCTCTTCTATCTGTATATCGTTCCATGCAGCGAGTTTTTCAAGCTGTTTAGCGTACTTATTATCGCGATATTGCTCCAACAGTTGTCCGGTGGTTAAGCCCGGTTGGGCAAGACATGTGTCGACAAGCTCTATGAATAATGGCAGTCCTGCTATCTGAGTAGGAAACATTCCCTGTAACGGGGGAACTAATGTCGCTAAATGCGGATTCTGTACCAACAATGCGATCAGTATGCGCATTGTTGTTGGTTTCAGTTTTAGCGCCTGATAAGTATTGGTATCTTTTTTGACAAGTTTCGCCAAAAATCGTTCCAATTGTGTTGTCTCAGGAGTACCTAACAGGTTTCCAAGCTCTTTAAGCAGATAGAGTCGCAGTGTTTCTCCTGGGATTTGACTGATCAGTGGCATAGCTAGTGAACTGAGCTTAGTCGCTCCTTCTGGATTACTTAAATCAACCTGCGGCAAGAGTGATTCAAACAAAAATGCAGATAAGGTTAATGCTTTTTCCATTCGCTGCTCGAATGCTTCCTGTCCTTCTTTGCGAATCAATGAATCAGGATCTTCGCCATCAGGCAAGAACATAAAACGTAATTGCCGACCATCATTTAGATAAGGCAGCGCCGTTTCCAATGTACGCCATGCGGCATCACGACCTGCTCGGTCACCATCGTAACAGCAGATAACATTATCGATTGTCCTGAAAAGTAACTGAACGTGTTCGGCTGTCGTGGATGTTCCCAGCGAAGCTACGGCATAATCAATACCAAATTGGGCTAGCGCAACAACATCCATATAACCTTCAACCACCAATAGCCTTGTCAGGGTACTGTGGCTTTGCTGTGCTTCATAAAGGCCATATAACTGGCGCCCTTTATGAAAAATTTCTGTTTCCGGTGAGTTCAGGTACTTGGGAAGCGCATCTCCCAGCACTCGACCGCCGAAAGCAATTACCCGACCACGACGATCACGAATGGGAAACATCACCCGCTCGCGGAAACGATCATAAGTGCGGCCATTGTCGTTTGTGACCAGCATTCCGGCATCGTTTAGCTGTTTACGATCTTCCGCATTATGGGCAAACCGTTTTAAGACGTTATCCCATCCCGCAGGCGCAAAACCAATGGCGAAACGTTGGATAATCTCTTCACTAAGTCCACGTTGAGCTAAATATTGTCGGGCTGATTGGGCGCTGGAAGTATTTAGTGAATGCTGATAGAAGCTATTGAGTTTCTCCATTAGCTGGTAAAGGTTTTGCCTTTGGTGACGCTCGATTTGACTGTTGCCGGAACCTGCTTCGTAGGGAACTTCCAGACCATGCATTGCTGCCAGTTCTTCGATGGATTCGACAAAGTCCAGCCTGTCATAATTCATTAAAAAATCAATGACATTGCCATGCGCTCCGCAACCGAAGCAATGGTAAAACTGCTTATCACCATTAACAGTGAATGAAGGGGTTTTTTCGTTATGGAAAGGACAACACGCTTGATGGTTTTTACCTTTTTTTTTCAAAGGCACCCTAACATCGATCAAATCAATGATATCGGTTCTTGCTAATAAGTCATTGATAAATGCGCGTGGAATTCGTCCAGCCATAAGCCCTTTTTCGCCTGTTGATGAACGAGAATAAGCCGCGCTTCCTTTGGGAAAGCACGGCCTTTAACTGCAGTAGTTTGTTAATACAATCACTAAGCGGACTGACCGCGAAGATTAGTACAAACGAGTGCGGCGTGCGTTTTCGCGAGCTAGCTTCTTAGCATGACGTTTAACAGCAGAAGCTTTAGCGCGCTTGCGCTCAGTCGTTGGTTTTTCAT
Organism: Xenorhabdus ishibashii; assembly: GCF_002632755.1. Lineage (NCBI taxonomy): Bacteria > Pseudomonadati > Pseudomonadota > Gammaproteobacteria > Enterobacterales > Morganellaceae > Xenorhabdus > Xenorhabdus ishibashii. The sequence continues at coordinate 1,204,653 of NZ_NJAK01000001.1, read as the reverse complement.
AGAACTCACGACGACGAACTTCTGCTAATACGCCTGCTTTCTCGCAAGAACGCTTGAAGCGACGCAGCGCTACGTCAAATGGCTCGTTTTCACGTACTTTAATTACTGGCATGTGCCTCTCACCTCAATAGAAATCGGGTTTGTCGCTGGCGTGATAGTGCCAGCCGTCTTTAAAATGGTGCGGAATTTTACTTCAATGAACACGGCCTTGTAAAGTGCCGAGGAAAATTGAAACCGATAACGCCACGGGTTATAGGCTACTTTTTTGTACGTAAAACAAGCGGCCTGATGTTGGCGTTATTAACATTAACCACACAAGATATTCAAGTAGGGCATTGATTATAGACTAAACAGAAAAAATAGCCAGCCTGTAATGGACGCAGTGGTGAGAATGTTGGTATGGAAAGCGCATCGGCAGAGAATTTAACAATAGATGGTGTTACACTGTTGCGCGTTGAAAGGAATGCGAATGTATATGACCAAACAACGAAACGTAAGATAACGAGACGAATAGTGCAATGCGAGTTTTAGGTATAGAAACGTCCTGCGATGAAACCGGAATCGCAATTTATGACGACAAAACCGGTCTGCTAGCCAATCAATTATACAGTCAGGTCAAGCTGCATGCTGATTATGGCGGCGTTGTGCCTGAACTGGCGTCCCGTGATCACATTCGTAAAACGGTTCCTTTGATTCAGGCAGCTTTGAAGGAAGCGGGTCTGACGAGTAAAGATATTGATGCAGTTGCTTACACCGCAGGGCCGGGATTGGTTGGTGCATTGCTGGTTGGGGCAACGATTGGGCGCTCACTGGCATTCGCGTGGGATGTTCCCGCTATTCCCGTGCATCATATGGAAGGCCATTTACTGGCACCGATGCTGGAAGAAAACAGCCCTGAGTTTCCTTTTGTTGCCTTATTGGTTTCAGGTGGTCATACCCAGCTTATAAGTGTGACGGGTATCGGTGAATATAAACTGTTGGGTGAATCTATTGACGATGCCGCTGGCGAGGCTTTTGATAAAACAGCAAAACTGCTTGGGTTAGATTACCCAGGTGGGCCAGTACTTGCCCGTATGGCACAGCAAGGTAAGGCAGGACGTTTTGTCTTCCCGCGTCCGATGACAGACCGTCCGGGTTTGGATTTCAGTTTCTCTGGCCTGAAAACGTTCGCAGCTAATACGATCCGCGATAACATTCATGGTCACGATATGGCTGAGGATGAACAAACCAAGGCAGATATTGCCCGTGCATTTGAAGATGCAGTCGTGGATACTTTGGCAATTAAGTGTAAACGAGCGTTGGTACAGACTGGATTCAAACGTCTGGTGATGGCCGGTGGAGTAAGTGCAAACCGAACATTGCGTACCAAAATGCAGGTAATGATGGAAAAGCTGGGAGGCGAAGCCTTCTACGCTCGACCTGAGTTCTGTACTGATAATGGAGCAATGATCGCGCTGGCTGGTATGATCCGTTTGCAAGGCGGTACTGCCGGTGAATTAGGCGTAACGGTGAAAGCGCGTTGGCCGCTAGCGGATCTTCCTGCTTTGCAAAAATGATAAAAAACGTTGCTTGATATGGGCTGAGTGCTATTTGCTACTCAGCCTTTTCATTATTCATAGGCTTTCTCTACGTCAATCCTCTTGCTGCTCTTGCTCTTTAGCGACTTGAATTTTCTCTTTATCGGTCATTTCCTGTTTCTTTTTCAATTTTTGCCAGATACGGCTTTCTTGTCCTCGCCATAGGCGTTGAATATTATCGTGATGACGTACAAGTACCAGACATGACAGCATGGCAACAGGAAACGTGAATTCAGGTTTGAACCACCAGACGTAGAAAGGTGCAATTAATGCACTGACGATGGCACCCAATGAGGAGTAGCCGCTTAACAGCACAGTTAGCATCCATGTCCCTGAGATAAGCCCCATCAGATCCCAACCGATGGCAGAAATGGCACCAAAAGCAGTTGCAACGCCTTTTCCTCCCTTGAAATGGAAGAAGACAGGATAAATATGTCCCAGACAGGCAGCAATGGCGGTAATACCTAAATAAAATGGGGAAATGTTGAGTTTGTATGCCAACCAAACTGGTATTAGTCCTTTTAGGACATCGCAAACCAGCACTGCTAATGCAGCCCATTTACCACCAATGCGCAGTACATTTGTTGCCCCAGGATTGCCGGAACCATGCTGACGGGGATCGGGAAGTCCTGCCAAGCGGCAGATCAATATCGCGCTGGATATAGAGCCACATAAGTACGCGAAGATGATCATGCCAAGCGCGATTGCACTCATAAGATATCTCCAATGAATAAGGGTCGTTTTCTTAAGTCTAACAATGGATAATACGCACATTTCGTCGGAAGTGGTATCTGGCGAACTGAAAAATGGGGAAAAGGTCGTGATGGATATCGTATTTATTGAAGAATTAACCGTAATTACCACTATTGGTGTTTATGACTGGGAACAAACAATTAAACAGAAATTAGTGTTCGATATCGAAATGGGATGGGACAACAAACTAGCCTCTTCCAGTGATAATGTTGAACACTGTCTGGATTATGCCAAGGTTAGTGAGGCGATTATTAATCATGTGGCAAGCCAACGTTTTGCTCTGGTCGAACGGGTCGCAGAAGAGGTGGCCGGTATCTTGTTGAACCAATTTCACTCTCCTTGGGTTAAGGTTAAAGTCAGTAAACCAGATGCGGTTGTACACGCAAAAAGCGTAGGTGTAGTGATTGAGAGAAATGCACGCTAATTGAAAAAGCGTCCCAGTTTAATAAATAGTCTGGGACGCTAAATTGATTGATAAACTTAATCAATCGATTGTTGTTTCCAGTCTGCGATGGCAATGTGCCGTTGACGTTCTAATTCTGTGCGAATCTCAGCTCCCTGAAATCCACGGGCAATCACTTCCTGAACACTGACTTGGCTGGCAATGGCAAATACTTTTCGCAAATAATCGGCTTGTGGGTAGGGTGAAGTTTCTGCACCTGGGTATCCACGGTTGTCTGCTTCGCTACAGGTAAGTAGTTGTTCAATGCGTTGCGGTTTACGCCAGGCATCCACGGCATTAAACAGGGTTAGCAGGGTTTCTGGAGGCAATTGTTTTATGGTATGTACCCAATGGTGATATTGCGTCACAATCGTGGCTAAATCGCGTGCCGAGTTGGGAATGCGCAGTCGTTCGCACATTTGTTGCAGCGGTATCATTTCGACATGGCTACATAGTGAAGCGAAGCGAATGTCTATCTCTTCGCTCAATTGGGTGGATATTTGTAAAACCCGCAATGAATGCAGCCCTGCATCATATTCAAGCAGAGGAACGCCAAACAGGTTATCGATCTCAGGAAAGAGTACAGCCAATGCTCCACAATCACGCAAAACCTGAAAGTAGATTTGTGGTGATTGTGAAGTGAGAGCCTTTTCAGTTTCTCGCCAAACACGCTCAGGAGTTAATGAGGACAATTCCCCATCTACGACCATCTCCGTAATGAGCGCTTGCGTCTCTGGTGCAATTGAAAAGCCTAGATGGGCAAAGCGAGCAGCAAAACGCGCCAAACGCAGCACACGTAATGGATCTTCTGTAAACGCAGGGGAAACATGGCGCAAGATACGATTTTTGAGATCATTGGCACCATGATAAGGATCGATTAATTCACCTTCACGAGTTTGTGCAATAGCGTTGATCGTTAAATCACGGCGCAGCAGATCTTCTTCCAGCGTTACATCGGGGGCGGTATAACATGTAAAACCGGTATATCCCTGACCTGATTTCCTTTCAGTACGTGCCAGCGCATACTCGTCATGGGTTTTGGGGTGCAAGAAGACAGGAAAATCCTTACCAACTTGTTGATATCCCTGAGATAGCAGCTCCTTTGGATTGCTTCCAACAACAACCCAGTCCCGTTCAGTGACGGGCAGACCCAATAATTGATCGCGAACTGCGCCGCCAACCAAATAGACTTTCACTCTTGTTTCCTTAAATCAGCTCATCCAACGATCTTTCTTTTTCCGGCGAGGGATAATGTGTGGCAATATAAGCCCCAAAATCAGGCCAATCCCCGCAACCCCACCGCCATAAGCAAACCACTGTAAGATGATCTCTCTTTGTCTATCATCCAACTGCAAATTGGCAACTTCGACCTTTTTTTCAGCCACAATTAATTTATTCTGGAGCTGGACATTCTCTTTTTTCAGATCACTGATGATCTTATCGCTGTTTGCCACTTTGTTCTGTAATTCAGCGGTACGCTTATTCCACTTATCATCAATGGTGGCCAGATTCTCAGTCAGTGTTTTGATCTCTTGTTCCATTGCAGGAAGACGCTCACTCAGGCTTGGAATGGCGCTGAGCTCACTTGCGAGTATCCAGCTTGTGCGCCCTTTATTGTCTTGAATTTGCAAGAAACCATTATCTGATTTAGGGCTGATTAATGTGACTTCTTCGCCGGCATTTAATGAACCAATAATCCGGTTTTTAACGCTTGGGCCGCTACGAATGTAAGCTGATAACTCATCGGAAACATAGCGTTTTTCTTCAGCATGTACGGATAATGGAAGAGTAAAACTCAATAACAAGATAAATAATCGATGTAGTTTTTGCATGCTGTGCTCAACTGTTCTCTGTGTATGGATCAATTAAGTGTGGATTAATCGTAATTTAAACTACCTAATGGATAGTAAAGAGTTAAGTTTGTTGGTGCAATCAGTAAACCAGAATGAATGCTATATCAACTGACCGAATACATGCCTTTTGCGGTTTTTTTTGGTGAAGTGAAAGTGATGTTTGTTGAGATAACACACTATTGTGGTTTATTTTTCTCTTCTGTGAAAAATTTTTCTTCTGGGCAAGAAAATGTGAACAGGATTAAGAAAAAATTCTGTAGTATTAATTGAGGAATAAAAAATATGAGTTCTGTAGAGATAGAATTGAAACTGTCCGTGAAGCCTGATGCTATACCGGCAGTGCGCCAGCAGTTATTTCAGTTTCCTCATGATTACACTTCACCACAACACCTGACTAATATTTATTTTGAGACGCCAGATAATCTATTGCGACGCTGGGATATGGGGCTGCGTATCCGTGGGTTTGACGGGCACTATGAGATGACCATCAAAACCGCGGGTAAAGTGCTAGGTGGGTTACACCAACGCCCTGAATTCAATATCCCTTTGCATCAACCTAAATTAGATCTGGCACTGTTCCCCGCCCATATCTGGCCTGAAAATACCGATCTTGCATATTTGCAGACACAATTGACTGAATTATTCAGCACCGATTTTGACCGTGAAAAATGGCTTGTGACGTATGGAGAAAGCGAAATTGAAGTGGTGCTGGACAGAGGAACTATTTTTTCTGGAAATAAAGATGCAGGAGATAAGACATCACCTATTTGTGAATTTGAGCTGGAACTAAAAAATGGAAATATCATCGATATTCTGTCATTGGCAAACAAACTGGCATCACAAAATGGCCTGCGTTTAGCAAATAAAAGTAAAGCTGCACGGGGATATGCACTTGTTCATGGTTTATCCCATAAAACATTACCAAAATTACCGAAAGAGTTGGAATGGCAGCAGCCATTGTCTGTGCTTCTGTCTGAAATTTTGACGCAATGGCAGGAGCAAGAAGAAGCATGGCTGGCGGGCTTGCCAGAAGGTAAAACGGAATTGGTGCAGGTTTTGCAGTGGATAATCAAATTGACTGAAAGACAGGACGAACGTTTGCCGATATTGGATTTATTGCCAGAATTAATGGCTGCTTTATCCATAGACAGTTCAGAAGCTGAAACGTTGTGCTACAGCCCATCTTGGTTGCAATGCAAGCTGGCGTTAATGCAGTGGCTACTGACTTAGTTCCGATAATCTCCTTTTATTATTAACGTATTATTAAAAAACGGTTATAAGGAAAAAACAGTTATGCGGCCACTTTCATCACCCTTAGCCCGACAATTGCAGCATATCATTGCGAATTTTCCGCCATTAGAGGAAACGCTAGAGTCCTTTTCACTTGATGAACAAGCGGTGCTGTCATTGAGTGAGTTTGTGGCGGAAAACGTGTTATCACATCCTGCATGGCTGGAGGATATTCGCCAGAATCCCCCGCAATCGGAAGAGTGGCAATATTATTCCCACTGGCTGGGGCAAGCGTTGCTGGCGGTCAATGATGAAAATGGTTTGATGCGGTGTTTACGTCTTTTCCGTCATCGGATTCTGGTCAGGATTGCATGGTCGCAGGCATTACAAAGCAGTACGACAGAACAGACATTGCAGCAATTAAGTATGTTGGCCGAAACTTTGATTATCGCTGCCCGTGATTGGCTTTATCTGCGTTGTTGTCAGGATTGGGGAACGCCTACTAATAGCGAGGGAGTGGCACAACCGCTACTGATTTTAGGAATGGGAAAATTGGGAGGCGGAGAGCTTAATTTTTCCTCTGACATTGACCTCATTTTTGCTTATCCAGAAAATGGCGTAACGCAAGGCGGGCGTCGAGAAATGGACAATTCTCAGTTCTTCACTCGATTAGGGCAGAAATTAATTAAGGTGTTGGATCAACCAACCGTAGACGGATTTGTTTATCGTGTTGATATGAGATTACGTCCATTTGGTGACAGTGGACCTTTGGTATTCAGCTTTCCGGCATTGGAAGATTATTATCAGGAACAAGGACGGGATTGGGAACGTTATGCTTTGGTGAAAGCGCGCATTTTGGGCAATGATGATCAAGTTTATTGTCAGGAATTGCGCCAGATGTTGCGTCCGTTTGTTTTCCGCCGTTATATCGATTTCAGTGCAATTCAATCCTTGCGCAATATGAAGAGCATGATTGAGCGGGAAGTCCGTCGTCGGGGATTAAAAGATAATATTAAATTAGGCGCAGGCGGGATCCGTGAAATTGAGTTTATCACTCAGGTCTTTCAGCTTATTCGGGGGGGAAGGGAGCCTAGCCTGCAATCCCGCTCATTATTACCAACATTGAAGGCCATAAATGATCTGGCTTTATTGCCAACGGAAAAATTAAAACAGCTTGAAGAAAGTTACCTGTTTTTGCGGCGGCTTGAAAACCTGCTGCAATCTATTTATGACCAACAAACACAAACTTTACCGGATAATGAATTGGATCGTGCTCGTCTCTCTTGGGGGATGAATTTTGCCAATTGGGATGAATTGATGGCAGAAACCGAACGTAAAATGAGTGCGGTGCGAAGTATTTTCCAACAGTTGATCGGCGATGAAATAGAAGAGCAGAGTGAAGAGTCCAGCCATATCCCGTTTAAGAGTTTATGGCAGGAAGCCTTGCATGTAGATGAACTTAGCGCGTTGCTTCCTCATCTTGATAAAGAAAAATTCCAGAAGATGCTTGATATAATAGCTCTTTTCCGTCGGGACGTCAGTAAGCGCACCATTGGCCCACGGGGAAGGGATGTGCTTGACCAGTTGATGCCACGTCTGTTGGTAAAAATTGTGGCCAGGGAAGATGTCAATATCGTTTTAGAGCGGATCACTTCCCTGTTGCTCAGTATTGTCAGTCGCACAACTTATCTGGAACTGATGCTGGAATCAGAACTGGTCATGATCCATGTTATCCGGCTCTGTGCGGCTTCTCCAATGATTGCCAGCCAGCTTGCACGTCATCCTTTGTTGCTGGATGAGCTGCTCGATCCTAAATCGCTATATCAACCGTTGCCGATGGAAGCTTATCGTGATGAGCTTTATCAATATTTGCTGCGTATTCCTGAGGATGATGAAGAGCAGTTGCTGGAGGCTTTACGTCAATTTAAGCAGGCACAACTATTGCGGATCGCAGCAGAAGATATTGCGGGCGTCTTGCCTGTGATGAAAGTAAGTGATCACCTGACTTATCTGGCGGAAGCCATTATTGAGGCTGTTGTGCGGCTGGCGTGGAACCAAATGGTAAAACGCTATGGCACACCTGCCCACTTATCCCAGCGGCAGGGCTTGGGATTTGCCATTATTGGTTATGGCAAATTGGGTGGCTGGGAACTCGGTTATGGCTCTGATTTGGATCTGGTGTTCCTGCTGGATTGCCCTATGGGGATAATGACGGACGGTGCTCGTCCTATTGAGGCTCGCCAATTTTATTTGCGCCTGGCTCAACGCATCCTTCATTTGTTCAATACCCGAATGACATCGGGAGTATTGTATGACGTTGATGCCCGTTTGCGGCCATCCGGTGAGTCGGGCATGTTGGTCAGTACCCTTGAATCCTTTGATGACTACCAAAAAAATGAAGCATGGACCTGGGAACACCAGGCACTGGTTCGTGCACGCATGGTTTTTGGTGATGAAAAAATGCGCCGTGATTTTGAACGCATTCGCCGTGAAACATTATGCCTTTCCCGCGATCCCGATCTTTTGCGCCAACAAGTGCGTGAGATGAGAGAAAAAATGCATCGGCATTTGGGCAGCCATCGGCAAAATCAATTTGATATCAAAGCTGATCCAGGAGGGATTACGGATATTGAATTTATTGCTCAGTATCAGGTGCTGCGTTATGCACCAGAAAATGCCAGTCTGACTCGCTGGTCTGATAATGTACGAATTTTCGAATTAATGGCGCAGCATAATATTATGGACGAGCAGGAGGCGATGGCGTTAACACAGGCTTACATTACCATGCGTGATGAATTGCATCATTTAGCGTTGCAAGCGTTATCCAGCCGAGTTTCAGTTGGACATTTTAGCCAGCAGCAAGCATTGGTACGTGATAGCTGGCAAAAATGGTTAGAACATGACCTGCGCATATAAATGATCTCAGGCAGTCACTTTTCCTGAGCGAGTTTGCTGGCACTGAGTTTGGTTATGGTAATATCCGCAACAGTTTATTTTGATACTTGGAGTATGGGATGAAAGTAACACTCCCCGATTTTCACCGCGCAGGTGTTTTGGTTGTCGGCGATGTCATGTTAGATCGCTACTGGTATGGTCCAACTAGCCGCATTTCACCGGAAGCACCGGTTCCTGTGGTTAAGGTAGAAACCATAGAAGAGCGTCCTGGAGGAGCGGCTAACGTAGCCATGAATATTGCTTCATTGGGCGCGAATTCACGTTTGGTAGGCTTGACGGGCATTGATGATGCAGCGCGGGCATTGAGTGAGAAACTCAGCAGTGTGAAAGTCCGATGTGATTTTGTTTCTGTCCCAACTCATCCAACTATCACGAAACTGCGTGTTTTATCGCGTAATCAACAATTGTTGCGTCTGGACTTTGAAGAAGGCTTCCAGAATGTAGATGCCCAGCCGCTGTTAGAAAAAATTCAGCAATCCTTACCCCATATTGGCGCGTTAGTGCTGTCAGATTATGCTAAAGGGGCGCTAAGTCAGGTTCAGGCCATGATTAAGCTCGCCAACGAAGCCAATGTTCCTGTGCTTATTGATCCAAAAGGCAGCGATTTCAGCCGCTATCGTGGCGCAACATTGCTAACGCCAAATATGTCAGAGTTTGAAGCGGTTGTAGGGCACTGTACGGATGATGATGATTTAGTGCAGAAAGGCACAAAATTGGCGCAGGATTTGGAGCTGCAAGCACTGTTGATCACGCGCTCTGAACGAGGCATGAGCCTATTGCGGGTTGGGCAGCCGCCCTTGCATTTGCCAACTCAGGCACAGGAAGTTTTTGATGTCACTGGTGCAGGAGATACTGTAATAGGTATATTGGCAACGGCATTAGCTGCCGGCAAACCGTTGAACGAAGCCTGTTACCTTGCCAATGCGGCAGCAGGTGTAGTGGTTGGCAAACTGGGAACATCCACCGTGTCACCGGTTGAACTGGAAAATGCAGTACGTGGACGTGCAGAAACCGGCTTTGGCGTAATGAGTGAAGCCAAACTGAAAGAAGCCGTTGCACAGGCACGTCAGCGTGGTGAATGTATTGTCATGACGAATGGTTGTTTTGATATCCTCCATGCGGGACATGTTTCATATCTGTCTAACGCGCGCAAATTGGGTGATCGTTTGATCGTTGCCGTTAATAGTGATGCTTCCACTAAGCGTCTGAAAGGGGAAACCCGTCCGGTAAATCCGCTGGAACAGCGCATGACCGTGTTATCGGCGCTGGAATCTGTGGATTGGGTTGTGCCATTTGAAGAAGATACACCGCAGCGCTTAATCGCGGATATCTTGCCGGATATTTTAGTCAAAGGTGGTGATTACAAGCCGGAAGAGATTGCCGGTAGTACAGAAGTTTGGGCTGCGGGTGGCGAAGTTAAGGTACTGAACTTCGAAGATGGCATTTCCACGACCAATATCATCAAAACCATTAAGAGCCAGTAAGCTTGGTATCATGTGCCGTTATGCTTTTTGATGCATAGCGGCATATCTCCTTACACAATTCTCTTCACAGTACTTCTCTTACACCACATCATTCAGCCTGCTGTGATTTTTTGTCTGCTTCTGCGAGACGAACTTCCAATTCATTCAAGCGTTGTTCCATTGCAGCCAATTTTTCACGGGTGCGCAACAAGACTTGTGTCTGAACATCAAATTCTTCACGGTTAACAAGATCTAACTTGCTCAACTGGGATTGCAGAACAGCACGCAATTTTTTTTCCACATCGTCGCCAAACTCTTTGACACCTTTCGGCATGGCGTTGTGGAGTTGGCGAGCAATTTGTTCAATTTTCTTTGGATCGAGCATGATGATCATCCTTTATGTAACGTAATTGTGTTTTATAGCGTAAGCCTATTGGTAGTATTTTAATACCCCATGACGAAAGCATAAATGATTGAGAGTCAGGTTTCATATTTGATTTTGTAGATTGCTCCTGCGGATTATTAGCGCTATAGTGAAATTGTTTATCTCAGGGCAGGGTGAAAGTCCCTACCGGCGGTAACATGAAATATCGAATGATCATTTTATGAAGCCCGCGAGCGCTCTGTTTGTCGTCATTATCTCTTGGTTGTTTTGGCATAAATTCTGGGGATAAAACAGAGGTCAGCAGATCCAGTGTGATTCTGGAGCCGACGGTGATAGTCCGGATGGGAGAGAATAACAGCATCAATCGAGTGCTCGCACTCGTCTGTTGTTTTTGTTGCCGTATTTTTGTGCAGCATGAACTCCTCAAAATTGCCCTGATTCTGGTAATCCATACATTTAGAGAGGTTTCTTTACCATGAATCAGACGCTACTTTCCTCATATGGGACACCATTTGAACGTGTTGAACGTGCGCTTGCTGCTTTGCGTGCAGGTCAGGGCGTAATGGTACTGGATGACGAAAATCGTGAGAATGAAGGTGACATGATTTTCGCCGCCGAAACAATGACGGTAGAGCAAATGGCGTTAACTATTCGCCACGGCAGCGGGATTGTTTGTCTGTGCTTGACTGAAGAGCGACGTCAGCAGTTAAAACTACCCATGATGGTAGAAAACAATTCAAGCCAATATCAAACTGCTTTCACCGTTTCAATTGAAGCTGCACAAGGCGTGACAACAGGTGTATCTGCGGCAGATCGCATTACCACGATCCAGGCCGCTATTGCAGATGATGCACAACCCAGTGATCTGAGCCGACCTGGACACGTTTTTCCTCTGCGCGCGCAACCAGGAGGGGTTTTAACCCGCCGCGGCCATACTGAAGCGACCATTGATTTGGTCAAAATGGCAGGGTTCAAACCAGCGGGAGTGCTATGTGAATTGACGAATGATGATGGTTCAATGGCTCGCGCTCCTGAAGTGATTGAATTTGCAAGACAATATAATATGCCGGTAGTGACTATTGAAGATTTAGTCGATTACCGCTTAAAAATGGCAAAGGCGGCTAGCTAATGGGCTTTTCCATATAAACGCGTAACATTTTAGCGGCGAGGGACGCGCCGTATTCGCCTGTAATACTGTTTTTTAAATTTGGATAGAGAACAAATTGGGGCAGGCAATATCGGTTATACTCACAGATTTTGAGTTGCTATGCAGTTGCATGGTAGCTTGAAAGACGGGGAGACATACGCATGTACTTTGAAGGGCTACAGTCCACACCCTGTAGCCTTTCAGTATTCCTAAGACACTTCATCATTTTTGATTGACGATATTCAAGGAAAGAATGTCTTAATCCTGTCATAATTTTTTTATCATAATCCGAATTTATTATTCGAATGTTTAATTTGTTGTATAAGGGGCGAAAATGAGTCTCCTGAGAATGCCTGCTCTGTTCATTGGTCATGGCAGTCCAATGAATGCCATTGAAGATAACTATTACTCACGCGCTTGGTTTGAACTAGGGAAAAAATTACCCAGACCAAGGGCAATTTTGGTGATTTCTGCGCACTGGTACACAAGTGGTACGGCCGTAACGGCGATGGCACAGCCCAGAACTATCCACGATTTTGGTAACTTTCCCAGAGAATTGCATGAAAAACAGTATCCGGCGAAAGGTTTTCCTGAACTGGCTGTACTGGTACAGGATATTCTTGAACCGATTGAGGTTGAAACTGATTTTGAAAAATGGGGATTGGATCATGGATCATGGGGGATATTGGCAAAAATGTATCCTGATGCCGATATTCCGGTTATCCAAATGAGCATGGATCGCAACCAACCAGCTTCTTTTCATTATGAAATAGGTAAAAAATTAGCCTTACTGCGAGACGAAGGCGTCTTAATCATGGGGAGTGGAAATATTGTACATAACCTGCCGGCCACAAAACTGGGGATAAAATCTTTTCCTTGGGCACTCTCTTTTGAGCAGTTTGTGCGTGAAAGTTTAACCAGTCTGGAAGAGCCTCATCCCCTGTTTAATGCTTTGGACAGGGAAGATGGTCAATTGTCTAACCCAACACCAGAGCACTTCCTGCCATTGTTGTATGTGATGGGAACATGGAATAAAAAAGAGCCGGTTTCAACACCCGTTGAGGGAATTGAAGACGGCTCTTTAAGTATGTTATCGGTTCAGATTGGCTGATTGAATCAATCCAAAATAATATGCGGGTAGAAGCGTGATAAATCTTGAGTAATCAACTCACGGTCTTCACGGATACAGATACCCGCAGATTGATCATCGACTAACCAGCTACCAACCAGCGTATAGTTACCATCAAATTTCGGCAATTCGTGGAACTGCTGGATGATCATGCCTTCTTCCCCATAAGGGCCATCCGCACTGGCGATTTCACGGCCATTTTCAATGATGCGAATATTGGCCCCTTCGCGGGAGAACAGAGGCTTAATGACATAGCTGTTCATGTCTGAAGGGCGTTCATCCGCAAAATAGGCAGGCAGCAAGTTAGGATGATTTGGGAACATTTTCCACAGCATTGGCAGCAGCGCCTTGTTAGAGATAATGCTTTTCCATGCTGGCTCCAGCCAACGGACACCTGCATCCGCCAGCTTGGTAGAGAACATCTCACGCAGCATAAACTCCCACGGATACAGCTTAAACAGGTTACTGATCACTTGATCCTGCAAATCAGTAAACTGCCCTTTCTCACCCAGCCCGATATCCTCAATAAACAGGAACTCTGTGGGAATATCGGCTTCCGCAGCACAATCCTGCAAATATTGGATTGTGCCTCTGTCTTCTTCAGTATCCTGACAACAGGCCATGTGCAGCAGACCAAATCCATGTTTTTCACGTAACTGGGCAAAACGCTCAATCAGCTTTTCTTGCAGGCTATTGAACTGATCGGCATTGGACGGCAGGTTGCCGGCATTAATCTGGTCTTCCAGCCAGATCCACTGAAAGAAAGCCGATTCATACAGAGATGTTGGGGTATCGGCGTTGTTTTCCAGTAACTTGGGGGATTTTTGCCATCATAGGCTAAATCCAGACGGGAATAGAGCGAAGGTTGGCTGGTTACCCATGAAGAGCGGACAAATTCCCAACAGTGTTTTGGGATCTGGAATTTGGTCAGCAATTCTTCACTATCGACCACTTTTTCCACAACCTGCAAACACATTTGGTGCAGTTCTGCGGTTACATCTTCAATTTCTTCAATTTGGTTCAGGGTGAACTGGTAATAAGCTTCTTCACTCCAGTAAGGTTGGCCATACATGGTATGAAAATTAAAACCAAACTCTGCTGCTTTTTCGCGCCAATCCGGGCGCTCGGTAATACCAATGCGTTTCATCTTTAATTAACCACCCATAGAACGGGAAGAACTGGAACTTGAGCTGGCAGACGAACGCTGCATGGCAGATTGTTTCGCCACGGATTCACCAAACCCACCACGGGTAATTGTGGTTGTAGTTGCCGGTTTTGGTGCCATTGCCGTTTTTGGTACGGTCATGCTGCGACCACCTGCGGTCGCAGGGCCATAGCTTTTACCTGTCGCATCAACAAACTTGCCATTCGCTGGGCTGGAAGCCGATTGTGATGTGAACAGCGGTTGCGATGGTGCAGAGCTGCCGCCCATTAAGCGTCCCATCATATAACCTGCCATCAAAGGCATCCAGAAACTGCTGCTACTGTTTTGTGCCTGAGCCTGGCCGACTCCCGCTTGAGCAGGGGTTTGCGTACATTGTTGTTCACCGAATTCAGCCACACACTCTTCGCGAGTTGCATATTTCGGTGCAGTTTTTTCCGCTTCTTTCAGGGCATTATTGTAGGCAGTCTTGCATTGTTCACTTTGAGAAGGATTCGCCTGGGAACACTCATCGGCATTCGTATAAAGTGATACCGTTTCATCGTTTTGTTCACAGGCAGAAAGCATGAAGACAGCACTGACAGCAAGCGCTACAGGTGTCAGGCGATAGCTTCGCCACGTTTTACGGAAAGAATCGCGGTTTATCTCTTTTGTCCGTTTCATTATCATAGGGGGCATCCATCTTGAAGGTATCTGATTAAGATTAAGAGCCGTACCCCATTTTATTGTGCTCAAGGGTGTGGCTCTCAGGGATGTGCTAAAAAGCAGCCCATAAAATCGCAGGCTGCTTTCTTTATTAGTATAGCGTTTTTAATATAACGTTTTTCAATCGAGAACGATAGGGCATTAAATCAGCGAATTGACGGCGTTTTCATCTCTTTAATAATGTTGCTGGCAGAGGTTGAAATTTGTGCACCTAACATTTTGTTCAACTCTATTACATCATTTTCATTCAAGGTGCCACGCGCCTGTTTGTTCTGTAACAGGGAAAGCAGGTAAGCGTAACGTGCTTTGGACAGATTTTGTTTAGCTTGGTACAGCTTGGTTGTCGCGTCCAGTACATCCACGATAGTACGAGTTCCCACTTGATAACCTGCTTCCATTGAATCTAACGAACTTTGCGCAGAAAGTACCGCCTGTTTGTTGGCATCAACACTACTGATAGCAGCAGAAATATTATTGGAGGAAGAATGCACTTCTTGTATTACCTTGCGGTAGGTGTTTTCCAGGTCTTGGCTGGCGCTGACAAAATTATATTTTGCCTGTTCTACCTGAGAGTAGGTAGCTCCGCCATTAAACAGAGGTAAACTCAGGGATAATTTAACCGAATTATCTCCAGTATAGTTATCTCTTCGCTCGATTCCGCGTTGATGGCTGTTAGAGATCTCTGTGTTTGCGGTTAAATTGACCGTAGGCATATAACCTGTCTGTGATTCTTTGATCTGCTCGCGCCTTAAATCCTGTGTTAAGCGCGCTGACAATAGATTCAGATTACGGTTCTCAGCTTCTTTCAGTACAGCATTAGCTAGCTCAGGCTGTTTGGTCTTGAACTGGTTAATATTCAATGAGGCCAGTTGTGGGTAGTAAATACCCGTGATCATGCGCAGTTTTTCCAACGCATTTTCTAGGTTGTTACGATAGGAAACTTCCTGCGCCTGAATGGCGTCGTATTGAGCGCGGGCATTTTGTACGTCAGTAATGGCAACTAAGCCGACATTAAAGCGTTGGGTAGTTTGATCCAACTGGCGGTACAGTGAGGCTTTTTGCGCCTCCGTATACGTTAAGGCATCAATACTATTCAGAACGTCAAAATAGGCTTGGGCGGTGTCTATAATTAATTTCTGTTGCGCGGATTGGTAATTGATATCTGCGATACCGGCACTTTTCTCAGATTGGTTTAGTTTGTTCCATTTCGCCATATCGAAGATAGTCTGAGCCAAGCTTAAGCTTGCACCTGTGTCATGAGATTCTGAATCTCTGTTGCCACGAAAGGTTTTCCCATAACTGGCGTTAGCATTCAGACCCAATTGAGGCAGTAAACTACTACGCGCTATATTAATATTTTCAACCACTGAATTGCGGTCAGCTTGTGCTTTAAGTAATTCGGGGTTTGTTTCTTTCGCCTGCTGATAAATCTGGAGCAAATCGGAGGCATGGCCCGAAGTACTAAAACCTACCAGATTCATAGCGATAAAAAGAGAGAGCAATTTTTTCATTTGCGTTCCTTGTGTGCAGCTATTTTGCTTAGGTTGCCTCTGCATAAAAACTAATACCACAGATTCTAGCAGAGAATGCCAGCAGGGTAGGGTGGCTGTTTGTGCCATATTGCCTCATTTTTCTGCTTGTTTGTATCATCAAAATCAATTTATTTAGATCAATATGAAAAAATACTTTTTAATAATAGGAAATTTTAAAAACTAATTAGGGGATTTTATGAGTAAAAATCTTGCTTCACCATATACTTTTACTAAACAAGATGTCGAAATTATTTCTCAAAAAACGCT
The DNA here is from genome assembly GCF_002632755.1 of Xenorhabdus ishibashii. Lineage (NCBI taxonomy): Bacteria > Pseudomonadati > Pseudomonadota > Gammaproteobacteria > Enterobacterales > Morganellaceae > Xenorhabdus > Xenorhabdus ishibashii. The sequence goes on along the minus strand of NZ_NJAK01000001.1, from coordinate 1,188,053 downwards.
TTATCGCGGTTTTTTTAAAATGACAGAATATCAATTCAAGCACCGTTTATTTCGTGGTGGTTGGAGTGAAACGATCAAACGTGAAGTCTTTGAACGGGGCCACGCCGGCGTTTTACTACCTTATGATCCGGTGTGTGATCAAGTTGTTTTAATTGAACAAGTCCGTATTCCGGCGATTGAAACCAGTCATACGCCGTGGTTGCTGGAAGTGATTGCCGGCATGATCGAAGAGGGAGAAGACGCTGAACAGGTCGTTCGTCGCGAAGCAGTAGAAGAGGCGGGGATTGAGGTTAAGCGCTGCCAGCCTGCATTAAGTTATCTTTCCAGCCCTGGCGGTACGACAGAGCGCATGCATATCTTTGTCGGTGAAGTCGATGCCGCCACTGCATCAGGGGTTCATGGTCTGGAAGGTGAGCATGAAGATATCCGTGTTCTGGTTGTGAGTCGTGAACAGGCTTATCAGTGGGTAGAAGAGGGCATTATCGATAATGCGGCCTCAGTCATTGCATTACAGTGGTTGGCATTGCACCATGAAAAGCTTAGGAAAAAGTGGTTGGGGAATAACGCCTAATTTACGTTGGAAAATGGGAAGTGTGCCCCAGTCAGCAGATCTTTTGCATAAAGACACGTTAAAATAATTTTTATGATCGACAGGAAAAGGAAACCTTTTGGAAAGCCTGCTTGAAGTACCTGTGGCAGAAGGAGCCACAGCCAGAATACTGCAAATCACCGATATGCACCTTTTTGCCAATAAGGAAGATTCATTGCTGGGAGTCAATACCTATCGCAGTTATCATGCGGTCTTAGATATGATTTTGCAGCAAAATCTCAATATTGATTTGATCGTTGCGACAGGTGATTTGGTACAGGATCAGACCATCAATGCCTACCAGCATTTTGCAGAAGGCATTGCTCGTTTGCCTGCACCTTGCGTTTGGTTACCCGGTAATCACGATTACCAACCAGCGATGGTTGACTCGTTGGCAGCAGCAGGCATTTCACCTTCTAAACAGATATTCATCGGGCAGCATTGGCAGTTGATTATGCTGGATAGTCAGGTACAAGGTGTTCCTCATGGTGAATTGACGGATTATCAGCTTGAGTGGATGAAAAAATGCCTGGATAAACACAATGATCGCCATGCGATTATTATGCTCCACCATCACCCGATTCCGTCTGGATGCACATGGCTGGATCAGCACAGTCTGCGTAATGCGCCGGCATTATCAGAATATTTGAAAGGCAAAACCCAGGTGAAAGCTATATTATGTGGTCACATCCATCAAGAAGTTGATGAAATGTGGAACGGCATCCGTGTTATGGCAACACCGTCAACCTGTGTGCAATTTAAGCCACATTGTACTAATTTTATGCTTGATACGGTGGCTCCGGGATGGCGTTATCTCGAACTGCCTGTGGCTGGGAATACGAAAGAAGTGGAATTGCAGACACAAGTTCACAGGCTTAAGAATAACGAGTTTTGCCCGGATTTAGATTCGGACGGGTATTAATGTCGATTTTACTTTACTTACATGGCTTCAACAGTTCTTCTCAATCAGCGAAGGCGAGTGCGCTGAAAACGTGGTTGCACCAGCAGCACCCTGAAATTGACATGCTGGTGCCGCAATTACCCCCTTATCCTGAAGATGCGGCCATCTTACTGGAAGAACTGGTAATGGAGCACGCGGGTGAAAATATCGGGCTGGTAGGCTCTTCCCTGGGCGGCTATTTGGCTATCTGGCTTTCTCAATGCTTTGGTTTACCCGCCGTGGTGGTCAATCCTGCGATACGTCCTTTCGACTTGCTTGAGAATTATCTTGGGGAAAACGTGAATCCCTATACCAAAGAGCGTTATACTCTCGAACCAAGCCACATACATGATCTTAAAGTGATGCACATTGACCCGCTGGAATCGCCTGATCTTATTTGGTTATTGCAGCAAACAGGGGATGAAGTGCTCGATTACCGTCAGGCCGTTGCTTACCTGATGCAGTGCCGACAGACGGTCGAATCTGGTGGGAACCATACTTTTATTGGCTTCGAATATTATTTCCCTCAAATCATTGACTTCTTGGGGCTAACCAGTGGCAATAGTAAAAAAATTGCCAAAAATAGGTAAGCGACTGGTATTATCAACAGTAGATCAATACTGATTGGCCCTCTAATAACGAAGCAACCGACAGAATTACAACATGACTCAATCTAGTTACAACGCAGAGGCCATTGAAGTCCTCAGTGGCCTGGAGCCAGTTCGTCGTCGTCCCGGAATGTATACTGATACAGCCCGCCCGAACCATTTGGCACAGGAAGTGATCGATAACAGTGTGGACGAAGCTCTGGCTGGTCACGCGAAGCATATTGAAGTAATCCTTCACAGCGATCAGTCTCTGGAAGTGATAGATGATGGCCGTGGTATGCCGGTTGATATCCATCCTGAAGAAAAAGTTTCTGCTGTTGAATTGATTTTGACCCGCCTGCATGCGGGCGGAAAATTTTCCAATAAAAATTACCAATTTTCTGGCGGCTTGCATGGGGTTGGGATTTCGGTGGTTAACGCCCTGTCCAAGCGCGTGGAAGTGACTGTTCGTCGTAACAGTCAGGTACACCAAATCGCCTTTGAAAATGGTGAGAAAGTACAAGAGCTGGAAGTCATCGGCAGTTGTGGCAAACGAAACACTGGAACGAGTGTCCATTTCTGGCCAGATGAAAGCTATTTCGATACGCCCCGTTTTTCTGCCACTCGCTTGACTCATTTACTGAAAGCCAAGGCGGTACTGTGTCCGGGTGTTGAGATTGTTTTTAAGGACAAACTCAACGATACCGAGCAAAAATGGTGTTATGCCGATGGGTTGACCGATTACCTGTTAGAAGCTGTCAACGGGCTGGTAACATTGCCACAAGCGCCTTTTGTCGGCACATTAAGTGGAGATACTGAAGCGGTCGATTGGGCAGTGCTCTGGCTACCGGAAGGCGGGGAATTATTGACGGAAAGTTACGTTAACCTGATCCCAACGGTACAAGGCGGTACCCATGTTAACGGCTTGCGTCAGGGTTTGTTGGATGCTATGCGTGAATTCTGCGAATTCCGCAATATATTGCCACGTGGGGTTAAACTCTCTGCCGATGATATCTGGGATCGCTGTGCTTATGTGCTATCGCTTAAAATGCAAGATCCACAATTTGCAGGTCAAACCAAAGAGCGCCTTTCTTCTCGTCAGTCTGCGGCTTTCGTTTCCGGTGTGGTGAAAGATGCATTCAGCTTGTGGTTGAACCAGCATATTCAAGATGCAGAGCAACTCGCTGAAATGGCGATTGCCAGTGCGCAACGTAGAATGCGTGCGGCGAAGAAAGTAGTACGCAAAAAGCTGACTAATGGCCCTGCTTTGCCGGGTAAATTGGCAGATTGTACGGTACAAGATCTCAATGTTACTGAACTGTTTTTAGTGGAAGGGGATTCCGCAGGTGGTTCTGCGAAACAAGCTCGTGATCGTGAATTTCAGGCGATCATGCCACTACGTGGAAAGATCCTGAACACATGGGAAGTCTCTTCGGATGAAGTGCTGGCTTCGCAGGAGGTTCATGATATTTCTGTTGCGATTGGTATCGATCCGGATAGCGACGATCTAAGCCAACTGCGTTACGGTAAAATCTGCATACTGGCGGACGCGGACTCCGACGGATTACACATTGCAACATTGCTGTGCGCCCTGTTTGTCCGTCACTTCCCGACATTGGTGAAACGCGGGCATGTGTACATGGCAATGCCTCCACTGTATCGCATCGACCTCGGCAAAGAGGTGTATTATGCGCTGGATGAAGGGGAAAAAAGCGCCATTCTGGATCGTTTGAGCCGCAAACGGGGTAAGCCGAACGTTCAACGCTTTAAAGGATTGGGGGAAATGAACCCAATACAGTTGCGCGAAACCACGTTAGATCCTAACACTCGCCGTTTGGTGCAATTGACTATCAACGATGAAAATTATCAAGAAACTCTTTCAGTCATGGATATGCTTCTGGCGAAGAAACGTTCAGAAGATCGCCGAAATTGGCTGCAAGAGAAGGGCGATTCCATCGATATCGAAATTTAGCGTCTGAATTTAGTGCATCAGATTAAGTACATAAATACAGCGCAAAGGTAGTCAATACAGATCCTGAGGAAATTAATACATGAGTGAGATAACTCACGACGGTGTTGAGCGCCAGCCGCTTCACACATTCACTGAAAACGCCTATTTGAATTACTCCATGTACGTCATCATGGACAGGGCGTTGCCTTTTATCGGTGATGGCTTAAAGCCTGTTCAGCGTCGTATTGTCTACGCGATGTCAGAACTGGGGCTGAGCAGCAGCGCCAAATTTAAAAAGTCTGCCCGTACCGTCGGTGATGTTCTCGGTAAATATCATCCGCATGGCGATGGGGCCTGTTATGAAGCTATGGTTTTGATGGCCCAGCCTTTCTCATACCGTTATCCATTAGTCGATGGACAAGGAAACTGGGGGGCGCCGGATGATCCGAAATCCTTTGCGGCGATGCGTTATACCGAATCCCGTTTGTCCAAATATGCTGAATTGTTACTGGCTGAATTGGGACAAGGAACAGTAGGTTGGGTGCCAAACTTTGATGGGACATTGCAGGAGCCTAAGTGTTTGCCTGCACGTTTGCCGAATATCTTGCTCAATGGCACCACGGGCATTGCCGTTGGTATGGCGACCGACATCCCGCCACACAATGCCCGTGAGGTGGCGAATGCACTGATTGCCATGCTGGATAAGCCTGATCTATCGCTTGATGAAGCGATGGAATATGTCAAAGGGCCGGACTATCCGACAGAAGCAGAGATCATCACGCCAAAAGAAGATATCCGCAAGATCTACAAAAATGGCCGCGGTTCGGTGCGGATGAGGGCGATTTGGTCGAAAGAAGAAGGTAACGTAGTTATCACGGCTTTGCCTCACCAGGTATCTGGCGCGAAGATATTAGAACAAATTGCCAGCCAAATGCGGGCGAAGAAGTTACCGATGGTGGATGATTTGCGTGACGAGTCTGATCATGAAAATCCAACGCGTTTGGTGATTGTTCCGCGTACTAACCGTGTGGATATCGAGCAGGTGATGAACCATCTGTTTGCAACCACCGATTTGGAAAAAAGCTATCGCGTCAATCTCAATATGATCGGTCTGGATAACCGTCCTGCGGTTAAGGGTTTGGTTGAGATCCTCAGTGAATGGCTGGTTTTCCGCCGTGAAACAGTGCGTAATCGCTTAAACCATCGGCTGGAAAAAGTGCTTAAGCGTTTGCATATTCTGGAAGGTTTACTGGCGGCATATCTTAATATTGATGAAGTTATCCATATTATTCGTAATGAAGATGAGCCTAAGTCAGTATTGATGCAGCGTTTTGACTTAACCGAAACGCAGGCAGAAGCCATTCTTGAACTGAAATTGCGCCACCTGGCGAAACTGGAAGAAGTCAAAATCCGTGGCGAACAGGATGAACTGGCGAAAGAACGTGACAAACTTCAGGCGATTTTGGGTTCTGAACGTAAGTTAAATACGTTACTGAAAAAAGAAATTATTGCCGATGCAGAAAGCTACGGTGATGACCGTCGCTCCCCACTGAAAGAGCGCACGGAAGCGAAGGCGATGAGTGATCACGACATCCTGCCATCTGAGCCTATTACTGTCATCATGTCAGAGATGGGGTGGGTGCGTAGTGCGAAAGGGCACGAGATTGATCCGGCTGGCTTGAATTATAAATCTGGTGACAGTTTCCGCAGTGCGGTGCGTGGTAAGAGTAACCAGCCCGTGGTCTTTATTGATACCACAGGACGCAGTTATTCCGTTGATCCGTTGGATTTGCCATCAGCCAGAGGGCAGGGAGAACCGTTAACGGGTAAATTGGCGTTGCCGGCAGGGGCATCGGTTGAGCATCTTTTGATGGCGCAAGAAGAACAGAAATTCTTGATGGCATCTGATGCGGGATATGGTTTTATTTGTACTTTCAACGACTTGACTGCTAAAAACCGAGCGGGTAAGGCCATGATTACTTTGCCTGAAAATGCCAAGGTGATGCAGCCATTGGCGATCAACAACGAACAGGACGATATGTTACTGGCGATTACCAAAGCGGGTCGTATGTTGATGTTCCCAGTGGCTGATCTGCCGCAACTTTCAAAGGGTAAGGGCAATAAGATTGTTTCCATTCCGGCGACACAGGCTGCATCAGGCGAAGATATGTTGGCTTGGTTACTGGTGTTGCCGCCACAATCTTCAATTACGCTTTATTTTGGTAAACGCAAGTTACTGCTTCACCCTGAAGATTTACAGAAATTCAGGGCTGAGAGAGGGCGTAAGGGAACGCTTCTGCCTCGTGGATTACAGCGCATTGAGCGCGTTGAAGTCGTTTGCAGTACAAACAATTAAGCTGCCAATTGGCAGGATAAAAGATATCAATCATCATTTCAGGCCAGTTTTATAACTGGCCTTTCAGCAAGGGGCAGCTATGCTAGCAATCATTCGGGGCATTATTGTTATTCTGTTTACGATACTGATCTTTATTTTTGGAAGTATTTACTGTTTATTCAGTCCACGTAACCCACGTCATGTTATGACTTTTGGGCGTGCATTTGGCAAGTTACATAAAGTGCTTGGCATCAAGCTGCTGGAGCGTATTCCAGAGGAGGCACGGGAATATGGACCTAGCATTTATGTCGGCAATCACCAAAATAATTACGACATGGTTACGATGTCGAATGCGGTACAGCCACGTGCAGTCACCGTAGGTAAAAAAAGCCTGATCTTTATTCCCTTCTTTGGCCAGCTTTATTGGTTGACAGGTAATATTTTGATCGACAGGGAAAATCGGACAAGAGCGCATGGTACGATTTCACAGGTTGTCAAACAGATCAAAAAAAATCGGGTTTCGATTTGGATGTTTCCAGAAGGAACGCGCAGTCGTGGCCGTGGCTTGCTGCCCTTTAAAACAGGTGCCTTTCATGCTGCCATTGCCGCAGGTGTACCTATCGTGCCGGTCTGTGTTTCTACAACTCACGATAAAATAAAACTAAATCGTTGGGATAATGGCACCGTGATTGTTGAAATGTTGCCTCCGATTGACACCACGAAATATACCAAAGAACAGGTTCGTGAATTGGCTGAACATTGCCGACAAATGATGAAAACGAAAATTGAAGAATTGGATAAAGAAGTCGAGGCACTTAATAAGCGCGGATAGCTAAATGATGGTTAATTAGCCGAATTATCAAATATGTTTTCCTGCATGTTGGACGGATTATCGCTATAGTTTTTAGATAGTTTTAGAAATTCTCTCCTATTCGCGATATGATTGCGTTTAATAAATTAACGTTTTTATTAAACGCAATCGATAGAATAATAAATCCTGATAGCCACAATATCAGAGTATCCATCTCGGTTATTTTTTTGAATTAAACAACTATTGGGAATGGTTATTCTTGTTGTGAAAATTATTTCTATCATAGAGAGATTATTCCTTCTGTGGAGACCTTCTGTGGAGAAAATATGTCACTGAGTCGGCGCCAATTTATTCAGGCTTCTGGTTTGGCAATGTGTTTAGGGGCGCTTCCTTTTGTAGTTCGGGCCAATAAAAACCAACAAACAAAATTGCCGCTCCCTCCCTTACTGGAATCCCGCAGAGGGCAACCACTGTTTTTAGCTATACAAAGAGCAACCTGGTCGTTTAATGGTCAGAATAAAGCTCAAGTCTGGGGCATCAACGGACATTATTTAGGGCCAACCATTCGGGTTCACCGAGGAGATGATGTCAAACTGATCTATAGCAATCGGCTGTCTGAACCAGTTTCAATGACAGTTGGGGGATTACTGGTGCCAGGAACCTTGATGGGTGGCTCGGCTCGTTTGATGGCGCCCGGGGAAAGCTGGTCGCCGGTGATTCCGATAGATCAAGTTGCAACGACCTGTTGGTATCATGCCAATACCCCAAATCGCATGGCGCGGCATGTCTATGCAGGCCTTGCAGGAATGTGGCTGGTGGAAGATGAAAGTAGCCGTAGCCTGCCTTTGCCAAGACATTATGGTGTCGATGATTTTCCTGTTATTTTGCAAGACAAGCGATTGGATAATTTTGGTGTACCGCAATATAACCCGCCAGCCAATCAAGGCTTTCTTGGTGATACTCTGCTGGTTAATGGTGTCGAAAATCCTTTTGTGGAAGTAGCCAGAGGCTGGATCAGGTTACGTTTCCTGAATGCATCTAATGCCCGACGATATCAATTGCAGCTCAGTGATGGTCGTCCTTTCTACATGATTGCCACTGATCAAGGTCTGCTGCCTGCTCCGGTGGCAGTACAATTATTGTCACTTGCACCGGGAGAACGTCGTGAAGTTTTGATTGATATGTCGAAAGTGGAGAGTGTTACCATTACCGCGGGGGAATCTGCTGGTGTAATCGATCGTTTGAAAGGCTTGTTTGAGCCTTCAACTAAACTGTTATCAACAACAGTATTAACCCTGAAAGCCAGTGGGTTACTTCCTTTGGTGACAGAGCAACTACCGACTCAGCTTATCGTTGATAATCCACAAATCAACTCTTCCATTCAAAGTCGTCAGATTGATTTGGGAGATTATTCTCAAGGGATTAATGGCTCACTGCTGAATGAACATCGAATCGATATCACAAGCCAACAAGACGCATGGGAACGTTGGGTCGTCACAACGTCAGTGCCCCAGCCTTTCCATATTGAAGGGGTAAGGTTTAAAGTCATCAGCCTGAATGGTAACCGTCCAGAACCACAGGATTATGGCTGGAAAGATACTGTCTGGATTGATAGTCGTGCTGAATTGCTGGTTAATATGATGCAGCCCTCTTATGAGCATTTTCCTTTCATGTATTCCAGCCAGATATTGGAGATGGCAGATCGTGGCGTTGCCGGACAGTTAGTTGTTGAACCTGCTGGTTTTTAAGTTAAATATTTTCTTTGGCTTTACTCGTTTCCAGTGCTGGTTTAGACAAAAATTCTGTTAAATTAAATAAAGTTGTTATTTTGATGCCTGATTATTAAGTAATAAGCTGTTAAACAACGGCTTGTTTAACTATTCTTGGGTAAACTAACTATTTGTTTGTAATAAATTGTTAATCATATCGACTGAGAGTAACCCTTTCCGTATAGTGTCCCAAATTTTCATACTACTTGGCTGTAAGGTGATTTAATGATTATCAGCTTGATTGCTGCGATGGCTATGGATCGAGTTATCGGTATGGAAAATGCCATGCCGTGGACTTTGCCGGGTGATTTAGCCTGGTTTAAACGCAACACACTCGCAAAGCCGGTTGTAATGGGACGAGTGACTTATGAGTCGATTGGCCGTCCTTTGCCAGGACGCTTGAATATCGTGATTAGCAGTCAACCTGCAAGTGATGATCGGGTGACTTGGGTTAACTCTATCGAAGCTGCTTTAGCAGCCGCTGGCGATGTTAAAGAAGTTATGGTGATGGGAGGAGGAAAAATTTATGAGCAGTTTATTCCTCTGGCTCATCGTATGTATCTGACTCACATTGATGCAGAAATAATTGGTGATACGAATTTCCCTGATTATGAACCTGATGAATGGAATTCAACGTTTACTGAATATCACGATGCAGATGAAAGCAATTCTCATAGCTATTGTTTTGAAATTCTGGAACGCCGAGAGTGAACTAATATTATCTTACTTACGGAGTGCTTTAAGGCACTCCGATGTCACGGCCAGGTTTATCATTTTTCAGGCTTATGATTTAGTGAATAATGAATCCTGTCTGAAATACTGCTTATCTTCCCAACGAAGCAAGGTCAATTTACCTCCCCAACAACACCCCGTATCCAGAGCATAGATGCCAGCGGGAGTGCCCTGACCTTCCAGGGCTGCCCAGTGACCAAAGGCGATAGAATAGCCTTCAGGAATGCTGCGCGGTAATTCGAACCAGGGTCTTAGAGGGGCAGGAGCATTTTCTGGTTTGGATTTACAGCTCATATCTAATTGACCATGTGGAAAACAATAACGCATGCGGGTCAAGGCATTGGTACTGTAACGTAATCGGGCAAGCCCGCTTAACTCTGGCGTCCAATTATTCGGCATATCCCCATACATTTCATTGAGAAATAAGGGATAACTGTCACTGCGAAGAATGGCTTCTACTTCACGGGCACATATTTTGGCTGTTTCCAGATCCCATTGTGGGGTGAGTCCTGCATGTGCCATGACGAGTTTCAGTTCGTCATCGACTTGCAACATTGGTTGTTTTCTCAACCAATTTATTAATTCATCAGCATCTGGCGCCGCGAGTAATTCATCCAGCAGGTCTTTCGGTTTATTGCGGCTGATTTTAGCGTAAACCGCCAACAGATGCAGATCGTGATTGCCCAATACCAGTTTAGCTGCGGAGCCGAGTTGCTTGATGTAGCGGAGTACTGCCAATGAATCAGGGCCACGGGCAACCAGATCGCCTGTTAACCATAAAGTGTCTTCACTGGGATTAAAATTGACTTGTTCTAACAAGGAACGAAATTCACGATAACAACCGTGAATATCGCCAATAAGGTATGTAGCCATAATTAATTTATCAGTGTTGGGATCGCCAATCGGAACACGGGAATGGCGACACGGAACGGGCGACCATCATGATCAATCATATTATAGTGGCCTTCCATCGTTCCCAGAGGTGTTTCCAAAATAGCGCCACTGTTGTAGCGATATTCTGTTCCCGGTGGGATCAAAGGTTGTTTTCCCACAACCCCTTCACCCTGGACTTCGGTTAGGTGACCATCACTGTTGGTAATGCGCCAGTAACGGCTAATAAGTTGCACAGGGGAATGCCCAAGATTACGAATTGATACGGTATAAGCAAACACAAAACGTTGTTGTTCCGGCTGTGATTGACTTTCTACGTAAGTACTTTGTACTTGAATATGAATTCTTGGTTCATTGAGCATAGATACCTCCTGCTACTGCAACGTCTGTTTATTTGTTTAGGCAATTTCAGGTTGAGATGATAACCAATTCGCCATCTTACAGTATTGCTCGACAGAGATGTTTTCAGCCCGCGTGCTTGGATCAACGCCCAATTCAGTTAACTGTTCAACAGAAAAAATGTTCCCAAGGCTATTGCGGATCGTTTTTCTCCGTTGGTTAAATGCCTGAGTGGTGATTCGGGCTAACATACGAATGTCCTGAACAGGATAAGGCATGCTCTTGTGTGGGATCAAACGCACAATAGCAGAATCCACTTTCGGCGCTGGTGTAAATGCCGTTGGCGGTACTTCAAGAACAGGGATTATCTGACAGTAGTATTGTGCCATCACACTTAAGCGTCCATAGGCTTTACTGTTAGGCCCTGCGACAAGACGATTCACGACTTCTTTTTGTAACATAAAGTTCATATCAGCGATAGCATCAGTATAGCTGAAAAGATGGAACATTAACGGCGTAGAGATGTTATAAGGCAAGTTACCAAATACACGCAAGGATTGTCCATGTTCTTTGGCAATCTGACTAAAATCCACTGTCATTGCATCTTGTTGAATGATTGTCAGCTTATCTTTCAGCTTGGGGTGGACATGCAGACGAGCCGCTAAATCACGGTCAAGCTCGACGACAGTCATTTTATCCATGCGTTCACCTACTGGCTCAGTCAGTGCTCCCAGACCTGGGCCGATTTCCACGATGGCCTGGCCAACCTGTGGATTCATCGCATTGACAATGCTATCAATGATAAGCTGATCGGTTAAAAAGTTTTGCCCGAAACGTTTACGGGCATGGTGCCCCTGATGGACTTTATTATTCATTACTGTTTTGTATCATTTTAATTGCTAGATTTAATGCGGTGATAAAACTACCCACATCAGCTTGACCTGTCCCCGCCAGCTCCAGAGCTGTGCCATGATCGACAGAAGTTCGGATAAATGGCAGTCCTAAGGTAATATTCACGGCTCTGCCAAAACCCTGGTATTTTAACACGGGTAACCCTTGATCGTGATACATCGAAAGCACGGCATCTGCATGATCTAAATATTTGGCTTGGAACAGTGTATCCGCAGGCAATGGGCCTTCCAACCATATCCCTTCTGCTCTCAGGCTGTCTAAGGCGGGAATGATGATATCTATTTCTTCATGTCCCATATGTCCCCCTTCACCAGCATGAGGATTCAGGCCGCACACATAAATATGAGGACGGGGGATACCGAATTTGGTTTTTAGATCATGATTGAGAATGGTGATCACTTCCCGTAGAGAATCAAACGTAATTGCTTTGGGGACATCCAGAATTGGCAGATGTGTGGTTGCCAGTGCTACCCGTAGCTCTTCCGTTGCCAACATCATAACCACTCTTGAGCATTGGCTGTGATCAGCAAAAAATTCAGTATGTCCGGTAAAAGGCACGCCTGCATCATTAATGACACCCTTATGTACCGGTCCGGTCACCAATGCTGAAAATTCTCCGTTCAGGCAACCATCGCAAGCTCTTGCTAAGGTTTCCGTGACGTAAGTACCGTTTTTCCGGTTTAACTCCCCTGCAATCGTTGGGGAGTGGAGGTTAACGGGCAGGATGGTCAGGGTTCCGGCGGTTTGTGATGAAGAAAGGTGTTCTGGAGAATAAGTTTGCAGTTGCAGAGGTAAATTCAGTTGCTTAGCACGAGAGAGCATCAGCTCTGGATCGGCACAGACAACCAATTGGATAGGCCACTCTTTTTGAGCCAAGGCAATGACTAAGTCAGGGCCAACCCCGGCAGGTTCGCCGGGGGTAATGACGATGGGTTTATTATTGTGCATCGCTACCATCTAAAATTTTCACATAAGCAGAGGCGCGTAATTCTTGCATCCAGCTTTGTGCCTCTTCATTGAATTTACGGTTGAACAGCAAGCGGTAGGCACGATCTTTCTGTGCAGCATCTGTTCTGTCAACTTTACGGCTATCCAGCAGTTGGATTAAGTGCCAGCCGAAAGAGGAGTGCACTGGTTGGCTGATCTCACCTTTTTGCAATTTCATCAACGCATCACGAAAAGCAGGATCGTAAGCACTCGGCAAATTCCAACCCAATTCTCCTCCACGCATGGCTGAACCTGGATCTTCAGAATGTTCTTTTGCTGCTTCTTCGAATGAGGTTTTGCCACTTAAGATCTCTTCCCTGAGTTTCATCAGCTCGTTGCGTGCCTGCTCATCATTCATAATAGGTGATGTTTTCAGCAGAATATGGCGAGCATTCACTTCGGTGACGGCAATAGACATCTGACCACCACGAATATCATTTACTTTCAGAATGTGAAAACCAACACCGGAACGAATTGGGCCAATAATCTGTCCCTTATGAGCAGATTGGAGCTGTGCAGCGAACAGGGATGGCAATTCTTGCAGTTTGCTCCAACCCATATTTCCCCCTTTCAGGGCTTGCGCATCACCGGAATAGGAGAGGGCTAATTTGCCGAAATCCACACCACTCTGAAGTTCAGATAAGATTTTTTTGATCGTGGTTTCCGCTTTTTCTACCTGCTCCTGGCTTGGGTTTTCTGGCAGAGGGATCAGGATCTGGCTGATATTCACCTCAGAGTCCTGACTGTTTTGGTTGCTGATTTGGTTAGCCAGTGAATCAACTTCCTGTGGCAGGATAGAGATTCGGCGGCGTACTTCATTGTTACGTACTTCTGCAATCATCATTTCCTTGCGGATCTGATTACGGTAAGCATCAAAACTCATACCCTCTGCGCTCAGATTTTGTTTTAACTGGGCAAGGTTCAAGTGATTTTGAGCCGCAATATTCGTGATCGCAGAATCTAAGGCTTGATCAGGGATAGTTATCTGCATTTGGTTTGCCATTTGCAGAACAATATCATCCATAATCAGGCGTTCAAGGATTTGGTGACGCAATGTTTTCTCATCCGGTAATTGCTGGCCTGCATGTTTTGCATTGAGTTTAACGGATTGTAAAAGGCTGTTGACGTCACTTTCCAGTACGACATCATTGTTAACAACGGCTGCGACCTTATTCAACTCTTGTGGAGCCGCCATTGCGACAGAGTTTACTGAAAACATCAATCCGAAAATCAGCGATCTCCAGTTCTTCATACATTTCCCATCATATCAATCCCGCCTTGGCGGGGTTATTTTGTTTACATTGCGTTTAGCGGTATTAGAATGCACGTTGGTATGGAAGAATACCTTGCTGCAACATTTTCTGACTACCCAAACTATGATTGTTACTTAAGCCACGAAGTTCAACATTGAATGACCATTTGTTGTCATATTGACTGCTGTCAAAGCGCCAGTCGGTGATCTTGCGTTCATAACCCACACTTACTGCCCAGCAGCAGGTGTTGTATTGCAAACCTACCATCTGGCTTGCTGGTTGCTTTTCTTTGGTATCGTAGTAATAAGCCCCTACAAACGCCCAGCGATCTGACAATGGCCAGCTTGCCACCATACCAATCTGAGAAATTCCCTGCTGGTAAGCGGGTGCGCCTCCTTTTAGTGTGGCTTGAATATAATTGCGGTCAACAAAACGATAGTTTAACTGCAACATGCGGTCAGCATCATGACGGTACTCCATTACGGCATTACTCATAGTTAAGCTGTCCAGGCGATTATCATATTGCAGCCCGCCTTTGATACCCCAGGAATCATTGATTCTCCAGTGCACATCTCCAGCCCAGGTTATCGCTCCCGTTCCTTTTTTATTTCCAATGATATCCTTGCTATCTAAAACAGACTCAGTATCTTCGGTACGCGGGCGTTCAAAGTAGTAGATTTGACCTATGGACAGACTAAAACGTTCAACTAAATCTTCATCATAGATACGGGTAGTCACGCCCGTAGTAAATTGATTGGCCGATGAAATGCGGTCTAAACCGCTGTAGAAACGATCGCGGAACAATCCGGTATAATCTGTCTGTAATAGGGAAGAATCAAAGTTATTGATGTTATTTTGATTCTTATAAGGCACATAGAGATACTGAACGCGCGGCTCCAGCGTTTGGGTGTAACCCTGATTAAAATACATGGAGCGTTCAAATACTACCTTCGCATCTGATTTAAACACGGGCAAAACACGGTTTACTGACTTCTCCAGCAGAGGATTGTTCTTTTTTGCTTCATCAGAAATATCCTGCTCGTAATGAGTGGCCATTAGTTTAAATTCATTATTGATGCTCGCCCAACCATTAGAGAGGGGTAAATTAAAAGCCGGCTCCAGATGCCAGCGGGTAGCATCAGGCCATAGGTTACCTACGCTGGTGAATTTGGCTATTTGAGCATAGGTACGAAAATCAAATACGCCCAAATCATTTTTATAATAATTGAGATCTAACTGAGGTTCGGATCGGTAGGCTCTTTTCCTATCATCAATGGTAAAAAGCTGGAATTGTTTGGTTGTTAGTGTGGCATTCCAGTTCTGTTGTGCATATCCCACACTGAATTTCTGGGTTGCGTAGCTGTCGGTACTGGAGCCATATTGTGATGTGAAATCACTGAAATAGTTTGGATCACTGACTTTGGTATAATCAGCACTGAAACGCCAAACCTGATTAAGGACACCGCTGTGGTTCCAGTAAAACAACCAACGGTTATTACTATCACGATCCAACGACGTTTTACCGAGTCTCTTATCATCGGCATATAAACGGTCGTGATCAATCCAATCCAGCGCAACTGTACCTGCACCCGCGTTGGTTAAGTAACGGAATTCATTATCCAGCTTCAAACCTCGCATCGTGATGAGATGCGGGGTAATTGTGGCATCATAGTTGGGCGCAATGTTCCAATAATACGGCAGCAGGAACTGGAAGCCCTCCTTATTGGAAAAACTGGCATTCGGGATTAAGAAACCAGAACGGCGTTTATCCCCAATAGGTAATTGCAAATACGGAGTGTAAAACACCGGCACATTGGCAATGCGAAAACGGGCATTCCAGATCTCAGCAACTTCTTCTTCACGATCGAGGATGACCTCTGAACCCACGACACTCCAGCTATCATTACCGGGTAGACAAGAAGTGAATATCCCATTATTCAAGATGGTATAGCGGTTCTCACCACGCATCATCATCTTGTCTGCATGACCACGTCCTTGACGACCAACCATCTGGTATTTGCCTTGTTCCACGTCGGTATCTTTATTGCTCAGATTTGCCCAGGCGCGTGGTCCCTTCAAAATGATTTGAGGATCATCATAGCTGACATTACCGACTGCGGTAACAGTGCGAACAGGTTCTTTATCCAGTTCTTGTGTTTGTTCAAGCCTAACCTTATCGGCTATCAGCGTTTTATTTCCCTGTTGGATATTAACATTACCAATGAACTCAACCGCATTGGGATATTCACCATGAGTATCATCGGACTGAATGTAAACTGGCAGTTTATTGGGATCGCCTGTGATAATCGGCTTATCGTAAACAGGTACACCCAACATACATTGTGCTGCAAGGTCAGCATGAGCTTGCTGACTATAAATTGCTGCCCATACCATTGTGGCCAGCAGGGTAGGATAACATTTATTCATAGATGTTTATGCGGTTCCGTCATCAGTGGCATCGTGCCGGCAAACGCTCAGAGACTAACGTAGTTGAGAGATATGAGCCAGAGTAAAGTTTAACTTTACTAATCTTGTTGTTAGGCACAGAGCTTAATGGATAGTATGATAATGCAAAATTGCGCTCAGGGCATTGGGGAATTGAAGACTATATGCAGTATTGGGGAAAATTATTCGGATTGATATTTGGGATTGCATCTGGAGCTGGTTTTTGGGGGATTGTGATTGGCTTAGTGCTTGGTCATACCTTTGACAAAATCAGGATGCAAAAATTGGGGAAAACGACTAAAGGCCCAACCCGACAGGCGCTGTTTTTCCGCAGTACTTTTCAAGTATTAGGGCATTTAACCAAAGCAAAAGGTCGGGTCACAGAAACAGATATTCAGCTCGCTACCCAATTGATGAACAGAATGCAACTGCATGGAGAAGCACGGCTTTCTGCACAGCAGGCATTTCGTGAAGGTAAACAGCCGCAATTCCTTTTGCGTGAAACAATGCGACAACTACGCCGTGCTTGCTTCGGTCGCTCTGACCTGATCCGCATGTTTCTGGAAATTCAGTTACAGGCTGCATTTGCTGATGGTGAACTGCATCCTAATGAAAGAAAAGTGTTGTTTGTCATTGCTGAAGAGTTAGGCATTTCCCGTGTTCAATTTGAACAATTCCTCGCCATGATGGAAGGTGGGCGCCATTTTGGTGGAGAGCACCAACAGCATGGGCATTATCAAGGCCATGAGCAGCAGCGTGCAACATTGGAAGATGCCTGTAAGGTATTGGGCGTCAATAAACAGGATGATGCGACCACCATTAAGCGGGCTTATCGAAAACTGATGAGTGAGCATCACCCCGATAAACTGGTGGCAAAAGGTTTACCACCAGAAATGATGGAACTGGCGAAACAGAAGGCGCAGTCCATCCAGTTGGCTTACGATTTGATTAAAAAAGAGAAGGGCTTTAAGTAGCTCTTATCCAAAAGAATCAAGAAATCTGCGTCAGAATTCGGCCTTACATTCAAAATGCATCGGTGTGCCATAAGCCGGATGAGCAATAAAGAGTTCTTGAGCATGTAGTTGCAGGCGAGGAGCCATTTCCCTTGCCTGCGTATGGGCATAGAACTTATCTCCCAAAATGGGATTACCAAGAGCCAGCATATGTACCCGAAGCTGATGCGATCGCCCTGTGATAGGCGCCAGCCTGACGCGTGTTGCCTGAGCCTCATATTCCAGTACCTGATACTCAGTTTGTGCTGACTTGCCCGTTTCAAAACAGACTTTTTGTTTCGGGCGATTCGGCCAATCACAGATTAAGGGCAGATCCACCAAGCCTTTTTCCTGCGCCAGTTTTCCCCATACCCGTGCGATATAAACTTTTTTCGGCTCACGCTCGCGGAACTGGCGTTTCAACTCACGCTCGGCGGCCTTAGTCAGCGCCACAACCATGATACCGCTGGTCGCCATATCCAATCGATGGACTGATTCGGCGGTAGGAAATTCAGCTTGTATCCGCGTCATAATACTGTCTTTGTGCTCTTCTGCTTTACCCGGCACAGAAAGTAACCCACTGGGTTTGTTGACAACCATAATGTGCTCGTCCTGGTACAGCACATATAACCAGGGATCTGTCGGGGGGTTATAAGACTCCAGCATAGTGGCTCCAATGAGTCGGAAAAACAAAACTCAGGAGCATCTTGTGGAAAGTGCTCCTGAGTTTACTACAGGTCAACTCTTTTCTCTTTCAAGCTTCCCTTTTGTCGGTGTCGACTTGAAATCTAGCGGAGAATGACAGGTTATTGACGTCTGCTTATTGATGAGAAACAACCACCAAACGAATGGCATCCAGACGCCAGTTGGCTTGGTCAAGATTGAGCAGCAGATGTTTATGCTCGGAACCGATCGCTTCCAGCTCATCATCACGGATATTCGGGTTAACCGCTTTCAGGGCTTCAAGACGCGACAATTCAGCCGACAGTACTTCATCAGCTTCTTTTTTCGCTTGCTCAATCAACACACGCGCTTGCTCTTCAATCAGAGGTTCAGATTGACGCAAAATAGCATGAACCTCTTTCTGTACCGCATTAACCAGCTTGCTGGCGTTATGGCGGTTTATCGCATTGAGTTGGCGGTTGAAACTTTCAAACTCGACCTGAGGAGCCAGATTGGTGCCTTTCAGATCCAACAAGAGGCGCACGGGGGTTGGTGGCAAGAAACGCGTCAATTGCAGGTGCTTCGGTGCCTGAGCTTCAACAACATAAATTAACTCAACCAGCAGCGTACCTACTGGCAGTGCTTTGTTTTTCAGGATAGAAACGGCGCAGCTTCCCGTATCCCCCGACAGAACTAAATCGAGACCATTGCGGATGATAGGGTGTTCCCAGCTCAGGAACTGAGTATCTTCGCGGGAAAGTGCTTTCTCACGGTCAAACGTAATCGAGCAGCCATCTGTAGGTAATCCCGGGAAATCAGGCACCAGCATATGATCGGATGGATGCAGGGCAATAATATTGTCGCAGCGATCTTCCTGATTGATCCCAATGATATCAAACAAATTCAGGGCAAAATTCACCAGATCCGTGTCGTTATCTTGTGCAGCAATCTTTTCTGCCAGTTTCTGGCCTTGCTCGCCCCCGTTGGAGTTCATCTCCAGCAAACGGTCACGCCCTTGTTCCAATTGCTGTTTAAGTTTTTCATGATGCCCGCGACATTCAGCAATAAATTCACTGAAACCAGTTTGCTCATTGGGTTTGGCAAGAAAATTGAGCAGGGTTTCATAATATTTGTCATAGATAGAACGGCCTGTTGGACAAGTATGCTCAAAGGCATCCAGCCCTTCGTGATACCAGCGCAGGAGAATGGATTGCGCAGTGTTTTCCAGATAAGGCACACTAATTTTAATATTACGGTTTTGACCGATACGATCCAGTCGACCAATACGCTGTTCCAGTAAATCAGGATTGAATGGCAAATCAAACATGACAAGCTGATTGGCAAACTGGAAATTACGCCCTTCTGAGCCAATTTCAGAGCAGAGCAGCACTTGCGCACCTTCTTCCTCAGAAGCGAAATAAGCGGCGGCACGGTCACGCTCCAGCAAGGACAAGCCTTCGTGGAACACCGCACTGCGGATGCCTTCACGTTCACGCAGAATTTGCTCCAGTTGCAGCGCAGTTTCTGCCTTGGCACAGATCACCAGCACTTTTTCATCGCGGTTTGCCATCAGGAAGCCCATCAGCCATTCTACACGGGGATCGAAATTCCACCATGTGGCATTTTCCCCTTCAAATTCCTGATAGATCCGCTCAGGATAGAGCATATCTTTGGCACGAGACTCCACGGTCTTTTTGGCTCCCATGATTTCAGAAACCTTGATTGCCGTCTGATATTGGGCTGGCAGTGGTAACTTGATCTCGTGCAATTCACGATGCGGGAAGCCTTTCACACCACCACGGGTGTTACGGAAAAGCAGTCGGCTGGTGCCGTGGCGATCCATCAGCATGGTAATCAGTTCACGACGCGCATTTTCGCTCTCTTCATCCTGATTACTGTTTGCTGCTTTCAGCAGAGGTTCAATATCCTGCTCACTGATTAGTTCAACGATGGCATTTTGCTGATCATTATTCAGAATTTCACCAGACAACAGTAACGTCACGGCATCCGCGACAGGACGGTATTGCTGTTGTTCATCAATAAACGCCTGATAATCGTGAAAGCGATTTGGGTCCAGCAGGCGCAGGCGGGCAAAGTGGCTTTCTTGCCCCAACTGCTCTGGTGTTGCAGTTAACAACAAGACAGATGGGATTTGCTCTGCCAATTGTTCGATAACTTGATATTCGCGGCTTGGGGATTTTTCGCTCCATGCCAGATGGTGAGCTTCATCCACTACCATCAAATCCCAGCTTGCTTCCAGCAGAAGTTCAAAACGTTGCTTATTGCGGCGAACAAAATCTAAGGAACAGATAATCAACTGTTCGGTTTCGAACGGATTATCACTGTCATGCAGTGCTTCGCTATATCGGCCATCATCAAACAGCGAAAAGCGCAGGTTGAAACGGCGCAGCATTTCTACCAGCCATTGATGTTGCAGGCTATCTGGTACAATGATTAACACACGTTCAGCCCGTCCGGCCATCAATTGCTGATGGATAATCATCCCGGCTTCAATGGTTTTACCCAGACCAACTTCATCTGCCAGTAATACACGTGGTGAGTGGCGTTTACCCACTTCATTGGCAATATGCAATTGGTGTGGGATCAGACTGGCACGAATGCCACGTAATCCACTTTCTGCCAGACGGAACTGCTCGCTTTGGTGTTTACGGGCGCGAAAACGCAAAGCAAAGCGATCCATGCGGTCAATTTGACCTGCAAACAGGCGATCTTGTGGCTTGTTGAACGTCAGCTTGCTATCCAGAAAAACTTCCCGCAGGCAGATATTTTCTTCTTCAGTATCCAGACGCGTACCGACATAGATCAGCAGGCCATTATCTTGTTGGACGTCATCGATCTTGATTTTCCAGCCTTCGTGACTGGTCACAGTATCGCCTATATTAAACATAACGCGGGTGATGGGGGAGTCATTGCGTGCGTAAAGGCGGTTTTCTCCGCTGGCAGGGAAGAGCAACGTTACCATGCGCGCATCAAGCGCCACGACTGTTCCTAATCCAAGTTCGCTTTCTGTATCGCTTATCCAGCGTTGACCAAGAGTAAATGGCATAAATTTTGGCTCAGTTTTCTGTTAGACAATATTATTTTATGGTTGCAGGATGGCTGCTTTTGTCGGATATCGTTCGTTATTGGTTATCGATAGGGATAGTTTTCAATTGCACTCTACAACGCCCGTTTTTCGATAAAGGGATCGCAAAAGTACAGTAGCCCATTAGAGGGACGATATGTTAATTGAAGCGGGGCAAGTCGTCACCTGCAAAAATATCCATTATTCGAAAGACATGTTCATTTGCCCTGTTAACAGGGGCATAAAATCATCTTGAATGAATGGCAAGATGGCGTCAGCAATCGGTTTTAATTGCTTATTGATATAGTGTTCATAATCGGGTGCTGAGGTTTGGTTCTCTAATGGTTCAGGGCCGGCCTGAGTGATGATGTAGCTGATCCAGCCCCCATTTTGGTACTGTAGAGGACGATGATGCTGTTGATTATATTCATCTGCCAAACGTGCTGCCCGAACATGGGGAGGGACATTGCGCTGGTAATCAGACAACTTACGGCGTAACCGCTTACGATAAATCAGACGGTCATCAAATTCCCCCGCTAGCGTTTTAGTAATATATTCACGAATATAATTCTGATGGGGTTGTTGATCAAAAATCAGAGTATACAGCTCCTTCTGAAATATTTGTGCCAGCGGCGTCCAGTCAGTCCTTACCGTTTCCAGCCCTTTGAAAATTACCTTATCACCGCTTAATCCGGCATAACGTTTTTTACTGCCTTGCTCTGCCCCGCGTACCGTTGGCATCAGGAAACGCCGATAGTGTGTTTCAAATTCCAACTCCAATGCACTCTCAAGATTGAATTCACTTTTGAGATGGTCTTGCCACCATTGGTTGACAAATTGCGTCAGAGAATGCCCGATTTGGCAGGCTTCTTCTTCTGAATGCGGGCGTTTTAGCCAGATAAATGTTGAGTCCGTATCGCCATAAATTACCTGATAGCCCTGTGATTCGATGAGTTTACGGGTTTGGTGCATAATTTCATGGCCACGCATCGTAATTGATGAAGTCAGACGAGGATCGAAAAAATGACAGCCAGAGGCACCGAGCACACCATAAAATGCATTCATAATAATTTTCAGGGCTTGGGAAAGCGGCGCATTTTGTTGCTTTTTGGCTTTTTCACGTTCATGCCAGATTTGCGTGACGATATCCGGCAGGCAATGTTGCGTACGGGAAAAAAATGCCTGACGAAAGCCAGGGACGGCGTATTTATTGTCTGGATTGGCAAGGCCTTCAACCATGCCGACCGGATCAATCAAAAACGTGCGAATAATTGAAGGATAGAGGCTCTTGTAATCCAGCACTAACACTGAATCGTATAATCCTGGAAACGAATCCATCACAAAGCCGCCTGGGCTGTTATCATCGAAGTATGTTGGCTGGACGGGCGCAACATAGCCAATACGGTGCATTTTGGGCAGATAAAGATGCGTGAATGCCGCTACAGATCCACCACTACGATCCACCGCCAACCCTGTTACCGTGGCACGTTCCAATAAGAAGGCCATCAAATCTGTTTTCTTAAAGATACGATTAACCAGAATACAATCCTGCAAATTATAATGGGCGAGGGCAGGCTTATCTTGCTGAAAGCGGCGGTTGATCTCATCCATACGGTCATAAGGATTATCGACCGCTTTTCCTTCCCCTAAAAGTTGTTGTGCCACATATTCAAGACTGAAAGAAGGAAAATTCCAGGTTGCGGTTTTCAGTGCATCAATGCCGTCAATAATCAAACGGCCTTCTGCTGAGGCGAAAAAATGCCCTGCCTTGAAACCATGTTCTCGCCATTCAAGCAAAGCCCGATTGCGCCCAAATTTTAACGGCACGTTATAGCGTTCAGCATGTTGCTGTAACACTTTCAAATCAAACTGAACCAGATTCCAGCCAATAATGGCATCAGGATCATAATGAGCCAGCCATTCATTGAGTTTTTCCAGCATCATCGGACGACTGGCAACATACTCTAATTTGAAATCAATATCCTGTTGATTATCCTGCGCTGGCCCTAACATAAATACGGTTTTCTCGCCGCATCCAGCCAAGCCAATGGAATACAACTCACCATGCTGGCTGGTTTCGATATCCAGTGACACCCATTGCAAATTTGGCCGATAGGTGGAATTGGGTTTCATTTGATAACTGCCGTCGGGTTTCTGGCTGAACCAAACGGGAGCAGTGATAAAGCGTTCCATCATAAACCTGTCCGGTGGACGGATATCGGCTTCATAGAGGGGAATATTTTGCTCTTTGAAAATTTTTTCCAAGTGTTGCAATTGATAATAATGCGGGCAATACAGCGCAGCAACAGGCTGGCGATTGAAATCTTTTAATGGCAACGCCTTTAATTCGCAATGCCGTTCCTGTGTGAGTAAAAGTTTTGCTTTAGGCAGAGCATGTTGAGGCACAAAAGCAACCGCTTTTTGACGAGGAATAGTAATGCGGCGTGCACCCGCTTCCGTTGCCAGCCAATACACTAATTCAATACCAGATGGTGCATCTTTCCAGTGACGAGTCAGAATAAAGCCTTGTTCAACATGATTTATCTGCATAATCTTTCTCTTATGAGAAACCAACCATATTTAGTCCTATAGAAATCATTTCAATGATAGCATTAATTATGGTTATTTATACAGCGTTTTGGTTGGATCATTTTCGATAGTTATGGTGACTTATTATTATTTTATTATTAATGAATTTTCCCCAGAGGGATATTAACCTTTTTAAATAATCATAATGATTAATTGTTTTTTTCGAGCTTAAGCCTCTTTTGTTGTTATTATTAATTGGGTGATATTCAACTATTTTTTACTGAGAAAATGAAACATTAACTGAATCTGGTAAATATTAATGAACAACCCGAATAAATTGACACAAACAGATATCAAAGCCTTACTATTATTTATTGCTTTTACTCTGCTGTATTTGTTACCAGGTGTTTATGGACATACCCCTTGGAAACAAGATGAAAATTACAGTTTTGGTATTATTCATACTATGTATGAAACAGGGAATTGGTTGGTAACAATGAATGCCGGTCAACCTTTTATGGAAAAGCCTCCCCTATATTATTGGACAGCTACTTCATTTATTCATCTGTTATCCCACTGGCTTCCGATACACGATGCAGCCAGAACAGCTTCTTTATTTTTTTCAGTGATCAATTTTTCCTTTTTTATTCTGTTGTCGCGTCGCATATTTGATGTCAAAAACTTTACAGACACTCGAATATGGATAGCTTTTGCTTTGTATGCCAGTGCACCTGGATTAGTTCGCCACAGCCACGATATGTTTACTGATACCTCACTGATAACAGGAACCACTATCGGGTTATATGGCTTACTGGGATTAATCAAAAACGAAAAAACAGCTTACTCTTGTTTATGGTTAATCATTGGTACGACGGTAACACTCTTATCAAAAGGGGTATTTATTCCGGGATTATTATGGATTTGCCTCGTTCTGGCTCCTATCTTCCTTAGACATTGTCGAACTAAACAATATTGGCTAAATGCTTTATTGTCAGGGATCATTGCACTGGTTTTAATCCTGCCGTGGCCGGTCATGTTATTTATTGAGCATCCTGATTTATTTAAAATCTGGCTTTGGGATAACAATATCGGTCGTTTTTTAGGGTTTTCTGTTGAAGATCTTGGGGCAAGAGGGAATTTGACCATGATCCCTGAGGCAGTGCTATTGTTTGCTTTGCCATCAGGGATATTGGCTTTTATTTTTATATTGATAAACCCAATTAAAGTTCTGTCGGATAAACATTATTTTCTGTGTGCAGCATTTGTTGTATTAGGCGTTATTCTATTACAAATATCTGCCTCTGGACGTGCATTATATTTACTGCCTTTTATTGCGCCAATGGCGATCCTGGCTACAGGGATTTTTATTAAAATACCGCAAATAATTTATAAATATTTATCTATATTCTCTTCCCTATTTTGGTCTGTTCTGGTTATATTTTTATGGGCTTGTTATTTTTTGTCACTTTCCACGGATTATCAGCATTGGTTAACGCCATTTAGCCGATGGTTGCCAATGAGTTATCAAATGCATTTTTCGGGATTTATTGTTGCTGCTGCTGCCTTGATCACTGCGATATGGATAGCTAAAAGTTGGCTCCTTTCTAAATCACCAGACTTGCGCGCTGCCCAAAATTGGGTTTTAGGTATTGCTACAGTTTGGGGATTAGTATTTACATTATTTGTTGGCTGGATTGATTACACCAAGGGATATAAAGAGGCGTTTCTTGACCTAAAGCAGAAGCTGACGGGAGTGTATAAAGAGAATGACTGTATGGCATCGTATTATATTGGGGAATCTGAAGCACCAATGCTTTATTATTTTACCCGTGTTTTGCATCAACAACAGAGTAAATTTGAAACTCCTGAAAAATGTGATTGGTTGATTGTATTATCCAAAGAAATAGAACCTGCCCCCGAAGGGATGACGTTATTTTGGCATGGACATAGGCCAAATCGCGATCGTGAGAATTTGGTTGTTTATAAGAAAGTGGAATTGGGTGACATAAAGAACAATGGATAATTTATGTTGGACTAGTGGCCGTTTAAGCGGCTACTTCATTGGCTTGTTTCCAGACGATTTCTTCCCAACGGGCGAATCTCATTTCACTGGAACGGACAAATGTTAATAAACCCGAATTCTGGATAAGAAATTGACGAGAAGCCGGTTCCAGGAGCAAAGTGTAGCGGTCAACTTGCCGGACAATTTGCTATCGAGAAGTGCTGGGCGCGGGATCTGTGGCACTTGAGTAATCGAATAGCCAGAAAACTGATTTCTCATACGTTGGGAATTTTTGTTAATTTTAAACAAGGTAAAAGTCAACGCGACTGGCTTTAACAAGCTAACGTTATAGGGTGTTAAAGTCGAGCATTTCGTAAAGTATATAGATGATTTACCTGAATTTATTGTTTTTTTTAAAATCGAACAAAGGTATATTTATGGATAATTTTAAATTAAATTTCCGAAGGTTAGTATGCATTTATTAGAGAGTAGATCTGATTATTTTGATATATCTTTCTCGAAAGCAGATTTTTCAGATTCAAATGTCGAAGATACGATCTTTGAAGCTTGTGAATTCAATCATTGTAATTTTTCTTCTGCAAAACTTTCCCGCTGTAAATTCAATAACTGTACTTTCAACCACTGTAATCTTGGTGTTATTGAGATTCCTGATACTCGATTCTATGAGATTTATTTCAATGAGTGCAAACTATCAGGTATAGATTGGACAAGGGCCATCTGGCCTAACTTCAATCTGGATTTCGAACTACATTTCACAAAATGCATTTTAACTAACTCTTCCTTCCTTGGGTTAAAATTACATAGCTTAAAGATGGAAGAATGTAGGTTAGTTGATGTTGACTTCAGAGAAAGTGATTTATCTAACTCTGTTCTAACAGGTTGCGATTTTTCGGGAAGTTTATTCAATAAGACAGTTTTACGTTCTGTCAACTTTACCTACTCATGGGGTTACAACATAGACATTTTAAATAACACTGTTGTTAAAGCAAAGTTCTCAAGATTGGAAGCTCTTTCACTTCTTGAGAGTTTAGGGATTGAACTAGTAGATTAGAGATATCTTGGTCGCGGTAGGAATAGCCGTTATAGTAAAATCATCATAACCTGACATATTCAATATGCTCCGTAAACAACTCATCAACCGAACATCTTTTTTGCCTCCTGATCGCTTTTGCTCCGCCCCATTTGTGTTCTATTGGATTCAAATCCGGACTATAAGCGGGAAGCCATTCCAGTTGACATCTGCTGTCTGCTATCGCTTGTGTCGTATCATTCCGTTTATGGAAAGATGCATTATCCATCACTATCACGGCGCCGTGTGGAAGCTTTGGCAGCAAATCTTGTGTCATCCACGCATAAAAAACATCGGCATTAATATTCTCGGTAAACAAGCTTAAGGTGACGAAGGTATTTTCGAGAATGGCACCAATGACATTGATACGGCCTTTTGCGTGCCAGTCATGCGAACCAAAACAGCGTAACCCTTTTTCCGAATAGCCATGTTGACGTGGCATCGACTGAGCAAAACCACTTTCATCCAAATACACAATCGGCCTGCCAGCCCGCTCATAGTCGCTGATGCGCTCGATAAATGCCAGACGAGCCTGAAGATCAGCACTCGTTTGTTCAAAAGTCAACGAATGCTTGTCTTTGTATGCCAATACTCTTTTTCGAAAATCTAAGCTGTAGCCCATCTCATTTTATGCCTTGTTATCTTAGGGTTAGATATTATGTCATATTGATATGATTTAGCTATAAAGGAGCAGCTATGTCATTTCAACTCACCACGAAAGTCGAGCATCGCGTGAATATAGGTGTTAGCTATTTCCTGAATGGTATTTATCAGGGATTTCACACCATTGAGCCTTGAGCCACTGAGTTGTTGTTCAAGGCCGAGGTTTTGGAATAGCTCGGTCAAAGGCGTTTGCACAATTTGTTCTGGTGTTTTGCCTTCTACGGCGGTCAGCAGAATGGCTAATAATCCTTTGACAATACGGCCTTCACTATCGCCATAAAAATGCAATCGGCCATCTGCAAATCGTTGATGCCCTAACCAAACACGATTTTCACAGCCGGATCTTTCGATATTTTGTTGTTTTAATTCACCAGCTAAAGGAGGCAGCTTTTTGGCCAGACCGATAAGCTGTCGATAACGATCTTCCCACAATTTACATTGCTGAAAGTTTTCAATAAGTTGCTGTTCTGTAATTTCTGTTCCGAATGGATGCGGAGCCAGAATGTTGTCTGAGAATTGTGTCATTGGCTATTTATCTTGCAATATATTCATCGTTTACTGATAGGACTGCATGACAGGACAATATCAATCATCCATCAGCAGCGCTAGCGCAAACTTTACGGCACTGATCAATCTATCCGCGTCTTGCTGGTTATTATAAGGCATGAACGAAGTGCGCAGACAGCCGCTGATCCCAAGAGTATCCAGCAATGGTTGGGCGCAGTGTTGGCCTGAACGCAGGGAAATATTTTGTTCTGCAATCAGTGTCGTTAAATCACTGTGGTGTATTCCGGCGATATTGAAAGCCAGCAAGCTGGAACCCGCGACACGGTAACTGATAAAACCCGCCAATGTGCTGAGTTGTTGTTCGGTGTAATCCGTCAGGGCAATCGCATGGGATTCTGCGAGCTGGATATCAATCGTTTTCAACCATTCCAGGGTTGCTGCGAAGCCGATCACGCCAACAACATTGGGTGTTCCCGCTTCAAAACGATAAGGTACTGCTTCCGGTGTGAAACCATCGAATGAGACTTGAGTCAGCATTTTGCCGCCGCCATGCCACGGTGACATCGCATTCAGCAATTCACTTTTACCATACAACACACCCAATCCATTTGGACCATACAGTTTATGGGCAGAAAAGGCATAAAAATCGATATCCAGTTGCTGTACATTGACAGGTGTGTGAACGATACCCTGAGCACCATCAACCAGAACACAGCAATCATATTGATGGGCGAGAGCAGTGACTTGTGCCAAATCTACTGCGGCACCAGTAACATTAGACATTTGGCTGATGGCAACTAAGCGGCTTTTTTCATTCAATAGTTCTGCCAGAGTATCGATTTCTGGTTGGCGCTGATTGCCAATCGTCCATTTAACGATTTTGGCGCCGGTTTGTTGCGCCAGAATCAACCACGGTAATAGGTTAGCGTGGTGTTCCTGTTCGCTGACAATGATCTCATCACCAGCGTTCAGACGAGGGCGAAAGTAACTTTGGGCAACCAGATTGATAGACTCAGTGGTTCCTTTTGTCCAGATGATATCTTCAGATAATGGTGCATTAATTAATTCCGCTACCAGTGAACGAGTTTGCTCATAACGAGCAGTCATGGCTTGCGCAGTGGCATGTTGGCTGCGGTGTACTGTTGCGCTGTGGTTCTGGTAATAGTGCTCGGTTGCCTCAATCATACATGCTGGTTTCAGTGCTGTGGCTGCACTGTCCAGAAATGTGGTGGATTGTTGCAGGGCAGGGAATTGCTGGCGGAATTTTTCTGAGTCAAAGGTTTTCATAAACGGCGCTAATTTAATCGTTGTGTGATAAAGAATAAGTTTTTCTTTAACTAAGAGAAGAGGAATTCTACAGGAGAAAGTTGGGAAAAAAAGCACCGCAATTGCGGTGCAATAAAAAATCACTATGGACAGACAGGGTAAATGTACAGGAAGTGAAAAAAAACAGTAGCTTATGCTACAAAGCCTGGTTTCCCAGACAACTTGCAAACACAACATCACAACCACAAAGCCAAAAGCTTCAATGTATCGCTACAGAGAGACTTTTCGTTCCGGCTTAGGAAGTGCGCACACTATAGGGATTTGCTGGTATATCATCAATGGACAAATTATAATGCTTCGGATTATAAAAACTAATAACTGAATGAAAAGAGTTACCGGTATCGTCACCACTACATAAGAAATGAACATGTCTAAACGTTTACCTCCACTCAATGCGTTACGCGTTTTTGATGCTGCGGCCCGTCATTTAAGTTTTACTAAAGCGGCAGAAGAATTATTTGTGACTCAGGCCGCTGTTAGTCATCAAATGAAAAGTCTGGAAGATTTTCTGGGATTAAAGCTTTTTCGTCGCCGTAACCGCTCGATATTGTTGACGGAAGATGGCCAGAGTTACTATCTCGATATTAAGGAAATTTTTACCGCCATCAATGACGCGACCCGCAAACTTCAAGCCCGTAGTGCCAAGGGAGCGTTAA
Organism: Xenorhabdus ishibashii; assembly: GCF_002632755.1. Lineage (NCBI taxonomy): Bacteria > Pseudomonadati > Pseudomonadota > Gammaproteobacteria > Enterobacterales > Morganellaceae > Xenorhabdus > Xenorhabdus ishibashii. The sequence continues at coordinate 1,157,999 of NZ_NJAK01000001.1, read as the reverse complement.
CGGTGAGTTTATCCCCCAGTTTTGCGATCCAGTGGTTAGTGCCTCGGCTGTCAGGTTTCAATCAGAGTTTTCCGGGGATTGATGTTCGCATTCAGGCAATAGATCGGGAAGAAGATAAACTGGCTGATGATGTCGATATCGCTATTTTTTATGGCAGAGGCAACTGGCCGGGGTTGCGAACCGATCGCCTTTATCCTGAATATTTACTACCTGTCTGTTCTCCTGCGTTACTGACGGGAGATCGCCCATTGAGAACTCCTGAAGATCTCGCTAATCATACTTTGTTGCATGATTCATCCAGACGGGATTGGCAAGCCTATGTTCGCCAGCTTGATATGCAGCAACAAATTAATGTCCAGCAGGGACCAATATTCAGCCACAGTGCGATGGTGATCCAGGCGGCTGTACATGGTCAAGGTGTTGCGTTAGCTAATAATGTTATGGCACAAAATGAAATTGATGCGGGGCGTCTTGTCTGTCCATTTAATGATGTTTTGGTCAGCAAGAATGCATTTTATTTGGTTTGCCACGATAATCAGGCAGAATTGGGCAAGATCGCGGCTTTCCGCAAATGGATACTAACCCAAGCTGCGGTTGAGCAAGAAAGGTTAGGATTTATTACCCAACACACTTAATAGTTATACCTAATAGCTGACAAACAGAAACAGGAGCTGTGTGATGAACAGTCGAGCCATGCTTATTTTTGTTGGGATCAGTGGTTTTTTCTACGTGGCATTGGGCGCGATGGGAGCACATATGTTGGCACCTATCCTGACACCACGTCAGATGGAATGGATCCATACCGGCCTGCAATACCAAGGGCTGCATACCCTCGCAATGATGGTTCTGGCAGTTTTGTTGATGCGCCAGCCTGTAGTACCGTTTGGCTGGAGTGGGATTTTTTTCACGGCGGGAATTGTGCTGTTTAGCGGCAGCCTTTATTGTCTGGCCTTTTTACCGCTAAAATTTCTGGTTTATTTGACACCAATCGGTGGGTTCAGTTTTCTCATTGGTTGGTTATGTGTATTAATTGGCGCTCTGCGTCTAAGGAAATCGGCGCTTAGCCATGAATAAAGTTGCTTTATATTGCCGCCCAGGTTTTGAAAAAGAGTGTGCGGCAGAGATTACCGATAAGGCGGGTAAAAAAGAAATTTACGGTTTCGCCCGCGTGAAAGAGAACAGTGGATATGTACTGTTTGAGTGTTATCAGCCAGATGATGCGGATCGCCTGATCCGTGAAATACCGTTTGGGGAGTTGATTTTTGCTCGTCAAATGTTAGTTGTGGGCGAATTGCTAAAAGATTTGCCACAGGAAGATCGCATTACCCCGATTGTTGGCATGTTGTTCGGCGTGATTGAGAGGGCGGGTGATCTGCGTGTCGAAGTGCCGGATACCAATGAAAGCAAAGAGTTAATGAAATTTTGCCGTAAGTTTACGGTGCCATTGCGTAATGCGATGCGTCAGGAAAAACTGTTGCTGGCAAAGGAAAATAACAGCCGCCCAGTGATTCATGTCTTTTTTATCGCTCCGGGCTGTTGTTATGTCGGGTATTCCTACAGCAATAATAACTCTCGTTTTTATATGGGTATTCCTCGCCTGAAATTCCCCTCTGATGCACCGAGCCGTTCAACGCTGAAACTGGAAGAAGCCTTTCATATATTCATTCCTTATGACGAATGGGAAGAGCGTTTGGGTAGCGGCCTGCATGCCGTGGATCTCGGTGCTTGTCCGGGAGGATGGACTTACCAGCTTGTAAAACGCAGCATGATGGTTCATTCGGTAGATAATGGCCCGATGGCTGATAGCTTGATGGAAACAGGTCAAGTAAAACATCATCGTGTGGATGGCTTTAAGTTTGAGCCGCCAGTGAAAAACATTTATTGGCTGGTTTGTGATATGGTTGAAAAACCTGCCAAAGTGGCCCAATTGATGACGGATTGGCTGGTAAAAAGCTGGTGCCGTGAGGCGATCTTCAATCTTAAGTTGCCGATGAAAAAGCGTTATGAGGAAGTCGCTCATCTATTGCAGAAAATAGAACAGCAATTGCGAGAAAATGGTGTGAATGCGCAGATTCAGGCGAAACACCTGTATCACGATCGTGAAGAGATTACCGTACACGTTCGTCGTATTTGGTCCCTGTATGCAACTGATCGGGATTATTGATACAATCCTTTATCGTTAAATATGCTGCCTTGTTGGCAGCACTATTTATCGTTTTATCGTCTTATTTCATTTATATCCTTATTTTATTTATCTTCCTCTCCAATTTAATTTTTATCACACCGTTTAATGCAATTATTTCAGTTAATGCTATCCCGAATACAATATCGTTGCTCTGATATGGAATTAATTTCAGGTTGTGTAAAAAACAATCCAATTTTAAAAGGGTGGGTAAAAAAACAGGTAAAGAGATAATTCTCTCTTAGGATCAATTTTCAGCAGATAAAAATGACTTTATTTATAACTAAATAATGTTATTTTTTTATTATCAAAAAATTTAATTAGATGGTTAATAATTAATTGCATAAATTAAATTTATTCAGTATGTATTCTAAAAAAGTATATTGATTATTTTTACACAGACAATAACTAACGCTATTTTATGCTGGAGTTTTATTTCTAAGAGAACCTTAGAAAGAATTTAAAACTATTACTCCCGTTATTATAAAAATTTCGGGTTTTAAAATGGCTGTCTTGTTTTTACAGGAGATTTATAATGACCTCAAAGAAAAAAGATACTTATTCGGGGTTATCTGATTCCCACTCTGTTCAGGATGTTAACTCGCTGCTCAAAGCCTACGTACCAAATTCGGATCCCCATATTCGTGTTGCGCATAAGGTATTAGGTGATGAAGCGCCTGATGAGCTTTTGCGTGGCCATTATAAGTGGTCCAATAAATATATTGACTCTTCTGGCACCCTGGAATTGTCATATCATTTCCTAGAGTCGGCACCTTATGTTATGCCGTATTTTGATATTTCTGGTTTTAGTGCGTTTAATGAAGAACAAAAAGAAGCGGCAAAACTTTCTTTACAATCCTGGTCTGATGTTGCCAATATTAAATTTACCGAGGTGAATAAAGAAAGTAAGGCAAATATCACTTTTGGCTTCTTTGATCATAGCGATAACGATGATTATGCATTTGCAAACCTGCCACAGGGATATAAAACAGCTTATACCTGGTATCATGCTAAAGACGATACTTTTGTAGACAATGACATCGGTGTGAATGGTTATGCCCGTCAGACTTTCACTCATGAAATTGGACATACATTAGGGCTGGAACATCCTGCCGATTATGATGCTTCTGATAAAATACGTCCAAGTTATATCAGATCAGCGGAATATTTCGAAGATTCCCGTGCTTACACCGTGATGAGTTACTTTGGTGAAAAATTTACGGGTCAAGATTTCAAATATCACTTTTCATCAGCACCTCTGCTGAATGATATTTCTGCCATTCAGGAGCTGTATGGAGCGAATATGGAAACCCGTAGTGGGGATACCATATACGGTTTCAATTCCAATACTGACCGCGACTTTATGACAGCAACCGATGCGAACAGCAAACTGGTATTTAGTGTCTGGGATGCGGGTGGTGAAGATACCTTTGATTTCTCCGGCTTTACTCAAAATCAGCGTATCAATCTCAATAAAGGCGCTTTTTCAGATGTGGGTGGTTTGAAAGGCAACGTTTCTATTGCCCGTGGTGTTGTTATTGAGAACGCGATTGGCGGCAGCGGCGACGATATTCTGGTGGGTAACAGCGCAGATAACATCCTGAAAGGCGGCGCAGGCAATGACATTATTTATGGCGGTCTGGGCGGTGATCATCTGTGGGGTGGTGAAGGTAACGATACCTTTGTTTACCTGGATGGCAAAGAATCGCTGCAAGACAATCCAGACTGGATCCACGATTTCGTCTCTGGTGAAGATAAGATCGATTTGTCTGAATTCAATTTCGGTGGTACTGGCGATATCAAATTTGTGGATTCGTTCTCAGGTAAAGCGGGCGAAGTGCTGTTCACTTATGATGAAGTGACCGAGGTAACTGATTTGGAAATCAGCCTTGGTGGTGATTTGGCGGGCAACGATTTTCTGGTGAAAGTGGTCGGTCAACCGTTAACTGAAGCAGATTTCATCGTCTAATTGATGTCATCACATTAATAGAATATTGCCGTGTTCCCCTCAGGATACGGCAATATTATGGACATGATGGAAAGGTGGAAATGGTGGATTTCTTGCTTTGTGGCTGTCGGTTTTATAGATCGAAATTGCTCTTATCGATAATTTTCTCTCTTTTTTTGGCAGGAGGATGTATGGCGAGTAGTTTGAGGCTTCCAACCGCAGGTGAGTTGAAAGGATTATGGCAACTCTCCGATGGAAATAAGCTGTGCAGTATTGAATTGACCGATGTCCGTTTACCCGAAGGCTCAATTTGGGCTTTAAAAGGTAATGCGTGTGTGACTGAGTTGATTGGGCAGCCTGTTGAAGGATGGTATCCATCTCCAGATGGCATCACATTGACTGATGATGATGGCAATAGTGTGGCTTTTTTTAGTCATGAGTCAGAACAGTGGATTGCTTACTTTGTTGATGGCAGGGAACTGGTCATGACATTCTCCCCATTTTCAGCGTATTGCCAGTGAACGATCAGCCGCTATCACGGTGTTGACCAAAATTATACGTATGGCCTTGCAGTCGTTGATCCTTGGCTTAGGTGGCTGGTTGGCAATTATCAATATTTTTATTGAAAATGATTTCTATTATCATTAGCATTCCCTCAGGGTGAGATGAGATTTCTTTAACTTTCAATAAGGAAACAGTTATGCCAGTTTTTCCATTTCAATTTACGCCATCTGGGCCTATGTCACCTATAACAACTAAGCCTTGGTCACCGACATCGATACCATCTGGACCTATGTCACCAATACCATCTGGACACTCATATGGATTTATTGGAGCCTACGACGTCATGCGTGGAATGTCTCCAGGCACATATCATAACAGAACTGACGCCGACTTATTGCCATACCGTAGTGGTATAACAATAAAAATAGCTCCATCAGGGACGAAATATACGAATGAAGCAGGTAAAGTTAGCGAATCTCGTTTTGGACATGCATGGGTTGAATTTCAGGGAGAATCTATCGGATGGGGTCTAGGTGTTGACAAAAGAGTCGGAGGAGTTGATAACCTAACATTTAGAGACTCTACGGCATACGATGCATCAAAGGTTGTCAGTGTCACATATCCATTATATTCAGAGAATGTTGTTGGTAATATAGAGAGATACATTTCTGAATTGAAAAATGGTAATTTTGATAATAACTGGGCGAAATCTTCAGGTTTCAAAAAAAATTATAATCTCCTTACCAATAATTGTATAGATTTTGTAAACTCTATTTTAGCAGTCACAGAGGTAGATAATGATGTACATTATTTAGATTATATTCAACCATTACAAGGATTAACTCCAGATGGGATAATACATCTTTTAGATTTAGATTTAAATCAAGTGAAAGAGATTATTGAACAACACATTAATGAATTTGAAAACAAAGAAACCCCACTTGTTATTGATCTCACTGGTGGTGGTATTACGACTATAGCAGAAAACGGTAACCTCTTTTTTGATCACGATAATAACGGAATTATTGAAAGCTCAGGATGGATAGAGTCAAACAGTGCATTTTTAGTATGGGATAAAAACAGAGATGGGAAAATAAACAATGGAAATGAACTGTTTGGGAATAACTCGATCTTAAAAAATGGCACCAAAGCAGATCATGGATTCGCGGCATTAGCCGATCTCGATGATAATAATGATGGTATTTTTGATCAAAATGATAGCCTGTGGAACTCATTAGAGTTATGGATTGATGCTAATCGTGATGCGATAACTGACAGCGGAGAGTTACATAAATTAAGTGAATCAGGGATTTCTTCTATCAATCTTGTGCATAAGGAAAATGGATTCAAAGATATTAACGGTAACGTCCATGAATTGGAAAGCACCGTGAACTGGGATAATGGAAATGTGACTAAGATAGTTGATGTGTATTTTGCAGTGGATAAAAATAAGATAATTGAATCAGTTACCTCTCACATTGACATAGTAGGAGTAAATGATACTTTTAGCGAGGCTATATTATGATTGGTTTATTTTTTAAAAATAAAAAGAATTTCATTTATTCCATATTATTTTTATCTTTTATGGCGCAGAGTTCAAACATGATCAAGCATAACATTCCATCGGCTATATTTAATTATCCGGATGATTTTTTATCAGCATTACCTATCCCAATGCCTAAAAATGAAAGTGAATATTTTGAGTTGGTAAATAAAGCAAATGCTGGAGATCCCGAAGCAAATTGGATGCTTGCCGTAATACAAAACACTGTAGGTAATCATCAGGAAGCCAGTGAAAGATATCTTTTATCTATTTCCAGAAATGATAAATATAAGCTAGAGTCTATGGTTAATTTAGGATTTATTCTTGAAGAAGAAAATAAATTCGCTGAAGCACGTGCTCTTTTTGAACAGGCTGGAGAAAGTGGCTATTTTGAAGGTTACAACGCTATTGGGACTAATTATTTGAATGGAACAGGCGTAAAACAAAACTTTAATAAAGCGAAGATGTATTATAAGAAAGCAAGTCAAATTGGGTGTAATGAATGCACGTATCTTATTAACAATTGGAATGATGTCGTTAAATTAAAAAAATCAGGAAAATAAATTTCGACATGAAATAAATAGCGTAATTTGATTTCATGAAAATCATCTAAAAATACGGTGGCCAAAGAAGGAGATGATAGCCGCCGTATGATGAATAAACAGCCGAGTTAAAAATTAATTATTGCTGTTTTTGTTGTTAATTATAATTGATTGCTTTTTAAGCAGGAAAAAAGAATGATAAGTAATCTCAAGCAGCAAGGGAATGAAATCACGGAGGTTATCCGTGCACGCAGCAAGGTCTTCTGGACTATTGGGTTATTCACGGCATTCATCAATTTGCTGATGCTGGTTCCCTCCATTTATATGCTGCAAGTCTATGATCGAGTACTGCCATCCAATAACGAAATGACCTTGCTGATGCTGACGTTGATCACACTGGGTATGTTCGCCATGATGGGCGGGCTGGAATATATCCGAAGTCAGGTCGTGATCCGTATCGGCAGTCAGTTTGATATGTGCCTGAACCAACGGGTTTATACCGCGTCCTATGAATCCAACCTGAAAAATGGTTCCACCGATGCAGGGCAGATGCTGAATGACCTAGCGACTATCCGCCAGTTTCTGACCGGTAATGCCCTGTTTGCCTTTTTTGATGCCCCTTGGTTTCCTGTCTATCTTTGCGTCATCTTCCTGTTCAGCCCGTATTTAGGGTTGTTGGCGCTACTTGGGGCGATCATATTGATTGTACTCGCGGTGTTGAACCAGTGGTTATCTCAAACACCTTTGGCAGAAGCCAGTAATCTTTCTTTGCGCTCAACCAATTTAGCCAGTACCAATTTGCGTAATGCCGAAGTGATTGAAGCACTCGGTATGTTACCCGCATTGCGTCATCGTTGGTTTGGCTTACATCAGCGTTTTCTCAATTTTCAGCGTATTGCCAGTGAACGTTCAGCCGCTATCACGGCACTGACTAAAACGATCCGTATGGCCTTGCAGTCGTTGATTCTTGGCTTAGGAGGCTGGTTGGCGATTGAAGGGAATATCACACCAGGCATGATGATTGCGGGTTCCATTTTGATGGGAAGAGCGTTATCGCCGATTGAACAGTTGATACAAGCCTGGAAAAGCTGGAGTGCTGCCCGCTTGTCCTGGCAACGGCTGGATAAGTTACTGAAAGCGCAACCGGAACGCAAAAGTGGCATGTCATTGCCAGCGCCTAAGGGCGCGTTGCTGATGGAAAAAGTATCAGCAATGCCACCGAGTAAAACACAGGCACTCCAGAACTCGCAAAAAAATAACCAATATGTCTTGCAGGATATCAATTTAGCCTTGAACTCCGGTGATGTGTTGGGTGTGATTGGTCCCAGTGCGTCGGGGAAATCGACGTTGGCTCGCCTGCTGGTAGGGGTATGGCCGGCGCAAGAAGGTGTTGTACGGCTTGATGATGCTGATATCTACCAATGGAACAAAGATGAGTTAGGGGCATCTATTGGTTATCTGCCGCAGGATATTGAACTGTTTGGCGGTACGATTGCGGAGAATATTGCACGCTTTAATGACGTTGAACCTGAAAAAGTCATCGAGGCGGCGAAAAAAGCCGGTGTTCATGAGTTGGTGCTTAATCTTGAGCGGGGCTATGACACGGTAATCGGTGCGGGTGGTATAGGGTTATCCGGAGGACAAAAACAACGAATAGGTTTGGCGCGTGCCTTGTATGGTAACCCCTCGCTTGTGGTGTTGGATGAACCTAACTCGAATCTGGATGATATTGGTGAAAAAGCCTTAAGTCATGCGATTGCGCAATTGCGGGAACAAGGTAAAACAGTGGTCGTTATCACACACCGACCTTCACTGCTCTCACAAACAACCAAAATTTTGCTGTTGGTACAGGGGAAAATGAAAATGTTTGGCCCTTCCCAGCAAGTGATGGCGGCGCTATCACAATCTCAGTCTTCGTCACAATCACAGTTAAAAGCGGTCGAACGTGCCTCGTAACATGATTCAGCCCTATTTCAATCCTTGGGATATTTCTATCTGGGAGTAAAGATGTCCTATCAGATTAACGCAAAGGATGCCCAAAACGAGGTGTCGGAATTATTGCCGCTGGATGCAAATCGTTACCTGCGACTAGGTTGGCTGATTATTGGGATCGGCATTCTGGGATTTTTCATCTGGGCGGCATTTGCGCCGCTCGATAAAGGGGTGGCTTCTTCTGGTATTGTCGTGGTTGATGGTAATCGTAAAACGATGCAGTCTCCGGTTAATGGCATTATCAGTCAAATTCAGGTGAAAGAAGGGGAGCAAGTGAAAGCTGGACAGGTTTTGGTTCAGCTCAGTCAGGTGCAGGTTAATGCACAAATTGATTCCCTGAAGCAGCAGCTTTACACCACATTGGCAACAGAAGCCCGACTCTTGGCCGAACAGCAAGGGCAAGATGCCATTGTTTTTCCGCCTATGTTACTGAATCAACAATCGGAGCCACGCATTAACGAGACTCTGGCCTTGCAAAAACAGCTCTTTTTATCACGTCGTGAGATGCTGCGTAGTGATCTGGCGGGAATGCAGCAGGCTGAAGAAGGACTGCATTTTCAAATCAGGGGGCTGCGGGAAGCTCTGGTGAGTAAACAGCAACAGCAAGTTTCGCTCAAGGAACAGGTGACGAATTTGCAGCCCCTGACAGAAGAGGGCTATTTCCCCCGCAACCGCTATCTGGAATTACTGCGTAACCAAAGTGAATTAAGTGGCAGTATCGCGGAAATGACCGGAAAAATTGGCCAGCTTGAAAAACAGCGGCAGGAAACGCAGCAGCGAGTTATCCAGCGTCAGGCGGATTACCAGCGTGAAGTGCGCAGCCAGTTGGCCGATGTACAGGTTCTGGCGAATGAGCTGAGAAATAAGCTGGAAACGGCACAATTTGATCGGTCGCATACTTCTATTATTGCTCCGGTGGATGGTTCGGTGGTGGGATTAAGCGTGTTTACCCAAGGAGGGGTGGTGGCTTCTGGTGAGAAATTAATGGAGATCCTGCCAACCCAGAGTGCGCTGGAAGTTGAGGCACGTTTAATGGTGAACCTGATTGATAAAGTTACTGTAGGGCAAGATGTTGATTTGATGTTTACCGCGTTTAACCAAAACCGGACGCCAAAAGTCACGGGTAAAGTAATGGTGGTGTCGGCTGACCGTTTGGTGGATGAGCGTACAAGAGAGCCTTATTATCAGATGCGATTGAAAGTCAGCCCGGAAGGCATGGAGAAACTGGCAGGGTTGAATATCAAACCGGGGATGCCGGTTGAGGTATTCGTCAAAACAGGTTCGCGTTCGTTGTTGAGTTATCTGTTCAAGCCATTAATGGACAGGACATCTACCGCACTGATTGAGGAGTAATAGGGATGTTGATATATCACAGTTTTGCCAATAGACGGACTTTATTCTCTCCCCTATTTTCCCGAACCTTGTTGCCAGCATCAGTATTACTGATGTCGATATTGATATTTCCCCGTTTTGCCAGTGCGCTTTCCTTAACGGAGGCTTATGCACTGGCATTGCAGCACGATCCGACGTTTCAGGCTGCTATCAAGGAGCAGGAAGCGGGGCAAGAAGAAAACAACCTTGGGCTGGCGGAACTGTTACCCAAGTTATCGCTTAGCTACCAGAATGCACCTAAAAACTGGCAAAAAATGGACGCACAATCTCTAGATCAGCGGGGAAGGATCGTCAAGGAAAGCCGTGATCGACAGTATGACAGCTACAGTGGTGCGATTATTTTGACCCAACCCGTGATCGATTTCGAGGCATGGGCGCGTTATCGCACCCGTCAGGCTTATGCTTTGATGAGTGATAGCCGTTTTCGGGCGGATAGCCAGCAATTGGCAGTCAGAGTGGTGAACAGTTATGTGGCCGTCGCTTATGCTCAGGATCGGTTGGCACAGGTTGCCCAACAGCGGGCAGCCTATGAGGAACAACTGGAACATAACCAGAAATTATTTTCTTCCGGTGAAGGCACCCGTACCGATGTAGCAGAAACTCAGGCGCGTTACAGCCAGATATTGGCTGATGAGTTAACGGTACAAGATGAATTAGATGCCGCCATTCGTGACTTGCAGTTATTGGTTGGCGCAGAATTACCCGCCGATTTGCCTGTTAATCGCTTATCTGACTCGCCGCGATTCAAAACCATCAAACTGGATTTAGTACACTACACCGACTGGGAACAACTGGCATTACGTCAGAATCCACAACTGGCCGTTGCCCGCCAGAGAGTTGACGTGGCGTATCACGATATTAAGCGCTCTCAGGCGGGATACCTGCCGAAACTGGAACTATATGCTTCCCATAGCGAAAATAAATCCAGTAGCGACAACAGCATCGACCAAAAATACCGGACGGATTCCATTGGATTGCGGCTGTCCATGAATCTCTTTAATGGCGGAGGGACTGTGGCGGCAGTGCGCCAATCAGCCGCAAACTATGGTAAGACTAAATTCGAAATGGATGCGCAGACGGGGGAAAGTCTCAATGCACTGCGGCGCCATTATAACGCTTGCGTGAATGGTGAAAAGCGGATACGAGCTTATGAAACGGCGGTAGAAGCGGCGGCATTACAAGTGAAAGCGACGCAAAAAAGTGTCGCTTTGGGGCAGAGAGTGAATGTCGATATATTGAATGCCGAGCAACAGCTTTATACCGCTCGCCGTGAGCTTTCTCAGGCAAAATATGACTATATGAAAGCGTGGATTGGGTTATTAGATGAATCCGGTCAACTACAGGGAAAACATATTAAGTTAGTTGCTGATTATTTTGGTTGAGATGATTGAGCCGTTGAAATGATTAAAGTGTGATACCCCATTTTCTTTATCCTTAAGCTCCGCATAACAGAAACGGGTATCACGCACGTACACCGATAGAACGCGCTATGGTTTATCGGTTAATAAGCCGCAATTGCTGCAAATTACCCTCTAGAGACAAATCAGTTCTTAACGAAGCAATTTTACGGCTGATGTAAGCTATTTCTTGGTGAGACTCCAATTTTTTTCGCCATTTATCTGGCTGGGCGTCCAGATTTTGGAATAAATTATCCAGTGAACCCGCTTGTTGCAGCAAGGTGGCGGCAGTTTTTGCGCCAATGCCCTGAATGCCGGGAATTTTACTGCTGCTAATACCTGCAAGCCCCCAATAGTCGGGAAGTTGGCTAGGTTCAACGCCAAACTCTTGCTGAACAAAAGGCAGATCCAGCCAGCGTTTTTGGAAGTAATCACGAATTTGAATATTAGGAGAAAGGAGCTGGCAATAGCCCTTATCGGTCGAAACGATGGTGACATGATGCCCGTTGTGGGCGACTTTTACTGCCAGTGTTGCGGCTAAATCATCCGCTTCATGCCCTTGTGCGTGCCAGCAAGCGACTCCCAATGCATTAAATGCCTGTTTAATTAGGGGCAATTCTTGTTGTAAGTTGTCCGGCATGGCAGAGCGACCTGCTTTGTAATCAGGGAAAAGATGGTGGCGCCAGCTATGGCTGCGTCCATCCTCATCGAATACCGCAACAGCGTGGGTTGGTGATGCGTGGGTGATTAACTGTTTTAACGCATGTTCACAGGCCAGAATACAAGGGCTTCCCTGTACTGCATGGATGCGTCGAATCAGGTTTAAAGCGTCTACAATCAAAAGGTGTATCATGGTCGTTATATTCCATCCTTGGCGCTATTCCCTGGCACCAGCCTCATTAAATTGAGAAAAGGTATCCGCGATTTATTTGATTATCTCATAACATGGTTCATAAGCAGCGCCTCCAGGGAGTTTCATGCGATCTTGCTCGACAAAATTTTGCAGGAGGTTATCCATGCGATGCATGATATCTGCATCGCCGTGGATCTTGAATGAGCCATGTTGTTCTATGGCGTGAATACCCACTTCTTTAACATTGCCTGCCACAATACCAGAAAATGCGCGTCGCAGTGCAGAGGCAAGTTTTTCAGGTGGCTGGTTTGGATATAAATTCAAGTCAGCCATGTTTTCATGGTTTGGCGTGAATGGAGATTGTAGGTCAGAGCTGATTTTCAGCGACCAGTTGAAGCTATAGGCATCTCCGGTTGCGCGGCGCTTTTCTTTAACCTTCGGCATGGCTTTTTTCATTATGCGTGCGACCTCTGCGGGAGCATCCACAATGATGTGATAGTGATTGCGCGCCCGCTCCCCCAGAGTATTAACGATAAATTCATCCAGCACCTGAAAGTAATTGGCGCTCTCTTTGGGGCCAGTCAAGACCAATGGCAGAACCTGATTTTTGTTTTCAGGATGCATCAGGATAGACAACAAATACAGCAATTCTTCTGCCGTTCCCACTCCACCAGGGAAGATAATGATACCATGGGCGATACGAACAAAAGCTTCCAGACGTTTTTCAATATCAGGCATGATGATTAGCTCATTCACCAGCGGATTAGGCGGTTCTGCCGCAATAATTGAAGGTTCTGTGATGCCGATAAAACGACTTTTTTTGTAATTTTGCTGGGCATGCCCCACTGCGGCGCCTTTCATCGGGGCTTCCATTGCACCAGGACCACAACCCGTACAGATATTCAGTTCACGTAATCCAAGCTCACTGCCTACCTTGCGGGCATACAAATATTCTTTCTCATTGATGGAATGGCCGCCCCAACAAACAATCATATTAGGCTCTTCTGAGATACGCAGTGCTTTGGCGTTGCGTAGGATAGAGAAAATGGTATTGGTAATGTGCATACCATTTCCCATATCCAGATTATGTGCCTTCTGTGCATCGGTAATTTGTCCGTGGACAAACAAAATATCGCGCAGTACTGCAAAAAGATTGGCTTGCAGAGAGCGGATAATTTTACCATCAACAAAGGCTTCTTCGGGGGGATTAATGAGTTTCAGCTTTACGCCACGCTCTCTGCGCAGTACGTTGATATCAAAATTTTGATATTTTGATAGTAACTCCTTACTGCTATCTATTTGACTACCTGAATTGAGAACCGCCAGTGAACAGTTACGGAAAAGGCGGTATAAATCACTGCTTGCGGTACGCTTAAGCATATCTACTTCAAGCTGAGAGAGTAAATCCATTGATCCTAATGGATTGACATGTGTAATCAAGAATGACTCCTTTACCCCTTGTAGGGATTCCTCAGGAATGATCTATACCCTATTGGGTATAACAGTTTGGCTAGCGGTTGCTAATTAAGCTATTTTGATTATTGGCGGGCTAACCTTCCTGTTGTTGGAATAAACACTTCGTTACTGCGCCACGGATTGATATCCAATCCTCCCCGACGAGTATAGCGTGCATAAACAGTGAGTTTTTCAGGTGCACATAATGTCATTAAGTCATTGAAAATTCGCTCGACACATTGTTCGTGAAATTCATTGTGATGCCGAAAAGAAACTAAGTAGCGTAATAGTTTTTCCTGATCGATTTTTGATCCTTGATAGCGGATCATAACTGATCCCCAATCGGGCTGGTGGGTGATCAGGCAGTTTGATTTTAGCAAATGGCTAACCAGGGTTTCCTCAACAACAGGGCCAGTTGCTGCGTTGTTAAGATAATCGCGATTGAATTGATAATCACTTATTTCAATATCCTGATTATCGATGCATTTTCCGGCAAATTCGGCAATTGGTTGTTGGCTGAAATCGTGAAGAGGATGCAGAACAACTTCAATGTTACCATTAGCACAAGCAGATAAATCGTGTTGCAGAGTTTTCTGTACCGTTTCCCAATCAGCAAAGCGAGTTTGGTTAAAGCTATTTAGATAAAGTTTAAAGCTTTTTGATTCGATAAGGTTTTCACTGGCTGCATCTAAGCTGACATGACCGATGGCAACTTGGGGAACGCCGCGTGCGTTGAGCCAGGAGAGTTCGTACATTGTCCAGATATCTGCACCATGAAAAGGGAGATTATCAGGAAACAGCCCAAGTGGCTCGCGATTCATACTGCGGGGAACCGCTTGTAATAAAGTAGGATCATAGTTATCGCGGTAGGGAGTTGATTTACCCAATGTGAGTTGGGAGAGCGCGTGATTATCTTGATATAAAGACATTAGGATTCCTTAAAGCTAAAAAATCTCATATTGAGATAGCCCTTACGACAAAGAGCGTCTTGGTGACTAAAATCATCTGTACTATATCAAGGAATCATGATGATTCGTATTTTTATTGTGCATTATCCCTTAGGTATATTGAACCAATGTCGTTGTTTATATTATTGACATGATGGCCTAAGTAAGTACCAATATTATTGAACCTAAATAGCAAATATATTTCTATATTTGCTATTTATTAAGTTCTTGCTAATTAGAAAGCAGTTAATTAGAAAACAAGGTATCCAATAATGGCGATCTAAATATATGATGTGGATCATATTTCTGTAATGTTGAAATGGTTGAAGCCCAGTTATTATCAGCAGGCAAACCATCCGTAAATGATGCAGGGATGGTTTTGGTTAATACTTCTTTATCCTCCCATGCGGTGTTAGGGCCATAAGCCCAACCTTTACTCCATTCAACACGGGCAGAGGCATAAGACCCATCAAATTCGTTGAATAGCCATTGTTCAAATTGGTGGCAAAATTCAGTGGCGTAGTGTGTTCTTGGAAAGGTTAAGACATCAAGCCAAACAGCGACATCCCATTCTGGATGATCCAAATGGGGACGAATAGCGGATAAGCTGGGAACTGTTGCTCCTGCCTGCATCACTTCAGCAGGATCATCTAATCCAGTTACCCTGACTTCAAGGGGGCCATTAATGGGATATTTCCCTTGGCTTGCATAGTGTTGTATTAATTTCTTCCATTGGGTATAAAATTTATTCAGTACAAGCTGAATATTTGTTCGTTGTGTTAATACTGCATAGCCATTTGCCGTGACACGCAATGTTGTTGGTTTTACATATAACAACAAGTTTTTACTCCAACCCCAGATATCTTTTCCATGGATTTGTAAGGCGGCACCTATCAGTTGATATTGTTTTTTACAGAAAAGAGGCGTTATCTGCGGGAAAGCAGTAAGAATATCCTCCGCGATATCCGATAGGATTGGGGGAATCTTATCGGAAAATGGGTAGTTATAGGGAGCTTTAACTTCAGTACTGGAAGCTGGTTTGGTTGGTGCTACATTCCAGACTTTTAGCCACGGTGATTGTGTAAAAGGGAATAAAATTATTTCGGTTCTACCACTCTTATCCAAAAAATAACTCAACGTCCGCTTTTCTTTTGCATTTTCTGGCAGGGAAAATAACTCATCTGCTGGGATATCGGTGAAGCTTTGGCAGCGAAGGTGTTGATTTTTACCTGCCTGAAATTGTACTTCTAAAACCAAGGCGCAACCAACGTGCGTTAATAGAGGGGCACAATCAGGTTCATCTCGTTCAAAACGTTTAACAATATATTGCTGAGTTTCTTTATCCCATACAACAGCGGACAGGGATAATATCGTATTACTGAGGGAGCCAAATATATGCC
Organism: Xenorhabdus ishibashii; assembly: GCF_002632755.1. Lineage (NCBI taxonomy): Bacteria > Pseudomonadati > Pseudomonadota > Gammaproteobacteria > Enterobacterales > Morganellaceae > Xenorhabdus > Xenorhabdus ishibashii. The sequence goes on along the minus strand of NZ_NJAK01000001.1, from coordinate 1,141,844 downwards.
CAGGCAGTGGAGTTTCGTCAACAGCTTTAATGGCTGTTCCGTGCCCGTTTATTGCGAGAACTGCGCCAAGTGTTAAATCACCAGGAGCAGGGGTGGCAGTAAAGCCCAACTCTTGTTCTTCCATTCGGGTCATTAATGTTTCCATCAATACACCAGTTTGTGCAGTCACTATAGAAAATTGAGAGCGATGTTCGATATTAACATGAGTGAAATGAGAGGAAAGATCCATCAACATAATACGATTTTTGAAATTTTGCCCTGATTTCAATATCAGTGGTGACCAATTATGTGATTGCCCGATGGGTCTTAATTTATAATTCTCTTTCCATGCCCAATTGACAACAGAAATAACCTCTTCAATGGTTTTTGGTATACAGCATGGTATATTATTGGCGTGAATTTCTCCTGACCAATTTTTAAAGTTAATCATTTTCCAGATTACTTCTTGGGGAAAATGAGGTAGGTCATATTCTATTTCGTTAATGACCTCTTTTTGTAAAGAAATCTCTTCTTTTTTCAGTGGATCGGTTGATGACATGTTCTATTTCCTCAGTTTTTAATTTGCAGGGAGGATTTTTAATATAAATTCAATGGTATATTTATTTGTTAAGAATTATTTTATGGAAATGAAATGAAAAACATAATTTGAATGTTAGATTAATACTATAAATTGATAAATGGTAGATGTAAAAATATATCTGTTATTTATTTGATAACGTTATAACCTGCATTTTTTAATACGAAATCTATAGGATATAAAATAAAAAGCCATGATAAATTTTATAATTTATTGAAATAGATGGTAACATCATCCTTATAAAGCCTGAAAATGTGGATGATATAATCATATGACTTTTAATGTAACAGAGGCACTCTCTGACTTTACCCGACGTTATGTTGAATTATGGCAAGAGAAAACAGGGTTTCCACCAGCCAGCAGTGAGTTGTATGGCATACCTTCGCCCTGCATCGAGCGGACGGGAGATGATGTGGTGCATTGGCTTCCGCGGTTGTTTTCTGCCCAAGAAAAGCTTAAGTCGGAAAAACTGAGCAAGGTAGAAACAGCACTGGAGATCCGTTTGCAGGACTCCATCCATGATTACTATGTGATGCAGTTTGCCGGTGATATGGCTGCCAGTTTTGAAGGGCAAAATTTCAGCCTGATTCAGGTATGGAGTGAAGATGATTTTATTCGCTTGCAGGAAAACCTGATTGGCCATCTGGTTACACAAAAACGATTAAAACTCTCTCCTACCGTTTTTATTGGGACAACTGATTCCGCTATGGGATTGATCTCTATATGTAATTTGACAGGACAAGTGATTTTAGAACAGTTTGGTAGTCATGAAAGGAAAACTTTATCCGCAGATTTGGCCAGTTTCCTTTCGGTTATCAATCCTGTTGTATGTGATTGATTGCAGATATTGATAGGCTTTTTTGTAAGAGATATCTCACATTTTATGTGAGATATCTCTTTTAATCATAGTGTGAATATTATTCATTGAGATTATTTTTATTTTATATCAATAACATGAGTGAAGTTACCTTAGTGTGATTTTTTCATATCTCTCTACGATGCTTATTCAGTTACTTGTTTCAACAGGCTAGATCGTAGATCCTTTCACTGTTCCGCAAGGAACTACTACAAAACAATAACCAGGGAATAAATCCATCGGGAAGATGGTGCAAGGGATGATTAGGTACAGGCAGGAACGCTAAAAACTATCAATATAATGATTGAATAAAGGATAACTGACAAGGATGTATTTTGTCAGGGAAATCAGCAGGAAGCACCCCAAATAGCAGGATTGCTATGACAGCCACTCAAGAGGAGAGAGAAAATCTCTCCTCTTACTTCACTTCTATTTGCGGTTAACTATTTGCTGTTAACTATCGTCGCAATTTTTCCTATCGTAACTTTTCCGCTGAAATCGTATCAATGATACTCTTACGTCCCAATGACACGGTGACAATTTTTGTTACCTGAGCAACAGACAAGTATCAGACGAAACATCATGAGTATCGAGAAACAAGTTCTACGTAAATTGCAATTAATTGAAGCTACCATGAAAACGGTAGGTGTATGGCAAAATTACCCGCCTAAACCAGAAGCCTTTGAAAGTACCAAACCTTTTTCCATTGATACAATGTCAGCAGAAGAGTGGCTCCAGTGGGTATTAATCCCAAGGATGCGCGCCTTGATAGAACAACAAGCTTGTTTGCCAACCGCATTTGCCATCGCTCCGTATTTTGAAGAAGCTTATAAAGAAGAAGTAGAGCGTTTTTTGCCTTTACTTGAACACTTACGGGCATTAGACAAGCTGTTTACGCAGGATGCTTGATATGCTGGAGATTATTTATCAGGATAAGCATATCGTCGCAGTGAATAAACCGGCTGGATGGTTGGTTCACCGGAGTTGGCTGGCGCGCCATGAAACTGTTTTTGTGATGCAGACATTGCGTGATCAAATTGGACAGCATGTTTTCCCTGTCCACCGTCTGGACAGGCCAACATCGGGCGTTTTATTAATGGCGCTTTCAAGTGAAGTCGCCAGAACACTTGCACAACAATTTGAATTCCACAATATACAAAAAACGTATCACGCAGTTGTGCGGGGTTATGTTGAAGGTGATGATATTATCGACTATGCCCTGATGGAACAGTTGGATAAAATTGCGGATAAATTTGCTGATACAGATAGAGAAGCGCAACCAGCCGTTACTTATTATCGTTCATTGGCAAAAGTTGAGTGTCCGGTTGAGATAGGGCGCTATCCAACATCTCGTTTCAGTTTGTTGGAGTTGATGCCAAAAACTGGCCGTAAGCATCAATTGCGGCGGCATATGGCACATATTCGGCACCCGATCATTGGGGATAGCACACACGGCGATTTGCGACAAAATCGAGGAGTTGCTAAATATTATCAGACAGGCAGATTAATGTTGCATGCCAGCCACCTTCAACTCAAGCATCCTGTGACAGGAGAGAGCCTTCTCCTCACTGCGCGCTGGGATCAACCATGGCAGAATTTGCTTGAGCAATTTGGCTGGCAAGGTATTGCACCTGATCTGGAATGTCTGACTATTCATGAATGAACGCAGTATCAAACCGATTAAAGAGATCAATATCTATGGCAAAGATTGGTGTTTTCGTTGGTACAGTTTATGGCAATGCGTTAGCGGTTGCAGAAGAAGCACAGCAGATACTTGAGCAGCAGGGTCATAAGGTTGAAGTTTTTGAAGAGGCAACCTTAGAACAATGGCAAAAGTATTTGCAGGAAGTTGTTTTAGTGGTCACTTCGACAACGGGGCAAGGTGATCTGCCTGACAATATCCAGCCGCTCTATACAGAATTAACTGATAACTTGGGCTACCAGCCCGATTTGAGCTATGGCGTGATTGCGTTAGGTGACAGCAGTTATGACACTTTCTGTGGTGGTGGCCGTACTTTTGATGAACTGTTACAAGAACAGGGAGCCAAACGAATCGGTGAGGTGCTACTGATTGATGCCATTGAGGTAGCTGAACCTGAAGTCTTTGCTCAAGACTGGATTGAGGAGTGGGGAACTTTGTTGTAAGGAAACGCTATACTACACCGCTTATGCCTTATAGGCTTGGAAAATTGAGGAAAATAAGCGGTGTATGACAAACTGACATAATTACTTACGGGTCAGCTTTTCCAAATCAGCTTCAATTTCTGCAATCTTATTTGCAACGACATGTTCAAGGTGGCGTAAGTCGTCGAGGATTTTGCGTTGCAAATCCACTTCGATTTGATCATGTTTGCAAATCTGATCTAGCTCTTCAATGACATAGCGTAGGTTAGTGTTGATCTCCTTGACCTCTTTATAACCCTGCCTTGAGTGTTCGTCAGAGATGGTTTTTAACTGGCGTGGATACTTAAATTTAACGCTCTTGGCGAAGAATTCGCCTTTATCCTTGCGGAAATAAATCTTCAGAATGTCGTTATTCGCTTCCTGACGGAGACTATAGCGATCAATATCTTCAGGATGTGTTATCCCCAAACTTTTCAAATTATCGTACATAGCGCGCCACCTAGTCATCTAAATGAAATGGAAAGGCCAAAAATAGTGGATTTATTATCCATTTCGTCATTGTTAAAAGTCAATTGGATAATGGGGATTGAGGAAATACTACCCGAAACAGGTTAGTTTTCAGTAGAAAAATAGAACAACAATAGAATAATAAAGTAAAATGTTTTCTTATTGAACTTAAGACTCAAGCAAACTAATATCACGTCAAGAAATATTGATCAATTTGGTCACTGTGTTATCCATTTTAGGTAAGTAGAGCTGAGAGGACAATATGCCAAAAAGATTGGTGGATCCTGAGAAGATTAATGCAGTTTTTGCTCATTTGAACGAAGGCTCAGATAATCATGCCCTCTATATCTCATTAATGGGTGGAACAGATGTCACAAATCAGATAAGAGGATTAGTACTGTCTCCTGGTTATCGCATGGTTCGTGTTGATGGTCGATTGGGAGAGTGGATCAGTCAGTCTCATTTTGAATTAGCTTTAATTAATGATGTCTCTAAAGAGGTTGTCTATTACAACAGAGTGGTTATACAGCCGGATGTTGTATTGAATTGCCGTCCTGTAACACAAATTCTTGTGTGGCGAATTAGGATACCTCAACATCGGGCTGTTTTACGTGACTTAGCGGGTAAGGTATTTTTTGATTACTTAATTGAAAGGTATGATGTCATTGTATCAGATATGAATCAAACAACTGACGGTATGGCTTTTTGGCAGGATCGGATGTATGACGCATTGGCATATAATATGCATGTTTATTCTTATGACATGATTTCTGGTGAGTTGCACAAAATTCTGACCCAAGATGATGTTAGTAGCCAAGAAATTTGGTTATGGGGCGATCCTGAACATTACCGAAATAGATTGGCAATCATTTCTAAAAATGAGTTACCTATTCAGTAGAATTGTTTCAGTAATTTAGTTTTCACATACGAAAAATTGTTTTTTCCGGATCTACGATTAAGCGGCCATATATTTATATAGCCGCAGGGTAATTCTGTGAACTTATTTATGAAATAGAAAGTTCATACCGTTAATCAATATTTCTTAGCAGTTCATTAAGACCGACTTTACCACGGGTCTTAGCATCAACCTTTTTCACGATAACAGCGCAATACAGGCTATAGCTGCCATCTTTCGACGGAAGATTACCGGATACGACGACGGAACCCGCGGGTACGCGCCCATAATGGATTTCGCCGGTTTCGCGATCATAAATCTTGGTGCTCTGGCCGATGTAAACACCCATTGAGATCACAGAGCCTTCTTCGACGATAACGCCTTCTACAATCTCAGAGCGTGCGCCGATAAAACAGTTGTCTTCAATGATGGTTGGGTTGGCTTGCAAGGGTTCCAGGACACCGCCAATACCAACCCCACCGGATAAGTGAACATTTTTACCGATCTGAGCACAGGAGCCGACTGTTGCCCAAGTGTCTACCATTGTGCCTTCATCCACGTAAGCACCAAGGTTGACGTAAGAGGGCATCAATACGGTATTACGGGCGATATAAGCGCCCTGACGGACAGCCGCAGGAGGCACGACACGGAATCCTTCTTTTTCAAAACGTGCCTGATCATAGTCAGCAAATTTCATTGGCACTTTGTCGAAATAGCGGCTTTCAGCACCTTCCATCACTTGGTTGTCATTAATGCGGAAGGAAAGCAATACCGCTTTTTTCAGCCATTGATGAGTTACCCACTCTCCGTCGATTTTTTCAGCGACACGCAATTTGCCGCTGTCCAGCATTTGAATAACCTGATTAATGGCATCGCGAGTTGCACTATCAACGGTAGTTGGGGTGATGTTAACGCGGTTTTCAAATGCATTTTCGATAGTAGCTTGTAATTGCTGCATAAGTATGCGGTTCCTAATTTCTGTTAAGAGAATCTTGTTGTAGTTTATCCTGTGTATCGAGGGCTTCTGTCAACCTTTCTGATAATTCATCCTTTATTTTTTTATGTAATGCGTTTTGATCTTTATCCGCTAATACAAAAAAGTCCTCCACGCGTTCACCAATGGTCGTAATGCGGGCGCCATGTAAGAAAACACCCAATTCGGCAAAAATATTGCCAACTCGTGCCAATAATCCAGGTTGATCCAATGCAACCAACTCCATATAAGTACGGCGAGCGTTTTTTGTTGGTAAAAAGTTAACTTTGGTTGGGACATTAAAATGGCGCAACTTTGCGGGCAGGTTGCGAGCCTTTAGTACTTTAGGATGTGGATCGTTCACGACTTTCAATAAGGCACGACGGATAGGTTCGTGACGATCAAATGCCAGCGGATGGCCGTTGGGATCTAAAACAACAAAGGTATCCATCGCCATCTCATCACGATTGGTGAAAATTTGGGCATCATGGACACTTAAATTACGCTTGTCCAATTCCCCAACAACGGCAGCAAAAAGCGAAGGTCTATCTTGGCACCAAATAAAAATTTCTGTGCCACCGTGGGAGAATGCGGTACTGATCAAAACCATGGGTTCCTGAGAAGGATGATGGATTAAGTGGCTGGCGTGCCACGCTAATTGATCAGGAGTGTGGCGCAGGAAATAATCGGCATGACAACGGTTCCAGATATTGTGTAAACGTTGTTCGTCGATATTTTCTTGACGCAGAAGCGCCAATGCTTGTAAGCGATTGTTACGGATACGTTCCCGTAAATCAGGGGTATTTTGAATACCTTGGCGCAATTGGGTTTCAGTAGCGAAATAGAGTTCACGTATCAGGCTCTGTTTCCAGCTATTCCACAGTTTAGCGTTGGTAGCACAAATATCTGCAACGGTCAGGCAGACTAAGTAATTAAGGCGATTTTGGTTTTTAACCTGGCTGGCAAATTGTTGGATGATTTCTGGATCTTGAATATCCCGACGTTGTGCAGTCACTGACATTAGCAGATGGTCGCGAACCAGCCATTCCACTAATTCTGCTTCGTGGTTTGTCAGACCATGCTGTTGTGCGAAGATGAAGGCATCTTTGGCTCCAAGCTCAGAATGATCGCCGTTGCGTCCTTTAGCGATATCATGGAAAAAAGCCGCCAGTCGCAATAGTTCTGGTTGAGGCAGACGTGGATAAATTTCAACACACAGAGGATGGATCACACGGTTGTTTTCATCGGCAAAACTTTCCAGTTTTTGCAGTACGCGGATAGTGTGTTCATCAACGGTGTAAGCATGAAAAAGGTCAAATTGCATCTGGCCGACAATATGACTCCAAAATGGCATATAAGCCCCTAAGACACTATGTATATGCATAGGGAGTAACGCCCCAGCAACCGCATGGGGATGGCGCAGAATATCCATGAAAATTTTTCGTGCTTCGGGGCGTTCGCACAATGGCGTGGTCAGATTTCTACGGGCATAGCGAAGCTGGCGCAATGTGGTGGAATAGATCCCCTTAATTTCACGATGCGCAGCCATGTGATAAAACATTCTCAATATTGAAGTGGGATCACGGCTAAACAACGTTTCATCGATAAGATCGATAAGGTTTCCTCGTAATTGAAACTCGGTGTTCAAGGAACGTGGTTTTTCATTGGGTTGCAATGCCAAAATGGCTTCATCAAACAGTTGCAGCAGCATGTTATTCAGCTCACTGACGCGGCGAGTCATGCGATAGAAATCTTTCATCATTCGCTCGACAGGCTGGTTTCTTTCCCCTTCATAGCCGAGTAGCTGGGCAACACTGAACTGACGTTCGAACAGCAGCCGATTATCATAACGGGTCACAACCAAATGAAGCGCAAAACGGATGCGCCAGAGAAAATTCTGGCATTCGTTCAATTCATTGCGTTCTTCTTGGGTCAGGAAACCAAAATTGACCATCTCATCTAAGGAAGTGGCGCCAAAATGGCGATGAGCGACCCAAAGTAACGTGTGAATATCGCGTAACCCACCTGGACTGCTTTTGATATCAGGCTCCAAATTGTAACTGGTGCTGTGATAGCGTTGATGGCGTTCTTGTTGTTCAGTAATTTTGGCTGCGAAAAATTGAGCGGATGGCCAGAAATCATCACTGAAAATATATTTCTGCAAGCGTAGAAATAGGAGTAAATCCCCACAAATCAAGCGGGACTCAATGAGATTAGTCGCGATAGTCGGGTCGGAAAGCCCTTTTTGCTGGCATTCTTCGAATGTCCTGACACTGTGGCCGACTTCAAGATGAATATCCCAAAGTAGGGCAATGAACTGCCCAAGACGAGTTGATTGCTCTTCAGTCAATGGCAATTCGCTCAGAATCAATAGGTCAATGTCAGAGAGAGGATGCAGTTCGCGGCGACCGTAGCCACCTACCGCAATCAGGGAAAAGGAATCGATCTGATCAAATCCCTGTTCCTGCCATAATCGCTTAAGAAGTTGATCAATATAGTCACTGCGGGTGTAAATCAGTGCGTCCGGTGAGATCCCTGCCTTGAATGCATGCTCAAGCCATAGCTGGAATTCATCAATATGCTGTTTAAGTGCAGGAAATTGCAGATCATCGTGGGAAAACTCCGCAGGAGAAAGGGGCGGAACGGGTGCTTGCGCTAAGGATATATCAACCGGCATATGCAGAAACCTATTTTGAGAAAGCCCGTGAGGAAGCAGACTATGGTGACCAGATTACTGAGAAAACTATAGGATGAACAGGGTATTATTGACAGAGATTAAAGCTCCCCGTGGGTTGAAAGTAGCAGGGAGCTTATTGATTAAATTTAATAAATTGTGTTAGCTGGCAATTATGCGTTCACTAATACCGCTGTGATCTGCGCTTCTTCTTCCTGGCGCCATGTCATGATTTCACAACCATTATCGGTAACAACAATAGTGTGCTCGTACTGTGCAGACCAACCGCGATCTTTGGTTTTAACTGTCCAGCCATCTTTCATGGAGCGGATACGAAAATCACCGGCGTTAACCATCGGCTCAATGGTGAATGCCATACCTTTTTGCAATACTACACCGCCATCATCAGCATCGTAATGCAGAACATGAGGTTCTTCGTGGAAACCTCTGCCGATACCGTGGCCGCAGTATTCGCGGACAACAGAGTAATCGTGACTTTCTACAAACTGCTGAATTGCCTTGCCAATGGTACGCAGACGGATGCCGGGCTTCACCATTTTCAGGGCAAGGTACAGGCTTTCTTGTGTTACGCGGCACAGACGCTCCCCCTGAATAGTGGGCTTGCCGACGATAAACATTTTAGAAGTATCACCGTGGAATTCATCTTTGATGACTGTCACGTCAATATTGACGATATCTCCTTCTTTCAGGACCTTATCATCGCTTGGAATACCATGACAAACCACGTCATTGACGGAGATACATACGGATTTAGGGAATCCGTGGTAGCCCAGACAAGCTGAGATGACCTGTTGTTTTTCGGTAATGTGCTTGTGGCAGATACGATCAAGTTCACCTGTAGTGACACCGGCTTTAACGTAAGGCGCAATCATTTCCAGAACTTCGGCGGCCAGACGTCCGGCAACCCGCATTTTCTGAATGTCTTCTTCTGTTTTGATAGAGATAGCCATAAAATGGGTCCATTTAAGTCGGAAAATCACCGACTACTTGATATTAATTAAGGAAAGTGTTGCCGGTAATGGTATCAGCCCACCGAATGGATGCCAATATAACCCGCATCGGTAACGTAATAAACATTACGGTAACAGCGGTAGCCGTAACAAATGTTGGAGTCTGATGGTGGTTTATGGTATAAAGCGCGCCGGTATTCTGCGTAATTGTTGCTGATGTAATGCAATTCGTCAGGGATACTAAATAAACTCATTATGTGTAAATAACACACACGGATCGGCACATACACCGGGGTGCTCTTATGCGGTTAACTCATTTATATGAATCATCTGCAGCCAAGGAGTCGGTGTCATGGGATCTGTGGAGGCATAACCCCAATTAACTTTATAGAGGTCTAAAATGGCAACTGTTTCCATGCGCGATATGCTGCAAGCGGGCGTTCACTTCGGTCACCAGACTCGTTACTGGAACCCAAAAATGAAACCTTTCATCTTTGGTGCTCGTAACAAAGTTCATATCATCAACCTGGAAAAAACTGTTCCAATGTTCAACGGTGCTTTGGCAGAGCTGAACAAAATCGCTTCCCGTAAAGGTAAAATTCTGTTTGTTGGCACCAAGCGTGCTGCTAGCGAAGCAGTAAAAGAATCAGCATTGAGCTGTGACCAATACTTCGTTAACCACCGTTGGTTGGGTGGTATGCTGACTAACTGGAAAACTGTTCGTCAGTCAATCAAACGTTTGAAAGATCTGGAAATTCAGTCTCAGGACGGTACTTTTGACAAGCTGACTAAAAAAGAAGCGCTGATGCGTTCTCGTGAGCTTGGCAAACTGGAAAACAGCCTGGGCGGTATCAAAGACATGGGCGGCCTGCCTGATGCTCTGTTTGTTATCGACGCTGAACACGAACACATTGCTATCAAAGAAGCAAACAACCTGGGTATCCCTGTATTCGCTATCGTTGATACCAACTCTGATCCAGATGGCGTTGACTTCATCATCCCTGGTAACGACGACGCAATCCGTGCAGTTAAACTGTACCTGACTGCGGCAGCTACCGCTGTTCGTGAAGGTCGTTCCCAAGATCTGGCTGTTCAGGCTGAAGAAGGTCTTGTAGACGCAGAATAATAAGGCCTGCTCATTTTGTTTGAGCCCTTATTGACCAGGTATTGAGATATATTGGTTAGGGGGCCTGTTATGGCCCCCTTTACCTATCTGGTATAGAACTATTATCTGATATAGAACTTTCCACGCGGATATTATCTTCCCGCGAGACACATCGAGGAATAAAACAAATGGCTGACATTACCGCTGCTCTGGTAAAAGAACTGCGTGAGCGTACTGGCGCAGGCATGATGGAATGTAAAAAAGCACTGGTTGAAGCAAATGGTGATATCGAACTGGCTATCGATAACATGCGTAAATCAGGTCAGGCAAAAGCGGCTAAGAAAGCAGGCCGTGTTGCTGCTGAAGGTGTTATTCTGGTTGAAGTTGCGGCTGATGCTAAATTCGCAGCTATCGTTGAACTGAACTGTGAAACTGACTTCGTTGCTAAAGATGCTGGTTTCCTGGCGTTCGGTAAAGATGTTATCACTTCTGTTGTGGCAGACAAAAATGCTGACATCGACGCACTGAAAGCGAAGTTCGAAGAACAGCGCACTGGCCTGGTAGCGAAAATTGGTGAGAACATCAACATTCGTCGCGTTGCTATTCTGGAAGGTGAAGCGGTTGGTTCTTACCTGCACGGTTCCCGTATCGGTGTTCTGGTTGTAGCTGAAGGCGCAAACGAAGAACTGATCAAACACGTCGCAATGCACGTTGCGGCAAGCAAGCCAGAATACGTGAATCCAACTGACGTTCCTGCTGACGTTGTTGAGCGTGAGCATCAGATCCAGTTGGAAATCGCAATGCAGTCTGGCAAGCCTCGCGAAATCGCAGAGAAAATGGTTTCTGGCCGTATGAACAAATTCACCGGCGAAATCTCTCTGACTGGCCAGAACTTTGTGATGGACCCAAGCAAATCTGTTGGCGATCTGCTGAAAGAAAACAATGCTAAAGTTATCAACTTCATCCGCTTCGAAGTTGGTGAAGGTATTGAGAAAGTTGAAGCTGATTTTGCAGCAGAAGTTGCTGCAATGAGCAAACAGTCTTAATTTTCTTAAACGGAGCCGCCGGTTGGCGGTTCTGTTTTATCTCATGATGAATTTTTACATCTAGGCTGTATAGCGTGGATGTGTAGTAGTTGAGTAAATCATAATCTATCCCCAATAATCCTTATCTGCTTAGGACTGAACACCATGGCAACCAATGCAAAACCCGTATATCAGAGAATCCTGCTTAAGCTCAGTGGAGAAGCCCTGCAAGGCGCAGAAGGTTTTGGTATCGACGCCAGTGTCTTAGACCGCATGGCTCAGGAAATCAAAGAACTGGTTGAGCTGGGTATTCAGGTCGGTGTCGTTATTGGAGGAGGTAACCTGTTTCGTGGTGCCGGTTTGGCAGAAGCAGGGATGAACCGTGTAGTAGGCGACCACATGGGCATGTTGGCGACTGTGATGAATGGTCTGGCAATGCGTGATGCTTTGCACCGCGCCTATGTGAACGCTCGTTTGATGTCTGCCATCCCACTGAATGGCGTATGTGACAATTATAGCTGGGCTGAGGCGATCAGCTTACTGCGTCACGGTCGTGTTGTTATTTTCTCTGCAGGCACTGGTAACCCGTTCTTTACGACCGATTCCGCTGCATGTCTGCGTGGCATTGAAATCGAAGCGGATGTTGTGTTAAAAGCAACCAAAGTTGATGGCGTTTATTCTGCTGATCCTGCAAAAGATCCTGAAGCCGTTCTCTACAATAAGCTCACTTATCAGGATGTATTGGAGCGTGAATTGAAAGTGATGGATCTGGCGGCCTTTACACTGGCTCGTGACCATAACCTGCCAATTCGTGTCTTTAATATGAACAAACCAGGTGCCCTTCGTCGTGTTGTGATGGGGGAAAATGAAGGTACGTTGATTTCTCACGGCTGATTTTTCACCGTTCGTGCTCAGAGACATTGGTGAAATTTGACGGTATGATCAGCGTCCTGATGCGCCAAATTTAATGACACTGGGTCACATATATCGTAGCGTACTCGGTTCACTTATCTATGATGTATGCGATGTGACCTAAAAAATAACCATCTCCCAAGGGTTTGTAACGTGATTAATGAAATCCAGAAAGACGCACAAGACCGCATGGAAAAAAGCGTCGAAGCACTGAAAAATCAAATTAGCAAGGTTCGTACTGGCCGTGCTTCTCCTAGCCTGTTGGATGGCATCAGCGTTGAATATTATGGCGCTGCAACTCCACTGCGTCAGATTGCAAACGTCGTTGCAGAAGATGCCCGTACTTTGGCGATCACCGTATTTGATCGTTCTATAACCGCGGCGGTTGAAAAAGCGATTATGGCTTCTGATCTGGGACTGAACCCATCTTCTGCCGGAACCATTATTCGTGTTCCATTGCCACCATTGACAGAAGAGCGCCGCAAAGATCTCATTAAAGTTGTGCGTGGAGAAGCGGAACAGGGTCGTGTTTCCATCCGTAACATTCGCCGTGATGCGAACGATAAGGTCAAGGCACTGTTGAAAGACAAAGAAATCAGTGAAGATGAAGAACGTCGTTCACAAGATGAAATTCAGAAACTGACTGACAGCTTCATTAAGAAAATTGATGAAGCGCTGGCAAACAAAGAAACTGAGTTGATGGATTTCTAATTGCCGTTTCATGCATACAGCGCCGCAGCTTTTGCGGCGTTGTTCTTATCCTGGATATTACACTTCGTATCACATTTCTTTCTCAAGCGATGGACATAGCGATCTGCACCGCTCAAACTATAACGATTTTCTGTTGCGATTTTCCATTGCAATTTATATCAGTAGCATACTTAGAGTATTAAAATGAAACGGTTAACTATTCTTGGCTCAACGGGTTCGATTGGGAAAAGTACGCTTTCTGTTGTCCGCAATAACCCGAAGAAATTCAGTGTCATCGCACTGGTTGCCGGGAAAAATATTGAAGTCATGGCACAACAATGTTTGGAATTTCACCCTCAATATGCAGCAATGGCGGATGAGCAGTCGGCAAAAGCTTTGCGTCAGTTATTGCAGGAGCAAGGAAGCCAAACTGAAGTGCTGTTTGGTAAAGACGCTATTTGTGATTTAGCTGCATTGGAAGACGTCGATCAGGTCATGTCAGCTATTGTTGGCGTCGCAGGTTTATTGCCGACTTTAGCCGCTATCCGCAAGGGCAAACAAGTTCTGCTGGCTAACAAAGAATCTTTGATTACCAGTGGCCGTCTGTTTATGGATGCAGTTGTCCAATATAAAGCGCAATTGTTGCCAATTGATAGCGAACATAATGCCATTTTCCAAAGTTTGCCGGAGGGCGTTCAGCATAATCTTGGCAAGGCAACTTTAAAAGATCATGGTATTTCCAGCATTATTTTAACGGGTTCGGGCGGGCCATTCCGCAAAACGTCTTTGGAGAAGCTGCCCAACGTGACTCCGGATGAAGCATGTGCTCATCCTATCTGGTCAATGGGACGCAAAATTTCTGTCGATTCTGCCACCATGATGAACAAGGGATTGGAATATATCGAAGCGCGTTACCTGTTCAATGCATCAGCAGATGAAATGGAAGTATTATTGCATCCCCAATCGGTCATTCATTCGATGGTTCGTTATCAGGATGGTAGCATCATCGCGCAACTGGGAACGCAGGATATGTGCACCCCAATCGCTTATGCGATGGCTTATCCTAATCGAATTCCATCTGGTGCAAAGCCATTAGATTTTACTGAATTGAGCATGCTCACTTTTGAATCCCTGGATTATCAGCGTTATCCTTGTTTAAAACTGGCGATTGAGGCTTGTCACCAGGGGCAGGCGGCAACAACGGCGTTGAATGCAGTAAATGAAGAAACCGTTGATGTTTTTTTGCAAGGTGGGATCCGTTTCACAGATATTGCGACAATCAATCGGTCGGTCGTTGAAAAAATAAATGTATCTGAACCCCAAAGTATCGAAGAAGTCTTAGAAATCGACAATATAGCGAGGGTCTTAGCGAAAGAAGTCATAAGCACCTTTGCCAAATAGCAAGTTTTATTGATAAGTATAGGTTTGCGTTTTGGCAAATGATATAGTTCGCGGGTAAATTACAGTTGCTATAATAGTCATTTCAATGACTTGGTGCTTGCATTCTAATCATAGATAAGCATAGGTATGTCAGAGACAAAGGCTTTCTTTAGTCGTGCCAGAAATAGCCGTGCTATCCGTGGTAATTGTTGACACGTGACACGATTTTTTTCATGTGGAAGTGATTGAGTTTACCAAAAGTCAGCTTAGTTATTTAAGGATTATTTTGAGTGATATCTCCCAGTGATAGTGACTCATTGCCGATATTACCCAGACATGTCGCCATCATTATGGATGGTAATGGTCGCTGGGCAAAAAAACGAGGCAAATTGAGAGTCTTTGGCCACCGTGCAGGAATTAAAGCCGTACGCAGTGCCGTGAGTTTTTCAGTGAAACATAATATTAACTCACTAACGCTATATGCTTTTAGCAGCGAAAACTGGAATCGCCCACAGCAGGAAGTGAGTTCATTGATGGAGTTGTTTGTTTTTGCTCTCGATAATGAAGTAAAAAACCTGCATAAACACAATGTGAAATTGTCTGTGATTGGTGATATCAGTCGTTTTAGCTCACGGTTGCAGGAGCGTATCCGCCGTTCTGTTGAATTAACAGCGGGCAATACCGGATTGCAGCTTAATATTGCCGCTAACTATGGTGGTCGTTGGGATCTGGTGCAAAGTTTTAAACAAATTGCTGAAAAGATTGCAGCCAATGAA
The DNA here is from genome assembly GCF_002632755.1 of Xenorhabdus ishibashii. Taxonomy (NCBI): domain Bacteria; kingdom Pseudomonadati; phylum Pseudomonadota; class Gammaproteobacteria; order Enterobacterales; family Morganellaceae; genus Xenorhabdus; species Xenorhabdus ishibashii. Next base: position 1,126,379 of record NZ_NJAK01000001.1, on the reverse strand, counting down.
TTGGCTCCTGAAGAGATTACCGAAGCTACAGTTGATAATTTCATCAATTTAAGTCAGCAGCCTGAAGTTGATCTGGTCATTAGGACTGGCGGTGAACATCGTATCAGTAACTTCCTGCTATGGCAGATAGCTTATGCAGAATTCTATTTTACCGATATACTTTGGCCTGATTTTGATGAAACTGTTTTTGAAGGTGCGATTAATGCCTTTGCCAAACGAGACCGCCGATTTGGCGGAACAACAGACGATGCCGAAGTGGGATCATAGGAGGATAACTTGCTGAAGTACCGTCTTTTAACTACGTTGATATTGATTCCACTTGTGATTGTAGCGCTGTTTTTTCTCCCCCCAGCCGGTTTTGGGCTGGTTGTCATTGCTGTTTCAGCACTTGCTGCATGGGAATGGGGACAATTTGCAGGTCTTTTCACTCAAGTTAAACGTATTACGCTGGCTGTGTTACTTGCTGTAGGGTTATTGGCCTTGCAGTATTCTTTGTCGGACTTTTCTCATCTCATTGAAAAACCACAAGTTGCATACTTATTGTGGGCTGGCATGCTTTGGTGGATAGCCGCCATTTTATTGGTGGTGACTTATCCGGCTTCAGCTTCTATCTGGAAAGTGTCGGTTACCTTGCGACTGCTGTTCGGGGTTCTGACTATCGTGCCATTTTATTGTGGGATGATGGTACTGCGTACCCAGGGCTATGAAAATAACCCCTATGATGGTGCATGGTGGTTGCTGTACGTCATGCTGTTAGTGTGGGCTGCCGATTCAGGTGCTTATATTTTTGGCCGTACAATGGGTAAACATAAAATGGCACCAAAAGTATCTCCAGGCAAAACGCTTGAGGGGTTGGTTGGTGGGTTATTAACGGCTGCACTGATTTCGTGGTTGTTCGGTAAATTTGCCCCTGTCCCCGCGATGCCAGAACATTTGTTGCTGATTTCTACGGTGGTGGTGATTGCCTCGGTTTTTGGTGACTTGACTGAAAGTATGTTCAAACGGGAATCTGGGATCAAAGACAGCAGTCAATTGATTCCAGGGCATGGTGGTGTCATGGATCGGGTTGATAGTTTAACTGCGGCAGTTCCGGTGTTTGCTGGGCTGGTTATGTTGATTTCTTCTGGATTTATTCTCTGAAGGTACGTAATGGATATTCTCTGGAATCTGGCTGCATTTATTGTTGCTTTGGGTGTTCTCATCACTGTGCATGAGTTTGGTCATTTTTGGGTTGCCAGACGATGCGGTATCTATGTTGAACGCTTTTCCATCGGATTTGGCAAAGTGCTTTGGCGTCGTACAGATAAACAGGGAACCGAATACGTTATCGCTCTTATCCCCCTTGGCGGTTATGTCAAAATGCTTGACGAGCGGGTTGGAGAAGTTGCTCCCGAACGTCGTCATATGGCATTTAATAACAAAACGATTGGCCAGCGTGCGGCTGTTATCAGCGCTGGGCCAATTGCAAATTTCATTCTGGCAGTGATCGCTTATTGGCTGGTTTTTGTGATAGGCGTGCCATCTGTGCGTCCGGTAGTGTTGGATGTTAAGCCAAACTCGATTGCTGCACAGGCAAATATTTTGCCTGGAATGGAACTAAAAGCCGTTAATGGTATCGAAACTCCTGATTGGAATTCAGTACGTCTTGCTATGGTAGGTAAGGTGGGGGCGACATCGGTAACGATGGATGTCTTGCCTCTGAATGCACTTGATAGTGTTCAAAAAACACTGGATTTAAGTCAATGGACCTTCGATCCATCCAGGCAGGATGTTTTGCTGTCTTTGGGAATGATGCCCGTTGTACCGCGGCTTAGTTCGCAAGTAGAAAAAGTTTATCCTGCTTCAGCCGCTGAAAAAGCGGGTTTACAAAGTGGGGACAGGATCGTTAAAGTCAACAATCAAGATGTAGATGTATGGCACACTTTTTCATCTTTTGTCAGGAAGAATCCTGATGTTCCTCTAAAATTGGACGTTGCGAGAGCTGGTGGAATGATCTCCCTGTCTCTGACTCCTGAAGTCAGGAAATTATCCAACGGTCGTGAAGAAGGGTTTGCTGGCGCCGAATTGAAAGTCATTCCACTAGCGGATGAATACAAGGTTATTCAGCAATATGGACCTTTTTCTGCTATTTATGAGGCAGGAGACAAGACTTGGCAATTAATGAAGCTGACTGTCAATATGATCGGCAAATTGATTGTAGGTGACTTAAAACTTAATAACCTGAGCGGCCCGATTTCCATTGCCAAAGGTGCCGGAGTATCGGCTGATTCTGGCTTGGTGTATTATTTAATGTTTCTGGCGCTGATTAGCGTCAATCTTGGGATCATTAATTTGTTCCCATTACCTGTACTAGATGGTGGACACTTGCTTTTCCTTGCTATCGAAAAGATCAAGGGAGGGCCAGTCTCCGAGCGTGTACAAGACTTCAGTTATCGCATTGGTGCTATGTTACTGGTGTTATTAATGGGGCTTGCACTTTTCAATGATTTCTCTCGCTTTTAAGGCGGGAGACCGGTTAGGAAAACGCATAACAACGATGGCGATGAAAAAGTTGCTCATAGCGTCGCTGCTGTTCGGCAGCGCCACTGCATACGGTTCAGACGGATTCGTGGTTCGGGACATTCACTTTGATGGTCTTCAACGTGTCACCGTTGGTGCAGCATTACTGAACATACCAGTTCGGGTGGGTGATACGGTTAGTGACGAAGATATTAGCCGCACGATTCATTCATTATTCGCAACTGGAAACTTTGAAGATGTTCGTGTCTTACGTGATGGCAATTCACTTGTTGTTCAGGTAAAAGAACGGCCAACCATCGCCAGCATTACGTTCACCGGCAACAAATCGGTGAAAGATGACATGCTCAAGCAAAACCTTGAAGCTTCTCGTGTTCGTGTTGGTGAAGCCCTTGACCGTACTATGCTGTCTAATATTGAGAAGGGACTGGAAGATTTCTATTACAGTGTTGGTAAATACAACGCGACAGTAAAAGCGGTTGTCACGCCACTACCCCGCAACCGTGTTGATTTGAAGCTTGTTTTCTCTGAAGGCGTTTCTGCCAAGATCCAACAAATTAATATTGTTGGCAATAAAGCCTTCTCAACCAACGAATTGCTTAATCAATTCCAACTTAGGGATGATGTTCCCTGGTGGAATATGACGGCTGATCAGAAATACCAGAAACAAAAATTGGCAGGTGACCTTGAAACCTTGCGCAGTTTCTATCTAGACCGAGGTTATGCGCGTTTCAATATTGACTCGACTCAGGTTAACCTGACGCCAGACAAGAAAGGTATTTATATCACTGTCAATATCAAAGAAGGCGATCAGTACAAAATCGCAGATGTTGATTTGAATGGTAATTTAGCTGGTTACCAGTCCAAAATCGAAGAATTGACTAAAATCGAACCAGGCTCGCTGTATAACGGTGCAGAAGTAACCAAGATGGAAACTGCCATCAAAAATCTGCTTGGTCGTCACGGTTATGCTTATCCTCGCGTAATGACACAACCTGAAATCAACGATACCGATAAGACGGTTAAGCTACATGTGAATGTTGATGCTGGCAATCGCTTCTACGTGCGTAAAATTCGTTTTTCAGGCAACGATGTGAGTAAAGATTCAGTATTACGCCGTGAAATGCGTCAAATGGAAGGCTCTTGGCTGGGGAGTGATTTGGTTGAACAGGGTAAAGAACGCCTAAATCGATTAGGGTATTTTGACTCTGTTGATGTGGAAACGGAACGTGTACCGGACAGCCCAGATCAGGTGGATGTGGTTTACAAAGTCAAAGAACGTAATACTGGTTCTATGAACTTTGGTGTTAGCTTCGGTACAGAAAGCGGCATGGGTTTCCAGGTTGGCCTCCAACAAGCCAACTGGTTGGGAACGGGGAATTCCGTCAGCATCAACGCCAGTAAAAATGATTATTCAACCTCGGCCGATTTATCCATGACTAACCCTTACTTTACCGTGGATGGTGTAAGTTTGGGGGGGCGGATGTTCTATAACGATTTCCGCGCCGATGATGCTGATCTTTCGAATTACACTAATAAAGCTTACGGTACTGAGGGAACGCTCGGCTTCCCATTGAATGAAAATAATGGCCTGTCATTTAGACTGGGTTATATACATAACTCTCTGTCTAACATGCGACCACAGCGTGCGATGTGGCGTTATTGGAATAAAATGGATAAGTATCCAAATTTTAAAGACAAGGCACAATTTGACTCCAATGATTTCACCGTCACCGTAGGGTGGGTTTACAACAATCTTGACCGTGGTTTCTTCCCAACATCTGGCCTGAAATCATCTCTGGATACGAAAGTGACAATTCCTGGCTCAGATAACCAGTTTTATAAAGTCACCTGGAACTCAGCAGCTTATTATCCACTGGATGATAATCGCTCATGGGTGCTGATGGGACGCACACGTCTGGGATATGGCGGCGGTTTTGGCGGTAAGGAAATGCCATTCTATGAGAACTTCTATGCCGGTGGTTCCAGTAGTGTTCGTGGCTTCCGGTCGAATAATATCGGTCCGAAAGCGGTTTATTTAGATGAAAGTAGTAAACCAGAGAAAAATAGCCCATCCCGCGATGCCGTAGGTGGTAATGCGACGGCAGTTGTTAGTTTCGAACTGATTACCCCGACACCGTTTTTGGATGCTAAATATGCTAACTCCTTGCGGACTTCGCTATTTGTGGATGCGGGAACCGTGTGGGATACCAACTGGGATAAGACTGAAGCTGGAGTGCCAGACTATAGTAAGCCAAATAACATCCGGGTTTCGGCCGGTATTGCTTTGCAATGGATATCACCATTAGGGCCATTGAGCTTCTCTTATGCGAAGCCAATTAAGGAATATGCAGGTGATAGAGCAGAGCAGTTCCAGTTTAATATTGGCGGAGTTTGGTAATTATTAATCATTTTTGGTAAAAATCGCCCTATTATTAGATAGAGCGATATGAAGAGTGGATCCCAGGTTCAAAAAGGTAAATGACACAGCTCAATGGGATAGGCTCTAAAGTCTTCCAATCTGTAAAAATAGCGTAGGTCAAAGGAGTTTATAGTGAAGAAAATATTGTGTGCAGCAAGTTTGGGTCTAGCATTAGCGTTCTCTGCGGGTGTACAGGCGGCAGATAAAATTGCTTTAGTGAACGTTGCTGAGGTTTTCCAACAGTTACCTGCCCGTGAAGCTGTGGCAAAACAATTGGAAAATGAGTTTAAAGGCCGCGCAACCGAATTACAGCGTATGGAATCTGATCTGCAAACTAAGATCCAAAAATTACAGCGTGATGGCTCAACCATGAAAGCCAGTGAACGCGAAAAATTGGAAAAAGAAGTGATGGCGAAACGTGATGACTTTGCTCAGAAAGCGCAAAGTTTTGAAAACGACAACCGCCATCGTCAAATGGAAGAGCGCAGTAAAATTCTGAACCGTATCCAAGATGCAGTTAAAGTGGTTGCCGGCAAAGAAGGTTACGATGTTGTTCTGGATGCGAGTACAGCAGTGTATTCTGCATCTGGTAAAGATATCACTGCAGAAGTACTGAAACAGGTTAAGTAAGTAGATGGTTTCAATTCGATTGGCTGATCTCGCTCAGCAGTTGAATGCGCAATTGCGCGGTGATGGCGATATCGTCATCACCGGTATTGCACCGATGTATTCAGCAAATAACGAGCAAATTACATTTTTATCTGACAGTCGTTATACTGACAAGCTTGCTACCTGTCAGGCTGCGGCAGTTGTATTGCGCGAAGCAGATCTCCCTTACTGCAAAGTTGCCGCGTTAGTTGTTAATGATCCTTACCTTGCCTATGCACACATGGCGCAAATTATGGATACAACACCGAAACCTGCACAGGATATCCACCCATCAGCAGTTATTTCCTCTGAGGCGGTACTGGGCAAAAATGTGGCGGTGGGTGCCAATGCGGTTATCGAATCCGGCGTTATGCTTGGTGATAATGTTATCGTTGGTGCGGGTTGTTTTATTGGAAAAAATGCGCAGATTGGTGCAGGAACCCGTCTTTGGGCCAATGTATCGATATACCATAATGTTGAAATTGGTGAGTCGTGTCTAATCCAATCGGGGACTGTTATAGGTTCTGACGGTTTTGGTTATGCCAATGAGCGTGGAAATTGGGTTAAAATTCCACAGCTAGGCACAGTAGTCATCGGAGATCGCGTTGAAATCGGCGCTGGCACGACAATTGATCGCGGCGCATTGGATAACACTGTCATCGGTAATGGTGTTATCATAGACAACCAATGTCAGATTGCCCACAACGTGACAATTGGAGACAACACCGCAGTGGCTGGTGGAGTCATTATGGCGGGCAGTTTGAAAATTGGCCGTTATTGTATGATTGGTGGAGCTAGTGTCATCAATGGGCACATGGAAATCTGTGACAAAGTAACCGTGACTGGTATGAGCATGGTGATACGCCCAATTACAGAGCCTGGCGTATATTCGTCGGGATTCCCGTTACAACCGAACAAAGTTTGGCGCAAGACTGCCGCTTTAATCATGAACATCAATGAGATGAATAAGCGCTTGAAGTCAGTTGAACGCCAACTGAAAGGTGAAAACGAGTAATCATACCCGAATCTTGGATAGACATTTTTGATTAAACGTTTTTTGTTAGCATTTTTGGTTGTGCTTTTGATTTTTGCGGCCTGCCTGATAACTCTGAATTTGGAGTTAACGCAGGCCGTGTCGTTAATATTATGATTCTTATATGACAGGAAGAGTATTTAGATGAGTGATAATCATACTCTGCAAATTGAAGAGATTTTAAATTTACTTCCTCACCGTTACCCATTTTTGTTGGTAGACCGTGTGTTAGATTTTGAGGAAGGTAAATTTTTGCGCGCAGTCAAGAATGTATCATTTAATGAACCATTCTTTCAGGGACATTTCCCTGGTAAGCCTATTTTTCCTGGTGTTTTGATCCTTGAAGCAATGGCTCAAGCGACGGGCATTCTGGCGTTCAAAAGTGTTGGATCACTGGAGCCAGGTGAATTGTATTACTTTGCAGCGATTGATGGCGCTCGTTTCAAGCGTCCGGTTCTGCCAGGTGATCAAATGATCATGGAAGTAGAATTTATTAAAGAACGTCGCGGAGTTGCGCGTTTCAGGGGCGTAGCGAAAGTCGATGGAGAAGTGGCTTGCGAAGCTGAAATGATGTGTGCTCGCCGTCGTGAGGCTTAATCCATGATTGATCAAACCGCTGTTATCCATCCCTCTTCCATTGTTGAAGAGGGAGCTGTTATTGGTGCCAATGTTCGCATTGGCCCATTTTGTTATATCGGGGCCCAAGTTGAGATTGGTGAAGGGACTGAATTGAAATCCCATGTTGTGGTTAATGGGATAACCAAGATTGGCCGCGATAACCAGATTTATCAATTTGCTTCCATCGGTGAGGTCAATCAGGATCTCAAATATCAGGGGGAGCCTACCTGCGTTGAAATTGGTGACCGTAATCGTATCCGTGAAAGTGTTTCTATCCACAGAGGCACTGTTCAGGGTGGCGGAGTGACTAAAGTTGGCAGTGACAACCTGTTGATGATTAATGCCCATATTGCCCATGACTGTATCGTTGGTGATCGTTGTATCATTGCGAATAATGGTACATTAGGCGGGCATGTTATTCTGGGTGATTACGTCATTATTGGTGGAATGACAGCCGTGCATCAATTCTGTCAAATTGGTTCTCACGTGATGGTCGGTGGTTGTTCCGGCGTTGCCCAGGATGTTCCTCCTTACGTCATTGCACAAGGGAATCATGCGACACCTTTCGGATTGAATATCGAAGGCCTGAAGCGTCGTGGGTTTGACAAAGAATCGCTGCATGCGATCCGTAATGCCTATAAGGCACTTTATCGCAGCGGAAAAACGTTAGAAGAAGCCAGACAAGAAATTGATCTTCAGGCAGAAAATAACACGCATGTGAAAGTATTCAGTGATTTTCTGGAAAATTCCTCAAAATCCAGCCGTGGCATTATTCGTTAATAAGTAGATGAAGGATACTCCTTTGACTACCTTTTCTTCTGTTGATAATCAGCGCCCGCTGACAATTGGTTTAGTCGCCGGAGAAACATCCGGTGATATCCTTGGGGCAGGGCTGATTCGCGCATTGAAAACAAAAATTCCGCACGCCCGTTTTGTCGGTGTTGCTGGCCCTCTTATGCAGGCAGAAGGTTGTGAAGTCTGGTATGAGATGGAAGAGCTGGCAGTAATGGGGATCGTTGAAGTTTTGGGACGTTTGCCCCGTTTGCTGAAAATACGCAGAGACTTAACCGCACGTTTTACCGCCTTGAAGCCGGATGTGTTTATTGGCATTGATGCTCCTGATTTCAATATCACCTTGGAAGGCCGACTGAAACAGCAGGGGATTAAAACGATCCATTACGTTAGCCCATCAGTATGGGCATGGCGTCAGAGACGCGTGTTTAAAATTGGTCGGGCGACGGATTTGGTATTAGCATTTTTACCTTTTGAAAAAGCTTTTTACGATCGATTTAACGTTCCGTGCCGATTTATTGGGCATACGATGGCAGATGCAATACCTTTGCAACCGGATAAAGCCGCCGCCAGAAAAATTTTGGGTATTCCAGAGGTTGCGCACTGTCTGGCGATCTTGCCCGGCAGTCGTCATGCTGAAGTTGAAATGCTCAGTGCTGATTTCTTAAAAACCGCACAATTATTGCAGGGAAAATTTTCCGACCTGCATGTATTGGTTCCATTAGTTAATGCCAAACGGCGTGAACAGTTCCTGCAAATTAAAGATGAGATAGCTCCGAATCTGCGGCTCCATTTATTGGAGGGGAAAGCGCGCGAGGCCATGATTGCCAGCGATGCCACTTTACTTGCATCCGGTACGGCAGCACTGGAGTGTATGCTGGCCAAATGCCCGATGGTGGTAGGCTATAGAATGAAACCTTTTACATACTGGCTGGCAAAACGCTTGGTGAAAACACCTTATGTTTCCTTGCCTAACCTGCTGGCAGGCAAAGAATTAGTCAGAGAGTTACTACAGGATGAATGCGAACCACAAGCGTTATCAGAGGCGTTGTTACCTCTTTTGCAAGGTGGTGCAGATGTGGAAACGTTGAAACAAACGTTCTTGCATCTACATGAGAGCATTTGCTGTGATGCCGATGAACAGGCTGCGCAAGCTGTTCTGGAATTAGCGAGAAGATAATGGATTTTATTTATCCACAGGCGAATTTGATTGCCGGTGTTGATGAAGTTGGGCGTGGCCCATTGGTAGGTGCTGTTGTCACTGCGGCGGTTATTCTTGATCCGGCTAAACCCATTGCAGGCTTAATGGATTCAAAAAAACTCACGGAAAAACGCCGTGAGGCGCTGTATTTGGAAATAAAAGAAAAAGCCTTGTGTTGGAGTCTCGGTCGTGCAGAGCCGGACGAAATAGACCAGCTCAATATCCTCCACGCCACAATGCTTGCTATGCAAAGAGCGGTTGAAGGGTTGGCACTCACACCGGATTATGTCCTGATTGATGGCAATCGATGTCCGGCATTAGCTATGCCAGCTCAAGCCGTCGTTAAGGGGGATAGCCTGGTTGCAGAAATAAGCGCCGCTTCTATTCTTGCCAAAGTAACACGTGACAGGGAAATGACAGAGCTGGATAAACAGTTCCCTGACTACGGATTTGCGAAACATAAAGGTTATCCTACGCCCCTTCATCTGGAAAAATTGGCTTCTTTGGGCGCTACGCAGCATCATCGTAAGAGTTTTGCGCCAGTTAAACGGGCGCTAGGTCTTGGATAAAAATCTGGGATAAGTATCTGGACAGACTATGACAGAACCACGTTTTGTACACTTACGTGTTCACAGTGATTATTCAATGATTGATGGCTTGGCTAAGACCGGCTCATTGGTGAAAAAAATCGCCAAATTGGGAATGCCGGCTTTTGCGATCACGGATTTTACCAACTTGTGTGGATTGGTGAAGTTCTATGGCAGTGCCCACGATGCCGGTATCAAGCCAATTATTGGTGCGGATTTTTATGTGGAAAGTGATTTATTGGGCGATGAATATGCCCATCTGACGATCCTTGCCCGTAATAATGAAGGTTATCAAAACCTGACCTTGCTGATCTCTGAGGCTTATCAAAAAGGTTATAACGCAATTGGTCCCACTATCAAGCGGGAATGGCTGGTCAAATACAAAACCGGATTGATCCTACTGTCGGGTGGGCGCATGGGAGACGTGGGTAAATTCCTGCTGCGTGGCAATCGTGTGATGGTGGATCACTGCCTCGATTTTTATCAGGAACATTTTCCTGACAGCTATTACCTTGAGTTGATCCGCACTGGACGTCAGGATGAAGAAAACTATCTTCATGCTGCTGTGGCGCTGGCGTCAGAAAAAAATCTTCCCGTTGTGGCAACCAATGACGTTTGTTTTCTTGAGAGTGAGGATTTTGAAGCCCACGAAATTCGGGTTGCTATCCACGATGGTTATGCCCTGTCTGATCCGAAACGCCCTAAAAATTACAGCCCTCAGCAATATCTACGCAGTGAACAGGAGATGTGTGAGCTTTTTTCAGACATTCCTGAAGCGTTACAAAATAGCGTAGAAATTGCTAAACGCTGTAATGTCACAATCCGTCTTGGTGAGTATTTTCTGCCGCAGTTTCCGACGGGAGAAATGAGCACTGAAGATTTTCTCATTGAAAAATCCAGGCAAGGGCTGGAAGAACGTCTGGAGTTTCTCTATCCCGATCCGGAACTCAGGGCGCAGAAACGTCCAGAATATGATGAACGCCTCGATATTGAGCTGAACGTTATCAACCAGATGGGATTCCCTGGTTACTTCCTGATCGTGATGGAATTTATCCAATGGTCAAAAGATAACGGTGTTCCCGTTGGCCCAGGACGAGGTTCTGGTGCCGGCTCCCTTGTCGCTTATGCGTTAAAAATTACCGACCTCGATCCGCTGGAATTCGATCTGCTGTTTGAACGTTTTCTTAACCCTGAACGTGTTTCTATGCCCGATTTTGACGTCGATTTTTGTATGGAAAAACGTGATCAGGTTATCGATCACGTAGCAGACATGTATGGACGAGATGCGGTATCACAGATCATCACTTTTGGTACGATGGCGGCGAAAGCGGTTATCCGCGACGTTGGGCGTGTCCTTGGACACCCATATGGCTTTGTGGATCGAATTTCCAAACTGGTGCCTCCTGATCCCGGCATGACACTGGAAAAAGCCTTTGCAGCCGAGCCACAGCTACCTGAAATTTACGAAGCGGATGAAGAGGTTAAGGCGCTGATCGACATGGCGCGCAAACTGGAAGGTGTCACACGTAACGCAGGTAAGCATGCTGGTGGTGTTGTCATTGCACCAACCAAAATTACTGACTTTGCACCGATTTATTGTGATCCTGAGGGGCTGAACCCAGTTACCCAGTTTGACAAAAACGATGTGGAATATGCCGGCTTGGTTAAGTTTGACTTCCTTGGCCTGAGAACCCTAACCATCATCAACTGGGCACTTGAGATGGTGAATGCACGCCGTGCTAAGAAGGGTCTGGAACCGATTGATATCACGGCTATTCCGCTGGATGATCAAAAAAGTTTCGATATGCTGCAACGCTCTGAAACCACGGCCGTGTTCCAGCTTGAATCGCGCGGAATGAAGGATTTAATCAAGCGCCTGCGTCCTGACTGTTTTGAAGACATGATCGCATTGGTGGCACTGTTCCGTCCTGGGCCGTTGCAATCAGGTATGGTAGACAACTTTATCGACCGTAAACATGGGAGGGAAGAACTCTCCTATCCTGATGTTGAATGGCAGCATGAATCCTTAAAACCCGTATTGGAGCCAACTTACGGTATCATTCTGTATCAGGAACAGGTGATGCAGATTGCACAGGTTTTAGCCGGTTATACCCTTGGCGGGGCAGATATGTTGCGCCGTGCAATGGGTAAGAAAAAACCAGAGGAGATGGCTAAACAGCGGTCAGTATTTGAAGAGGGGGCGGTAAAACAGGGCGTTGATGGTACGCTCGCCATGAAAATCTTCGATTTGGTGGAGAAATTCGCGGGTTATGGCTTTAACAAATCTCACTCAGCAGCTTATGCGTTAGTTTCTTACCAAACCTTATGGTTGAAAGCGCACTATCCGGCAGAATTTATGGCTGCTGTGATGACTGCGGATATGGATAACACCGAAAAAGTCGTTGGGCTGGTGGATGAGTGTTGGCGCATGGGGCTGAAAGTTCTTCCTCCTGATATTAATAGCGGCCTGTACCATTTCCATGTCAATGATGATGGAGAAATTGTCTACGGCATTGGTGCGATTAAAGGTGTGGGGGAAGGGCCGATTGAAGCGATTATTGAAGCCCGACAGCAAGGGGGGCATTTCAAAGAGCTATTTGACCTGTGCGCACGCGTTGATATCAAAAAGATAAACCGCCGTGTGATGGAAAAGCTGATTATGTCCGGTGCCTTTGATAGGTTAGGACCACATCGTGCGGCATTGATGTCCTCTCTGGAAGGTGCTTTGAAAGCTGCGGATCAACATGCCAAAGCCGAAGCCACAGGTCAAACAGATATGTTTGGCGTATTAGCTGAAGAACCAGAGCAAGTTGAGCGTTCATATGCCAGCACACCAAAATGGCCAGATCAGGTGGTATTAGATGGTGAGCGGGAAACGCTGGGTTTGTACTTAACTGGACACCCAATTACAGGTTATTTGAAAGAGATTGAACGATATACCAATGGATTACGTCTAAAAGATGTGAACCCGACACCTCGTGGTCAGGTAACAACTGTGGTAGGTTTGGTATTAGCTTCCAAAATAATGACAACCAAACGGGGAAACCGGATTGGTATCAGTACATTAGATGATCGTTCAGGACGTCTGGAAATCATGCTGTTTTCTGATGCATTGGAAAGGTATCAGCATTTATTAGAACAGGACAAGATTTTGATTGCTACCGGACAAGTCAGCTTTGATGACTTCAGCGGTGGGCTTAAAATGACAGTTCGTGAACTAATGGATATCAGTGAGGCACGTGAAAAATTTGCACGTGGGCTTGCTATCTCGTTATCAGACAGGCAAATTGATGAACAATTATTGAGCCGTCTCCGTGGTGCATTGGAGCCACACCGTTCAGGTACAATACCGGTTCATCTTTATTACCAGCGGGTAGATGCCCGCGCCCGTTTACGATTCGGGGCGACATGGCGGGTAACGCCAACAGACACCCTTTTGACCGATCTGCGAACTCTGCTGGGTAATGAGCAGGTAGAATTAGAATTTGACTAGAATAGGAACATTATGAGTCTGAATTTTCTGGATTTTGAACAGCCAATTGCCGAGCTGGAAGCGAAAATTGATTCGCTTACCGCAGTTAGCCGTCAAGATGAAAAGCTAGATATCAATCTGGATGAAGAAGTCCAGCGTCTGAGGGAAAAAAGCCTAGAGCTGACTCGCAAAATTTTCGCTGATTTAGGGGCATGGCAAATTTCCCAGCTATCACGTCATCCACTGCGCCCTTATACATTGGATTATATTCAGCGCATATTTACGGATTTTGAAGAATTAGCGGGTGATCGTGCCTATGCTGATGACAAGGCCATTGTGGGAGGGTTAGCGCGTATTGATGGTCGTCCTGTCATGGTGATAGGCCATCAGAAGGGGCGTGAAACCAAAGAAAAAATCCGCCGCAATTTTGGTATGCCATCACCGGAAGGTTATCGCAAGGCATTGAGATTGATGGAAACAGCCGAACGTTTCAAATTGCCAATCATTACTTTCATTGATACGCCTGGCGCATATCCTGGGGTAGGTGCAGAAGAGCGAGGTCAGTCAGAAGCCATTGCCCGTAACCTGCGTGAAATGTCCCATCTTTCTGTCCCTATCATCTGTACAGTGATTGGCGAAGGGGGTTCTGGTGGAGCGTTAGCGCTTAGTGTTGGTGATAAAGTCAATATGTTGCAATACAGCACCTTCTCTACTATCTCTCCTGAAGGCTGTGCTTCCATTTTGTGGAAAAGTGCTGAAAAAGCACCATTGGCGGCTGAAGCAATGGGGAATACAGCTCCACGTCTGAAAGAGTTGAATCTGATTGATACTGTCATTCCTGAGCCATTGGGCGGAGCGCACCGCCACTATGAAGAAATCGCTGAAACATTGAAGACTCAACTGTTGGCTGATCTTTCTGAATTGAGCGAACTGGACAGTGAAGAATTAGTCAACCGTCGTTATGAACGTTTAATGCAGTACGGTTATTGCTAAGATCTGAAAATTTTTAATCGCTAATCGCAGGTGGAAATACGGAGAAGTGATAACTCTCTGATTTTTCCACCTGTTTTGTTGTTTGTAAGGGCGAAATCATTACGGCATATATAATCTAATATTATCATGCCCAATAACATTGGGATGGAATAGGTGCCTTGTGGGCTGGGCTTTAAAATAATAAGTTGAGTTTTTCTATGGCCAAATATAAATATATTATTTATGCGTTTTCCTGCGTGTTTATCTGGAGTTTTATTCCTGCTATATCGCGTTTTGGTCAGAAAGAGATGGATCACTTCCAATATTTATTCTGGTCAAATATTTTGTCTGTTTTAGCGGTATTTGTCGTTGCCCTCATGATGGGGAGAAATTGGAAAGGAATTTTATTCATTCCTTTGCCCGTTATGCTTAAAGTTCTGATCTTAGGTGCTTTGGATTGTTTCTTCTATTTGCTGCTTTACTATGGCTATTCCATTGAAAATGGTGTTGCTGTGTTGGTAATCCAATATAGCTGGCCGTTAATGATTATTGGATTATCATTTTTCCTGTTTAAAGAAAAATTGACGATCAAGCAAATGATTGGCATTGCAATGGGCTTTATGGCTGTTGTGATCACGTTCACGAAAGGAAATATTACCGAGATTGCGGTGGAACATCCACAGGCATTGTTGCTGGTATTTAGTGGAGCATTTTGTTTTGCATTAATGTCAGTATTATCGAAGCAGTTTGCTATTGATCCCTATATTAGTACATTTTGGGTATTTCTCTGTTCTACCTTAGTTTCCGCGGTATTTATGTTTGCTTTCAGCAGCATTAACTTGCCTGTCAGTGATTCTCTGATGCCAACATTACTTAACGGCATCATACTGAATGGGGTTTCTTATATTATTTGGTTTAAGGCCATGAATGGCCCTGATTCCCATAAGGTTGCCTCAATCCTATTTTTATCGCCCGTCTTGTCGATGATGTGGATCATATTGTTTTTTGGTGATGCGTTTGTCCCTGCCTATGTGATTGGGTTAGTGTTGGTGATTATTTCTGGATTACTCTGTATCAGTGCTAAAAGAAAGAATTCCGAACAAAATGAATTGATGGATGATCTGATTGAGGATTGATCAGGCAAATGAAAAAAGGTTTGGTTCCATAATGGCAAATATTCATGATCTTTTATTTATGACATTGGCAGAACAAATTGGTCAGCATAAAAAGATTTTGGTCGGATTTAGCGGTGGATTGGATTCCACCGTATTGCTACATTTACTTGTTCGTTTGCGAAATCAATCTTATCAACTGAATAGTGAACGAATGATGTTAAGGGCAATCCATATTCATCATGGCTTAAACCCAAAGGCGGATTTATGGGTCGAACATTGTCGCCAGATTTGTGCTGACTGGCAGGTAGATTTCCGAACCGAAAAAGTCCAGCTTAATACTCGCCAGAATGGGATTGAAGCTGCGGCGCGAAATGCACGTTATCACGCATTCCAACGTGAGTTACAGCCGGATGAAGTTTTAATAACGGCGCAGCATCTTGATGATCAGGCAGAAACGTTTTTATTAGCACTGAAACGGGGCAGTGGTCCGGCAGGATTATCTTCCATGCCTGCCAGAATGCCATTTGCGGGAACGACATTGATTCGCCCATTGCTAAATGTAAGTCGTGCAGAATTGGAAGAGTACGCACAGACACAAAAATTACAGTGGGTAGAGGATGACAGTAATCAAGATGAGCGTTATGACCGTAATTTCCTGCGACTGAATATCATGCCGTTACTCCATCAGCGTTGGCCTCATTTCTCACAAGCCGTTTCCCGCAGTGCCAGCTTGTGTGGCGAGCAAGAACAATTGCTGGATGAATTACTGAAAGAATCTTTGGATTCATTGATTACAGCGGAAGGTTCGATCTCTATTCCTCCTCTGGAAGACAGTTCTGAAGTAAAACGAAATGCGTTGTTGCGGCGATGGCTCAATCAGTGTGGGGTAAAAATGCCGGCACGCGAGCAGCTTCAACGCATTTGGTCAGAAGTGGCACTTGCCAGACAAGATGCGGAGCCGCGTTTTAGATTAGGGCAATATGATATTCGTCGTTATCGGCAGCAACTTTGGCTACTTCCCCAATACCAGGATCTGGCGGGAACGATTCTTGAATGGGATTTACAGCAGGCATTGACGTTACCAGATGAATTGGGAACGCTGTTTTGTTCTAAAGAAAACGGTATTACAGTGAGAAAGCCAAACAGTAATGAGCAAGTGACAATTCGTTTTGGTTTTCAGGGTAATAGTGTTCGGGGTAATAATGTTCGGGGCAATATTAGCATTGTGGGACGACAACATTCCCGTCACAGTAAAAAACTGTGGCAAGAGTTTGGGATTGCGCCTTGGCTTAGGGAAAGAATTCCTTTGCTCTATTACAACGAAAAACTGATAGCCGCATTGGGGGTTTTCATCACAAAAGAAGGGCAAAATTTGCCGGATGACGAAGGAATTTCAGTTCAGTGGAAGACAATTGCACTTCATATTTAATGGTATAGTTGGTCACGTAGTGGTAGACGTTACTGATTGGGTTTTGGAAATTTCTTTTTACATAAAAAGTCCTTATATAAAATAAGGACTTTTGGCAGAAGATCCTAATCGTTATTGGCGATCAGATTTAAGAATGCTCGATAACAATCGTTCCAATCTCTGGATTGCTGAAACTGATAATGTAATCTAACCTTAATTCACGGGTTCCTTCATTTGAATCGATGAGAAGATATTCAATTTTTTTTCTTAAAATCAGTTTATTAGCTTTTCCTTCAAATGTTTCACCATCTCGCAATTGGAGATGCAAATGTAGCTGACGTTGGCATGCCAGCTCAAGGTTATCGTAATCATCACAGTTAATGGGTTGATATTCTTCGTTATCTATAGACATATTTGCTCACCACTATTTTGCTTACCACATGTTAGTGGCGGTTATCGTGCCGCCCGTGATTGACCCAAATCAAATGCAAAATGCTACTTACGACTATAGCACAGTAAGCTTCTCGTGATGACTGAATAAGTCGGTGGGAATGTCGTTAAAACAGGAAGCAGATTAAACTTGCATCTTACCATTACGCCATAAAATAAAGTCATGCTATTTGATTGCTCTCTCCGTGCATTTCGCAACTCAGTGGAGTAATGTCAATCTTGTTATGTACACCTTATGCTTAACTTGAAATCAAAGGGTTATCTTTTGAATTTATTGGATCGAATGATGAATAAAAAAATATTGCTTGTATTGTTGGTTGCTGGTGTGTTCACCGCTGCGGGGTGTCAAAATACTTCCGTAACTCAGGAGAGCTTTGTATCTCAGGAAAAGTATCAGCCAACAGAGAAAGTGTTTAGTGGTGTTGTGCCTTGTGCCGATTGTGCAGGTATCGAGACTACCTTACAACTTGCTAAAGATGGGACATATATATTGGGGCAAACCTATTTGGAAGCCAAACATGAGGAAAATACTTTCTTTGAAACAGGTCATTGGGTGATAAATGGTAAAAAGATTGTCTTAAGTGATCAAGACGGTCAAAAATCTTATTATCAGATGAAAGGCGAAAACTTAGGTTTGCTGGATATCAACGGTGATCCCATTCAATCAAGTTTCAATTATGAATTAGATAAAATCAAACCGAAAAAGCTGACCGGAGAATACAGCTATTTTGCTGATTCCGCTCTCTTTACGGAATGCGGTACAGGAAAGCGTTATGATGCTGCGGAAAATATCGATTTAGAACGTGGCTATAGCGCCATGGGAGTAGAAGGTGGAACCCCTGTTTATGTGGAAGTAGAAGGCTACTATACGCTTCGCCCTTCAATGGAAGATGGGCTGTTTGAGCATGCAATCGTTCAAACAGGTAAAATTCGTTTTGATAAAACCTCTTCCTGCCATACTAAAAAATAATAGATAATAGCGGTGCATAACTCATTGAAAAACCTGCGTAATGAATACGCAGGTTTTCTTAATTAACGCTGACAAACAAAATTAAGCTTGTTGAATATGACCCTTCAAGTAATCAACAATATCTTCCAGTTTCAGCATTTGCTTATCACCAGTGCGGCGGTGTTTATATTCGATCTCACCGTTATCTAGGTTACGATCACCGATAACCAGAGTATGTGGTACACCGATCAGTTCCATATCAGCAAACATAACGCCAGGGCGTTCTTTGCGATCGTCGAAAATGACATCAATGCCGCTGGCACGTAAGTCTGCATATAATTTTTCAGCAACTTCTTTCACGCGGTAAGATTTGTGCATATTCATTGGCAGAATAGCCACCTGGAATGGGGCGATAGCATCTGGCCAGATAATACCACGATCATCGTGGTTCTGCTCAATGGCCGCTGCAACGATACGGGTGACCCCAATCCCATAGCATCCCATAGTGATAATTTGATTATGCCCATCTTCATTTTGCACAGTGGCTTTCAGGGCATCAGAGTACTTGGTGCCTAATTGGAAGATATGACCAACTTCAATACCACGCTTGATTAACAGCGTTCCTTTACCATCAGGGCTGGCGTCTCCTTCAACGACATTACGGATATCAGCCATTTCTGGTAGAGGTAAATCACGCTCCCAGTTAATGCCGAAATAGTGTTTGTCATCAATATTGGCGCCAGCACCAAAATCACTCATGACAGACACGCTACGGTCAATAATGATAGGCATAGGCAGGTTGACTGGACCTAAAGAGCCAGGGCCTGCTTTCACAATGGCACGGATTTCTTCTTCGGTAGCGAAAGTCAGCGGGCTGGCTACCATAGGCAATTTTTCTGCTTTGATCTCATTTAATTCATGATCACCACGTACCAGCAAGGCAATGAGTTTATGTCCGCTTTCTTCTGCGGCATGAACGATCAGAGTCTTAACGGTTTTTTCAATTGGCAGATCAAATTGTTCGACCAGCTCAGCAATCGTTTTGGCGTTTGGTGTATCGACCAGTCGCATCTCTTCAGACGGAACCGCTCGCTCCTGAGAGGGCATCACAGCTTCTGCCAACTCAATATTAGCCGCATAGTTAGAATCGGTAGAGAAAACGATATCATCTTCACCACTGTCTGCCAGAACCTGGAATTCATGAGAAGCACTTCCACCGATTGAACCCGTATCAGCCAGAACTGCGCGGAAATCTAAGCCGATGCGGGTAAAAATCTTACTGTAAGCATCGTACATCTTATCGTAAGTCTCTTGCAGGGACTCTTGGTTGGTGTGGAAAGAGTATGCATCTTTCATGATAAATTCACGTGAACGCATAACACCAAAACGTGGGCGAACTTCATCACGGAATTTGGTCTGGATTTGGAACAAATTCAGCGGAAGCTGCTTATAGGAAGTAACTTCGTTACGAACCAGATCAGTAATCACTTCTTCATGAGTTGGTCCCAAAACGAAAGGGCGTTCACCGCGATCAACAAAACGCAGTAATTCTGGGCCATATTGTTCCCAACGGCCACTTTCCTGCCACAAATCTGCTGGCTGAACTACTGGCATGGAAACCTCAACCGCTCCCGCATTATTCATCTCTTCACGAACAATGTTTTCAACTTTTCTCAATGCGCGGACACCGGTTGGCATCCAGTTGTATAGGCCTGAAGCGAGTTTACGGATCATTCCAGCACGAAGCATCAGTTTATGACTGACGACTTCTGCATCAGCAGGCGTCTCTTTTAAAGTAGAGAGCAGATATTGGCTAGTACGCATAGTAAGTTTCCATTGGATAGCGAAAAATAAAGACAAATCGCTAGTCTACCAGCGAGCTTGCGATGTCAAAAGGAGTTTTAATGGTGTTCAATAGAAACCACTTCTGTTATGGCATTAAAAACTCGCCAGCGGACGTTAAAATCCAAGAGATGAGCGGCGTATATACGGTCTTCCTGCGCTTTTTTACGGTAGGCAGGACGAGGATCTTGAGCCAATACTTGGCTGATAAAGCGTCTCAAATGAGGGTAATGGGTTTTGTGGGATAAAAGTTGGTATTCTGCTTCTGGTGAGAAGTTAACTGCCATGTCTGCTGCGGGAGCTGTCTGGGCGAAACCAGCCTTGGCTTCTGGACGTGATTCGGCAAAAGGCAGGTAGGGCTTGATGTCGATAACCGGTGTACCATCCACCAAATCCAGGCTACCAAGTTCCAAAATGACGCGGTTGTTCTCGCATTGAATATCTCTCAATTCCACCAATGACATGCCGATTGGGTTGGGGCGGAAGGTTGAACGGGTGGCAAAAACCCCCATTTTGGCGTTTCCTCCCAAACGGGGTGGGCGCACCAATGGATTCCAGCCACTATCCATGGTTTGATGGAACACAAAAATAATCCATAGATGACTGAATTGCTTCAGCCCGCGTACTGCATCAACCTGATTGTAAGGCGCAAGTAATTCTAGCTGCCCTGTACCATCTTCAACCAAACCCGGTTGACGGGGAATGGCAAATTTCTCTTTATAGGGAGAATGAATGGTTCCTATTTGCGTAAAATGAAAATCTGCCATGAGCACTTTTTTATAATAATTTAGACACAGTTATTTATTGGTTGTTAGTAATGCAGTTCCTTCGCAAATGGCAATTTGGTAGCAGCCTTGGCCAGGTAAAATCGCACATTGATGAAGTAAGACCGCGTTTGCGTTTAGATAAGATGCTTTTGTCAGCATATTTTGCCGTGCAGTGGCGATACTGGCGGGAGAGTCTTGCAGCGTATTACGGCAGGATTCTCCGGCTACAATACCTAACTCTTTAAATGGTAAACCTAAAAGTTCATCTGGCTTAGTATATAGACGGACATAAGAGGGCATCTTATTTTTCTTGATGGACTGATGTTTCAACTCCGGTTCCGATATACCAGATTTATTGGACTGGGTTGGCAATGAAGTACACCCAGTTATAAAGAGCGCTATGAAACAGATAGGTAACACACGCATTGAGTTGAATCCTTGTATTGTAATAGCGTCAGTGAGAATAAAAATGGGTGGATAAAAGTATCCACCCAATGATTTTAATCTTGAACGACTGAATAGGAAAGATTACCAGCCTTTTACTGCACCACCTTTGAAGACTTCATCGGCTTCTTTTGCTACTTCTGGAGATTGGTACGCTTGCACAAATTTTCGTACATTTTCTGCGTCCTTATTATCTTCGCGGCTGACAATAATATTGACGTAAGGTGAATTTTTATCTTCAACAAAGATCCCATCTTGCTCTGGTGTTAAACCAATCTGTCCCGCATAAGTGTTATTGATAATCGCGAAAACAATCTTTTGGTCATCCAGTGAACGTGGCAATTGTGGTCCTTCCAACTGTACGATATCTAAGTTCTTAGGATTGCCGGTAATATCCAAAATCGTTGGCAGCAGACCAACACCCTCTTTCAGAGTGAGAAGACCTTGTTTTTGTAATAACAGTAGAGCGCGGCCTTGGTTAGTCGGATCGTTGGGGATGGCAATTTGAGAACCATCTTGCAATTCATCCAGTGACTTAATTTTTTTGGAGTAGGCTGCCATTGGGAAAATGAAAGAGTTACCAACAATTGCCAATTTGTAGTTACGTTCTTTCACTTGTTGATCTAAAAAAGGCTTATGCTGGAAGACATTCACATCGATATCACCCTTACTCAATGATTCATTTGGCAGAACGTAATCATTGAATGTTGTCAGCTCAACATCAAGGCCATATTTATCTTTAGCCACTTGTTTAGCAACTTCAGCAACTTTAAGTTCAGGTCCTGCAATAACACCAACTTTGATATGGTTTGGATCGCGTTGTTCCTGTCCGCAACCAGCAAGAATCAATGTACCTAATAATGCGCTGATTGTAGCAATGGATTTCAATTTTACTGACATATTTTCACCCCTATTGAATACTGATTTATAACCTGTCTTATCAAGTTACTGCGTACTACTAATAATGAGGCTCTTATTCCCTTCATTTTTCAAGTTGTTGATTTGCAGACTGAAGCTTGAAATTTGTTGGGTGTAGGTATAAGCCTTGTCACCTTGTTGAAATAATTTATTTACGATTAACGGCTTTCACTAAACGATCACCGCTGAACTGAATCAAGAACACTAAAACAACCAATAATGCTAATACGGTATTCATCACTGTCGCATCGTAGCCAATATAGCCATATTGATAGCCAATTTGGCCGAGGCCACCGGCACCAACAGCTCCACCCATTGCAGAATAGCCAACCAATGTAATTAAAGTGATGGTTGCGGCATTAATCAAACTAGGCAATGCCTCTGGCAATAAGATCTTTTTGACAATCTGAAACGGTGTTGCTCCCATTGCACGTGCGGCTTCAATTAAACCAGTCGGAATTTCCAATAATGCATTTTCTACCATGCGGGCAATAAACGGAGCCGCCCCTACGGTCAGAGGAACAATTGCTGCCTGCAAACCGATTGATGTTCCTACAATCAGACGGGTAAATGGGATCATCCATACCAATAAAATAATAAAAGGTATTGAACGCGTGATATTTACCAATGCAGAAAGTATACGATAAAGTGTAATATTTTCAACTACTTGACCAGGGCGAGTAAAATATAGAAGCACACCCGCAGGCAAACCAATAACAAAGCCAAAGAAACCAGAGACGAAAGTCATAACGAGGGTTTCCCAGACTCCTTTAGCCAATAATAAAATCATTCCTTCAGACATAACCGAGAACCTCTACTTTCACATGATGCTCTTCTAAAAATGCAATTGTTGATTTGATGCTATCGCTTTCCCCATCTAATTCAGCCAGCATAACCCCAAACTTAACACCACCGGCGTAGTCAATTTGGGAACTTAATATACTGATGTCGATATTAAAGCGGCGAACGGCTATCGAGATTACAGGTGCATCAACTGATTTACCTGTGAACTCCAGCTTCAATAATGGACTGCGATCAGGGGCAGATTCCGGTTGCAACTTCTGTAAGTAATCTTCAGGAATATCCAAATGCAACGTAGATTTGATAAATTCTTGCGCAACCGGTGTCTTAGGATGCGAAAATATTTCGCTCACAACATCTTGTTCGATCAATTGACCACCACTGATGACGGCAACTTGATCACAGATACGCTTCACGACATCCATTTCATGGGTAATGAGCAGAATGGTCAAACCCAGTCGACGGTTAATGTCTTTTAATAATTCCAGAATAGAGCGAGTTGTTGCTGGATCCAGAGCGCTGGTGGCTTCGTCACACAAAAGTACTTTGGGAGAATTTGCCAGAGCCCGTGCAATAGCAACACGCTGCTTTTGACCTCCAGATAAATTGGCCGGATAAGCGTCATGCTTTTCAGCAAGTCCAACTAATTTTAGTAATTCGTTAACCTTGGCCTTTATTTCAGCTTTTGGCGTGTTATTAAGTTCCAAAGGTAACGCGACGTTGTCAAACACGGTTCTGGATGATAATAAATTAAAGTGCTGAAAAATCATACCAATATGACGACGTGCATGCGTTAGTTCACGTTCTGAAAGAGAAGTGAGATCCTGCCCTGCCACTAATACCTGACCAGAAGTCGGCCGTTCAAGCATATTCACACAGCGAATTAAGGTACTTTTGCCTGCACCGGAAGAACCAATAACACCATATATTTGTCCTTGTGGGACATGTAGATTGATATCTGAAAGCGCTTTTATCGTGCGCGTTCCTTGTTGAAATATCTTATTTATCTGAGTCAGTCTTATCATTTTTTTTCTTATTAGATGTAAAGATGAATGACTTGAGAACATTTCAACAAGTCATGAATTAAAGTGGATGTTAAGGCGTCTAGACGTCTAAGTCAACTGGAAATAAATTAAATGCTGCATTCTCAATCAGTAATAAATCATGCGATACTGCCCACTTGGTACATTCTTGGAGTAATCAGGTGACTCAAGGTATTCCCGCCGTATTTTTAGATCGTGACGGCACGATTAACATTGATCATGGCTATGTACATGAGATAGATAATTTTCAATTTATTGATGGTGCTATTGAAGCCATGCTTGAATTGAAAAAAATGGGCTACGCACTGGTCTTAGTTACCAACCAGTCAGGCATTGCACGCAAGATTTTTACTGAAGATCAATTTATGCAATTAACAGAATGGATGGATTGGTCATTGGCGGATAGAGGTGTTGATCTTGATGGCATCTATTATTGTCCGCATCATCCTGAAGCAGAGGGTGAAGAATATAAGAAAAGCTGTGACTGTCGTAAGCCACAACCAGGTATGTTGTTAGATGCACAGAATGCATTACATATCGATATGTCCTCTTCTTATATGGTAGGAGACAAAATAGAAGATATGTTGGCAGCTAAAGCTGCGAAAGTTGGAACCAAGGTTCTCGTTCGTACAGGAAAACCGATAACAGAAGAAGCGGAACAAGCTGCGGATTTGGTGGTTAATAGCTTGTCAGACGTGCCAAATGCAATAAAAAATAGGCAAAAATAACCTTTTGGATTAAATTGTGAGCGGTTAAATAAAAAATCACAAAAAAGACTTGCCTAAATTAGAAGGCTCCCTATAATGCGCATCCGTTGTCCCGACAAACACACAAACCTGTTGAGATGACAACGTGAAAAGCCCGAAAAAATAAGGCTTGACACGGTAAGAGGAAAGCGTAAGATACGCAGCCTCGCAACCCGGCAGAAACAGCCGGTTGCCAACGCTCTTTAACAAATTAATCAGACAATCTGTGTGGGCGCTCGCAAGACGCTATCTCAGCCGAAAGGCAAAAAAAGATTAAAGTCTTGAAGAGTGACTGACAGTTAATTCATTACGAACTAACAGTAAGATTCTTTGAGCATCAAACTTTTAATTGAAGAGTTTGATCATGGCTCAGATTGAACGCTGGCGGCAGGCCTAACACATGCAAGTCGAGCGGCAGCGGGGGAAAGCTTGCTTTCCTGCCGGCGAGCGGCGGACGGGTGAGTAATGTCTGGGGATCTGCCCGATGGAGGGGGATAACCACTGGAAACGGTGGCTAATACCGCATAACCTCTTTGGAGCAAAGTGGGGGACCTTCGGGCCTCACGCCATCGGATGAACCCAGATGGGATTAGCTAGTAGGTGGGGTAAAGGCTCACCTAGGCGACGATCCCTAGCTGGTCTGAGAGGATGACCAGCCACACTGGGACTGAGACACGGCCCAGACTCCTACGGGAGGCAGCAGTGGGGAATATTGCACAATGGGCGCAAGCCTGATGCAGCCATGCCGCGTGTATGAAGAAGGCCTTCGGGTTGTAAAGTACTTTCAGCGGGGAGGAAGGCGCAAGGTTGAATACACCTTGCGATTGACGTTACCCGCAGAAGAAGCACCGGCTAACTCCGTGCCAGCAGCCGCGGTAATACGGAGGGTGCAAGCGTTAATCGGAATTACTGGGCGTAAAGCGCACGCAGGCGGTCAATTAAGTTAGATGTGAAATCCCCGGGCTTAACCTGGGAATGGCATCTAAGACTGGTTGGCTAGAGTCTCGTAGAGGGGGGTAGAATTCCACGTGTAGCGGTGAAATGCGTAGAGATGTGGAGGAATACCGGTGGCGAAGGCGGCCCCCTGGACGAAGACTGACGCTCAGGTGCGAAAGCGTGGGGAGCAAACAGGATTAGATACCCTGGTAGTCCACGCTGTAAACGATGTCGATTTGGAGGTTGTGGCCTTGAGCTGTGGCTTCCGGAGCTAACGCGTTAAATCGACCGCCTGGGGAGTACGGTCGCAAGATTAAAACTCAAATGAATTGACGGGGGCCCGCACAAGCGGTGGAGCATGTGGTTTAATTCGATGCAACGCGAAGAACCTTACCTACTCTTGACATCCACGGAATTCTGCAGAGATGCGGAAGTGCCTTCGGGAACCGTGAGACAGGTGCTGCATGGCTGTCGTCAGCTCGTGTTGTGAAATGTTGGGTTAAGTCCCGCAACGAGCGCAACCCTTATCCTTTGTTGCCAGCACGTTATGGTGGGAACTCAAGGGAGACTGCCGGTGATAAACCGGAGGAAGGTGGGGATGACGTCAAGTCATCATGGCCCTTACGAGTAGGGCTACACACGTGCTACAATGGCGGATACAAAGAGAAGCGACCTCGCGAGAGCAAGCGGACCTCATAAAGTCTGTCGTAGTCCGGATTGGAGTCTGCAACTCGACTCCATGAAGTCGGAATCGCTAGTAATCGTAGATCAGAATGCTACGGTGAATACGTTCCCGGGCCTTGTACACACCGCCCGTCACACCATGGGAGTGGGTTGCAAAAGAAGTCGGTAGCTTAACCTTTTGGAGGGCGCTGACCACTTTGTGATTCATGACTGGGGTGAAGTCGTAACAAGGTAACCGTAGGGGAACCTGCGGTTGGATCACCTCCTTAACCAACGATGGTGAAATGTGAGTGTTCACACAGATTGTCTGATAGAAGAAGAGACGGGCTCGGTATAGGCTTGTAGCTCAGGTGGTTAGAGCGCACCCCTGATAAGGGTGAGGTCGGTGGTTCAAGTCCACTCAGGCCTACCAACTTTTTTTGTCCGATTCGATGGGGCTATAGCTCAGCTGGGAGAGCGCCTGCCTTGCACGCAGGAGGTCAGCGGTTCGATCCCGCTTAGCTCCACCATCCTCTTCTTAAATAACAAAAAGTATTTCAGAACACATTAAAAACAGTGTGTTATGGAATATTTGCTCTTTAACAATCTGGAACAAGCTGAAAATTTGAAACAATCGATGTTGTTGAACGATAACATTGATGAGTCTCTCAAAAACTCCAGTCCGAAGACACCTTCGGGTTGTGAGGTTAAGCGACTAAGCGTACACGGTGGATGCCTAGGCAGTCAGAGGCGATGAAGGACGTGCTAATCTGCGAAAAGCGCCGGTGAGCTGATATGAAGCGCTATCAGCCGGCGATGTCCGAATGGGGAAACCCAGTGCAATCCGTTGCACTATCCTTGCCTGAATTCATAGGGTAAGGAGGCGAACCGGGGGAACTGAAACATCTCAGTACCCCGAGGAAAAGAAATCAACCGAGATTCCCCCAGTAGCGGCGAGCGAACGGGGAGGAGCCCAGAGCCATCAGCGATAGGCGTGTCAGGAGAACGGTCTGGAAAGGCCGGCAGTAAAGGGTGAAAGCCCCGTATCCGAAGACATGCCTATTGTGAGCTCAACGAGTAGGGCGGGACACGTGGTATCCTGTCTGAACATGGGGGGACCATCCTCCAAGGCTAAATACTCCTGACTGACCGATAGTGAACCAGTACCGTGAGGGAAAGGCGAAAAGAACCCCGGCGAGGGGAGTGAAAGAGAACCTGAAACCGTGTACGTACAAGCAGTGGGAGCCTTGATTTATCAGGGTGACTGCGTACCTTTTGTATAATGGGTCAGCGACTTATATTCTGTAGCAAGGTTAACCGAATAGGGGAGCCGCAGGGAAACCGAGTCTTAACTGGGCGTTAAGTTGCAGGGTATAGACCCGAAACCCGGTGATCTAGCCATGGGCAGGTTGAAGGTTGGGTAACACTAACTGGAGGACCGAACCGACTAATGTTGAAAAATTAGCGGATGACTTGTGGCTGGGGGTGAAAGGCCAATCAAACCGGGAGATAGCTGGTTCTCCCCGAAAGCTATTTAGGTAGCGCCTCGTGAATTCATCTTCGGGGGTAGAGCACTGTTTCGGCTAGGGGGTCATCCCGACTTACCAACCCGATGCAAACTGCGAATACCGAAGAATGTTATCACGGGAGACACACGGCGGGTGCTAACGTCCGTCGTGAAGAGGGAAACAACCCAGACCGCCAGCTAAGGTCCCAAAGTCATGGTTAAGTGGGAAACGAAGTGGGAAGGCTCAGACAGCCAGGATGTTGGCTTAGAAGCAGCCATCATTTAAAGAAAGCGTAATAGCTCACTGGTCGAGTCGGCCTGCGCGGAAGATGTAACGGGGCTAAACCATGCACCGAAGCTGCGGCAGCGACATTTAGGTGTTGTTGGGTAGGGGAGCGTTCTGTAAGCCGGAGAAGGTGAACTGTGAGGTTTGCTGGAGGTATCAGAAGTGCGAATGCTGACATAAGTAACGATAAAGCGGGTGAAAAACCCGCTCGCCGGAAGACCAAGGGTTCCTGTCCAACGTTAATCGGGGCAGGGTGAGTCGACCCCTAAGGCGAGGCCGAAAGGCGTAGTCGATGGGAAACGGGTTAATATTCCCGTACTCGGTGTGGCTGCGAAGGGGGACGGAGAAGGCTATGTCATCCGGGCGACGGTCGTCCCGGTTTAAGCGTGTAGGCTGGCATCCCAGGGAAATCCGGGGTGCTTTAAGGCTGAGGCGTGATGACGAGGCACTATGGTGCTGAAGTGACAGATGCCCTGCTTCCAGGAAAAGCCTCTAAGCATCAGGTCACATTGAATCGTACCCCAAACCGACACAGGTGGTCAGGTAGAGAATACTCAGGCGCTTGAGAGAACTCGGGTGAAGGAACTAGGCAAAATGGTGCCGTAACTTCGGGAGAAGGCACGCTGGCGTTAGGTGAAGGGACATGCGCCCGGAGCCGAGGCCAGTCGCAGATACCAGCTGGCTGCAACTGTTTAATAAAAACACAGCACTGTGCAAACACGAAAGTGGACGTATACGGTGTGACGCCTGCCCGGTGCTGGAAGGTTAATTGATGGGGTTAGCCGCAAGGCGAAGCTCTTGATCGAAGCCCCAGTAAACGGCGGCCGTAACTATAACGGTCCTAAGGTAGCGAAATTCCTTGTCGGGTAAGTTCCGACCTGCACGAATGGCGTAATGATGGCCAGGCTGTCTCCACCCGAGACTCAGTGAAATTGAACTCGCTGTGAAGATGCAGTGTACCCGCGGCAAGACGGAAAGACCCCGTGAACCTTTACTATAGCTTGACACTGAACCTTGAGCCTTGATGTGTAGGATAGGTGGGAGGCTGTGAAGTGTGGACGCCAGTCTGCACGGAGCCATCCTTGAAATACCACCCTTGAATGTTTGATGTTCTAACGTAGGCCCGTGAACCGGGTTGCGGACAGTGTCTGGTGGGTAGTTTGACTGGGGCGGTCTCCTCCCAAAGCGTAACGGAGGAGCACGAAGGTTAGCTAATCACGGTCGGACATCGTGAGGTTAGTGCAAAGGCATAAGCTAGCTTGACTGCGAGAGTGACGGCTCGAGCAGGTACGAAAGTAGGTCTTAGTGATCCGGTGGTTCTGAATGGAAGGGCCATCGCTCAACGGATAAAAGGTACTCCGGGGATAACAGGCTGATACCGCCCAAGAGTTCATATCGACGGCGGTGTTTGGCACCTCGATGTCGGCTCATCACATCCTGGGGCTGAAGTAGGTCCCAAGGGTATGGCTGTTCGCCATTTAAAGTGGTACGCGAGCTGGGTTTAGAACGTCGTGAGACAGTTCGGTCCCTATCTGCCGTGGGCGTTGGAAGATTGCAAGGGGCTGCTCCTAGTACGAGAGGACCGGAGTGGACGCACCACTGGTGTTCGGGTTGTCATGCCAATGGCACTGCCCGGTAGCTAAGTGCGGAAGAGATAACCGCTGAAAGCATCTAAGCGGGAAACTTGCCTTAAGATGAGTCTTCCCTTGTCCCTTGAGGACACTGAAGGAACGTTCGAGACGAGGACGTAGATAGGCTGGGTGTGTAAGCGTTGCGAGACGTTGAGCTAACCAGTACTAATGAACCGTGCGGCTTAACCTGACAACACCGAAGGTGTTTTGGGCATGAGAGAAGACAGTTTCAGAGAAAAAACAGCTTGTTCGGGATTGAAAACAGGATTTGTCTGGCGGCAAGAGCGCGGTGGTCCCACCTGACCCCATGCCGAACTCAGCAGTGAAACGCCGTAGCGCCGATGGTAGTGTGGGGTCTCCCCATGCGAGAGTAGGGAACTGCCAGACATTCAATCAGTCAGAGAAGCCATCCGTCACCGGATGGCTTTTTTGCGTTTGCAGCACCCGCCATATCATGTCAACTCCAGCCTGTTCCTGATTTTTTCTTCCTTATTCTGATTACCATTTTCTATATAACAAAATGAAATAATTTCAATTTGAGTACAATAACTCGACATTTACCTTCCATTTTGGTTAAATTTGGCTATCTAGAAGTCTAAATGTATAAATTATAATAGTCGAGGTTTCGAGCAATGCCAATTCGTGTACCAGATGAATTACCTGCGGTAAATACTCTTCGCAATGAAAACATCTTTGTTATGACATCAACGCGTGCCAGTATTCAGAATATTCGTCCACTGAAGGTATTGCTACTTAACCTAATGCCAAAGAAGATAGAAACTGAAAATCAGTTTATTCGACTATTATCTAACACACCGCTTCAAATCGACATTCAATTGCTACGTATCGATAGTCGTCAATGTAAAAATACTCCTGCTGAACATTTAGATACCTTTTATTGTGATTTTGATTCAATAAAAGATCAAAATTTCGATGGATTGATTGTCACGGGCGCCCCTTTAGGACTCGTTGAATTTGAGGATGTGATCTATTGGAGTGAAGTTGAAAAAGTAGTGACTTGGGCAAAAGAACATGTTACATCGACACTTTTTGTCTGTTGGGCGGTTCAGGCTGCGTTAAAAGTACTTTATCACCTGCCTAAATATACACGAAAAACTAAACTATCTGGTGTTTATCTCCATTCAACTTTAGATCCTTTAGCATTATTAACCCGTGGATTTGACGAAACATTTTTTGCTCCTCACTCACGTTTTGCTGATTTTCCTGAATCGCTAATTCGTGAACATACGGATTTAGATATTTTAGCCTCTTCAGAAGAGGCTGGGGCTTATTTATTTGCCAGCAAAGACAAAAGATTAGTATTTGTGACAGGGCACCCTGAATATGATGCAGGTACATTAGCCGCGGAATATTGGCGTGATCGTGCTGCTGATCTGGAGCCAGAATTGCCTGTCAATTACTTTCCAAATAACGATCCTGCGAATAAACCTGTTGCGTCTTGGCGTAGTCATGGTCATTTACTGTTTTCAAATTGGTTGAATTATTATGTGTACCAAATTACGCCGTATGATCTCGCTTTTATGAACCCCACCTTAGATTAAGTCTAATTTAAGTTTTAGATAAAAATGAGAAGCTACTGAAGCGAGTCACTTCTCATTTTATTAATTTTCCTTCTGTTGTTGTCGTTCAATAGCCATTCGTTATTTTTCATGCATAACAAAAACTTAACATTGACGCATCCAATTTTTTGGAATTTACTTCCCTGATTGCTTTGTCTTTAATCTTAATTAACTTATTGATTTAAAAAAATTAATTTTCGTTATTGAAAATAATGGAAACTGTTTTTGATTTATTTTTTTAATTGATTACTCTTAAGCAGATGAATATTTAAAAGTGAGAAGTGGGGAGATTATGCAGCAGGTATTAACAACAAAATTAACTTTTATTAAACCTTTTGGAAAAGCCGAGAATCAGGTGTTACCACCTGAATCTATTCGATTTTTAGAGGATTTGATTATCGAATTTTCTGACAGACGTACAAAGTTATTGGATGAACGTGTACATTGGCAGGAAAAAATAGATAACGGCTTATTACCAAATTTTATTTCGGAAACAGATTCCATTAGAAATGGAGATTGGAAAATTCAGGGAATACCAAATGATCTAAAAGATCGTCGGGTTGAAATAACGGGACCTGTAGAACGGAAGATGGTTATCAATGCCTTAAATGCAAATGTGAAAGTATTTATGGCAGATTTTGAGGATTCATTAGCGCCTGAATGGGATAAGGTCATCAATGGGCAAATTAACTTACGGGATGCTGTCAATAATACGATCTCATATACCAATGAGCAGGGTAAGCGTTATGAATTGAAAGCTGACCCAGCAGTATTGATTGCTCGGGTTAGAGGTTTGCACTTGCCGGAAAAACACATTCTCTATAATAATGAACCGATTTCTGGCGGATTGTTTGATTTTGCTCTCTATTTCTACTTGAATCATAAGAAGTTACTGCAAAAAGGTAGTGGCCCTTATTTTTACCTACCCAAAATACAAAGCTACCATGAAGCACAATGGTGGAGTGATGTTTTCAGTTTTGCAGAATCACGTTTCAATTTGCCAATAGGTACGATTAAAGCAACGGTTTTGATTGAAACATTACCAGCCGTATTCCAGATGGATGAAATTCTCTATCACTTACGTCATCACATTGTTGGCTTAAATTGTGGGCGCTGGGATTATATTTTCAGTTATATCAAGACACTGAAAAATCATGCTGACCGCGTTTTGCCGGATCGTCAATCCGTTACGATGACACAACCTTTCTTAAGCGCCTATTCTCGCTTGCTGATTAAAACTTGTCATAAACGCGGTGCGTTTGCAATGGGAGGAATGTCGGCATTTATTCCGAGTAAAGATCCGGTGCAAAATCAGCAAGTTTTGGACAAAGTCAGAGCAGATAAAGAGTTAGAAGCTGATAACGGCCATGATGGTACATGGGTTGCGCATCCAGGGCTTGCGGATATTGTCATGGAGATATTTGACGCAAAATTGGGAGAGCATCAAAACCAATTAACCGTTTTGCGCGAAGAAGATGATGCGATTACGGCTGAACAATTGCTTGCTCCTTGTTTGGGAGAAAGAACGGAAGAGGGAATGCGCGCAAATATTCGTGTTGCAGTTCAGTACATAGAGGCCTGGATTTCGGGGAATGGATGTGTGCCGATTTACGGTTTGATGGAAGATGCTGCTACGGCAGAAATCTCCCGAACTTCTATTTGGCAATGGATTCGCCATGAAAAATCACTCTCTAATGGTAAAAAAGTGACAAAAGAACTGTTCAGAGAAATGTTGAAAGAAGAATTAGCTGTTATTAGACAGGAAGTCGGGGAGCAGCGCTTTAATCAAGGGCGATTTACAGAAGCTTCTGATTTGATGGAAAGAATTACCACTCAGGACAACTTAATTGATTTCCTGACATTACCTGGTTATCAGTTATTAGACTAACTTAAAGACAATAATGGCAAACATATCCGATTAATTAAGTATAGGAAGTAGAACATCATGACCATCTCCCGGAAACAACAAATCGCTCAACTGGAACAAGAGTGGCAACAACCGCGTTGGAAAGGTATCACTCGTCCATATAGTGCTGAAGATGTCGTTAAATTGCGTGGCTCTATCAACCCTGAATATACTTTGGCGCAGATAGGGGCGAAAAAGTTATGGAAGTTGCTGAATAGCAACTCGAAAAAAGGCTATGTGAACGCGCTTGGAGCACTGACTGGCGGTCAGGCACTTCAGCAAGCAAAAGCAGGTATTGAGGCGGTTTATCTTTCCGGCTGGCAAGTGGCGGCAGATGCAAATACCGCAGCCAGTATGTATCCTGATCAGTCATTGTACCCCGTTGATTCTGTTCCTAATGTCATCAAGCGTATCAATAATAGCTTCCGTCGGGCAGATCAAATCCAATGGTCAAATGGTATCGATCCAGACAGTCAGGAATATATTGATTATTTCCTGCCGATTGTCGCGGATGCGGAAGCCGGATTTGGTGGTGTACTCAACGCATTTGAACTGATGAAAGCGATGATCGAGGCTGGTGCTGCCGCAGTGCATTTTGAAGACCAGTTGGCAGCAGTAAAAAAATGTGGACACATGGGTGGCAAAGTCTTGGTTCCGACGCAAGAGGCTATTCAGAAGCTGATAGCTGCACGGTTGGCGGCGGATGTATCCGGTGTACCCACCTTGTTAATTGCGCGTACTGATGCAGATGCAGCGGATTTACTAACTTCAGATTGCGATCCTTATGACAAAGCCTTCATTACTGGTAAACGAACCGGTGAAGGTTTCTATTGTACACGTGCCGGCATTGAACAAGCGATTAGCCGTGGATTGGCTTATGCTCCTTACGCCGATGTTGTCTGGTGCGAAACCTCTACGCCAGATATTGAAGCGGCTCGTTGTTTTGCTGAGGCCATCCATAATAAATATCCTGGCAAGTTGTTGGCCTATAACTGTTCACCTTCTTTCAACTGGAAAAAGAATCTGGATGATAAAACGATCGCCAGTTTCCAGGATCAGTTATCTGATATGGGATATAAATTCCAGTTCATTACACTAGCGGGTATACATAGCATGTGGTTCAACATGTTTGATTTAGCCTACGATTATGCCCGTGGTGAAGGAATGAAACACTATGTTGAAAAAGTTCAGGAACAAGAGTTTGCTGCCCTTGAGCGTGGTTATACATTCTCCTCACATCAGCAGGAAGTGGGAACGGGATATTTTGATAAAGTGACCACGATTATTCAGGGAGAGAGTTCTTCTGTTACTGCATTAACCGGATCGACAGAAGAACAGCAATTCTAACTTCATTATATTGATGGAGATAATAAGCGATTGGGGGAATTCCATAAGGAATACCCCTTTACGTGTCGGATAAAGGTGGCTAAATATGGAAATAGATCTCGCACATTTAATTGCACAAACCATTTTGCAAGGATTTGATGCGCAATATGGTCGATTTCTGGAAGTCACTTCTGGGGCACAGCAACGTTTTGAACAGGCTGACTGGCAGGCTGTGCAACAGGCCATGAAAAAGAGAATTAACTTGTATGATCATCATGTTGGATTGGTGGTGGAGCAATTGAAGCGAATTCATACTCCATTACAATATGATGAAGATTATATTGCCGAAGTTAAAGCGGTTTATACCTGTTTATTGCCTGATTATCCGCGTTTTGAAATTGCAGAAAGTTTTTTTAATTCGGTTTATTGTCGTTTCTTTAAACATCGTAATTTGAAACCAGAAAATCTCTATATATTTTCTTCTCAACCCTCTTCCCGTTTTCGCCATATTTCTCGCCCATTATCACGGGATTTTTTTCCTAATGGGAATCTCTCATCAATGTTGCGCACTATCTTAAATGATTTACCATTGCGTCTTAAATGGGAAGATTTGGATCGGGATATTGGTTATATCATGCAATATTTACAGAATACATTTTCCCAATGCGATTTATTCTATTCCACGTTTCAAATCGCTAATGAACTGTTTTATCGTAATAAGGCCGCCTGGCTGGTAGGAAAAATCAGGATTGGAGCGACAGTTTATCCCTTTTTGTTGCCGATTCATCATAATGAGTCGGGAGGAATATTTATTGATACCTGCCTGACCAACCACGATGATGCCAGTATTGTTTTTGGTTTTGCTCGCTCCTATTTTATGGTTTACGCGCCTTTGCCCGCAGCTTTAGTTGAGTGGTTGCGTGAAATTCTTCCGACGAAATCCACGGCGGAGCTATACATGGCAATAGGCTGTCAAAAGCACGGTAAGACAGAATACTATCGTGAATATTTGACATTCATTAATTCCACTCAGGAACAGTTTACGATTGCGCCCGGTGTGAAGGGCATGGTAATGCTGGTTTTCACCTTCCCTTCATTTGATCGTGTCTTTAAAGTGATTAAAGACAAATTTGCGCCCCAGAAAGAGGTTTCTCAAGAGCGTGTTCAGGAGTGCTACCGTTTGGTAAAAGAGCATGATCGTGTTGGAAGAATGGCTGATACACAGGAATTCGAAAACTTTGTCATTGATAAATGCCATATTAGCCCTGAGTTAATGGAAGAATTGCAAAAAGAGATACCAGAAAAGTTAGAAGATTTTGGCGATAAAATCTTAATAAAGCATCTTTATATGGAGCGTAAGATGGTGCCATTGAATATTTATATGGAACACGTTAACGAGGCGCAATTGAAAGATGTGATCGAAGAATATGGAAATGCTATTAAACAATTGGCTGCCGCTAATATTTTTCCGGGTGATATGTTGTTTAAAAACTTCGGTGTAACACGTCACGGAAGGGTCATTTTTTACGATTATGATGAAATCTGCTATATGACCGAAGTAAACTTTCGGGATATTCCTCCACCACGTTATCCAGAAGATGAGTTGGCGAGTGAACCTTGGTACAGCGTTGCGGTTAACGATGTGTTTCCAGAAGAGTTTCGCTATTTTTTATGCACTGACAAACGTATTCAGTATTATTTTGAAGAAAGTCACAGTGATTTATTTAAAGCTGATTACTGGCGAGCATTACAAGAACGTATTAAGAACGGACATGTAGAAGATGTTTTTGCTTATCGCCGTAGACAGCGGTTTAGCCAGCGTACTGAAATGGACGAAATAAGCAATAATAAATAGCGGTATTATCACAGCTAAAGATAATGCTTATCATCCCAGTGAATGATAATCCCCGCAGATTTTGCCATGGCAATGAGATACATCGTCAGATTGCTTGATCCTCCGGTTGCCAGCAAGGCAAAAGTTACTTAATTCCACCGTATTCTCGGCTAATTGCTTTTGCTGCGCGCATGACAAGTGCGCCAAGTTCAGTTACCCGATCATTAGAAATACGTGATACTGGGCCGGAGATGGAAATAGCAGCAAAGGCTTCATGATGCTCATCATAGATACAGGCAGCAATACAGCGCAATCCTAACGCGTGTTCTTCATCATCAAATGAAAAACCTTGCTTGCGGATCTGTTCGAGATTTTCTGTTAATGCTGCGGCGGTGGTACAGGTATGTTGGGTATAAGCGTGCATCCCTTTTTTATGCAGCAATTGGAGGCGTTTTTGCTCAGATAGAGTAGACAGTAGGGCTTTTCCAGCGCCGGAAGCGTGCATCGGTAGCTTACCGCCAATAGGAGCGGACATTCTCATCAGCGCATTACATTGTACTTGATCGACAATGACGGCTTCATACTCATCAAGATTTAGGATAGCAAGGTTGACGGTTTCACCGGAATCTTCCATTAATTGGCGCAATATTGGATGAACCAGCACCATCAGATTACGGCTCTGTAAGAAACTACTGCCAACGACAAAAGCATGGGAAGCGATCACCCATAACCCTAGATCACCTATCTGGCGGACAAAACCATGTTGCTGCAAAGTGGTCAAAAGACGATGGGTGGTGGAGTTGGGCAGACCAGCTTGTATCGCCAGATCAGTCAAGGCAACACCAACAGGTGAATCGGAAATATATTCCAAAAGTGTCAGCCCTCGGCTTAAAGATTGAACCTGACCGCTTGCAGCGGCACTGTTTGTCATCATCTTAGTTTTTTTTATGCGTTTGCTAGCAACGGCTGTGTTCATAAGATTCCCTCTGAATAATAGTCTGCTTGCAACAATAGGCGCTGCGATAGACAAAAAATGGAATTTATTTTCGTTTTCTTATTATGGATGATAAAGAGGGGAAAAACACATCCGATGTGTTCATTCATAAGTTTGATTTATTATCTTCTCTGTAAGATCAAAAAAACCCGCTTCTCATGCGGGTTTTCTGGCACAATGTCTGACTTTATTTTGTTATTCTTCGAACAAACTCTGATGCAATGTCTGAATGACCTGTTCCGCATCGTTACCAGGAACGAGCAGACAGACATTATGGCTGCTTGCACCACAGCTAATCATCCGAATATTAAAGGGTTCCAACACACCAAAAATCCCTTTTCCCAATCCTTTTGATCGCGAAAGTTCATTACCGATAATCGCCACCAAAGCCATATCTTCTTCGACTTCCACACGGCACAATTTAGAAAGTTCAGTTAATAGCGCATTGGTGAGCAGGTTGCCATTAGTGCTGGTGGAACCTTTGGTATCCAGCGTCAGGGCGATACTGACTTCTGATGTGGTAATCAAATCCACCGAAATATTGTGGCGTGACAGTAGGGTAAAAACTTCTGCCAGAAATCCCCTGGCATGTAGCATTTTCAGGCTATGTAATGTCAGTAAAGTTTGTTTGCGGCGCAAGGCCAATGCACGAAACAGTGGGGGATTTCCGGTTTTATCACAGACTACTGTACCGCCTGCCTGTGGCTCTTTGCTGGAGCCGACAAATACCGGAATGCCACAGCGAACCGCCGGTAACAGGGTGGCAGGATGGAGGATTTTGGCACCAAAAGTTGCCATTTCTGCTGCTTCATCAAAGGCAATTTTATTGATGCGCTTAGCTGTAGAAACAATACGGGGATCAGTCGTGTAGATGCCTGGAACATCTGTCCAGATATCAACACGCTGTAAACCCAGCGCTTCACCCAGTAAGGCTGCGGTATAATCACTGCCACCTCGCCCCAGTGTAGTTGTACGACCTTTTTCTTCTCTGCCAATAAACCCCTGAGTGATGACGATTGTATCGTTCAGGCGAGGATGAAGGTATTCTATTGCCAAAGTATGGAGTTGGAGTATATCCGGCTCTGCTTGCCCAAAGTTATCATTGGTTCGCATGATCCGACGGATATCAAACCATTCGGCACCCGTATTACGTTGACGTAGCAACTCTACAAACAATAAGGTGGACATGACTTCACCGTGGCTCACCAATTCATCGGTCAATGCTTCTGAAGTAGCAAGCGATGCTGCTTCTGACAGCATCTCAATATTTTCCAGAAGACGATCAATTTCTTCACGGATCACATCCGCTTCACTCAATCGGTCAATAATGGCGTATTGAATGTCACGGATCTGTTTCAGATAGCTCTCCCGTTTATCGTTATTGCAGCCAGCCGCCAATGCAACCAGCAAATTAGTTACGCCAGCGGAAGCTGACAGAACGACCACACGGACATTTGTATCTGCCAAAATAATGTCGGCGCAATTATTCATGGCATCAAAATCTGCCACACTAGTACCACCAAATTTTGCTACCACATACTGCGAATTAGGAGATGAAACAGCACACATGGATGATAACCTTTTGTTCGGAGAATAGTTCAGAGAATAGGCTTTTAGAAATATCGGGTTAGGCGTACGGAGTCAATGTTTGACGATAAAACATAAATAATTTTCATGATGGAAATGAAATTATCGTTTTTGCCTATCTCAACAATTAGAGCTGGAAATTATGGGCTATTTTGACCAATATCAGGAATTACAAGGAAAGGGAGATAAATCACAGCATTAAACCGTTACAATCTGTGAATTCTTATTGTTTATTGACAGTTGATAGAGAGCATTATTCATGAAAAACATCAACCCTAGCCAGACCGAAGCCTGGAAAGCATTACAGCAGCATTTTGAGCAAATGAAAAATGTGCATTTACGGGATCTGTTTGAACAGGATAAAGGACGGTTTACGGCGTTTTCTGCGACGTTTGATCAGCAGATGCTGGTGGATTACTCCAAAAACCGTATGACCGCAGAAACACTGGAGAAATTACAAGCATTGGCGCAAGAAACTGATTTAGCCAGCGCTATTCGCAGTATGTTCTCTGGTGAAAAAATCAATCGTAGCGAAGATCGTGCAGTATTGCATATTGCCCTACGTAACCGTAGTAATACCCCGATTATGGTGGATGGGGAAAACGTGATGCCGCAAGTTAATGCGGTGTTGGCGAAAATGAAATCATTCAGTGAACGTATCATCGGTGGAGAGTGGAAAGGTTATACCGGCAAAGCTATTACAGATGTCGTCAATATTGGCATTGGTGGCTCTGATCTTGGCCCTTATATGGTGACTGAGGCACTGAAAGCGTATAAGAATCACCTGAATATGCATTTTGTTTCCAATGTTGATGGAACCCACATTGCCGAAACGCTAAAAAACTTAGATCCAGAAACTACCTTGTTCTTGGTTGCTTCTAAGACGTTTACTACGCAAGAAACGATGACTAATGCACATTCTGCCCGTCATTGGTTCCTGCAAAGTGCTATTGATGAAGCGCATATTGCGAAACATTTTGCGGCATTATCTACCAATGAACATGAAGTGAAAAAATTCGGTATCGATCCCCAAAACATGTTTGAGTTTTGGGATTGGGTAGGGGGACGTTATTCGCTTTGGTCTGCAATTGGCTTATCCATTGCGCTTTCTATTGGTTATGAAAATTTCGTACAGTTGTTGAGTGGCGCTCATGCAATGGATAAACACTTTGAGCAAACCGCCTTCGAGCAAAACATTCCTGTTTTATTGGCACTGATCGGCATCTGGTACAACAATTTCTTTGGTGCAGAAACTGAAGCGATTCTGCCCTATGATCAATACATGCACCGTTTTGCGGCCTACTTCCAACAAGGCAACATGGAATCAAATGGTAAGTACATCGATCGTGATGGCAATCCCGTGAATTACCAGACAGGGCCGATTATCTGGGGTGAGCCTGGCACCAATGGTCAACATGCATTCTACCAGCTTATCCATCAGGGAACTAAATTGATCCCGTGTGATTTTATTGCACCAGCAATTAGCCATAACCCAGTGAGTGATCACCATAGCAAACTGCTCTCCAACTTCTTTGCACAAACGGAAGCACTGGCATTTGGTAAAACACAGGCTCAGGTAGAAGCTGAATTTGTGCAAGCAGGAAAAGCTGCCGAAGAGGTGGCAAATGTTGTGCCATTCAAAGTGTTTGAAGGTAACCGTCCGACCAACTCCATTTTATTACGTGAAATTACCCCATTCAGTTTGGGAGCATTAATTGCGATGTATGAACATAAAATCTTTGTTCAAGGTGCCATTCTGAATATCTTCTCATTTGATCAATGGGGTGTAGAATTGGGCAAACAATTGGCGAATCGTATTCTGCCTGAACTGCACGATGCAGAAGTTGTAACTAGCCATGACAGTTCCACAAATGGCCTGATTAACCAATTTAAAGAGTGGCGTTAATCTGAACCTCCATATTATCTAATATTTTCTCACCTTAATAACAATAGTTATTAAGGTGAGTTTTTTTGTGATTTACATAATTTGTTATCAACTTTTAATTTTATTGGTCTGCAACATGATATCCTCACTCCCCATTCGTTGTGCTGTCGGGGAAATTGATATTCCCCGCAATGGGAAAATAATAATGGCAGATGACACAATATTAAATTCAACCCCCATCCACTGGTTATCATCAAATGAGACTGACCTTCTGCCTGGATCTGTTTTAGATTGGCTGATGGAAGTAGGCTCTATGACACATCGCTTTGAACAACATTGCCAGCATGTATCGGTTGCTCCTTTTAGGGAGAATTTTATCACTCTGGAAGAGTTAAATGATGAAAGTGAGCACTTACCTGTAAGTGAAAAATATTGGTTACGTGAAATTGTCTTGTATGGGGATAACATCCCGTGGCTTTTGGGACGCACAGTTATTCCTGAGGAAACCCTCACTGGCCCAGATGAAAAATTGGTGGATGTGGGAACTGTTCCTCTTGGACGTTATCTTTTTAGTGGTAATAATTTAACACGAGATTATATTCAAATAGGCCGGCAGGGCGAGCGTTGGGCACGCCGTTCTTTATTGAGGCTGTCGGGCAAGCCACTGCTGCTCACAGAGGTTTTTTTACCGAATTCACCTGTATATAAATAGAATTAAGTTCCACAGAACTAAAGGGGAGAAATAGATTGAAGGTCAGTATGACGCGGAATAAATGGCGTGCTTATTGCCGTTTAATGCGTATCGATAAACCCATTGGCACATTATTACTATTATGGCCAACATATTGGGCATTGTGGATCGCCACAAAAGGTATGCCAGATTTGCACATAGGGTTAGTGTTTACTCTCGGTGTGTTTTTCATGCGCGCGGCGGGATGTTGCATTAATGATTTCGCAGACAGAAAATTTGATGGGTATGTAGAACGGACAAAATCTCGTCCTCTTCCCAGTGGGGATGTTACCGAAAAAGAAAGCAAAATCTTGTTTGCCACACTGATACTCATTTCTTTTGCGCTGGTTCTGACACTGAATAAAATGACAATTGCATTGTCGGTTGTTGGTCTGGCACTGGCGTGGATTTACCCTTTTGTCAAGCGCGTTAGTCACTTGCCACAAGTTGTGTTAGGTGCTGCTTACGGCTGGTCAATTCCTATGGCATTTTCCGCAGTAAGTGAGTCCTTACCATTAGAATGCTGGCTACTATTTTTCGCCAATATTATTTGGTCTGTAATTTATGATACGCAGTATGCAATGGTTGATCGTAACGATGACCTGAAAATTGGCGTGAAATCGACCGCTGTGCTTTTCGGACGCTTTGATAAACTGATAATTGGCATTCTGCAATTCATCATGCTGGGCATATTGGTCTTAGTTGGTGGGATAGCGAATCTGGGGGAATATATTATTGGACAGTATTGCTGGCAACAGCATTATTCGTTTATCAGCAGAAACTGATCACAAATCGGGAAAGATCTGCCTGTTTTCAGTCATTTATGAACAATAACTACGTTGGTTTAGTTCTATTCCTCGGCATCTTTTTTAGCTATATCTAGTATGGCGTAGCTTTAATATAACGGGCGTTTATCCGCCCGTTAATTTCTTGCTTCCATAACCAGTTTGGCATCGTTATGGTTGATCTTGCGCTATCTGTACAGGTTCATTCTGTTCTGGTGGCATACTGACACTTTCAATCGTCAAGCGAATTTCAGGTGACATTAGCTCACTCAATACATGATAGAGTTCCTGAGCACTGGTTGTAATCATATCGCCGCTGTCTTGAATATAACCTTCTTCGCGTAGTGTATTGACCGAGCAAGCAAAAACTGCCTTGTCAAAGAACTCCGGCGCATTGATGCCATGCAGAACTGACAGACGTTGTGCCAGCATCCTGCTCTCTTTTTCCAGTACACCACGGCTGATTTCAGGGGTAGCATTCAACAAAGAGAGCGTAATAGCATAACGTTGCAGCGTTTCCCTGATGCCGGCTGCCAGCAATTGCAGTGGGCGAATACGTGCAGGATTCAGTACCAGCATACCTTGCTCTTTGTTGCAGATAAGGCCTTGGCGTGCCAGCTCATCAATCAAGGTATTGACGACGTCGGAGAGCGTTTCCTTACTGTAACGCATGAAAAGTTCCTGCTTGATCAGCGGATAAATCAGCGCTACCTGTCTAAGCAATTCACTGCGACTGATACGGCGGTGATGCATAACAATGCTGGTAATCAAGGATGGTAGGAT
Source organism: Xenorhabdus ishibashii (assembly GCF_002632755.1). Lineage (NCBI taxonomy): Bacteria > Pseudomonadati > Pseudomonadota > Gammaproteobacteria > Enterobacterales > Morganellaceae > Xenorhabdus > Xenorhabdus ishibashii. The sequence continues at coordinate 1,083,201 of NZ_NJAK01000001.1, read as the reverse complement.
CAATAAGTGCTGGATATTATTACGATAATAAGTCATCAATACCGCGCTTTCACGTGGCAGGATAATAATATCTCCTAGACCGTCCTTCTCGACTTCAAACTTATTCATCATAAGAGCATGATCTAGCAACTCTTCTGCTGTTTGGTTTGGCACAGTGATATCGTCAGTGTAAGGCACATTACGCAGTAATTGCAGATAGCAATCTAACTGTTCAATAAGTTGTTCACGAGTAAGTGCTCGCTGACGTGATGACAATAATGCCGTAGTGCATAAATTGATAGCATTGGCTGCGGCAGCATTATTGATATTGACCATAATATTGTCAGCCAATTTACTGACTGTTGGAGTCAGCCATGTTGGACGCTGAGATTCTATTGGGTCAATGGAGTCACGCCATTCTGGTACATGCTGGTTCAGGTATTGTATCAACGGGATCGGTTCACCGAAATTAACGTAACCTTGTCCCAGATTACGTAATTTGCGCAACCCGCGCACCATCTGGAAAAAGCCTTCTTTTTCCTTGGTTGCACCGCGCAGCTCTTTAGCATAAGTTGCCACTTCCATCACATGTTCATAACCGATATAGATAGGCACAATCGTGATTGGACGAGACTCCCCTCGTAGCATGGCTTGCAAGGTCATGGAGAGCGTACCCGTTTTGGGATCAAGCAAACGGCCGGTACGGGAGCGTCCTCCTTCGACAAAGTATTCAACCGAATAACCGCGGGTAAACAATTCACCAAGATATTCACGAAAGATGGTTGAATAGAGCTTATTGCCTTTAAACGTGCGGCGGATAAAGAACGCTCCGAGACGACGGAATATCGGGCCGGCAGGCCAGAAATTCAGGTTAATGCCCGCCGCAATGTGCGGTGGAACCAGCCCTTGGTGATAGAGTACATAAGAGAGCAAAAGGTAGTCCATATGGCTACGATGACATGGAACATAAACCAGTTCATGGCCGTCTTGTGCCAACTGGCGAACTCGCTCGGCGTTATGAACATTGATGCCTTGATACAAACGGTTCCAGGTCCAACTTAAAACCCGATCGGTCAAGCGTACTGTTTCATAGGAAAAATCTGCCGCAATCTCTTCCAGCATATTGATGGCGTTCTGCTTGGCCTTTTCTGGAGAAATTTTCTTGCTACGAGCTTCATCAGCAATCGCTTTTTCTATTGCTTTTGATGTCAGTAACTTGTTGAACAGATCTTGTCTGGCAGGCAAACGAGGCCCAACAGCCGCAAGACGTTGGCGGGAATAGTGCATTCTAGCCACACGGGCGAGCTTATTGGCGATGATATTATCTGTACCATGTTCATCGGCCATACGGCGTAAAGACACAGGTGTGGAGAAACGGACAAAACTATCGCGTCCAAGCCATAAGATCGCAAAAAACTTCTGCACGCCATTTAGCAAACGTAATTGTGGGGTTGTATGCCCTTCTTGCCCTTCGCGTCCTGGGGAGCGACCAAACATGACGGAAACTGGCACCATCTGGATATCCAGATCGGGATTATTATGATGCAAGTCCAGATAAGAGTGAAAAATTCTCACAGATTCATGTTTTGGCGCATAACAACGGAATACACGTGGTCCGTTATCGATAAAGACACAACTAGGAAGCTGTGTGTCACCAATTTCCAAAGGATTTAACGGATCAGGCAAATCTTGCGCCAGACATTGTTGACGTAGAGTCAATAAGTCTGTTTTTGAGTGATACGGCAATATGTACAAAATAGGCCGAGTCGTATCAAGACGCAGTTCCGCAATGGGATCCGTAGGGATTAGTTTACTTTTTACTAATAATTTTAGTGGTAAATTCAATAATTTATAATATATTTTACGCCAACCTGACATAACTGCTTTAAGCCTCTTGTTAGCAATGCATCGCAAGGATACCAGAAACAGGTTTTGAGATCTGTGGAAATAAGACAATAATAAGAGCTAAAAGTTATATAACCATACAATTATTAAGTTCATTAAAGAAAATTTTTATGGCAAATCAATCAACAGGTTTGAGCCGCATCATTAAAGCGGCTGGATATTCGGCGAAAGGAATCAAGGCAGCATGGCAAAATGAAGCGGCATTCCGGCAAGAAGCAATTGCTGCCATATTTGCGATCATCATTGCATTTTCTTTAGACATTGGCTTACTTGAGAGGCTCCTCCTGATTGGTTCTGTTATGCTGGTGGTCATTGTCGAAATCCTCAATAGTGCCATAGAAGCAGTCGTGGATCGCATCGGTAGTGAATATCATGAATTATCAGGTAGAGCGAAAGATATGGGGTCAGCGGCTGTATTGCTCACCATACTCTTGGCGCTGTTCACTTGGGGAATGATCTTTTGGTCGCATTTTGTGCGCTGAGGTGGCGTATTTTTTCATCAAATACGTTATTTAGCTGCTTTTACATGCTGACAGGTTCCCAATTCGATTTTACCTGTATATACTCACAGCTTGACTGTATAAACAAACAGGGGGCGAAATGAAAGCATTAACTGCCAGGCAGCAGCAAGTCTATGACTTGGTGCGTGACCATATTTCGCAAACGGGTATGCCACCAACACGTGCTGAAATTGCAGCGCGTCTTGGTTTTCGTTCACCTAACGCAGCAGAAGAGCATTTAAAGGCACTTGCGCGTAAAGGGGTGATAGAGATTATCTCTGGTGCATCCAGAGGTATCCGTTTGCTGCTTGAAGAGCAAGATGCAGGGGCAGGATTGCCGTTGATCGGTCGTGTTGCTGCTGGGGAACCACTGCTGGCTCAGGAACACATCGAAAGTCACTATAAGGTTGATCCTGAATTATTCAAACCAAGCGCTGATTTTCTGTTACGTGTCAGTGGTATGTCCATGAAAGACATTGGGATTATGGACGGAGATTTACTGGCTGTGCATAAAACCCAGGATGTTCATAATGGGCAAGTCATTGTGGCGCGGATTGAAGATGAAGTTACAGTAAAACGCTTCAGACAAACAGGAAACAAAATTGAACTGATTGCTGAGAATCCGGAATTTAAACCCATTGTTGTTGATTTGAGCGAACAGAATTTCACTATTGAAGGATTGGCCGTTGGCGTTATTCGTAGCGGAGACTGGTTCTGATTGTAAAGGCGGATGATTGCAGTTTGCCATTCTGGGGCGGTCATTTTTCCCAAAACCCGTTAAACTTAAGTTTAGCGGGAACCTGAAAATATATGATTATATCAGTTATGACCGCCTCATTACTCAATTTGGCCTCAAGCGTTTTTTCTTATTTCTTTTTATTTTCTTCAACCGAATGATTGTGCTGGCATGTATCACGCTTTGTGCAGGATTCAATCTCATGGCAGGAAGAACACATACCATGAACTTCTATCACACTATTTCGCAAGTGAAATCCCGTACCCTGAGCTAACTGTTGAATAGCTGATTCAATATCCTTTGCATCCTTTTCGGTTACCGAACCACAAAATTCACAGATAAACATTGCCGAAGTATGACATGGCTCTTCAAAATGATGACACAGCACATAGCTGTTTGTGGATTCTATTTTGTGAATAAAGCCTTGTTCCAGCAGAAACTCCAATCCACGATAAACCGTTGGAGGCTTGGCTTGTGGCTCGACTTCACGCAATAAATCCAGCAGATCATAAGCGCTTATCGCACTAGGCTGTTCAGTGATTAAACGAAGAATTTCAAGGCGTTGAGGTGTCAAACGAACCCCTCTTGACAGGCAGATTGCTTCAGCCTGTGCCAATAACTTTTTTTGATTGATAGTTTTCATTACACCTCTCACACCTACACGATGCTAATGACTTTAATGTTATCATGTTTTTTAACCTGAGAGTGGTATCGATATGATGTTCAGTTCTCGTCTGATGTGTAATATACCCGTGAAAAAGAGTGGTTATCTTGTCATGATGAGATACTTGAAAATAAAGTTAATCCGTGGATAAGAACAATAAAATGGGCTAAAAAACGGAGAAAATAAAGTTGAAAATATTGGATAATATCTGCGAGATCAAGTTGATTGATTTGAATAATTATGTTTCTTGGATTGAAACTACATGTAGTTAAATATAGTTTATTCATAATTAACAACGGAAATGGTATTTTAAATATTCTAAATACATCTTATTTAATTAATGGATTAAAAATGAAAGAATTATTGCAAAACCACCCGAATAATAGAAGATTTCCTGTTAATGGCTTTCGGATAATCAAAAATATCCTTAAGGAAAGAAAAAGGGTGACATTTCTCAAACCTATTCAGGTAGTGGGTTTAGGTGTTCTTTGGATTGCAACACTTTTTCTGAGTGTATTATCTGTCGGAGTAACGATACTGATCTTTGATGTTAATAACGTACCTTCAAAGGGATATATACTTTGGGCTAGCTTAATTGGCTTGAGCTTACTTGGGATATATTTCTCTATTTATAGTTTCCAACGCATCAAAAATCTCCCGATTACCGAACAGAAACGTTATTACTTACAGGCAAAGTGTTCTGTTTTGCCGGAAGAAAAGCGTCAGGCATTGCGATTGCATATAATTAGTTGTTATTACGATGGTTTTTGGATAGAAACATTAGAGCATTACCCTTTAAAAAGCCGTGTTTCCCACGATAATTACCAATATCGTATCTTACCTTTATCAGATGCAGAACCTCACCAATCTCGGATCTATAAAGATTGGGGAATACTTGATGAAAAAGATTATTGGAAAATATTGCATAATTTATGGGCGGGAATGCACTCAGAGCGTTTTGCGGTTGATGCAGTTTTTACCGATGGGGACATGTTTAAGGTACTTGGCAGTTTAATTGAAGAGCCAGAGGAATATGTACAGCAATGTTCTCGTTCAATTAATGGACGCCCTCCCGCCTTACTTTGGGGGTTTGATCTTTGGCGGGCGATTGTACTCAGCCGAAATTGTTTTGCTGCGGGCTATATTAGTGAAGCAACGGCGTGGAAAAATATACTCAAAACAGCCGATTATGTTTATGAAATTTTTGGCAGCTTTGATGAATTCTACACGAATTATCGGTTAGGTAATGCTTACTGGAGTCGGGATTTTGACAAAGTAAAAGGGCGCCTGAAAGAATTTTTGTTTTACAAAGAGTATTGTGACTGGCCGATGGCTAAATTACCTTGGCCAAACCCGAAAGGTATTTTTATGGAGCAATATATGAAAGATGGTTTTGCTGATGTTGTAAATTCCATATTGCGCGATCAACAAATGGAAGGTTCACTCGACGACGATGAAGTAATGGATGAGGATAATAACCATATTGAAATTCGTGTCTTGCATTAATAGCCTGTAGGGATAGTTATGTATACTATATGGCACAAAGGAACAATAACAAGAAATATAGTGTAAGTACAAACATGGCAATATATGAGTTAGCACAGGATTCGTTAATAAAAGTTGAAATGACTTCATTTGAAGCAGAAAAGCTGAAAGAACGACAAGACATTCAGCGCTTTTTAAAATCACAAATTGAAGCCATCAGCCCAGATACATTAGTGATTGCTGAAGAATATAGTCACTTTGTTGGCTCTAATCGCCGTCTTGATTTACTTGGTATCGATAAGTCTGCCAATCTCGTCGTTATCGAGCTTAAACGGGATGACGATGGTGGTCATATGGAACTTCAGGCGATCCGGTACGCTGCTATGGTTTCGAATCTAACGTGGGAACAGGCTGTTAGTGCTTACAGGGAATTTTTGAGTCAAACAGGGCAAGATATTGATGCTGAAAGTTCGCTGTTGGATTTTCTGGCATGGGACTCTCCACAGCATAGTGATTTTGCTAAAGAAACGCGTATCGTTTTAGCTGCTTCTAGCTTTTCTAAAGAGATTACAACATCAGTTTTGTGGATGAATGATATAGGTATGGATATAACTTGTGTTCGTCTTCAGCCTTTTCGAGTAAATGGAAAACTTTTATTAAATATTGAGCAAATTGTTCCTCTTCCCGAAGCGATGGATTACCAGATAGAGGTACGTCATAAAAAGCGTGAAAAGAGAGTTGCTAGCAATGAAAAAGATCACTCATCACTTAATCTGTATGTTAATGGAATACCTTACCAGCAAGGATTCCGTAAGTCAGACATTGGTTTTTATACAGTTAAAGCACTTGAGGAGCATCAATTAATTGATGAGTCTGGTTTTAGCTATCTTCGAAATAATAAAACTTGTTCGTTTCAGTTACTGAAAAAATATGAAGAAATTAAAGGAACTGAAGATAAATACAAAAAGTATCGTACTCAGCTATGTTTAACCACATCAGGCGGTAGTGGTTCCTCGAATTCCCCAACGCGCAGAAATCGGTTAGAATAAATTCCCTACAATAATGAGAATAAAATTTAATCTATGGATAGAAATAAATGGAAAAAGGTTGTTGGTTGGTTGGGTAAGCAAGCTAACAAATCGAACTTTGCTTTTTTGGGTTACATCCTGTTAATAGCGTTTCGTCCTGAGCCACTCGAATTATGGCTACGCGAGCACTATCCTAGTGTTTCGCCAGAAACCTTTGCTTATTTCGTTACGATGTACCTTATAAGCGCGGCTATAGTTTATATTCCATCAATGCTGATTAAATATCTGAGAAAGAAAATCTCACCCCCTCACCGTCAACCCGCCTGACTCCAATCTACGGCGGGACTTGGTTTTGGTTGAAACTGACTTTTTCGATGGAACGCTATTTACTGTCGTAATGAAACTGGTTAATGCGTTAACAGTGTCGCGTTCCTGCTTGGTCATGCGTTGTTTGGGTTGGCGATTATTTCGGAAATTCTCGCATTGTTTTTGCCGAGACTGAAAAAAGAAATTGTCGAGAGTATTTTCCAGCCAGTAATCTTTCTCGTTCATAGAAATTTCCCCTGTAATTAGCTCACCATAGATCACTCAGTGAATGATCTATGGTCAGTTACCACACTCTCGCAGTGGTCGCGCTCATGCCCTTGAGTTCCTGTCGCATCTTTGCCGCTGATAACCGGTGCAAGTTTGGCTTTCTTGCTGCCTTACCGTGGTGGCTCTATTTGGCCTGCGGTCTATCCGCTTTGGTTTACATAAATTCTCCTTGGTTAATGGCTGGGTATGATTACACGCTTGGGGATGTAATTTGTTCTCAATTAAATCGCATTTTAAGGTCAATAAAATACGTACTCAGCAGAGATGGAGTAGATGATTTTTTAGATTGTGAGATTAGGCAGTTACCTGAATTTATAGTAAAGCTAATAACGTTCTTATTACTTATCACCTTGTATCCCACATGCTTCTGGCTTTTTGCCATTATCCAAATGCACTATCACAGAAAAACCAGAGAGAAATATAAAAATGGTTTATCCGACGATGAGAATTATCACATTATTGGTTGGTTAAGGGGATTTAATAAATGAAATGCCAAATCACAGCCACTATCACATTTGTGAATGCCGTTATTTGCTCCTGAGATTAACACAGGGGCGATTAAATGCCATAAGTGGTAACGTTGGGTTGGTTTAAATTAAAACCCGCCAGAATTAGCTACATCGCGCCTTGTGTGGTGATTAAATAATGGTCGAATTAATAATTTATTCAGGAATGGAACCGGAGGGTAGCCAATGCGCCAAGGAAATCATACCTAGGCAAAGTGCGCAGATTAACGCCAGCACAGGAGCGATGGGTCAAAGCAATCTTATCACTATGGGCTGATGAAATGGGTGGCTCAGCCTATTCTGGAAGATATGGCGGTGGTGGCTGCGATGGAATATGGCGATTTGTAAGTGGGTGGTCAGGAGAGCAGCAAGAGAAGTTTATGGATGTATTCGATAGCCTAAGAACTGCCGGATATAGAGGGGAGGAATTACTGAAAAAAGCCCACATGATTTTATTTCCCAAGCAATCACTCAGCGACATGTTTCAACGCGCCAACGATGTAGATGAAGCTGATTTTGTAGAGCAGGCTATCTTAAAAGCTTTTAGTAAGTCCAACCCTGTATATGTCCTCGCCACTGATTATTATCTTCGCAGAAACACCGTGCAAACTCTCGCAAATTATATGCAGAGTGACATTGCTCCGTGGTTGACCATCAAACAATGTATTGATCGGGTGAAATGGTGTATTAGTTTATTTCATGCCAAAGTTTATATGGTGTTGCAGGATGAAATAGTGCGAGAGCGCTCACAAAAAGGAATAGAAACAATAAATATTTCTGAAATAACTTGAAAAAAAGTTATGGGAGTGTATATTTTAGGTATGCTCGGAGCAAGAAGCGAAAGAGCGGGTAACAAGGCAAATCGGGGCGGCGCTTGTTATCGATTCCGCCCAGTTGGTTACTTCGACTTAGGTCTGGGACTCCAACCACTCCGGCTGAGAGGTCGGAATAAATTCCAAACCTCGCACTCGCGGGGTTTTTTGCTATCTACCCGTAGTAAATCCAACTACCTAAGAATCCTCGGTAGTTCAAAATCCCGATATGGGAATTCCGGCATCGGAACAAATTCAAATAGTTAGGAATTCCGAGCGGTTCAAATTCAAGGCTGCGCATGGCGTGGCTTTTTGTTTTTTGGTCGCCAACTACCGAGAAAGTGTTGGGTGCGTTGCGGATTTACCTATTCCAGCCGATCGCAAACGCTCATATTGGCAGGATCACAATTTAGCATCTGAAATCATACAGGCACGGCCTGTTATCAATACGCGCTGCGTATCTACCGCCCTCGATTCTGAGGGCAACCTATTCATTACAGGGAACTCGTTGATGGCAATTGAAGAATGCTATAACTTCACTTGGCAGGGTAAGGCTCGCGCACGTCAAATAGCCCAAATGCCACCAACAGGCACTTTGTGCCCTTGTAAAGAAGAGAGTGTGAATTGGGATACCACAGAGAACCTGTTTATTGAAGGTGACAATCTTGAAGTGCTTAAGATATTGCAAAAGTCTTATCACAAAAAAATAAAGATGATTTATATCGACCCGCCTTACAATACGGGCAAGGATTTTATCTATAAAGACCGGTTCAGTGATACATCGGGTCGGCGTCATACAAATTGGCTGAATATGATGTTTCCGCGGTTGCTCGTTGCTAAAAACTTACTTCACCCAGAAGGAATGATATATATCTCTATAGATGATAATGAAGTCTTTAATTTAGTGAAGGTTTGCGAAGAAATATTTGGATACGACGCCATTAAAGTTATTGTCATTAAAATGAGTGAAGCCAGCGGCCTCAAAATGGCCAGCGTCAAAAAGCAAGGTACTATTCCAAAATTAAAAGAATATATCATTGCTATAAAACCGAGTGGTATCAATAATATTGAATTCACCCCCATAAAGAAGTCTGGGTGGGACTCGGAGTATAATATATATTTGGATAATTTTAGCAGGGAGAATAGGGACTTTTACGACGCGATAAAAGATTCGGCGTATCTTAGTGACGAGCAGTTAAAAAAATTAGATGAAATTTTATCAGGGGTAACCTTAAGGTCTTTGTCCGAAGTATATAAAGGACCCGTTTCCAAAAAGAATGAATGGCTTTTCGATAATAGCTGGCGAATATGTCAGTGCGTCAAATCCAGTAGTGTTTACAAACTAAGCGAAGAAAAGAAGAAGAAGAACAAGAAAGTAAGTGGCGTTTTCTCTGTTAAGTCAGCTCAGGGGTTAGTGTATCTTGTACGCGGAACATATCCAGAAACCAGCCAAAACCCCAGACTGCAATTAATATTTGCCTCTGATAACCTGTTTGTTCATCCTGGCGATCTTTGGTCTCACATTAAAACTACAGGGCTTAATAACGAAGGTGGTGTACCTTTCAAAAATGGGAAAAAGCCATTAAAGCTCGTAACTGAACTGATTGGCTCTTTAAAATCCCTTAATGATGGCGATATCGTTTTAGACTTCTTCGCGGGTTCAGCAACGACGGGCGAAGCGGCAATGATAGTGAGTAAAAATAAAAATATTAAATTAAATTACATACTGGTTCAGTTGCCCGAAAATTTAGAGGACACTTACAAATTAGCCAGTACTGAGATGAAAAAGCAAATAAAAGCGTCTATGGATTACTTAAATGAATCGGGTAAGCCACTTAACTTAACAGAATTGGGAAAGCAAAGAATGAGAATAAGTATTGAAAAATACAAAGCTGAATCTCAAATGGGTGGGTTTAAGGTATTTAAGCTTGATCAAGCTTAACACTCCAATCTTACCCCTATTAACTCACTAGCGAGGTGAATGATGAAGATTATAGTAAATTTTCCTAAAGTGAATTCGAGATTGGAATTTAAAAACAATGATGGCATGAAACAGCAAAGCATATTGTCTTTTTCTTCTAAACGAGTGGCAACACTAGAAGCTGATGTTTATGTTTGCCTGCAAAAAGAAGATGAAGTCCTTTTTCATGAAACGCCTCATGTAAAATTATTTTATGTCGAAGACTATAATGAAAGATCGACGTTTTCAGATTTTGAACTCAGAGCAACAGAGTGGGCTAAAAGTAAGTCGTTAGAATTTGTGAGTCATATTAATAAGGTGCAATCACTTGCACCTTGATTTGCTATTTCAGAAGGTTGATTAAGTCCTTGCCAGCATGTCCCCTTGCGTGACTTGAGACGTGTTTTAATACCATCTTTTCTAACTTCTTCTTTGTCTCTTCTGGATTAGCGGATTCTGAGATAAGAAACTCAATTATTGCAACAGTTAATTCATAGCTTAATTGGGACTTGTCATAAAGAAAATTTTGTTCTGGTGACATTCTATGCCCGCCAATGACAATCATATTTTTTCCTTTTTAGAGGTAATCAGCCATCCCTCTATTGATTGGTTGATTTTTGGCTGATCTAACAGCTTACCTTAACTATCAACCCATTACTTTTAACCGACTCACAGGGGTAACCATCGTTCACCCCACGGACGCCCATTGTTCAGATGGGGTGGAATATGAAGATGAAAGAAAATCCTGATTTATGGGCTGACATATTAAACGGCCTGAAAAACTCATGGCCGCAAATATCCGGCTCTGTTTTGGCGGCATTAATTTGTTACGGGCGCCTGATTTATGACGGCGTGGAACGAAAGAACCGCTGGGTCGAGGCACTACTGTGTGGTGCGCTGTCATGGAGTGTATCCAGTGGATTGGAGATGTTCGGCATTCCTGCCAATTTTGCACCGGCTATCGGGGGTGCCATTGGGTTTATTGGTGTTGAGAAGCTGCGTGAGTTTGCTGTTCGTGCCATTAATAAACGCTTGGGGGATAAATAATGACAAGAGACCAAAATTACACGGATGCCGTTCTGTCATTTGATTTATTTTGGGGTGATTTTGGTGACGGTTCTGAACGCTGCCTGAAAGACAAAATCGGTATAACCCGCAAATCGGCTCGCTGTCATATCTGCGATGAAATCATCCCCCTGAAATCCATCGCCAGATTATCAACATGGGTATTTGATGGTGAAATCATACACTATCGTTGTTGCACAATTTGTTGTGATGCGATGGCGAAATTCAATAGTGATGATGACGAACTCATCGATGATCGGTATGAAATTGGCGAAACATCCCGAATGAATAGGAATGCATCATGAATACCTATAATTTTCCGCCCTATGGCGTCAGTAGCCGGATGTATTCCACCACGGTTGTTTTAGAACGTATTACGCATTTTCAGCCCATTGACTATAACGGTAATAATGGAACAGCTATTTTTCTGGATACAGGAGTAGAGGTTTGTACCAGTATGCGCAGTTGGGATATTGAAAAATTGCTGAACGACCATGAGGGATAATCTGATGATCAGAGGCATTAGGAATCACAATCCGGGCAATATTGATCACAACCCAAAGAACAAATGGCAAGGCCAGTTGCCTCATAACCCGAAGATTGAAAAGCGGTTCTGTCGGTTCGAGTCACCAGAGTATGGCATTCGGGCACTCATGAAGTTGCTGACCAATTACCACAAAGGCGGTCATAACAGCGTGTCTAAAATCATCAACCGCTGGGCGCCCAACATAGAAAACAACACCTCAGCCTATATCAAGGGTGTTGCTACTCGCCCATGCCAAGACTGAAATCGATACTCTTCGGGCTGATGTTGCCTCTGGCCGTCGCAAGCTGCGCATCAAAGCCACCTGCCCCGTGTCTGAAACCGTTACCTCCAGCGGCGTGGGCGATGCAACCACCGTCGAACTCACTGGAGAAACTGGATCAACTGTTCTCGATATCCGAGAAGGCGTCATCAACGACCGGGCAAAACTGAGATATTTGCAGGATTATGTAAATACTGAATGCAGGTGGGATAAATGAAAACAGACGTTGACTTGATTTACTTTGAGAAAGATCGGGAAGAGCGAACACAACTCAGTAAATACTATGTATCACACAACAACTTAGAAACAGTTCTTGACCAAAGACTTCTCATCAACAAAGACGAATTCGGTCGATATATCGCAAGAATGGAATTTACTAATTTTCCTAAACTGAAATCAGAGAAAGAGGCGGCACTAAAACTGGCTGATTGGATGCGTCGCATGAGTGAAGCGATTGAAAATCACTGGCAGGATAAGACGCAGCATCCAGAGGTAGACCCTCTTGTTCAGGATGCATTACCACCTCAGAGCAAATGATTCTGGGGTGGCAGGAGTAGGTTAAGGGCAGTGTCAGTGAGATAGTTTCTCTATGTAATCGCTCCGCGATTATATCCAATCGAAATGATTAAAAAGCGATCTGCATAACACTTACTGCCACCACCTCGCGTGATGGCTTTTTTATTCCTATACCCATTCCCTGAGTGGCTACAGGAATAACCCATGCTGCCACCTCGTTCCCATCGCGTACCCAACGCACACGGGATGGTGGCATTTTTATATCTGAATTTCACCGTGCATTCACACGCATACCAATAAAAACGCAGAGCCTTACAGAAAGTCGAGCCTGAGAAAACCGTTATTAATAGGGTATTTCTGCGGGCGGTTTTTCTGTGTGAACAGGTTCGGCTTTCTATAAGGAAAATACCCGATGAAATTAGTCAAAACGAATAAAGCCAATCTTCCCGTAACAGAAGCACCGACCATGACCAGCTTGGAAATGGTGGATTACATCAACGCTGACCGTAAGGCTAAAGCAGAGGCAGAGGGATTAACGTTCCCGTGCAAAAAGTACAAAAAATTACGTCATTCAGATTTCACTAAAAAGGTGCCAAAAGTGCTTGGTGAGGGGTGTGCGAAAAATTTCTCACACCCCATAAAGAACCAACAGAACGGCGAGATTTACCCAGGATATAAATTCCCCAAGCGTGAGTCTTGTCTGATGGCAATGAGCTATAGCTATGAGTTACAAGCTCAGGTGTTCGATCACATGACTGATCTTGAGGTGAAATCTGGCTTCGGATTTACCATCCAACAACTACAAGACATGCTTGTTTTGGCAAAAAAGGCGTCTGACGAGGATTCCTCTGATGCTGGCCGCAGACTGAGAAAGCGACAAGATGACCTGATTACCCTCAATAAGGCTGAAAAGCTGATTAATGACCTCGGTCAGGTGGCTCTTGGGTTGATTGGTGGCGGTAAAGAGGTAATCACTCATGAAAGATAATATATCACCATGCGATTTCTTTTGTAGCCGAGTGGCCGAGGCGTACTTACTTCATTTAGTGGCGACATGGCGTCGCCCTATTTATCGGTATGAAACTGGCGACATTGAAGTCTGCAAACATTTTCTATGGGGCCTGTTAGATGGATACCCCAAAGACAGAATGAATGATGGCTATCGAGCGCGATTCTACTCAAAGCTATTGAAAGAATTTGACGCCACTCCGATTAAGGGAGTTGTTATTTGCGGTGGCAAAGTGCCGGAATTGAACAGTAGAGGGATTAAGTACATGAATGCTCTCGTTCATCAATATGGTGACATGCTAACTGACATTGGTGTGCAAGATGAATATGGAACGCTGATCCCGCCAGAGAGTTACAAAGGTATAAATTTAGAGTGATTACCCATTATACAAAATTCTGCAAAGCATCCATATTCGGGTGCTTGATAGAGGTTTGTGTCAGTTTTGGGCTGAAATGGTCTCGCTCCGATAGGGGGTTTATATAAATAGAGCCAGTTGTTTATTCTGAATTCAACCAAAGAGAGGTAAATATGCCTGAGCACCAGATACCACCGGGACTGCGCCCGATCAGACCTTTGCCTGATATCGCTCCTAAAGAAGAAGCCAAGGCTAAGATGTTGCTGGATATCCGAGGGAATCATGTAGCACTGGTCAAAGAAGGTCGGGCTGGTCCCGATGTGTACGTACATGACGGTTTACCGTCTCAATTACAGGAACAGACAATGCCACAGGAAAACCAAGTGCCCGGTAGTGTTGAGAATAACACCGCGATTACACAGGACGATCCTAATGCGGCTCAGTCAACTGAAAACCAGAAGCCGACTGAGTTCGTAATAGATAACGATGCCGTCAGAAAAAAAATGACGGAGTTAGGATTGGCAACAGATGATGAAGCTGCTGTACAGACCTTTATTGGTGGTATGCAGTTTGCCCATGAACTGGCAGAAGGCGAATCAACCTCAGCGCCCGTTGGGGACAACGGTCAGGAAAAACCCAATTCGGTGAACGATAATCCGGTTGGGGAAAATTCGGGAGAAAACAAGGAGAATACAACCGCCATGGATCATAAGCCGAAAATCACAATGGATGCTAACGCTATTCGCCAGCAGGCCATTGAACAAACTAAGGTGCATTTTAAGGCACTCAATGAAGCTGGGCAAAAAGTCCGTTCGCTGGTGGGAGAGCTGGACATCATGGCTTTTGATAGTGCCGAAGCGATTTATGCGCATGCATTGAAAAATAAAGGCTATGACCCCAAGAAATACGACAAAACCGCATATAAAGGCATGGTAGATATACTAGCAACACAAAAGCCCTCTGCATTCACACAGAATCCGGTTATGGATGCCGCGCCAAGTAGTCTAGAAGGTCCATTTGCGGGTTTGAAAAACATTAAAATCTAAGAGGTTATCATGGCATTACAAAAACAGGTTGGACTGTACTACGCTCCGGCGGTTCCCGGTGACAGAGCCACACAAAACCCCGTGATTTACACGCAGGGCAATCCGCGAGCAGAAGGCGAGATCACCATCGGTCATTTCGTGTTTGCAGGCACGGATCCATTCCGGCAGGTCAAAGCCTCCACAACAGGCAAAAGCGCACCGGTGGGCTTTGTTGAGCGCATACTAGCGTATTACAACTATAACCTGACATCGCCTGCAACAATGACTATCCCAGACCAGACAGACGTTACAATTGCAGCTCGTGGTGATTTCTGGTGTGCGCCAACCAATCAGAGTGCGTCCACTGGTCAGACGGTGTTTGCATCTACGACTGATGGCAGTATTCAAACAGGTGATGCAAAAACCCCGATTGAAGGTCACGTCAAAACCGACTGGATTGTCAAATACTACGACACTGACAGCAACCTCGCCCTAATTTCTAACTGGCAGACTGCCTAATTACCTGACTGAAATTATTCACGCATGACAACACCCTGTAATAACGGGTGGAATTTGTCATGCGTACTGGAGAATAGAATGAGTAAACTCTCTTTTGAGCAGGCCAAAAAATACGGCTTTGTTTTTAACGGTGCCCGTGAATGGATCACCCGCGACAATATGCCGCGATTGATTCAAGATGCGGCGTTAGCTATGCAATCATAGGGCAGTAGTATCATGTTGGTGGATTTTGGTGTCGAATGGTAAGTTGTAATTTGCAAAGGCGACTTAGCAGTGTAAAATTTTCGCAAATTTATTTTCTGTACATGTTATTGTACATAATTGGAAAAATCCCCATGCAAAATCCAATTTTCGCCAGTGAAGTCGCCAAGCGAAGAACGTTTGCAATAATTTCTCACCCGGATGCGGGTAAAACAACCATTACCGAAAAAGTATTATTGTTCGGACAGGCGATCCAGAAAGCGGGAACGGTAAAAGGCCGAGGCTCCAACCAACACGCTAAATCAGACTGGATGGAGATGGAAAAACAGCGTGGTATTTCCATTACCACTTCCGTGATGCAGTTTCCTTATGCTGATTGTTTGGTTAACTTACTGGATACCCCAGGACACGAAGACTTCTCGGAAGATACTTACCGTACCTTGACTGCCGTTGACTGCTGTTTGATGGTCATTGATGCCGCGAAAGGGGTTGAGGATCGTACCCGTAAGTTGATGGAAGTCACTCGCCTGCGTGATACGCCGATCCTGACATTCATGAACAAGCTCGACCGTGATATTCGTGATCCAATGGAGCTAATGGATGAAGTGGAAAATGAGCTGAATATTGCCTGTAGCCCAATCACATGGCCAATCGGCTGTGGTAAATCCTTTAAAGGTGTCTATCACCTCTACCTTGATGAAACTTACCTGTACCAATCAGGTCAGGGGCATACCATTCAGGAAGTTCGCGCTATCAAAGGATTGGACAACCCTGAACTGGATGCAGCGGTGGGTGACGAGCTGGCGAATCAATTGCGCGAAGAGCTGGAACTTGTCAAAGGCGCATCCCATGAATTTGATCAGGAAGCCTTTTTACAGGGAGAATTAACACCTGTCTTCTTTGGTACTGCATTGGGTAACTTTGGTGTTGATCATATGCTGGATGGCCTGGTTAAATGGGCTCCAACCCCAATGCCTCGTCAGACTGATGCGCGTGAGGTGGCTGCCGGTGAAGAAAAATTCACCGGTTTTGTTTTCAAAATTCAGGCGAATATGGATCCGAAACACCGTGACCGTGTGGCATTTTTGCGGGTTGTTTCCGGTAAATATGAAAAAGGCATGAAATTGCGTCAGGTTCGCATTAAGAAAGACGTTGTCATTTCTGATGCACTGACCTTTATGGCCGGAGATCGCTCTCATGTCGAACATGCTTATCCAGGGGACATTATCGGTCTGCATAATCATGGCACCATTCAGATTGGCGATACCTTTACCCAAGGTGAAGAGCTGAAGTTTACCGGTATTCCTAACTTTGCTCCTGAATTGTTCCGTCGTATTCGTCTGCGTGATCCGTTGAAGCAGAAACAATTGCTGAAAGGTCTGGTGCAACTATCAGAAGAAGGTGCTGTGCAGGTATTCCGTCCGCTGTCTAATAACGATTTGATCGTCGGGGCGGTAGGTGTGCTTCAGTTCGATGTTGTTGTTGCCCGTTTGAAGAGTGAATACAACGTTGAAGCGCTGTATGAACCGGTTAACGTTTCTACGGCTCGCTGGGTCGAGTGCAGCGATGCGAAGAAGTTGGAAGAGTTCAAGCGCAAAAATGAGCAAAATCTGGCTTTCGATGGCGGTGATAACTTAACTTACATTGCACCAACTATGGTCAATTTAAACTTGACCAGTGAGCGCTATCCTGACGTTTCCTTCCGTAAGACACGGGAACATTAATATTCTTTCAGGGCCAGCTATCCTGTTGGCCCTTATCTTTATTTTATCCATATATTCTGTTGCTCGTGCAAATAAAAGAATAACTCTCTGGATTAATGAAAATATACGTTATTTTTTGTAAATCTCATTTTATCACCATTGCCTAATTGACATACTGTTTTGGTAACGGTTCAGGCTGAAGTTAAAAAATTTAAAAAGGTGGTAGGATGAAAAATATCAAGTTCACACATTCACTACTGGCTGTTGTTTTAGGCTCGGCATTGGTCAGTAGTAGTGCTCTGGCGGCGGATCTTTCTGTGGGAAAAACGCTGGAGAGTACAGGGCAACAACTCGATAAATCTATCGATAGTGCAGGGAAAAAAATTGATCAATCCTTGCAAAAAGCAGATGCTTATTTAGACGATAGTGCCATTACAGCAAAAGTGAAAGAAAAACTGCTGGAACATAAGGGTATCAATAGTCATGACATTTCGGTGAAAACTGAAAAAGGTGTTGTCCATCTTTCCGGTGTTGTCAAAAACAAACATCAAGCAGCGAAAATAGTGAAGATTGTTCATGGAATAAAAGGTGTCAAATCAATAAAAAGTACGATAGAGATTAAGAAATAATCTTAATCTGAAAAATAATAGACATCGTTAATAGAGTGGTTGATGATAGCCACTCTTTCCGTTTCTTTTCCTCAGATAATATCTTGTTAAGTAATGAGATTATTCATAGGAATGTTATTCGCTGACGGCATTCCGATAACTTGCTATTTTCATATCAGTTTAACTATTGATGCTCTATTTTTTCAATTTTTATAAAAATGTTACAAGCAAGTTGTTTGGGTAACGATATACTGATAGATATTCGGCTAATGTGCTATGGCTTGGTGCTGCCATTGACTTTCAGAGGAAGAGAAAAATGGGGAAACATATTTCAATAACATTGGGTAACATCGAACCTTTAGCTTATAAACCACAGATCAAACCTGGGAAAATTGCACTCGTTTGTGAAGGTGGTGGTCAGAGAGGTATTTTTACCGCCGGTGTTTTGGATGAATTTCTCCGTCTTGGCTTTAACCCGTTTGAACTGTTCCTTGGGACATCTGCGGGAGCGCAAAATCTTTCTGCCTATATTTGTGGTCAGAGGGGATATGCACGCAAGGTAATCAACCGTTATACGACCGACCCCGCTTTTTTTAATCCATTACGCTTTGTGCGCGGTGGGCATCTGGTCGATTTAGATTGGTATATTGATACCGTGTCTGAGCAGTTACCACTCAATCTTTCCGTCGCAATGCGACAGTTTGATGCTGGACGTGAATTCTACATGTGCGCTTGTCGTTCGGATAATTTTGAACCGAATTACCTGCATCCTGATGATAAAAACTGGATGGATATTATCAAAGCTTCAAGTGCCATTCCGGGGTTCTATCGTAATGGGGTTACTCTGGGGGATGTGGTTTATCAGGATGGCGGCATTTGTGATGCAATCCCAGTGCAGGAAGCTTATCGTCGAGGTGCGGATACTATAGTGGTGATCCGTACCGTTCCTTCACAGCTTTACTACACTCCCCAGTGGTTCAAGCGCGTAGAGCGCTGGTTAGAGGCCAGCAGCTTGCAAAAAATGGTCAAGATGCTCAACCTCCATGCACAGAGTTATCGCCGGACACAGAAATTTATCGAAAATCCACCGGATGGCGTGCAGATCTTCGAAATTTATCCACCAGCACCATTGGCTACAATGGCTTTGGGCAGTCGGCTTAGTGCGTTAAATCAGGATTATCATTTGGGACGGCGTTGCGGGCGATATTTTCTGGCAACGATTGGGCACACTTTTGTTGAAGGAAAATTTGGGGATGCAGAACGTAATAGCTATGGAGTATGCCGTACAGGGTTAAGTTCTGAACACCACTGTTTTCGGCGAAACCATTTCCTAAACAGTGGCAATCATTGCCCGTCAGCGGAATCTCCTGCACCTGATGTGATGGAACATAGACAAACAACAGGAACTTTTATGATGGATAATCTGGATAATTAAATGTTTATTGATACACATTGCCATTTTGATTTTCCCCCTTTTACTGGTGATGAAATAGCAAGCCTGCAACAAGCCAGACAAGTGGGCGTGGAAAAAATTATTATCCCCACAGTAAGTCAAATGAACTTCCAGAGAGTTTCTGCGTTGGCTGAGGCTTATGCGCCAATTTATGCCGCATTTGGTTTACATCCACTCTATATTGCTGAACATCAAGAGGTTCACTTGGATGAGTTGGAGCAAAAACTACAGAAAAAAGAGGCCAAATGCGTAGCGGTAGGTGAAATTGGCCTTGACCTTTATATGCCAGATCCGCAGTTTGAAAAGCAGAAAAGTATGTTAGAAGCACAGCTAAAACGCGCTAAACAATATGATCTACCTGTCATCCTCCATTCCAGAAAAAGCCATGATCAATTAGCGGCAATATTGAGAATACATAAGTTACCACGAGCAGGGGTTATTCATGGTTTTGCGGGGAGTTTATCCCAGGCTCAAGCTTTTATTCGCCTGGGGTTTTACATTGGTGTCGGCGGAACAATTACCTATGACAGGGCGCAAAAGACACGTAACACCATTTCACAATTACCCCTGTCATCTTTGGTATTAGAAACGGATGCGCCTGATATGCCGTTATCAGGGTTTCAGGGGCAGCCAAATCGGCCAGAAAGAGTTGCACAGGTTTTCGCCGCATTGTGTGAGTTACGAAGAGAGCCGTCAGATGAAATCGCCAATCAAATTTACCAAAATAGTCTGACCTTATTTGCACTGCGTTGACTTATAACACATTAATAATACTTAATTTATATTCTTTGCCTATTTATCCCGTTTTTCATCTTTTTCTCCGTTAAATTATCTAATTCCATCGAAATTAGGTGGTTTTGTGTGATGAATATCTCATTTTTAGTTTTTATATTACTTTTTGTAGCATTAATTTGTGATGTTAGTTGCTTGTTCCTTTTTAGTCCTAGGTATAATCGGCTCGCACACAATGTCAGTAGGAACTTATCGAATAACTGACATATTTTCTTATTATTTATTCAGTGAACAGGGATTCTTCCAATGCAACTCCTTATGAGCCTGATCGGGATGGTAGTGCTGGTTTTTATCGCAGTACTTTTTTCCAGTAATTATCGAGCTATTAAAATCCGCACTGTCCTGGGCGCCTTTCTGATTCAGGTTGCTGTTGGGGCATTTGTACTTTACGTACCAGCCGGTAAAGACATTCTGGAAGGAATGTCAGCAGGTGTTTCCAATGTGATTGGATATGGCCAAAAAGGGACAGATTTTATTTTTGGCGGACTGGTTTCCGACAAAATGTTTGAATTGTTTGGTGGTGGTGGCTTTATCTTTGCCCTGCGTGTTCTGCCCGTGATTGTTTTCTTCTCATCACTTATTGCGGTGCTGTATTACATGGGCATTATGCAGATTATCATCAAAATATTAGGTGGTGGATTGCAGAAAATATTGGGAACATCACGAACTGAATCTTTGTCTGCGACTGCGAATATTTTCGTAGGTCAAACTGAGGCTCCTCTGGTTGTACGCCCATATATTTCGACCATGACACAGTCTGAGTTGTTTGCCGTTATGTGTGGCGGTTTAGCTTCAGTTGCGGGTTCAGTTCTGGCAGGCTATGCATCCATGGGCGTTCCATTGGAATACCTGATCGCAGCTTCATTTATGGCTGCACCAGGTGGTTTGCTGTTTGCGAAATTGATCGTGCCAGAAACAGAAAAAACCCATGATACGGCTGATGCCATGTCGTTGGTTGCCGCAGAAGAGCGCCCGGCAAACGTAATTGATGCTGCGGCATCGGGGGCGGCATCGGGTATGCAGTTAGCCTTGAATGTTGGTGCAATGCTGTTGGCATTCACCGCATTGATTGCGTTGCTGAACGGTATCTTAGGTGGTATTGGCGGCTGGTTCGATTATCCTCAATTATCGATGGAACTGATTTTGGGTTGGGTCTTTGCACCAATCGCCTACCTGATCGGTGTTCCATGGAATGAAGCAACAATTGCAGGCTCTTTTATCGGGCAGAAATTAGTGGTCAACGAGTTCGTGGCATTTATGAACTTTGGTGAATACCTGAAAGCGGATGATGTTGTTCAGGCCGCAGGTCTACAGGTGCTTTCTGACCATACTAAGGCAATTATCTCTTTTGCCCTTTGTGGCTTTGCTAACTTGTCTTCTGTCGCGATCCTGTTGGGCGGCTTAGGTGGTATGGCACCAAACCGTCGCGGTGACATTGCCCGTTTCGGCTTGAAAGCTGTATTGGCAGGTTCACTCTCTAACTTGATGAGTGCAACAATTGCCGGATTCTTCCTCTCGTTGTAAGACGCAGGAAATCTATATCAAATTGAATGCAGGTGAGATTTCTCACCTGCTTTTGTTTTAAGTCTGTTGTCTGATTCAGTGACGATAATAATACCGTTGGAGAGTTTTATGACCGATTTAACTGCCGCCGCTCAGCGTGCGCTGGGTTTGATGGATTTAACTACACTTAATGATGATGATACAGATGAGAAAGTGACTGCACTTTGTCGTCAGGCAAACAGTCCAGCCGGACATACGGCAGCTATCTGTATCTACCCACGTTTTATCCCTGTGGCACGTAAGGTATTGCGCGAGCAAGGAACTCCTGATATTCGCATTGCCACGGTGACTAATTTCCCACATGGCAATGATGATATCGACATTGCACTGGCTGAAACTCGTGCTGCCATAGCTTATGGTGCTGATGAAGTGGATGTTGTTTTCCCTTATCGCGCTTTGATGGCGGGTAATGAGCAGATTGGTTTTGACTTGGTAAAAGCCTGTAAAACAGCCTGTTCTGAATCAGGCGTCTGGCTAAAAGTCATTATTGAAACGGGTGAATTAAAAGAAGCAGCTTTGATTCGTAAAGCATCGGAAATTTCAATTAAGGCTGGAGCGGATTTCATCAAAACCTCAACCGGTAAGGTTCCTGTTAATGCAACACTGGAAAGTGCCGAAATTATGTTGAGTGTGATCCGTGATATGGACGCAGGAGATCGCGTTGGCTTTAAACCGGCAGGCGGTGTGCGCACTAGCGAAGAAGCGGCACAATATTTGGCGTTGGCAGAACGTATTATGGGAGACAGATGGGTTGATTCCCGTCATTTCCGTTTCGGAGCTTCCAGTTTGTTGGGGAGTTTGCTGACTACGCTTGGACATCAGAACCAAAAGCAGAGTAGTGGTTATTGAGATCAATAATGACTGATTGCACACACGTTAAGATAGTGTGCGTTACTGCCATTCTTTTCAGATAATCATGATTGGGAGGTAGCTTTGTTTCTGGCACAGGAAATTATCCGCAAAAAACGTGATGGTCATCCATTGAATGAAGAAGAGATCCGCTTCTTTATTAACGGTATCCGCGATAATACGGTTTCCGAAGGGCAGATTGCTGCACTGGCAATGACTATCTATTTCCATGATATGACGATGGCGGAGCGTGTCGCACTGACATTAGCGATGCGTGATTCTGGAACTGTTTTAGATTGGAAAAAATTAAATTTACCCGGACCGATTGTCGATAAACATTCGACGGGCGGTGTGGGAGATGTCACTTCCCTGATACTTGGCCCAATGGTGGCGGCTTGTGGGGGATATGTGCCGATGATATCGGGACGTGGCTTGGGGCATACCGGAGGAACGCTGGATAAATTAGGATCCATTCCCGACTTTGATATTTTCCCTGATGAGCACCGTTTCCGCGATATTATTCGCGACGTAGGTATTGCCATTATCGGGCAAACAAATTTGCTGGCACCTGCGGATAAACGTTTTTATGCGACACGTGATATTACGGCAACTGTTGATTCTATTCCTTTGATCACTGCCTCCATCTTGGGTAAAAAACTGGCCGAAGGACTGGATGCTTTGGTCATGGATGTGAAAGTGGGTTCCGGGGCATTTATGCCAACCTACGAACAGTCGGAACAACTGGCAGAAGCTATCGTTAAAGTCGCTAATGGTGCAGGTTGTAAAACCACGGCACTATTGACGGATATGAATCAAGTTTTGGCATCCAGCGCGGGTAATGCTTTGGAAGTGCGTGAAGCCGTTCAATTCTTGACGGGAGAATACCGTAACCCTCGGTTATTTGAAGTTACTATGGCACTATCTGCTGAGATGCTGGTTTCAGGTAATTTGGCTATCGGTCGTGACGATGCATACCGTAAGCTACAGGCAGCACTGGACAGTGGACGGGCGGCGGAAACATTTGGTCGTATGGTGGCAGCGCAGAAAGGGCCGACTGATTTTGTCGAAAATTATCCCCGCTACCTCCCGACTGCGGAATTCGTCAGGCCAGTATTGGCTGGAGAAGTATTGTCTGAACAGATATTAGCGGGAAAAAATTGCATCGTTGCAGAAATGGATACCAGAGCCTTAGGCATGTCTGTTGTTGCATTGGGCGGAGGACGTCGTAAGGCGACAGATCCGATTAATTACAGTGTGGGGCTGAGTGATATCGTTGCGCTGGGCACAAAAGTGAACGCGGATACTCCCTTAGCAATCGTTCATGCCAATAGCGAGAGTGCCTGGCATGAAGCCGCAGAAGCAGTACGTAAGGCGCTTGTTTTTAAGGAAAGCGAGACACAAGCCACCACACCTATGGTTTATCGTTATATCCGTGGATAAATCATACAAGCATTTAAATTGATTTTAATAGCTGGCAGTTTCCGCATTGATAGCGTGAATTGACGCAGGAGAACATTATGAAACGTACATTTATCATGGTATTGGATTCCTTTGGTATCGGTGCAACGGCTGATGCTGAAAAGTTTGGTGACGAGGGATCTAACACTTTGGGTCATATTGCAGAACGTTGTGCCCTTGGTGAGGCTGATATTGGCCGTAAGGGGCAGCTACACTTGCCAAACCTGAGCCGTTTGGGATTGGGTAAGGCAGCGGAAGAGTCTTGCGGAACGTTCCCAATTGGCCTGGATAAAGATGCCGAAATTATCGGTGCTTATGGTTACGCGAGTGAACTTTCTTCTGGTAAAGACACGCCGTCAGGACACTGGGAAATTGCAGGCGTTCCGGTGCTGTTTGACTGGGGTTATTTCCGTGACGAAGAAAACAGCTTCCCACAGGAATTGCTGGATAAACTGGTTGAACGGGCAAATCTGCCGGGGTATCTGGGTAACTGTCACTCTTCCGGTACCGTGATTTTGGACAAGTTGGGTGAAGAGCATATGAAAACCGGTAAACCGATTTTCTATACCTCTGCGGATTCTGTTTTCCAGATTGCTTGCCATGAAGAGACATTTGGCTTGGATCGTCTGTACGAGCTGTGTGAAATTGCTCGTGAAGAGTTGAATATTGGCGAATATAACATTGGTCGTGTTATTGCCCGTCCATTTGTGGGTGATAAAGCCGGCAATTTCCAGCGTACTGGCAATCGTCATGATTTGGCCGTTGAGCCACCCGCCCCAACTGTCCTGAAAAAATTGGTTGATGAAAAGAAGGGGGAAGTGGTTTCCATTGGCAAAATTGCAGATATTTACGCAAATGTCGGGATCACCAAAAAAGTCAAGGCGACAGGAATTGATGCCCTGTTTGATGCTTCGCTGATTGAAATGGAGCAAGCGGGAGATAACACCATCGTATTTACCAATTTTGTTGATTTTGACTCTTCCTACGGTCACCGCCGTGATGTTGCCGGTTACGCGGCAGCGCTGGAGTTGTTCGATCGTCGTTTACCTGAAATGCTGAAATTAGTTAAAGAAGATGACATTCTGATTTTAACCGCTGACCATGGTTGTGACCCGACTTGGGCGGGAACAGATCACACACGTGAACATGTTCCGGTTCTGGTTTACGGCCAAAAAGTTAAGCCAGGTTCACTAGGACATCGTGAAACATTCGCCGACATGGGGCAGACAGTAGCAAAATACTTCGATCTGACACCAATGGATTACGGTAAAGCGATGTTTTAATTTTTGGTGGAGACCTCAGCGTCTCCCCATTTTCATCTATTTTGATACGTAATAAAAACAAGGAAATAAAATTATGGCCACCCCACATATTAATGCTGAGATGGGCGATTTTGCTGATGTTGTTTTGATGCCAGGTGACCCACTGCGTGCAAAATACATTGCAGAAACTTTCTTGGAAGATGCCCGTCAGGTTAACAATGTCCGCGGTATGCTGGGTTTCACCGGTACTTACAAAGGCCGCCGCATCTCTGTTATGGGCCATGGAATGGGTATCCCATCTTGCTCTATCTACGCCAAAGAGCTGATCACGGAATTTGGTGTCAAAAAAATCATCCGTATTGGTTCCTGTGGTGCGGTCAGCAAAGACGTTAAGATCCGTGATGTTGTGATCGGTATGGGTGCATGTACTGATTCCAAAGTAAACCGCCTGCGTTTTAAAGATCACGATTTCGCAGCGATTGCTGACTTTGATCTGGTTCGTCATGCAGTGGATGCAGCGAAGGCGAAGAATATCAATACGCGTGTCGGTAATATCTTCTCTGCGGATCTGTTTTATACACCAGATCCTCAAATGTTCGACGTAATGGAAAAATATGGCATCCTGGGGGTTGAAATGGAAGCCGCGGGTATTTACGGTGTTGCTGCTGAATTTGGGGCAAAAGCGTTGGCGATTTGTACTGTGTCTGATCATATCCGTACTGGTGAACAAACCACCGCGGAAGAGCGGCAGAATACATTTAATGACATGATCGAGATTGCGCTTGAATCCATTTTGCTGGGCGATAATTAAAAAATTGTAAATAATTTACGCGTTTGATTAAAAAATCACAAGCCCTTTCCGTCATTGGAAAGGGCTTTTTGTTTATAAATTATATGTCAATTTATGCCTATTATTAAGAATAGGCTTTAGTCGTTTATTTAATAGGTGTTTTCTATTTTCTAATTTGATTAGAAAATGAATAAAAAGATAATAATCTTAATATAATTTAAACAGTATTTTTAAGAAATATTTTCAATTAATAATTAGCTTGTTAATCATATTTATTGGATAAATATTCTGTTTTTATCTTAACTTTCCAGATAATCATGATAATAAAAACTAAATGTTATGATTATATCAGGATAATAAAATGAACCTTCCTTTCAGGTAGATAAAATAGAGCAATAAAACAACGCCAATTAAGATGCTGAATTACTAAACATTGCTCGATATAACTCAGGGGAATAACCCAAAATTGAGAGATAATTAGTAATATATACTACTCGTTATGCGTACTTTTTTGCAAAAACTCATATTTCATATGACGTTAAGGAGCATAAGTAGTTTTATTATCTGAAATTTGACTTAAGGTTTATTATGTAGAATGATATTGCCGGTTTGGTTTATTTTGACAGATTATGATCCATGTCAAAAAACTAAATAATCATTTGCCTAAGTGTCAGAAATTAATTTCTGTGCTTCGGCTTCCTTTTGGTTATTAATATCTATTTTTCGATTAAAGGAATAAGTAAAATTATGAAACTGAACAAATTAGCGATGGTTGTAGGTTTTGGTGTGGCTTTAGCTGCTGGTGCGGCAAGTGCGACTAATCAAGGTAGTGGTACAGTTAAATTCAGAGGTTCTATCATTGATGCGCCTTGCTCAATCAAAAACACCAATGTTGAAGTTGATCTGGGCGCTGTTTCCAGTCACGTTCTGAAAGATGGCGGCCGCTCAGCTTCCAAATCTTTCAAAATTGAATTAGAAGGTTGTACTACTGAGACTCAAAAAAGCGTGAAAACCACCTTTACTGGCGCAGAAGCGAGTGAGAAAGGTTTACTGGCTATCGAAGGTACAGCACAAGGTGCAGCAATCGCAATCACTAACCACGGAAACAAAGTGATTCCTTTGGGGACAGAATCAGACGCAATGTCTCTGCATGATGGCAACAACGATCTGAACTTCGCGGCACATCTGAAAGGTTTGACAGTAGTAGGGGAAGACGGTAAAGGCACTGGAGAAGTGAAACCTGGTGATTTCACTGCTATCGCAAACTTTACTTTAAACTACCTATAATATTACAAGCTATCTGATAATTTTTATTGCTTGAATATCAGGAAATTCACTTTAATTGTTAATCTTGACTTTCCTGATAATATATTTAGGGTATTTCTGGGATATAACGTGTAAGTAAGGTATGACTACAATATTCTGTAACAAGATCTATTTTATTGATGTAAATCAATATTATTCATGATTGAGTAAACAGATTGTGTCATTAACAAAATGATCCCTATAGTGGTAAACTGAAATACCCTTTTTTTATTTATTTAATCAGTGAAATATAAACAGAGAACGTAACATATTACGGCTAGGCAGGACATGTGGCTATCTCTGCAACTTCAGTATCGGTCAGGCTCCTCAATTTAGATCGATGAACTTTAATGACGCCATGTATGAGGTAAGAACTCCTGTACGCTTACAGACTTGGTTATGTCTGACAGCGGCTAATTTCAAACTGGATGATTAACGATTCATTGTTCAGAGGGTGCTATGGCTTTGTTTTCAGATTCTATGAATCATGGTTTTTTATTTGATAATAGAAAAGTAATCAGTAATAAAAAGACAAACAGTAATAGAGATAATGTGATTAATCAAAAAAGAGTAACTAATAAAATAAAAAAGGAGCACCTACTATTCGGAATTAATCCTCTTTTTTCTCTTATACTGTTTGCATTGTCTGGCGTTCAGGTTGCTCATTCCAGATCATCAGTTGAATTCAATATTGGTGCATTAGATATCAGTGAACGTGCCAATATTGATTTGGATAAATTTGCCCGTGCAGGTTATATCATGCCGGGGAATTATATGATGAGTGTTCGGATGAATCAGCATGAACTTTCGGATACCTATTCTATCGATTTTATTGCACCGACTGATGAGCCAAAAGGTAGTGAAGCCTGTATATCTCCTGAATTGGTGAAACAAATCGCCCTGAAACAAAACTGGATAGAAAAATTAGTCTGGCAGAATGAGGGGAAATGCCTTGATTTTAATTCGTTGCCTGGTATGTCAGCCAGAGGTGATCTCGCCACTTATACGCTTTATTTGATCATACCCAAAATTTATCTGGAATATGACTTACCCGATTGGGACCCCCCTGCTCGTTGGGATAATGGGATACCCGGACTACTGTTTGATTATAACGTTAACGCACAAACCTCTAAACCTGTTCACGGTAGTAGCAACCAGCAGATAAGTGCTATTGGAACAGCAGGAATGAATGTCGGGGAGTGGCGTTTTCGGGCAGACTGGCAGGCCAGATATAACCATTTCAAAAGCCAGGATGGTGATAAATGGGGGAATTCTGAGGGAAGAAAGCGTGATTGGGATTGGAGTCGTTACTATGTATATCGTGCTATCCCTCGTCTGGAAGCGAAATTGACATTGGGTGAGGATTACCTCAATTCCAGCATCTTCGATAGTTTCCGCTATACGGGTGTCAGTTTAGTGACTGATGAAAATATGTTACCACCGAATTTACGTGGATATGCGCCTGAAGTCACAGGTGTAGCACGGACTAATGCCAAGGTGACAGTCAGACAACAGGGGAGAGTGCTGTATGAAACTCAGGTCGCTTCTGGTCCATTCCGTATTCAGGATCTTAGTGATGCAGTAGTAGGAACATTGGACGTCAGAGTCGAAGAGCAAGACGGTAGTGTACAAGAGTTTCAGGTTAATACTGCGACTATTCCTTATCTGACCCGTCCCGGACGAGTACAGTACAAACTTGTTGGTGGCCAATCCACTAATGATAAACACCGTCGCGAAGGGCCTGCGTTCGGTCTGGGTGAATTCTCGTGGGGAATTAACAATGGCTGGTCGCTGTATGGTGGTCTTTTAGCTGCGGGAGATTATAACGCCTTATCACTGGGGATCGGCCGCGACCTGGTGATGTTTGGTGCATTGTCGTTTGATATGACGGAATCGAGGGCAAGATTACCGGGAGAAAACAAAACGCTGACAGGTGGATCTTATCGTCTTAGTTATTCGAAACGTTTTGATCAATATAACAGTCAGGTGACATTTGCCGGATATCGTTTCTCTGAGCGCAATTTCATGAATATGGGGCAGTATATCGATCGCCGCTATCGCAACGTTTCTTCCAATAGCGGTAAGGAGATGTACACCATTACCTTCAATAAGCAATTTATAGATATTGGTTTAACTGCTTACCTTAACTATAGCCATCAAACTTACTGGAATCGGCCAACAAACGATCGCTATAACATTTCCTTATCCAAGTATTTTGATATTGGGCGTTATAAAAATATCAGCGTCAATCTGTCAGCCTATCGTAACAATTTTGACAATAAAAAAGATGATGGCATGTATCTGAATCTTTCCATCCCGTGGGGAGAAAGTGGCACTGTCAGCTACAACGGATTGGTTAATCGTCAGGGCAATGCACATACAGTGGGTTATTTTGATCGTATTGATGATCGCAATAACTATCGTATTTCAATGGGTACGAGTGTCGATGGCAGGGCATCCGTTGATGGCTATTATAACCATTATGGTGATCAGACATTACTCACTGCCAGTGCCAGTTATCGGGATGGTGGCAATACTACGGCAGCCCTTGGCCTGCAAGGTGGCGTAACGGTAACGGCAAAAGGGGCTGCCCTGCACCGTACTAATATGCCTGGCGCAACTCGCCTGATGGTAGATACAGAAGGGGTTCGCAATGTGCCTATTCGAGGATTTGGTTCAGCGGTACATACTAACTATTTTGGTAAAGCTGTGTTGGCTGATGTGAATAGCTACTATCGTAACAGAGCGAATATTGATTTAGATAACTTACCTGATGATGTAGAGGCACTGCGTTCTGTTCAGCAGGCAACATTAACGGAAGGTGCGATTGGTTATCGTCAATTCCAAGTGATATCAGGAAGTAAAGCGATGACAATTATCCGGTTACCGGACGGCTCATTCCCACCTTTTGGTGCTTCTGTCTTGAATTCTGTTCAGCGTGAAATCGGGATTGTCAGTGATGAAGGATATGCTTATCTGAGTGGAATAAATCAGGGGGAAAAACTGCAAGTGCATTGGGATGGACAAACCCAGTGCGAGATTACCGTGCCAGATGAAATGACGTCAGAGTCTTTAACTTCACTTTTGCTACCTTGCCAGTTTTTAACAGATGATAATAAGTAAATTGGAATGAAACTATCCGAAAAATCGTTATTTAATAAAGTATTATATTTGTTTGATTTGAAAAATGCGGTGATTGGCTAGTGCAGCACATAAACATGAGTCTCTTTTGAGCTTGAGCAAATTACACTATGAAACTGAAAAATATTCTAATGATAACCGCTATGACGGTAAGCTGCTTGATGCCGATTCATCAGGCAACGGCAGCGATAGCGTTAGATCGCACTCGTGTGATTTTTAATGGAAACACAAAATCTGTCAGCCTGAATATTGAAAATCAGCATCTTGATTTGCCTTATTTGGCACAGGCATGGATTGAAGATGATAAGGGAAATAAGATCAATAGTCCGATTGTGGTTGTTCCACCGGTACAACGTGTTGAGGCTGGTGCGAAGAGTCAGGTCAAAATTCAAACACTGCCGGCGATAGCCCAATTGCCACAAGATCGGGAAAGTCTGTTCTATTTCAACATACGTGAAATTCCACCACGCAGTGAAAAATCAAACGTGCTGCAAATCGCTTTGCAGACCCGTGTCAAATTGTTTTATCGCCCTGACGCTGTGATTGCACGCCGTATTGATCTTGATAATCCCTGGCAGGAAAAACTCACCCTAACCCGTGAAGGTAATCAATATATGGTGAATAACCCGACACCTTATTACATCACTATTTCAGAAGCATCGAACAAGGTGGACGGTAAAAGTGTAGAGGAATTTACACCTCTTATGTTGGCACCCAGAAGTAGTGAAAAACTTGGAGGCACCGCTAATTCATTAGGTAATACCCCAGTACTGACTTATGTCAATGATTATGGTGGACGTCCACAGTTAACATTTACTTGTAGTGGCAATACCTGTGCAGTGACAAAAGTTGTGACTAATGGAAACTGATTGAGTTGTATTGATGACGCGCCGTCAATCAAGGTGTTGGCGGGGCATCAACACAGAATTAGCCGAAATATGGTGAGTTTTTTCGGTAACTAGTTGGATAAATGTAGGGTAAATAATAATGAATCCGTTAAGCATCAGATTATCCAGATATGTATTGCCGATACTGTTTCTTTTCGGCATTGGTAGCCAGCAAAGTGCATATGCACGGGATAATCTGCGTCAGGATGTCAGAATTACGCTAACTGTACTTGCTCCCGCTTGTTCGATTAAGACAGAAAGTCAAAACATAGAAGTGGATTTTGAAAACATTCTTAACAACGATCTTTATCTGAAGCATCGTACAAAGGGTAAGCCATTTTATCTGTATTTAACGGATTGTGATCCTCAGATGATAAAACGGTTAAAGATCAAATTTTTGGGAGAAATGAGCCAAGAGCTACCGGGGTTGTTGGCAGTGAGATCTAACGATCGTCTTCATGGCATTGCTATTGGTATGGAAAAAATTGATGGTACACCGATGCCGTTTAATAAAACCAGTGAATTTCCATTATTAGCTAATAGCAGAGATAACAAGATTACATTCCAGGCGTATGTACAAGCTACTCCTCGCGTTATTCAAGAGAAAAAGATTGGTTTTGGTCCATTTACTGCAATCGCGACTTTTGAAGTTAATTATGACTAGTCATGCTGACTGGTTTTTCATCCACGATCTTTAGTTAAAGTTTAATGCTATTGGAAAATAAGTTATGCACCATATTAAAAAATCGTTGTTGAAGCTAGCAGCCCTGTTGTTTTTGGTCAGTGCCATAAATGCCTATGGTGGGGCTTATGTTATGCCGGTTAATACGATCCCATCAGGTAATCAAGCGATTACAACTATGGAAATCATTGCATGGACAGAGGAAGAAGGGATCCCCAATCCTTGCTATGAAAGGAATCCATGCTATGTTGGCCCAGATGTTCAATATAGGGGCGAGTGGAAAAAGCCAGGAATGCATGGCTCCTGTAGAGAGGCAGAGGTGTGCCTGAGTGATGCTCATCAATACCCGACAACCGCTGACGTTATGCGAGCTTATAAACAAAAATTTGGCATTCCTCTACGGGTAACGTTTACCATCATGAGCACAAATGCGGATTGTATTGGTTTGTTTTATACAACTGATATAAAAGAGGGATATGGTTGGGCTGAACAATTTCCCAATTCCACTTGCAATAAAATGCCGCCTCCAAATCAAAGTTGTGAAATTAATTTACCTTCTGAAATTGCTTATGGGGAATTAACCGCGACAGAAATAAATAATGCGACCCGATCAATTGACGGTAAATTTAAATGTACTGCTTATAGTAACGCAATTATATTGCATGCCAAATCAACTGATAATGAAGACAAGGTTTACCTCGATTCCAATAAACAAATGTATTCAACGTTGCAAATTAATGGAAAGAATGCGGCAAACGGCGTGAGGGTCACAACACAAAGGCCAAATGAATACACGAATTTCAAACTGACGTCAGTATTGCACACACTAACTCCCCCGAAAGCCGGAAAATATGAAGGTACTGCAATAGTTTATTTAACTTATTTATAAATTGAGAGTAGAAATATTATGCAAGTCAGTATGCTGGTAGGAAAAAGAATCCAAATGAAAAGAAAAGAAATTGGAGTGACAGCAGCAGAGCTGGCAGACAACATTGGAGTTAGCCATCAGCAATTGTCACGTTATGAACGCGGAACCAATAAAATAAGCCTGGAGCATTTGGTTGCTATTTCTATCGCCCTGCAAACGCCGGCAAATTGGTTTTTAGAGGATTGTTTTACTCCCCCTAAGGTTCATATGAATAACCAATATACTTGTGTAGCAGAAACAATTCTGGGTTTATAATATTGAGTTTAATTGATAGTAGCCATTCCCATTCAGGAATGGCTTTTTTTCAGAAAGATACCGCCAAAAATGACGGTATCTTATTTGGTAGCGTTATTTTAGGTATATTTATTTGGCAATTTTAGCATGCATCTCTTGTACAGAAATAACCTGCTCAGTAGGATCAGCACTCAGTGCCATCGTCGTTGCAAAACCACCATTCAAGGTTGTGTCATAGTGCACTTTATATTGCAATGCACTGCGACGCAGCAGTTTTGAATCTTCAATCGCCTGGCGACCCGCAGTGGTATTAACGATATAGTCGTATTCACCATTTTTGATCCTGTCCTGAATATGCGGGCGTCCTTCATGAACTTTATTTACCAAACGTGGATTGATCCCTGCTTCTCCCAATACAATGGCTGTACCGTGTGTCGCGTCCAGTTCAAAGCCGTGTTTAAGTAATTTAGCTGCCAAATCGACAACACGCTCTTTATCACCTTCGCGTACAGACAATAGCGCCCGGCCTTGCTTACGCATGGTGGAATTACTGCCTAACATCGCTTTTGAAAAGGCTTCGGCAAAAGTACGGCCAACTCCCATGACTTCACCGGTAGAACGCATTTCTGGTCCCAGAATGGGGTCAACGCCTGGGAATTTATTGAATGGCAGTACGACTTCTTTCACGGAGTAGTAAGGTGGAATGATCTCTTCAATAGTACCTTGCTCAAGCAGAGATTGGCCTGCCATCACACGTGCTGCTATTTTTGCCAGCGGCATACCCGTTGCTTTGGAAACAAATGGGACGGTACGTGCTGCACGTGGGTTTACTTCAATCAGATAAACTTCGTTGTCTTTCACCGCAAACTGGACGTTCATCAGACCACGGACACGCAGTTCAAAGGCCAGTTTTTCAACTTGCTGGCGCATAACATCCTGAATTTCTTTGCTTAAGGTATAAGCTGGTAAAGAACAAGCTGAGTCACCGGAGTGAACACCCGCTTGCTCGATATGTTCCATAATGCCGCCAATCAGGACACGTTCACCATCACAGATAGCATCCACATCAACTTCAACAGCATCATCAAGGAAACGATCCAGCAGAACCGGCGCATCGTTAGATACACTCACCGCAGTTTGGAAGTAACGGCGCAAGTCTGACTCGTCGTATACGATTTCCATTGCACGTCCCCCCAGCACATAAGATGGGCGGACGACCAGTGGATAGCCAATCTCATTACCTTTTTCAACCGCCTGCTCGATAGCGGATACAGTGGCATTGGCTGGTTGTTTCAGGCCAAGACGATTAACGGCTTGCTGGAAACGCTCACGGTCTTCTGCACGGTCAATGGCATCAGGGCTGGTGCCAATAATGGGTACACCGGCTGCTTCCAGTTCACGAGCCAGTTTCAGCGGCGTCTGGCCGCCATACTGGACGATAACGCCTTTTGGTTGTTCAACCCGCACGATTTCCAGTACGTCTTCCAGTGTAACAGGTTCAAAATAAAGACGATCGGAAGTGTCATAATCGGTAGAAACTGTTTCTGGGTTACAGTTCACCATGATGGTCTCAAAACCATCTTCACGCAGAGCCAGAGCAGCATGTACGCAGCAATAATCGAACTCAATGCCTTGCCCGATGCGGTTCGGGCCTCCGCCCAATACCATGATTTTCGGTTTGTCGCTGTTCGGATTGGCTTCACATTCGTCTTCGTATGTGGAGTACATGTAAGCAGTATCTGTAGCAAATTCTGCCGCACAGGTATCAACACGCTTATAAACTGGATATAACTTGTAGTCATAGCGGAGTTTACGGATCTCTTTATCAGAGACTCCCACCAGTTTCGCCAGACGCGCATCAGCAAAACCTTTACGCTTAAGGTGGCGCAGGAAATCAAGGGTAAGGCCGTTAATACCTTGTTCTGCAACTTGTTCTTCCAGACGAATCAACTCTTCAATTTGTATCAAGAACCAGCGGTCGATATTGGTCAGGTTAAAGAGTCCGTCAACGGACATACCAGCACGGAAAGCATCAGCGATATACCAAATACGCTCAGCACCTGCATCTTTCAATTCACTGCGGATTTTGGTCAGGGATTGTGGATCATCCAGATTAACTTTGGCATCAAATCCGGTCGCACCGACTTCCAGACCGCGCAGAGCTTTCTGCATGGACTCTTGGAAAGTACGGCCAATTGCCATCACCTCACCAACAGATTTCATCTGAGTGGTTAGGCGGTCATTGCTGCCGGCAAATTTCTCAAAGTTGAAGCGAGGAATTTTCGTCACAACATAATCGATGGAAGGCTCGAAAGACGCTGGGGTGAGTCCGCCCGTGATATCGTTCATCAATTCATCAAGGGTATAACCGATAGCCAGTTTTGCGGCGATTTTCGCGATTGGGAAACCTGTTGCCTTGGAAGCCAATGCTGATGAACGGGAAACTCGTGGGTTCATTTCAATGACGATCAGGCGGCCATTTTTCGGGTTCACTGCAAACTGAACGTTTGAACCACCGGTTTCCACACCAATTTCACGCAATACCGCCATCGAAGCGTTACGCATGACTTGGTATTCTTTGTCGGTCAGTGTCTGTGCTGGCGCTACGGTGATGGAATCACCGGTATGGATACCCATTGGATCGAAGTTTTCAATCGAACAGACGATAATGCAGTTATCGTTTTTATCCCGCACCACTTCCATTTCATACTCTTTCCAGCCAATCAGGGATTCATCGATCAATAATTCATTGGTTGGAGAAAGATCTAAGCCACGTTCACAAATTTCTTCAAATTCTTCACGGTTGTAGGCGATACCGCCACCGGTTCCGCCCATCGTAAAAGAAGGGCGAATAATGCAAGGAAAACCTACGTCTTCAGCGACTGCCAGTGCTTCTTCCATCGTGTGGGCAATGCCAGAACGAGCAGTGTCCAAACCGATTTTCTTCATCGCCTTGTCAAAACGCTGGCGGTCTTCTGCTTTATCAATGGCATCAGCGGTAGCACCAATCATGGTGACATCAAATTCTTTTAGTACGCCCTGGCGCTCCAGCTCCAGTGCACAGTTTAGTGCCGTCTGCCCACCCATTGTTGGCAGGATGGCATCAGGACGCTCTTTTTCAATGATTTTGCGCACGACTTCCCAATGGATCGGCTCGATATAAGTTGCATCAGCCATTTCAGGATCGGTCATTATCGTTGCTGGGTTCGAGTTTACCAGAATGACGCGATAACCTTCTTCCCGCAGCGCTTTACAAGCCTGTGCGCCGGAGTAGTCAAATTCACAAGCCTGTCCAATAACGATTGGGCCAGCACCTAAGATCAGGATACTTTTAATATCAGTACGTTTTGCCATTTTTTTCTTCTCCTGATTATTTGGTGTTCTGAACGTTTGTCAGGCGATATTGCTCAATTAACTCGATAAAGTGATCGAACAGCGAAGCGGCTTCATGTGGGCCAGGGCTGGCTTCCGGGTGCCCCTGAAAACTGAATGCTGGCTTGTCAGTACGATGAATGCCTTGCAATGTGCCGTCAAAAAGTGACTTATGTGTTACACGCAGATTGGCTGGCAGTGAACTTTCATCAACCGCAAAACCGTGGTTCTGTGCAGTGATCATGACAACATTGCGATCCAGATCTTTAACTGGATGATTTCCGCCATGATGACCAAACTTCATTTTCACTGTTTTTGCGCCACTGGCGAGAGCCAGCAATTGATGTCCCAAACAGATACCAAACACAGGAATTTCGGTATTCAGGAACGTTTTAATTGCTTCAATAGCATAATCGCATGGCTCTGGGTCACCAGGCCCATTGGACAGGAAAATGCCATCCGGTGCCATTTTCAGCACTTCATCTGCGGGGGTTTTTGCCGGCACAACGGTAACGCGGCAACCGCGATCTACCAACATACGCAGGATATTGCGTTTGACCCCAAAATCATAGGCCACAATGTGGTAAGGCAATTCTTGCTCTTTGCGAGCTTCGGGTAGCCCATCCTCTAATGTCCAGCTTCCTTGTACCCATTGGTAAGATTGTGTTGTCGTGACTTCTTTTGCCAAATCCATACCTTTCAGGCCAGGAAATGCTTTTGCTTTTTCCAGTGCAATTTGAGCATCTGTCTCATGACCTGCAATGATACAGCCGTTCTGTGCCCCTTTTTCTCTTAACAGGCGGGTCAGTTTACGGGTATCGATATCTGCGATAGCAACGATATTATGACGTTTCAGGTAATCAGACAGGTTTTCTTCACTGCGGAAGTTACTGGTCACTAAGGGTAAATCACGAATAACTAAGCCTTGGGCTTGAATGGCGGGGGATTCTTCATCAGCGGCATTGATGCCGACATTACCAATATGGGGATAAGTAAGAGTAACAATTTGGCGGGAATAGGAAGGGTCGGTAAGTATTTCTTGATATCCGGTCATTGAGGTATTGAAGACCACTTCCCCAACAGCCACACCTTCAGCACCAATGGCGCGACCGTGAAATTGGGTTCCATCTTCTAGAACCAATATAGCTGACTTAATCAAAACGCCCTCCAAGATGAATAATAAGTCGCATCCGATGCATATTAATTCAGAATTAATCCTTAAAATCAATGCCAATCATGATTTTTGTCAAAATTTTGGCAAATTGCGCGCATTCTAATGATGAGAAAGGGGGTTGTCTATAAAAAATGGCATTTTTATTGGCTTTTTTACAACTCTTGATCTGAGTTTGAATAAATGTAGCTGAAAAATATAAGGAAAGGGTGAGCAGATAAACGATTATGGTGAGAGAAAACTTGAAAATAGAAAAAACATATGGTTTTTTTCGTATTTATGGGAAAAAAATAATAAAAAGGCTAAGTATTATTATATAAATAGTAATTAAATTAGGTTTTCAATCATAATTTATTCATATGTCGTTATTACACAATTATTTTAAAAATAATTGTGTAATAATATATGGTTATGATATTTTATAATTAAATTTCATCAAGATTTAGCACGTCTTTCATATCATAAAGACCTTTATTTTTTCCTGTTAGCCACATTGCTGCCTTAATTGCGCCATTAGCAAATGTCATACGGCTTGAAGCCTTGTGGCTTATCTCTACACGTTCACCGATATCAGCAAAGATCGCGGTATGCTCTCCCACAATATCACCTGCTCGTATGGTGGCAAATCCAATGCTTTTAGGATTTCGCTCTCCTGTATGGCCTTCACGGGCATAAACTGCGCTTTCTTTGAGATCGCGACCCAATGTATTAGCGATGGACTCACCCATTGCTAATGCTGTTCCTGATGGAGCATCTACCTTATGGCGATGGTGGGCTTCAATAATCTCGATGTCAGTATATTCCCCCATAACTACAGCGGCTTTTTCCAGCAATTTTAGTACCAGATTGACGCCGACACTAAAATTCGCGGCAAAAACAATGGGGATCTCACGGGAGGCTTCTGCAATGGCTTGTTTACCGGCATCATCAAAACCTGTTGTGCCGATAACCATTGATTTGCGATATTGGCGGCAAATGGAGAGGTAAGCCAATGTGCCTTCAGGGCGAGTAAAATCAACCAGTACATCAAAGTGTTCAATGACCTGATGCAGGTCATCACTGATAATCACGCCGTTTTTACCAATCCCAGCCAGCTCTCCAGCATCGGTTCCCACCAATGAAGAACCGGAACGCTCTAATGCTGCGCCAAGTGTAACCCCCTCCAACAACTGGACAGCCTGAATAAGGTGGCGTCCCATGCGCCCGCCAGCGCCCACGATAGCAACACGAATATCTGCATCAGCCATAAGGCCCTCTCTGTAAATCATTTTTAATTGAGGTAACAAAGGAAAGTTCTACAGCTTAACTGTCAGGAGACGGTTGCGCCAGACTTAGGTAAAGGTCATTAGAAAAACAGCGATCAGACAGTCAGTTATAAAAAATACTGAACAGCAGATAGTGTGCTACATGGCGTTATTTCTCTGACTAGATAATCAGAATGACAAGGAGCATGGTAATCAGAATTAAATTGCTATAAAAAAAGTGCTACCTTGGGGGTATTTTCTCATTTAATATAGTTGAGTCGTTATCGAAAATACATTTCTATTCATATTATTAATTAAACAATTTAAGTGCAAATATTATGTTTATTAATGTAAATAAAAGGATGGATAGAAACTCATTGTAAAAATGGCGTTATATTTTTATTTGGTAATTAAATAATTTTATTCATTGGAGATAACATTATGTTCAGATCAAAATCTTTTAATATTCATCAACCTTTAGTATCTGGCTCTTTAATCCGAGCTCAATCCTTTTCGGAGAAGTGGCCAAGCTCAGTCAATATAAGAGCATCCATAGTCATTAACGAAGTTAGTCCAGAAGAAGCATCAAGAGCAATGACGAAAATAAGAACGGATATGAAGGATAATAGTTGGAAATATCTTGTTGATTCAATTGGTTGCGATGATGAGCAAAAAAAATGGAATAGCCGGTTTACTAAGGCGTTTGAAATATTGGGTAGTATATCACTTAATGCAAAACTACGTACAAAAGAGTCGGGAATGTCATTTTTTGTTGCTTATTTCAGGGGGATTCCTATAGGGGGATTG
The DNA here is from genome assembly GCF_002632755.1 of Xenorhabdus ishibashii. Taxonomy (NCBI): domain Bacteria; kingdom Pseudomonadati; phylum Pseudomonadota; class Gammaproteobacteria; order Enterobacterales; family Morganellaceae; genus Xenorhabdus; species Xenorhabdus ishibashii. Next base: position 1,043,287 of record NZ_NJAK01000001.1, on the reverse strand, counting down.
TTGCTTTCCACGGGAGATAATTACTTCCCTGCTCTTCCTAAAGTTATTTATTTAGCAATTCATTGCGGTATTCGAGGTTGTGGTGCTTTACTGATTGAACAGGCAGTAAATAAATCACAAAAATGGGGGAAGAACGGTAATCTACAACTTAATCCATTACGTGAAGCTATACGGGCATATTTGGATATGGGATTTGTTGAGACAGAAACTCACATGGAATTACATCCTGAGAGAAATGACAAATGGAAATATAATGAGGCAACTGATACTTATAGATATATGTTTAGCTAAATTTCAGACTGAGTACTCAAGACATCGTAATGTATTCGGATTTTTGTGGGAGATCGGGTCGGGATTAATTTCTTATCCCTCCCAACCCATCTTCCAACCTGAAAAAAACCGAGTTTGAATTTGCTTAATTTTGAAAGCGTTGGGCTTAAGCTAATTAACCTCTTTCACTTCAACCCGTAACTCTTTCGGTACTTCAAAAACAATATTTTCTTCTCGACCATGCAGTTCGTTAACTGTTTCTGCGCCGAAAGTTTTCAAGCGTTCAATCACCTGTTGTACCAAAATATCAGGTGCCGATGCCCCCGCCGTGACACCCACTGCGCTGACACCTGTGATCCACTCTGGCTGGATATCTTCGGCAGAATCAATCAAATAGGCAGGCTTGCCTACGCGTTGCGCAAGTTCCGCCAGACGATTTGAATTTGATGAGTTTTTAGAACCAACAACTAACACTACATCAGTCCCTAATGCCAAATCACGTACCGCTTCCTGGCGGTTAGTTGTGGCATAGCAGATATCATCTTTGCGTGGGCCGACAATCTTGGGGAACCTTGCATTAAGTGCATCAATCACTTCTGAGGTGTCATCAACAGAAAGTGTTGTTTGGGTCATAAAACAGAGGTTATTTTCATCTTTAACTTGCAGTTTCCACACATCTGCCGGTGATTCCACCAGATACATTCCCCCGTTGGGGTTATTGTATTGCCCCATTGTGCCTTCTACTTCAGGGTGACCAGCATGTCCGATTAAAATCGCCTCTTTGCCTTTGCGACTTGCCCTTGCTACTTCCATATGAACTTTGGTGACCAGCGGACAGGTAGCATCAAACAGCATAGTTAAATGACGGGAACGGGCTTCTGCACGAATGGCCTGGGAAACACCATGTGCAGAGAAGATCAAAATGGCACCATCAGGCACTTCTGAAATTTCTTCAATGAAAATGGCACCACGCTTCCTAAGGTTGTCAACCACATAACGGTTGTGTACCACTTCATGGCGAACATAGATGGGGGCACCGTACAATTCCAGTGCGCGTTCCACGATGCTGATGGCACGATCAACACCAGCACAGAAACCACGAGGGTTAGCCAGCAATATTTGCATGGGTTTCCTCCAACTGAGGGTCAATTTCCAGCACTTCAATTTCAAAAGTGATGTTTTGTTCAGCCAGCGGATGGTTAAAATCAACAGTAATGGAACCTTCAGCCACTTCTTTGACAAATCCCGGCATTTCACTGCCGTTCATGGCTGTAAATAACATGATGGTTCCTACTTCTGGGACACCGGCATCGGAAAAATCGCGAGGGGTGAAGTATTGGACTAAATCGGGGTTGTGTTTGCCAAAAATAGTTTCCCCAGCCAGCGTAAATTGGTGCTTATCACCAACTTTCAACCCAAGAAGCTGCTCTTCCAGTGGGGCAGAGAGGCTACCATCACCGAGACGGAATAATGCGGGTTTACCTTGACTATAAGTCGAGTCTGCCGTAGAGCCATCATCCAGCTTTAATGTGAAATGTAATAAAACTGCACTGTGCGTTTGCACCTGCATTGACATGTTGCTCAAGCCTTTTACTTAAAAATGATTGCTAGTATACCGCTATTAGGTATAGACGAAGTTACCAGCCCCAGTTAACCATGCTGGGGCTGGTTTATTATCATTCTTTCAATGACTAAGTTTTTGAGACTGCTTGCTTGTCCTTGTCATCAGGGCTGATAAAGCTCTCGATGATAATGAGAACAGCCCCGATGCAAATTGCAGAATCTGCAATATTAAAGGTAGGCCAGTGCCATTCTCCGACATAAAAATCGATGAAGTCGACAACAAAGCCATGCACCAGCCTATCAAACAAATTTCCCAAAGCACCACCAATCACTAAGGCGTAGGCAATATTGCTCAGTTTTTGCTTGGCATTGGAACGATACATCATTACCAGCAGTACAACTGTGATGGCAACGGCCACCAATGCAAAGAACCAACGCTGCCAACCCCCCTTATCGGCCAGAAAACTAAAGGCTGCCCCTAAATTCTGGGCGTAAGTCAGATTGAAATAAGGTATCAATGGCATGGATTCGTACAGCGTGAAATGCTGCAACACTAAGAGCTTGCTTCCCAAATCCAGGATTAATACCACAACAACCAGCCAAAGCCAGCGAAGTCCGGTGGAACAAATGGGTTTACTCATCAGGCAAATTTACGCTCTTCGCCGTTACCGGCAACGTTAGTCACACAGCGGCCGCAAAGTTCTGCATGTTCCGCCACCAGGCCCACGTTTTTAGCATAGTGCCAGCAACGTGGACATTTTTCGCCGTCTGCTTTGCGCAAAGCCACTTTAAGACCGGCAATTTCGCTTTGTTGCGCATCATCACCGGAGGCTGCATAAGCAGCAACTTCAACCTGAGAGGTCAGCAGGACAAAGCGCAGTTCGTCAGACAATTTGTTGAGTTTTTCCGCCAGAGCTTCATCTGCATAGAGTGTGACAGCCGCTTCCAGTGAACTGCGGATATGTTTATCATTACGAGCCTGTTCCAGCACTTTATTCACTTCGCTACGTACTGACAACAGATCAGCCCAGAAAGTATCGTTCATATCTTCGCCATCTGCCAGACCAAACAGTCCGTCATACCACTCTTCGGTAAAGACGTATTGAGCACGTTTACCTGGCAATTCATGCCAAATTTCATCAGCAGTAAACGACAGAATCGGCATCATCCAGCGAACCAGTGCTTCTGCGATATGGAATAATGCAGTCTGGCAGCTACGACGAGCAAGGCCATCACTTTTCGCGGTATATTGGCGATCTTTGATGATATCCAGATAGAACGAACCCATTTCCACGGAACAGAATTGCATCAGGCGTTGAACTACAGAGTGGAAATCATACTCTTCATAGTATTTAAGGATATCTGCTTGTGCGGCTTGAGCGCGACCTACAGCCCAGCGATCCAGAACAACCATATCTTCTGCTTTTACCATGTGCTCTTCTGGGTTGAAACCATTCAGGTTTGCCAACAGGAAGCGGGCGGTGTTGCGGATACGGCGGTAAGCATCAGCAGAACGTTTCAAGATCTCATCAGAAACAGCGATTTCGCCAGTATAGTCAGTAGCTGCTACCCATAAACGCAGGATATCTGCGCCCAGTTTGTTCATCACATCTTGCGGACTGACAGTATTGCCGATGGATTTGGACATTTTACGCCCTTGTTCATCAACGGTGAAACCATGAGTCAGAACCTGACGGTAAGGAGCTTTGCCTTTGATTGCTGTGGACAGCATCAGTGAAGACATGAACCAGCCACGGTGCTGGTCAGAACCTTCCAGATACAGATCGGCTGAATTGCCGTTGAATTCTGGACGGGCATCCACAACCGAAGAATGGGTACTGCCTGAATCAAACCAGACATCCAGTGTATCTGGCGCCTTGGTGTAATCTGCGGCTTCATCACCCAACAGGTCTGCTGCGTCCAGATCCCACCATGCCTGAATGCCATCGACTTCAACGCGTTTAGCGACTTCTTCGATCAATTCAACGGTACGAGGATGTGGCTCTTGTGTCTCTTTATGAATGAACAGAGACATGGGTACGCCCCATGTACGCTGGCGAGAAATACACCAGTCTGGACGATTTTCTACCATTGACTCGATACGCGCTTGTCCCCAACCAGGTATCCACTGAACGTCTTTGATCTCTTTTAGAGATTGTGCACGTAAACCATTTTTGTCCATGCTGATGAACCATTGTGGTGTTGCACGGAAGATGATGGGTTTTTTGTGGCGCCAGCAACACGGGTAGCTGTGTTGGATTTTTGCCAGACTTAGCAATGTGCCTTTCTCTTTCAGCAATTCAACAATGATGTCATTGGCTTTAAAGACAAATTGTCCATCCAGAGCAGGATAAGTGCCAGAGAGATAGCAGCCATTCGGGCCAACCGGATTGGCGATTTCAAGGCCATATTTTAAGCTGATAGAATAATCGTCTGGACCGTGACCACCCGCGGTATGTACTGCACCTGTCCCTGCTTCAAGCGTTACGTGATCACCGAGGATGGCGGGAACATCGTAGCTCATGAATGGATGGTTGAAGCGCAACAGCTCCAGAGCTGCGCCCGTGCAATCGCCTAAAACTTCCCATGCAGTGATACCCGCGCGCTGCATAACGCTTTCGACAAGTTCAGCCGCCAGAATGACGCATTCATCATTGACTTTGACCAACTGGTAGGTAATTTCCGCACCTAAGGCAATTGCACGGTTTGCTGGTAATGTCCACGGAGTGGTTGTCCAGATGATTAAAGAAACAGGAAGCCCTTGTGGTTGTACATCAAATTTGGCGTACACGGCACCAGCATCAACAGCCGTGAAACGCACGTCGATAGAAGGGGAGGTTTTATCGTAATATTCCACTTCCGCTTCGGCGAGGGAGGAACCGCAGTCAGTACACCAATGAACGGGTTTTACGCCTTTCAGCAAGTGCCCATTTTTGATAATACGGCCTAGTGCACGAATGATGTCAGCTTCGGTTTTGAAATCCATGGTCAGGTAAGGTTTATCCCAATCGCCCAGTACCCCCAGACGTTTGAAGTCCGCTTTCTGTGCTTCGACCTGAGTCATGGCATATTTACGGCACTCAGCACGGAATTCAGCGGCGGAAAATTTTTCCCCTGGCTTGCCGATAATCTGCTCAACCTTGAGCTCAATAGGCAAACCGTGGCAGTCCCAACCCGGAATATAAGGCGAGTCGAAGCCTGATAACCCCTTGGACTTAATGACAATATCTTTGAGAATTTTATTAACTGAGTGACCAATATGAATATCGCCGTTTGCATAGGGAGGGCCATCATGCAAAATAAACGTTTTCTTGCCAGATTTTGCTTTTCTAATTGCCTGATACAAACCTTCTTTGTACCAACGTTTCAACATATCTGGTTCGCGCTTAGCTAAATCCCCGCGCATAGGGAACCCTGTTTCCGGTAAGTTCAGGGTGTCTTTATAGTCACTCATTATCGATTCTCAATTCCAATTTTCCGCTAGATACATGACTTGGATTGCTGCAAGAGATAGTCCCTCGCAGTAACCACATCATTTGCGATTTGCTGTTTAAGCGCATCAAGCGAAGCAAATCGCTGCTCATTACGCAATTTTTTACGTAATACCACATCAATATGACGCCCATACAGATCCATTTGGGTATCAATCAAATGCACTTCAAGTTGCAGGCCAAGGCCGGCAACTGTGGGGCGATTGCCTATGTTTGCAACACCCGGTAGGGGGATATCGCCCAGTCCGTGGACTTCAACAGCATAAACGCCCTTAACGGGCGCAACGAGACGTTTCAACGGTAAGTTGGCAGTGGGAAAACCGATAGTGCGTCCCAATTGCTTACCGTGAACAACTCTGCCGCTTATACTGTAAGGGTGCCCCAGTAATATTTCAGCCAAGGCCAGATCATCACTTTGCAGTGCCTGACGAATGGCTGTACTGCTGATCCTAAGACCGCTGTCACAAAAACTGTCTGTGCTGGCGACATCAAAACGGTATTGTTGGCCTGCTTGCTGTAAATAGTGGAAATCTCCGCGGCGATTTTTGCCAAAACGGAAATCATCTCCTATTGCCAGAAACTTAACACCCAGTTTTTCAACGAGCAACTGTGAAACAAAGGTTTCAGGTGAATTGGCTGCAAAATGTTTGTCAAATTTCACACATAACAGATAATCAACGCCATTTTGGGCTAGATACTTTATTTTATCTCTCAGCCTGGTCAGGCGAGCTGGCGCTTTATCTGCCACAAAAACTTCCAGAGGCTGCGGTTCGAAAATCATAACCATTGTCGGTAATCCGAGACGCTGCCCTTCTTGCTTCAAGTGTTTTAATAAAGCTTGATGCCCGCGATGGACACCATCAAAATTACCAATCGTCAGCACGCAACCATGGTGACGCGCCCGGATATTGTGTATACCGCGAATTAGCTCCATAGCTGGCTCAATACCGTGGAAATTGTCGGATTATACCTTGTACAACGCTCAAGGTTAACCCACGATCACAAAGGGTTTTAATTAATAACCTGATTCATACAATAAAAATAGGCTAGATGCCCGAAAAATATTTAATTTATCGCATTTCTCTGTGGTTCATTCAGTTTTTTATTGCGAAAGACTGTATTCCCTCTGAGTAAGCTGATAAAATCCCGCCCCATCACAACGTAACCAGCGTCGCTGTACAACGACGCTTATTTGCACAAATCCATTGACAAAAGAAGGCTGAACAGGCATATTCCTCGGCCTTTGAATTGTCCTCGATAGAATATATTTGGGAGTTGGACCTTGGCTAATATCAAATCAGCTAAGAAACGCGCCGTACAGTCTGAGAAACGCCGTCAGCACAATGCGAGCCGTCGTTCTATGGTGCGCACTTTTATCAAGAAAGTATACGCGGCTATCGCTGCTGGCGATAAAGAAGCTGCACAGAAAGCATTCAATGACATGCAACCAATTGTTGATCGTCACGCCTGCAAAGGTCTGATCCACAAAAACAAAGCAGCACGTCATAAATCTGCTCTGGCAGCACAAATCAAAGCGATGTAATCATACGTTTTGATAATGCTAAAAAAACCGGCTTTACGCCGGTTTTTTTGTCTCTGCTGGTTTTGATGTGCTAGTTTTAATCTGCTGATTTTAAATGATAATTTTAATATAATTTTTCAGGGCGACTTTTTGGCGGTGAGCTAAATAAAGCAGAAAAGTCTTTGTTACACACGCGCTGGACTGCCGGATGCTGAATCATACGCTCGGCGAAGATGACGTAATATTCTTCCTGTACAGTATCCAATCGGCCTATCTCAACAATATCACTATCAGCAAAAATATCATTGGCGTAGAAAGAAGGCGCAATGAAAATGGCGTTGTGATACAGACCAAATGCTTTCATCAAAGCGGCATCATCAAATTCGCCCAGCACTTCAACTTCAAGATTTTTATTACGTATCCATGTCAGGAGCTTTCTGCCTAACATAGAGCGGCGCCCCGGAATTAATAAACGGCGCTCTTCCAAACATGCTGGAAAGGGTTTTTCTGGGATCGGTTGGCGGCAGTAAAAACTGATATTACATTCCCCCAATTTCACTGAAAACAATCCTTCCTGTTGAGAAGAATCCACTGGGCAATCGGATAGGATCATATCCAGCTTATGCTGGCTAAGTTGTTCAAGCAGCATTTCATGTGTCGATTCAAAACAACGCAAGTGGATCTTTTCGTGCTCTACAACGGTTGTTTCCAGTACCTTACTCACTAAACGTTTAGACAGTGCATCAGCGACACCCACATCAAACAGCAGATTTGATTCTCGGCTGTAAGTAACGATATCCATCATTTCCTGACTGAGTGTAAACATCTTATCCGCATAGCGAAAAATTAATTGCCCCAGTTCTGAGGGTACTAATCCTCTTCCTTGCCGCTTGAATAATTTCCCATCCAGACGTTCTTCCAACGCCTTTATCTGTCCTGTAATGGTTTGTGGTGTCAGGTATAGCGCTTCTGCCGCTCCTACAACAGAGCCTTCCTTGCAAACGTGCCAAAAATAATAGAGGTGGTTAAAATTTAAATGTGAAACCCGCATATATTTATCCTTGTGTATTGCCCCACATCTGTATAACAGCCGTGACCATACATTTCAGGTCGCCAGATTATGGCGTTTTCCTATTTTTCTATCACTATTTTTTATTACTATGAAAATATTCGCGGTATCGCAGTTATAGCATCGCAGTTATAAAAGTTTTACCGCGAATATTAAGAGAATGTATTACCTCGGAAATTCTTTCTATATCTGTGCTTAAATTAGACTATTCATCTATTTTTGACCACGTTTTTTCTTCGGTAACAGTATGGTGAGTAATCCATAACCAACAACAGCCGCGGTTGTGGAACCAATCAATATACCTAAGCGGGAATAAGTGTTGAAGGTATCATTGAGGCCTTCAAACGCCAGACCGGAGATAAAGATAGACATGGTAAAACCGATTCCACACAATACGGAAACAGCGAAGATTTGTCTCATGCCAATTTTTTCCGGCAATTTGGCGATCCCCAGTTTTACCGAAATCCAGCTAAACAGGAAAATGCCCAACGGTTTACCAATAAACAGACCAAGTGCAATGCCTATCGGCAATATACTGGTTAAACCATCTAATGTAACACCCTGTAGTGAGACACCTGCATTGGCAAAAGCAAATAGTGGCAGAATGAGATAAGCAACCCATGAATGCAGTTCATGCTCCAGAGTTTCAGAGGGTGACTCACCTTTTTTATCTCTAAGGGGGATCAAGAATCCAACAATCACGCCGGCCAGTGTGGCATGAACACCTGATTTCAAGATGCACACCCATAAAACAGCACCAACAATCAGATAAGCGGATGTTTTAGCTATTCCTTTCCAATTCATCCAGGCCAATAATCCAATCATGGCTGTAGCCAAGCCTAATGCTGCGAGGGATACTGTTTTGGTATAGAACAAAGCGATAATGATGATGACACCCAAATCATCAATGATCGCCAGCGCAAGCAAAAAGACTTTTAATGCGGTGGGAACACGTTTCCCCAACAACGCCATGATCCCTAGTGCAAAAGCAATATCTGTTGCGCAGGGAATTGCCCAACCTTGTTGGGTGATTTCATCACTGCCATTAAACAGCAGATAGATCAATGCCGGAGCTAACATCCCCCCAAGTGCAGCAATGGCGGGGAAAATGGCTTTGTCGCGACCAGCAAGTGAGCCTTCCATGAGTTCCCGTTTCACTTCCAGCCCGACAATGAGAAAAAATACGGACATTAACCCATCATTGATCCAGAGTAATAATGGTTTGTTGATTTCCAGCGCTGCGAATTGCACTGCAACAGGAAGGTTGAGAAATTGATGATAAATACCCTGCAATGGCGTATTCGCCATAACCAGCGCAATAATGGCCGCTATAATGAGAAGGATCCCTCCAGCAGCTTCTAATTTCAAAAATTGGCGAATGATTGCAGTCATGGATAAATTAACTTATGAAATTGAATCAAGGTCATGCATGTTATGCTAGTCATGACATCGGAAAAAGAAGGTTATTTGTGCGATATAAATCGCAATATCCGAATTGTAACATAATGAAATAATATTTTTCGAAATTTTGATAAATTACACTGCATAACAGAAGAAATTTTAATCATTATTTGTGCTAACAATATGAGTAAAATACTCCATGACAACGTTACTTTTCCTGTTTGTCCTTGGCGCTGCGTTGTTACATGCCAGTTGGAATGCTTTAGTTAAAATTAGCGCAGATCGGTTCTTGGGCATTTCAATCATTGTCTTCTTTGCCGGAATTATCGCCACATTGGGACTGTTTTGGGTTGGATTGCCATCATTATCCTCTCTGCCGTGGTTAATCGTCTCTGCTGTTTTACATACGGCTTATTGTCTGTTTTTAAGCCGCTCTTATGCTACTGGAGATTTGGGTCAGGTATATCCAATTGCCAGAGGTTGTGCGCCACTCATTACCGCTTTATTTAGTTGGGTCATCTTGCAGGAAATATTGCCGCCCCTTGCCATGTTGGGAGTAGGGCTAATTATCGTGGGGATTATGTTAATTGCTTTTCCATACGGGAAAAATTCTCTTCAACTGGATCGCAAAACGTTAATTGCAGCAATCACAACATCGGTATTTACCGCTGGTTATACTTTATCCGATGGAGCAGGCTCCAGAGCCAGCGATAATGCTTTGACCTATATCTTATGGCTGTTTGCGATTAATGGCTGGGTAATGGGCGCGATTATGTATTTCCGATATTGGAATACTGCCGGAAGGTTGCTTCATCAACACTGGAAACAGGGAATATTGGGTGGGCTGATGCAATTACTAAGTTATGGTATCGTGATTTGGGCAATGGGGCATGCGCCCATCGTGCTGATTGCGGCATTGCGCGAAACTAGCGTGTTATTTGCAATGTTGTTGTCTGTCGTTATCTTGCGGGAACCGTTTAACAAAATGCGATTATTAGCTTGTATTGTGATTGTGGCTGGGGTTATTGGTACGAAGCTAGGATAACTTCCCTTTAAAATTGAAGGTAATTTAATAGATTAGAAATCCCGCCTGATTATCAATACATTAGAAAGATAATCAGGCGGGATTTATGCGAGATCTCACAAAAGCATTAAATTACTTAGTCAGATCATCAAAAAATTTCTTCACGCCATCAAGGAAACTTTTGGAGCGAGGGCTGTTGGTTTCACCGCTTTTCCCGCCAAAAGATTCGCCCAGTTTACGCATCAGCTCTTTCTGCTCTTCATTCAGCTTAACCGGTGTTTCTACTACGACACGGCAAAGCAAGTCGCCCTGAACACCGCCACGGACGGATTTAACACCTTTCCCTTTCATACGGAACAACTTGCCAGTTTGGGTTTCCGCAGGGATTTTTAGGCTGACACGGCCATCAAGGGTTGGAACTTCAATTTCGCCACCCAATGCAGCGGTTGCGAAGTTGATTGGAACTTCACAATAGAGGTTGCTGCCATCGCGTTCGAAGATATGGTGAGGTTTGACTTGCACCTGAACGTACAGATCGCCGGATGGTGCACCGTGTTCACCTGCTTCACCTTCACCACTCAAACGAATACGATCGCCGGTGTCGACGCCTGATGGAATTTTAACAGACAGTGTCTTGTATTTTTCAACCCGACCATGCCCATGACATTTAGCGCAAGGCTCTTTGATGATTTTTCCGCGTCCATGACACTGCGGACAAGCCTGCTGGACTGCGAAGAACCCTTGACGCATTTGTACCTGACCTGCCCCGTGACAGGTTGGGCAAGTTTCTGGGCTGGTGCCCGCTTTAGCTCCGCTACCGTGACAGGTATCACAAGATTCCAGTGTAGGGATGCGGATCTCTTTGGTCACACCACGGACAGCTTCTTCCAGGGTTAATTCCATGCTGTAACGCAGGTCTGAGCCACGGCTAGGACGCTGCTGACGACGACCACCACCGAAAATATCTCCGAAAACGTCACCAAAGATATCGCTAAAGTCAGCTCCGCCACCGAAACCACCGGCGCCACCGCCCATGCCACCCTGTTCAAAGGCAGCGTGACCATATTGGTCATAAGCAGCTCGTTTCTGAGAATCTGTCAGGATCTCATACGCTTCTTTAATTTCTTTGAATTTACTTTCTGATTCTTTATCACCCTGATTACGGTCTGGATGATATTTCATTGCCAGCCGTTTATAGGCTTTTTTGATCTCTTTTTCGTCTGCAGTTTTGGAAACTCCCAAAACTTCATAATAATCTTTTTTTGCCATCGTATTGTTTACCCTTAACACGCACGCACGGGCGTAGAGTTACCTCAACGCCCGTGCCAGTTAACAAGTAACAGGCGCCCTGTTACTTTGCCCGCTAAGGGCTATTATTTTTTGTCTTTAACTTCTTCGAATTCAGCGTCTACAACGTCGTCGTCTTTCTTCGCGTTGCTTGCGCCAGCATCGGCAGCACCAGCCTGGGCTTGCTGTTGTGCAATTTCCAGCAGTTTCTTGGATGCTTCAACCAGGGCTTGGATCTTCGCTTCAATTTCAGCTTTATCTTCACCTTTCGCAGCCGTTTCCAGCTCAGAAGTTGCTTTCTCGATTGCCGCTTTATCATCCGCAGTGAGTTTGTCACCCGCTTCTTCAACTTGCTTACGCGTGCCGTGGATCAATTGGTCAGCCTGGTTACGGATCTGAACCAACTCTTCAAACTTACGGTCAGCTTCTGCGTTTGCTTCTGCGTCACGTACCATCTGTTGGATTTCTTCTTCGTTCAACCCAGAAGATGCCTTGATGGTGATGTTTTGCTCACGACCTGAGTTTTTGTCTTTCGCAGAAACGTGCAGGATGCCGTCAGCATCGATATCGAAAGTCACTTCGATCTGCGGAGTGCCGCGCATTGCTGGCTGAATACCATCCAGGTTGAACTGACCCAGAGATTTGTTATCACTGGCACGCTTACGCTCACCCTGTAGTACATGGATCGTTACCGCAGACTGGTTGTCTTCCGCTGTAGAGAACACTTGACTATGTTTAGTTGGAATAGTGGTGTTCTTAGAAATCAGGGAAGTCATCACGCCGCCCATGGTTTCAATACCCAGAGACAGTGGAGTGACGTCCAGCAGCAGAACGTCTTTCACGTCACCTGCCAGTACACCGCCCTGAACTGCTGCACCCATTGCAACTGCTTCGTCTGGGTTCACGTCTTTACGTGGCTCTTTGCCGAAGAAATCTGCCACGGCTTTCTGCACCATTGGCATACGAGTCTGACCACCAACCAGAATAACGTCGTTGACGTCAGAGACAGACAGGCCAGCATCATTCAGTGCGACTTTCAGAGGCTCGATAGAACGTTTAACCAAGTCTTCAACCAGAGATTCCAGTTTTGCACGAGTCACTTTAATGTTCATGTGCTTAGGACCGGTTGCATCTGCTGTGATGTATGGCAGATTTACATCAGTCTGCTGTGCAGAAGAAAGTTCGATCTTCGCTTTTTCTGCTGCTTCTTTCAGACGCTGCATTGCCAGTGGGTCATTACGCAGGTCAATGCCTTGTTCTTTCTTAAATTCATCAACCAGATAGTTGATCATACGGCTATCGAAGTCTTCACCACCTAAGTGGGTATCACCATTGGTTGCCAGAACTTCATACGTTTTTTCGCCATCAACTTCATCGATTTCGATGATAGAGATATCGAAAGTACCACCACCCAAGTCATAAACCGCGATGGTGCGGTTGCCCACTTCTCTATCCAGGCCGTAAGCCAGTGCAGCCGCAGTTGGTTCGTTGATGATACGCTTAACTTCCAGACCTGCGATACGGCCAGCATCTTTAGTTGCCTGACGCTGTGCATCGTTGAAGTATGCAGGAACAGTGATAACAGCTTCGGTTACTGGCTCACCCAGATAGTCTTCCGCTGTTTTCTTCATTTTTTTCAGAACTTCAGCAGAAACCTGAGGTGGTGCTATTTTTTGGCCTTTCACTTCCAGCCACGCATCGCCGTTATCCGCACCCATGATTTTGTATGGCATGATAGATACGTCACGCTGTACTTCTTCATCCTGGAAACGACGGCCAATCAAGCGCTTAATGGCGAACAGGGTGTTTTGCGGGTTAGTAACAGCCTGACGTTTAGCTGGTTGACCAACCAGAGTTTCACCATCCTGAGTATATGCGATGATAGAAGGTGTGGTACGGTCACCTTCGCTGTTTTCAAGCACACGAGTCGTTGTGCCGTCCATAATTGCTACACAAGAGTTGGTAGTTCCCAAGTCGATACCAATAATTTTACCCATCTAAACGCCTCCACAAAAAATTCATATATTCGGTCAAGTTACTAGCTATATGAGGGCGAATGTTTGCTTTTCAATGGCTTTATTTGCCAGAAATTCCTCATTTTATTTTTCAGCTAATGCTGAAATATTCAGTAGTAACTGTAGTTGAGACTTAGATGGGGTCATTCATCTCATCATCAAGGGGAGAATTGAAAAAAAAGTGAGATTTAATAAAAAAATTTTTCACAGGCCATTGTGTAGTTGATGTCATCACATTATGATCCGCCGCCTTTTCTGATTTATTGGTGCAGGAAAGCGCCACGATAAATTTTTTAACATTTTGTTTTATTTAAGTTTTTAGGGGAAATATGCATTCTAATCAGTTGGCAAACCCAGGCCCACTGGGTTTAATGGGTTTTGGCATGACAACCATTTTGTTGAATCTGCACAATGCAGGTTTTTTCCCATTAGCCTCGGCAATTTTGAGCATGGGAATTTTTTACGGTGGTTTGGCTCAGGTTCTGGCCGGTATTTTTGAGTACAAAAAAGGAAATACGTTTGCTGCAACCGCATTTACCTCTTACGGTCTGTTTTGGTTGAGCCTGATCGCTTTGCTCTTCCTGCCAAAGATGGGATTGGCTGAAGCAACCAGCCAAGAGTTCCTTGGCGTTTATCTCGCTCTGTGGGGAATTTTCACGCTGTTTATGTTCTTTGGTACATTGAAAGCTAACCGTGTCCTGCAATTTGTCTTTGGTAGCCTGACGTTGCTGTTTGCATTGCTGGCAATTGGTAATATCACTGGCAACGCCAATATCTTGACCTTCGCGGGTTTTGAAGGCGTTATCTGTGGTGCGAGTGCTTTTTATCTGGCAATGGCTGAAGTTCTGAATGAACAATATGGTCGTACTGTCCTGCCGATTGGTGAAGTGAAACACGCTTAACTGTTTTTAGACAGGATGAGTGATCTATGCTCATCCTGTATTTGACTCATCCCCCTAACCCTACAGCAGTAATCACTTTTCTGCCGAGTTTGGTGGTGACCCCATTTTCTTTAGTTGGCAATTGATCAACTTAATTTCTCTTGTACCCAATTAAGACTGCTTTGATATTCTGTTGGTAATAGTGAGGCTAATGTTTGCAACGTTGTTTTCAATGTCCCCTTATCTGTATGGGTCACATTTAAGTGCCCCACCTTACGTGCCGGACGAACCTCTTTTTCATACCAATGTAAACGAACCAGCGGCAAACTCAGCCACGCAGGATTTATCTCCGTACCGATCAGGTTGATCATAACGGATGGTGCAAAGATTTTTGGTTGTGGCATAGGAAGATTCAATATTGCCCGCAGGTGAAGTTCAAACTGGCTGATAGAAGCGCCGTTTTGCGTCCAGTGACCGCTATTGTGAACTCGTGGCGCCAATTCATTGATCAACAAATTATTGCCAACAATAAAACATTCCATCGCCATAACACCAACATAGTTCAGTTGATTCATAATGGCAGATAGCATCTGTTCTGCTTGTTGTTGAAATGGTTTATCGTCACCATTATCAGGCAAAGCAACGCTGGTACGTAAAATACCTTCCTGATGCAAATTGTGAGTTAGCGTATAGAATACTGATTCACCTTTGGCATTACGGGCACCCACCAGCGATACTTCCCCCGAAAATGGAATGCCCTGTTCTACAATACATTCACCGTAAATTTCAGGAGGAAGAGTTGTTTCATCACCCGGCCGGATACGCCATTGACCACGCCCGTCATAGCCTCCTGTCCGTCGTTTCACAATGATGAAATTCCCTAATTCCGCAAATAACTGTGGCCATTGTTCGGGCGTGGAAAGCAGTTTCCACGGTGCGGTTGCCAGGCCCAACATATCCATGAGCTGCTTTTGTGGCAAGCGATCCGCCAGTTGAGGGAAAATATCACGATTGATAAAAGCCTTATGATGAGCCAATTCGCGGGTTAATGCGGTTTCTGGCCAACGTTCAATTTCTGCGGTGATAATGCTGTTTTGATAAGGCACTGCTTCCGGTTCGGCATCCAAGCCGACAGGATAGACAGCAATTCCCAATGGTTCACCGGCTTGACGCAGCATTCTGCCTAACTGACCATTTCCCAATACACAAACGGGCTTCATGCATCCTCCCGTGGATCTGGGTTATCCAAAACAGTCTGGGTTTGTGCGCTACGCCAATCGGACAAACGTTGAAACAGCGCACTGTCATGCAAGGCCAGAATCTGGGCAGCCAGCAATGCGGCATTCGCTGCTCCTGCCTTGCCGATAGCCAGTGTACCTACGGGGATACCTTTTGGCATTTGAACGATAGAATACAGGCTATCAACACCACTAAGCGCCGCGCTTTGTACAGGAACTCCAAACACAGGCACTAAGGTCTTGGCTGCCAGCATCCCCGGTAAATGTGCTGCCCCACCTGCACCAGCGATAATCACATCAAAACCGTTTTCTTTCGCCTGTTCTGCAAAATGAAAAAGTTTATCTGGTGTTCGGTGTGCCGAAACAATTTCAACATGAAAAGGAATAGCGAGTTCGGTCAGGATATCGGCTGTATGTTGCATCGTTGCCCAGTCGCTTTTAGAACCCATAACAATGGCAATTTTGGTGTGTTTTTGGGGTTCTATTTCTGTTGGAAGAGTCATTGTCGGAGTTATAGCTGTTGTGGGATGATCAGAGCTGGACGTCATAAATCAGATGCTCCTGTATTGGGTGTCTACCAGAACAAAGTGAAATTTCAGACGGCGGATCATATCATGCTAATAGCCCAGGGAAAACGTTTGCGTCGTTTGATTTGTCGATTTTTGCAAAATAGGCGGAAGGTGTTTATAAGGGGAAGGATATCAACTCAATCGCCGTTTCTGTCACTTTGAACATTGAACCTTGCTCATGCCATGCCCCTAATACACCGCGATGCACGGTTTTATCGCCAAACTGAATATCGTGTATTGCGGGGCGGTGAGTATGCCCGTGAATTATCCAATCTGCCTGATATCTTTTAAAATGCTCGATAACCGCCTCTTGATTAACATCCATAATAGATGTGGATTTTTGGCTGTTAGCATATTCGCTACCTGCTCGCATTTTAGCTGCAATTTTCAAGCGGATAAATAAAGGGAGAAGCAGGAATAGCCGTTGTATCCACGGAGTATGTACTCGCTTACGGTACTGCTGATAGTTGATATCATCGGTGCATAGCGTGTCACCATGCAAAATCAGAATACGTTTATCGTGTAGTTCCAGCACTTTTTCCTGTGGCAGCAGAATCAAGCCGCTCTCTCTGGCAAAACGGGAGCCGAGCAGAAAATCACGATTGCCGTGAATGAAATAACAGGGAATACCTTTTTGTTTCAATTCATTAAGTGCTTTGGCGATTTTAATATGCAATGGGTTGGGGTCATCATCACCAATCCAGTAATCAAAAAAATCACCGAGGATATAGAGACTTTCAGCGTGGATTGCATCCTCACGTAAAAAACGCAGAAAACCGGCAGTAATTGCCGGCTCTTGTTCACTGAGATGCAAGTCTGCAATAAACAGTGTACTCATATAGCGTCTAACAGTAATTATTCGCCAACGGTGACACGTTCAATGATCACATCTTCATGTGGCACATCTTGGTGCATACCGCTGCGGCCAGTGGAAACGCCTTTGATTTTATCAACAACGTCCATGCCTTCAACGACTTCGGCAAATACGCAATAACCCCATCCATCTGGACGCTCTGAACGGAAGTTAAGAAAATCATTATCGACAACGTTAATGAAGAACTGAGCTGTTGCAGAGTGTGGATCATTGGTGCGTGCCATTGCGAGGGTGCCACGGCTGTTTTTCAGGCCATTGTTGGCTTCGTTTTTGATAGGATCCTTAGCCATTTTCTGCTTCATACCTGGTTCAAAGCCACCGCCTTGAATCATAAAGCCATTGATAACACGATGAAAAATCGTGTTGTTGTAAAAACCTTCCGAGCAGTAACTCAGGAAGTTTTCAACAGTGACAGGCGCTTTATCAGCGAATGTTTTGATTACGATATCGCCAAAATTGGTGTGGAAAGTCACCATAATAAAAATCCTAGTAATAGTTTTGATTGGCCCTGTAATTAGGGGATTCGGAACAACCGCTGTTATATCATATCTCAGATTTTGAGTCAGTATTCAGGAATCGTATCAGAACAAGGTGGCTTACAGCACTTGCAAACCATTACATATCAAGGTGAAATATCGTGTCGGGCTTCTCCATATCCTCGTTTATTTATCTTGCTGATAAAGAAGCCTATAATCAGCCAATTCACTTAATTTTATTGCACGTACATTAATTTTTACGGAAAACCCACTGATGCTAAAAATTTTCAACACTCTCAGCCGTCAAAAAGAAGAATTTAAGCCGATTCACGAAGGAAAGGTGGGCATGTACGTGTGTGGCATTACCATTTATGACTTGTGTCATATCGGTCATGGCAGAACATTTGTGGCATTCGACGTTATTGCTCGTTACCTGCGTTATCTGGGATATGATCTGACGTATGTCCGTAACGTCACTGATGTGGATGACAAAATTATTAAGCGTGCTATCGAAAATAATGAAGGTTGTGACGATTTAACCGCGCGTATGTTGACAGAAATGTATAGCGACTTTGATGCATTGAATATTCTGCGCCCTGATTTAGAGCCTCGTGCCACACAACATATATCGGAAATCATTGAAATCACGGAAGAGCTTATCAAGCGCGGTCACGCTTATGTTGCTGCTAATGGTGATGTTATGTTTTCCATTGACACCAATCCTGATTATGGCCTGCTTTCCCGTCAGGATCTGGAACAATTGCAGGCTGGTGCTCGTGTTGAAGTGGCAGAGGTAAAACGTAACCCGATGGATTTTGTGTTGTGGAAAATGTCCAAACCGGGTGAGCCGAGTTGGGAATCTCCGTGGGGAGCAGGCCGTCCGGGTTGGCATATTGAATGCTCCGCTATGAATAGCAAAACGCTGGGTCACCACTTTGATATCCACGGTGGTGGTTCTGATTTGATGTTCCCACACCACGAAAACGAGATTGCACAATCAACCTGTGCCCATGATGGTCCTTACGTCAATTATTGGATGCATTCCGGCATGGTCATGGTGGATAAAGAGAAGATGTCCAAATCATTGAACAACTTCTTTACTATCCGTGATGTGCTGGAGTATTACGATGCTGAAACCGTGCGTTATTTTTTATTATCCGGTCACTATCGCAGCCAGTTGAATTATACGGAAGAGAACCTGAAACAGGCACGCACTTCCCTTGAACGTCTGTATACTTCCTTGCGTGGTACAGATAAATCTGCCCAACCTGCTGGTGGAGAAACATTTGAAGCTCGTTTCGTTGAAGCAATGAACGATGATTTCAACACACCGGAAGCGTATTCAACCTTATTTGATATGGCGCGTGAGCTTAATCGTCTGAAAACAGAAGACATGGTTGCGGCTAACGGTCTGGCGGCTACTCTGCGTAAATTGGCAGGCATTCTTGGTCTTTTAGAACAAGAGCCAGAACACTTTTTGCAAGGCGGGGCACAGGCAGACGACGATGTTGCCCAAATCGAAGCGCTAATTAAGCAACGTAATGATGCGCGTAAA
This sequence comes from Xenorhabdus ishibashii, assembly GCF_002632755.1. Classification (NCBI taxonomy): domain Bacteria; kingdom Pseudomonadati; phylum Pseudomonadota; class Gammaproteobacteria; order Enterobacterales; family Morganellaceae; genus Xenorhabdus; species Xenorhabdus ishibashii. The sequence goes on along the minus strand of NZ_NJAK01000001.1, from coordinate 1,024,052 downwards.
AATAAAGAATGGGCATTGGCCGATGCGGCGCGTGGCCAGTTAAATGACATGGGAATTGAGCTGGAAGATGGTCCGCAAGGAACAACATGGCGCCGTAAGTAATCGATTTTTAATTTATTGAACACAAGAACCGCCCCTTAGATGGGCGGTTTAGTTTTTAATGCCGTCGCGCTTTCATAGCGAGGTTTTTTAGTTGTAGTTTTTGTTGGATAAATGAGCGGAATGAAAACCGGCAGATTTATTGGTGACGACTTAAGTACTCAGGATAGAAAACATTTCCAGCGTGATATGTGGCTTTTCCAGAAACTACATCCCGTTTTATAGCAACGAAAGAAGAATTACTTAGATGCTCTGGTATTTGATGGGTACTATCATTGGAAGCAGGATTAAGAAGAGAAATTTTTACTCTACGTTTAGAATTACTTAATTTATAAGGCAAACCTAACAACCTTCTTGCAGCTCTATTACTTAACATAATTAACTCCGTTTCAGTTGTACATAAGCTTCCCAGTATAGCGACTTATTAGAAAATTGATATGATTGTTTGTCAATATATCGTCAATGTCACATATCTTGCGAATAAAGCCTGATAGCTCTCAACTAGAAAAATAATATTATGGTACTTATTTTTATCTGCTCGTACTATGGGTTTCTTGGGGATCTTTATATTAGAATAAGTTTTAAATCAGGATAGTAAGGATATCAGCTAATAATATTGGCCTTATATTGTCTAATATTTATATATCACCTTATTTTGGCTTATATAAATTGGTGATAAAAAACAATCAATTTCTATTTATAAAATAAAAAAAACAGCACCTTAATATACAAGATACTGTCTTTCTGAAACGTATTAATAGTAATGTTTACTACCTACTGATTTACTCTTCAACGCGAACTGATTTGCCATTAAAGGCAACAACTTTACCGGTGGTAATTTTGCAGCGTTTACGAGTTTCGAGTTGGCTATCAACTTGTACCAAACCTTCTGCAATCACGGCCTTCGCTGCAGCACCACTCTCACACCATCCTTGAAATTTCAACAAGTCACATAACTCGACATAAGGGTGGCCATCTAAATAAAAAATTTCCATCAATAACCTTCAGTTGTATCTACATCATGATATTCCTCGCAAGCTTGCAAGGTATTTTGAATCAGTGTTGCAACGGTCATCGGCCCGACACCACCAGGTACAGGGGAGATCCAACTTGCGCGTTCTGATGCCTTATCGAAATCCACATCACCGATAACTTTGCCATTTTCCAGCCGATTAATGCCAACATCAACCACAATTGCACCTGGCTTAATCCACTCACCGGGAATAAAGTTTGGCTTACCAACAGCAACGACCAGTAAATCCGCCTGTTCGATATGCTGACGCAAATTTTTGGTAAAGCGATGCGTTACTGTGGTTGTACAGCCTGCCAATAGCAATTCAAGGCTCATCGGGCGCCCAACGATATTAGAAGCACCGATAATAACGGCATTTAGTCCATAGGTATTGATATTGCAGCGTTCAAGTAGAGTTACAATTCCACGGGGAGTACAAGGGCGCAGTTTCGGGGCGCGCTGGCACAGACGACCGATATTATAAGGGTGGAAACCATCCACATCCTTATCAGGATGAATGCGTTCCAGTACTTTGACATTATCAATGCCGGCAGGTAAAGGGAGTTGAACCAAAATACCATCGATTTGCGCATCGGCGTTCAGATCATCTATCAGGGAGAGTAATTCAGCTTCGCTGGTAGTATCAGGCAGGTCATAAGAGCGGGACATAAACCCGACTTCTTCACAAGCGCGGCGTTTGCTGGCGACATAAATTTGAGAAGCAGGATTTTCTCCCACTAAAACGACGGCAAGACCTGGCGCTCGTTTTCCGGCGGCAACACGTTGCCTGACTTTTTCTGCAACTTCGTTTCTGATTGTCTGCGCAATCGTTTTCCCATCAATAATTTTTGCTGACATGTATTTAAGATTCCACTATCAAGTATAGGAATGCGTGCTATTTTGTCAGAACATGAACCGCCTGTCAGTTTTATTAATAATCATAAAATGAACATATGAGCGAAAAGGGCATTGACTCATTCCATTATGCCCGTATAATCCGGTGCTGCGTTAAGGCATTAATAATGTTTCTTATTCTATATACCATAATGCGCCCTTAGCTCAGTTGGATAGAGCAACGGCCTTCTAAGCCGTAGGTCACAGGTTCGAATCCTGTAGGGCGTGCCATCCCTTCATATTGTAACGTCTTCCGAAGTCTACAAAACCCCAGTAAATACGCAGTGTTGGCCTTTTCCCGTTCTCCTATAGTCTAGTAAGGTATGTTGAAATCTACGATCTTATAGGGGTATATTTAGGGGTACATTCAGGTTCAATGAAGTGAGATACCCCCCATGAAGCTAACAGCCCGACAGGTGGACACTGCAAAGCCGAAAGAAAAACCCTACAAACTTGCAGATGGTGGCGGACTATATCTATTAGTTAACCCTAATGGCTCTCGCTACTGGCGGTTAAAGTATCGGATCGCTGGCAAAGAAAAATTGCTCGCGTTAGGGGTATATCCTGAAATCTCCCTTGCCGAAGCTCGAACCAAGAGAAATGATGCGCGGCGGACGCTATCGGATGGTCATGATCCGATAGAGGAAAAAAGGGCTGAAAAAGCAGCCAAAGTATTTGCGGTCAGCAATAGTTTTGAATCCATCGCTATTGAATGGCACGAATATAAATGCCCAAACTGGTCACAAGGGTATGCCGAAGACATACTGGAATATCTGAAAAAAGACATCTTCCCGTATATTGGTAAACGTGCTGTTACCGAGATTAAACCTGCTGAAATGCTGGCTGTGCTCCGAAAAATGGAGCAACGCGGTGTTTTGGATAAACTGAAGAAAACCAGACAGGCGTGTCGGCAAATTTTTACCTATGCCGTTATTACCGGACGGGCTGAATTCAATCCCGTTACTGACCTTGCCAGCGCACTGAAAACTCCCAAACAAAAGCACTTCCCACACCTTTTAGCCGACCAACTGCATGATTTTCTTATCGCCCTGAGTGGTTATAGTGGTAGCCAAGTGACGCAATCAGCAACACGTATGCTGATGCTGACCGGAGTACGTACTATTGAGCTGAGAGAATCGGAATGGGCTGAATTTGATTTCGATAACGATCTCTGGCAAATCCCCGCCGAGCGAATGAAAATGCGTCGCCCTCATATTGTCCCACTGTCAAATCAGGTTAAAAGCATTCTTATTAAACTGCATGAGATTACAGGACGCGGGAAATACGTTTTCCCCGGTCGTAACGATGCGGGTAAGCCAATGAGTGAGGCAGCCATCAATCAGGTTATTAAGCGTATTGGTTATGACGGCAGGGCAACAGGCCACGGTTTCCGCCATACCATGAGTACTATCCTGCATGAGCAAGGCTATAACACAGCTTGGATTGAAACTCAGCTTGCTCATGTTGACAAGAATAGCATTCGTGGTACTTACAACCACGCTCAGTATCTGGATGGTCGCCGGGAAATGCTGCAATGGTATGCGGATCATATGGAGATGCTGGAACGAGGCGAAAATGTGCTGATTGAAAAATTTGGCAAAAGGGCGTAAATATATGATGATTTTTTGCGCAAGTGTGCTCGTGGCACACGAGCTTGTTTTTTATACATAATGCCAATTAAAAGCCAATATTTCCTGAAAAAATAAATTCAACAAATTGGAAAAACAATTAACGCTGTTCATTTAGTCTTGCTTTTTAAATAATCCGCCTGTCATCAAACAACGTCCACGATGAGCGCTCAAGGACTCGGTAACAGGAGAAAAAATATGACAATGACAGCACCGAAGGAAAACCTTATTCGTTTGCCGGAAGTTCAACGCAGAACGGGTTATAGCAAAGCGTGGATCTACAAATTGATTAGTACCGGAGAATTTCCGAAACAAGTCAAACTCGGCTCCCGTTCCGTCGCCTTTGTTGAATCAGAAATTAATAACTGGATTGCGCAGCGGATCGCGGAATCGCGAGCGGCATAACAGATAAAAGCACATGACATAAGAAACGTAATATAAAAAAACAACGCCCCAGTGTGGTGAGACACATCTGAGGCGTCTGACCAACAACCGTTATCCGGAGTAACGATGATGGCTGATATACAGCATACCCAAACTCGCCCTATATTTACATCTTCAGATATCACAGGCAACCAAAAACCGCTTGACCTGATCCAGACCGTGAAAAAATCCGCTATGTATCATTGGGAAAACCTATTGCCTGCCTGTGGTATCGATATCCCAGCGAAGGGCAAACATAGTGCTTGCCCTGTCTGCGGTGGCACCGACCGTTTTCACTTTATTGATGATCACCATCATGGCAACTGGCATTGCCGCCAGTGTGATTATCCAAACTATGGTGATGGACTGGATTTAGTGGCAAGAACCAAAGGAATTTCCATCACTGAGGCAGCAAAAATCATTGCAGGCGTACTGGCATTGCCTTTGCCAGAACCCAAGCCCTCCAGAGAAACCATTCAAACTACGCAGTCAATTGCCGAAAAAGTGGCATCACTAATGGCACAAACTGTCGCTGGTCAATCGCCCTATCTGGCTGCAAAAGGGCTGGATTTTCCTAATCAGCGGCTATTGCTCAATAATTCGACTTTGTTGGCACTGACAACACTGGATAAAAAAGTAACAGGTGCGCAGATTATCACACCCAATGGAGAGAAAAAATTACTGTCTGGCAGCCAGAAAAAAGGTGCATTTATTTCTGTCTCAGAACTGGAAGATCATCCCGATACAGTGCTCATTACCGAAGGTTACGCCACAGCGCTCACAGCTAACTTGCTCTATAAAGGTACTGTTCTGGCAGCATTGGATGCAGGTAATTTGTATTCTGTCGCTAAAGCGATTCGGGAACGTTGGTCAGACACAAAAATTATTTTGGCAGCAGATAATGACTGGCATCATCCCGACGAACTGGATAAGCACGGCAAACTCAAAGTAAATATCGGCAAGATTTCAGCAGAAAAAGCAGCTCTTGCGGTTAAGGGTTGGGTCACGTTACCACCGACAGAGTATACAGCCGACTGGGACGATTACCGCCAACAACATGATGTGGAAAGGGCAAAGCTGGCCTTTTCTCAGGGGCTTTATCAACCCGTACCAACAAAGAAAAAAGCAACCACTCAGCCCAATGATACCGAATCTTCCAAGCTGACATTATGCCAAATGGGAGCCAGCCAGCGCGGAGAAGTATTACTGGCACGTTATGACGGGGATTTAGCACTGGATGGGTCTTCGGAAACCGTTCATCACTATGACGGCATTGTCTGGCGTCCGGTTAGTGACCGCGATTTAAAACGGGAAATGGTGGCTGCTTTCATGGAAGAGAAACTGCCGTATTCACCGCATGGTATCAGTTCTGCCGTAGATGCCCTGAAATTGCAGCTTCCCATGATGCAACCACCAGAACGCCACTTAATCGGATTCAGTAACGGCGTGTTTGACCTGAAAGCCTGCCAGTTCCGACCTCATCGTAAAAGTGACTGGTTACTGCTTGCCAATGATGTTGCGTTTAATCCCCCTGTTTCGGGGGAGACTCTGAAAAATCATGCACCGCAGTTCTGGCGCTGGCTTAACCGGGCAACAGCCAACTGTGAGCACAAATTTGATCGGGTACTGGCAGCCCTGTTTATGGTGCTGGCGAACCGTTACGACTGGCAGCTATTTCTGGAAGTTACCGGGGCTGGAGGCAGTGGCAAAAGTATTTTTGCTGAAATCTGTTCCATGCTGGCAGGCAAAGGCAACACGGTTTCTGCAAGCATGGCAGCACTGGAAAACCCACGGGAAAGGGCGTTGATTGTCGGTTATTCTCTGATTATCCTGCCAGACCAGACCCGCTATGTAGGCGATGGCTCTGGAATCAAGGCAATCACCGGCGGCGATGAAGTTGCTATCGATCCGAAGCATAAACAACCCTATTCAACCCGTATTCCTGCGGTCGTACTGGCAGTAAACAATAATGCCATGAGTTTTAGCGATCGCAGTGGTGGTGTGTCACGGCGTCGGGTAATTTTCAATTTTTCTGAGATTGTACCGGAAAATGAACGTGACCCACATCTGCGGGATAAAATTGCAGCAGAATTGCCCGTCATTATCCGGCATCTACTGCATAAATTCGCTGATCCACAAATTGCAAGGCGATTACTGGCAGAGCAACAGAAATCGGAAGAAGCACTGGATATCAAACGTGGCACCGATCCACTGGTCGATTTCTGCGGCCACTTGATTGCATCTGATGAAGCTGACGGCCTGTTAATCGGTAATGCGGAAATTATGCCGTTCAATCCCCGCAAATACCTTTATCATGCCTACCTTGCTTACATGAAAGGCAATAACCTGAATAAACCCGTTTCCGTAACCCGCTTTGGCATGGATATGCCGGGCGCACTGGCAGAATACAATCAGCAATACCTGCGCAATAAAAGCAAACACGGCATTCGCAGCAATTTGAGCCTGAACATTGAAACCGCTATCGAGTGGATGCCAAAACTGACAAGGAATAACCTGCCAGAAGAATAATTTTTTTCTTTATTGCTGATAATTTTCAAAGGAATATAAAAAAGTGTTCACTACTGTTCACCCTGTAATTTAAATCAGATATATCAACCTATTATAGGGTGAAGAGTTATTTTTAAACTGTTCACAACTATTCAACCCTGTTCACCTTTTTTCAGCTTTGGGGTGAACGGTTGGGTGAAGAGTGGTGATGAGTTCAATTTCAAGTCATCACCCTTTAATAATATGAATTTAACGCGATGCTCGACTTTAACACCCTATAACCTTGGCTTGTTGGAGCCAGTCGCGTTGATTTTTTCCTTGTTTAAAATTGGCAAAAATACCCAACGTGTGAGAAAGCAGTTTTCTGGCTATTCGATTACTCAAGTGCCACAAGTCCCGTGCCCAGCACTTTTCGATAGCAAATTGCCCGGCGAGTTGGCCAATGACGGTTTCAATTAAACGTCGCCTGGCATTAATGCGCTTTCTCGTCTCTCTGGGGACAGGGTCATCCATATTGGCACGCACCGGGGTTATCATTTCAATGCCTTCTTTTTTCATTTCTTGTTTAAATTCAGTACCTAAATACCCTTTATCACCCAGCAAATAGCCTTTTATCGGGCCGATTACATCCCAGGTTGCTTCACGCTCACTGACATTGGCGGGTGTCAGCGTAAACCCCGTTACCACGCCGGTTTCATCTATCATAAGATGCCCTTTAAAGCCGTAGTAAGTTTCGTTTTTGGCGGCGCAGTACCCATAATCGGCTTGTCCTTTAAAGTTGGCACTGCCTTTTGCTCTTTTGAATCCACAGACGGACAGCGGAAATCCGTCGATAATATGTACCGGCTTGTCGAACGCGCCCAATAATCTCGCCAGCTTTTCTTGCAGTTTTTGTTTGACAACCCAAAGATTAGAGGCTTGTTTGGCAAAGTTAGCGCGTGAACCTAACCCCGGAAACCATGCGCGCCAGTGGGTACAAAAATACGTCCAAATGCCTTTATCTGTTGAAAATCCTAAGAATTCACCAATCACTTCCATCGCGATGACTTCCGCATCACTCAACTTAGGTGGGATCCCCCGGCTCCTCAATCGTGTGCCTTGCTGTAACGCTGTTAAATTATCGTCTACCCAACAAAACACCCAAATGATAAAATCTTGCTGTGACATAGCCCTTGTTCCTTTATTTCTCTCAGTTTGGCGACTTAAAGTTATAAAGGAGTGGCTATGTCATTTCAACTCACCTCGAAAGTCGAGCATCGCGTGAATTTAAATAAAATATTTAAAGGTGAACAGGGTGAACAGTTTTATCCCTATTTCTTTAATACGGTGGGGGTAAACAAAAAAGTTTTCTCTGGCAGGTGTTTTTCAACTCTCCGATTTACCGGGGTAATGTATTAGCCCGGTAAATCGGAGAAGACAAGCGCAGCGCGTCAGTGCGGTTTAAATATGTTTCGCTTTGTGAAATTAACACTAAGTAATTTCCTGGTTTTATTTAAGAAGAGTGATTAATCACAATTTATCGGATGTACTTTTATTCATCGTTGTATGTGTAAATAATTCTACTGTATCCTGCTAAATAACGTACCTAAAGTCTGCAACAATGATTTCATCATTACATGACTTTTGATAGTCAGACTCTCATTAAGGATTGATATACCCAAAGATTATGGAGCGTACAAATGAACAGGGTAATTGATAAAGTCAGTCAGCGACTTGATCGCTCTGGTTTAGTATTTACGCTGATTACAGAAAATCTACCCGAACAAACCTTTGCTGTTGTTGATTTTTCCCTACACGAATCACTTTCTTCCCTCTTCCGTCTGGAAGCGACCTTGACCTGTAAAACACCGAATCTGGTCAGCCAAAAACCGGGCATTAACGTTGCCGATGTTCTTGACCGGAATGCTGCTTTTGCCGTTCACCGTAACGGGCAGATTGAACGACAAATCACCGGAATGGTGACGCACTTTTCACACATGTCTACCGGGCGACATACCAGCCACTACCATATCACTATTCAGCCTCTGTTATGGCGCGCCTCGCTGCGGGTCAATAGCCGGATTTTCCAGAACCAGTCCGTGATGGATATTGTGGAAACCCTGCTTAAAGAAAATGGGGTACGCAATGCTACATTTTTGGTGGGTTACAAACACCCGCCACGGGAATTCTGCGTTCAGTACGATGAAAGTGATCTGGCTTTTATGCAGCGTTTGCTGGCTGATGAGGGCATTTTCTATTATTTCACGTTCGACCAGGAACAGCATGAGCAACGCATCGTTTTTCATGATTCCTGCCTGTCGCTTAATAACGTGATCACTGTTCCTTATCGTCCTGAAGCTGATGTTACTGGCTCAACAACAAGCATTCAGCAGGTTAGCTGGTCAGAACAGGTTGGTGTTGCCACCGTGACAACCAAAGACCGGACATTCAAGAATCCACGTATGAACCGCGAGTTCTGGTATGAAGGGCATAATCTAGCCAACCAGCGCACGCTGAAAAACTACCACTATTACGATTTTCCCAGCCGTTATAAAGATGAAAATTTGGGGCAACAAGTCAGCCAGTATCGTCTGGAATACCTGCGCCGGGATACGCAGCTAGGAAACGGCAATGGTGACTGTTTTGCTATGTGGCCGGGGCAACTGGTTAATTTTGAAGATCATCCCAATGAAACCTTGAATGACCAATGGCAATTAATTCAGATAACCCACTCAGGCCAACAACCTCAAGCTGATGAAACCCAGCACGGCGGCAGTGGCACGTGGCTTTCCAACCAGTTTACTTTCACCAGCCGCAAAAACTCCTATCGCCCTTCTCCCTATCCGAAACCCAAAATGGAAGGGCCGCATATTGCTACTGTCGTCGGGCCGGAAGGCGAAGAAATTTTTTGCGATGAATATGGGCGCGTCCGTATCCAATTTGACTGGGATCGGTACGGTAAACTTGATGACAGCAGTTCTTGTTGGGTGCGTGTCAGTCAGGCATGGGCAGGGCCATTGATGGGCATGATCGCTATTCCCCGCATTGGTCACGAAGTTTTGGTGGATTTTATCCACGGTGACCCTGACCAGCCGATTATTGTTGGTCGGGCATATCACGCCAATAATCTTCCGCCGAATCGACTGCCGATGGCAAAAACACAAATGTCAATCCGCTCGAAGACGCATAAGGGGCAAGGATTTAACGAACTGCGTTTTGAGGATGAAAAAGATCGTGAAGAGGTCTTTATCCATGCTCAGAAAAACCTCGCCATTCAGGTGCTCAATTCACGCGACGAACGCATCAACTATAACCGCACAACCAGCATCGGGCATGACGATGAATTGGTTATCGCCAATAACCGTAAAGTCACGGTTGAAGGCCAACAGGAGCATAAAACTGCCGGCAGCTATCTGGAACAGATTGACGGCGACCGTGCGTTACAAATCAAAGGCGATTTGTCTGAAAAAATTCAGGGTATTGTCAGTATTGATGCGCAGGGAGATTTGACATTACAAAGTGGCAGTAAGCTGACTTTGCGTGTCGGTGGGAGTTTTGTGGTGCTTCATGCTGGCGGCATCGATATTAAGGGTGCCGCCATTAATCTGAACTCCGGCGGTAGCCCCGGTGATTTATTGGCGCCTGCCAACCCTGCTATTTTGCTCGCGGCAGCCAGTGAAGGTTCAATGTTCGTCGCGCACTGTCCTCTGAAAGATAAGGAGAATCAGCAATGAGTCAGGAAAAACTCTACGCCATTATTGATGGGGCAGCAGAACCGGATTTATTTTTAGCCTTAGAGCGTTACGATCCGCCTTCTGCCTGCCTTTATGGTGAACCGCTCCAGCCTGAGCTGGTTAAAATCGCACCCTATCTGGTACAGGTTACTGAAGAAGTTAAAATCTGGCTGGAATGCCGCAGAACGCCGTGGGGTATTTTTGTTCACAGCGAAGCGGACATGAAAACCGTGCGGCAACATTTACGCAAATACCTGCAAGTATTGCTACCTAAACAGGAAAAACCCGTTTTTTTTCGCTTTTACGATCCGCGTAATATCTGGGATTTTCTCGGCATCTTGAGTGACTGGGAGCTGCATTGTTTTTTAGGGCCGATATCGCGCATTACGACACTTTATCTTGAGGCTGAACGCACGGATAACTTTGCTAAGGTGAGAGAACCTTTTCCCGTTGGTGCAACCAGCAAACGAAAAATGCTTGTTATCAACGAAGTTCAGTTGGAAAAAATACAGGCCATTTTCACTGAACGTTATATCGAAAAATTAGCCGGGTTTATCCCTGACTGGCTGGAAAAAGCGCCTTTTAACTTTATTCCTCACATCGATACGGTGGAATGTGCCCGGCAATTTTTTGACTGGTTCAGTGAAAACGGCATTACAGATGATCGTAATGTTCGTGGATTACTCCAGTTCTTTATCCTCCGGCATTACCTCACACTTGATGATCTGCCGAAAGCAATCTATTCCCAATTAACTGAGTACGGTCAATCGGGGCATATGCGTGCCGAACGTTTGTTAATTCAAGAATTGGGTCAAGTACCGCTTTAATCAAAAACAGAGAAATTACTATGGGTAACGCAGTTAAAATTGGCGATATCGGCACAGAACACGGCAATTGTTCCGCAACGCCTGTTATTACCGGAGCCAGTACCGTCAAAATTGATGGTGCTTATCTTGCGCGACAAGGTGATGCATTAGTACCTCACAATTCTCATCCACGAGCCATTTCCGGTGGTTCAGGTTCTGTATTTATTGAGGGAAAGCCTGCCGCCAGAACAGGTGATGCAGTGGATTGTGGTGGCGTTGTGATTGGCGGCGGCAGCGTCAATATTGGTTAAGGAGAAATAAAATGACATCAACAAAAGCAGGGTCAGCAGTCTGTGATTGTGATAACCCGGATGATTGTACTCATAAGATTGATGTAACACTGGGAGATAAAACGTTTAGTTATGAACAACTGTTTCCTTTTCCTGCTACATTGTATTATGTGGTTCCTAAACCGGAAGATAAAGCGGATAAACCTAAAATTCCTATAAAGTTAAGTGCCGTTAGTAAGGGCTGTATTTCGCACAATCCAAACTGCCCCATTGGGAATTTATCGGGTGAAAATGGAATGCCTGTAGCACAATTCTCACCTAATAAACCGTATGCAGGAGAGTTGGTCTATTCAAAGAAAATTAGTGATTTTTCCCTTATGGAAAATAGTCCGATAGTTATTTTACAGCGTTTTTTGAGCAGAGACTTTGGCTCACATATTGAAGAAGAACGTTTTTATGTCAGAGCAGATGAATGCTCAGGAAAACCATTGATAGATAAAAAATACAAACTGGCGGATAAAATTTTGACCGCCACAATAGGTAATAAGGCGATTCTTGGTTCAGACATTCACCTTGTCCTGAATGAAAAACAGGAATTTAATGTTGCTATTGGTGCATCAGAGGAAATTGAAAAACTTACCGATGAGCAGAGAAGGCAACAACAAAAAGAGACCAACAGAAATAATGGAATGCGACATAAAGGTTCACAAGGATGGCGCAGAAATACAAAACCTTATGAAGTTCGTAATTCACTAACTATCGAGGGAAAAATCACGGCCGAAAAAGGCACTGAAACACGTAGCTGGTCAAAGGAACTTGAGTTTGAGTTCAAAAAAGGGAAAAAGAAATTAGGGCCAATTGATACTGCCATCGATAGTATTGGTAAATTCAATGATCTTCTTGCGTTCGGGCATGATCAAGATAAGTTCCGGGTCATTAATTTAGATCTTATTTATCCTTTAATTAATATTAGTGGCAGTTATGAGCTTGCGCACAGTGATAAATATGAAATTTTCTATAAATATAATGCTGATATTACGGCTACACCCTTAGTAGGTTTAGAATTACGCGCCGATGTTATTCAGATATTTGCTGCCTATTTTAAAGTCAATAAATTGGTGGCTAAAATACGTGAAAAGGGAGAAGAACTCGAACAAGAAGTTAAGCAAGGTAAAAATGGAGCATTCTATGGTGCACAATTAGATTTAATTCTCAGTGGCGATTTGAGTGTTATGTTTGGTTGGGAGTCTGATGATAAAGGTGATTGGTCTTTTAAAAAAGATACGATGTTAGAAACTGGATTTGGTATCAGAGCTGAAACCAATATTCGTGGGGGTGTTCGCTATTATGCTGTTAATGGCTATTTTGATGCTTCTGCACAAATAGCAGCCAAAGTATTAGTGGCACTAGAATCTACAGAAAAAAGTATGGAGTTAATACTTTATCATGATGGAATACAAGCGTCAGCGAGTATTAAATATGGGGCAAGCATTAAACTCAAAAAAGATGATGAAAATCAATGGGAAGTACCTATAGAAGATGAATATGAACCAATGGAAAAACCTTGGGTGTTTCAAGACCCACTACCAAAAGAAAAATCTACTTACAGGATCTCTTTGGGGTAGCTTGTTATTTTTTGCATTATTAATGACAATAAAAACCGCATTAGGGAAACCAACAATGGAACATAAATATCTCGTCTCATTTAATACTCAGCGTAGTTTATGTATTTTAAAAGTAAATGGGATGTTAATGCTAGAAAACACATCCTCACGGACAGGAACAGAATCAAGTGGTTATAATATATCGGCTTTTTTGGAGAATGGATCTAATACAATAGAATTATTAATGGGTCGTATATCAATTGATAGAGATACAGAAAAATTTCATCCTGAATCATGGTGTGAAGCGACAATTAGAAAAGTTGCTTCACATGATGAACAAGGTGAAATTATTAGTAATATCAAGTTAACTGTGGATGATAACAGAAACGTTATAACGAAAAATTCGATAAATTTAAATGAAAAATTTGATTATGCAAATTTATCCACAAAAAAAGGAGAGAAAAATTTATTTTCGGCTCAAAAAACATTTTCAGTAAATAGTTTACCAAATTGGATGTGGATAAAAGCGCAGCCAGTTACTGATAATGATTTACCAGCTATAAAAGCATTTTATCAAGAGATTAGTAGTGCTTTTTCTCATCGTGATCTGGATAAGGTATGGAAAATGAGCCAGCCAGCATGGGAGGAATGGGCTATAGCAGACAATAGTAGCGCAAAAATATTTTTTGATTCGATGGATTTTGACGAAGATATAAGTGGTAATTTTTTTATTAAAGAACCTGAGTGGAATAAATATAAACTGGTTAGTTATAAAAATGGTCGTCTATTCCGTTTAGAAAAAGGTGTTTTTGGTTCTTCTCCTGTCATCTTTCACAACAAGGAAAATGGGAGAAATACGACTTATAATCCTTACTTATCTATAATCAATGGCAAAATCGTTATTTCAAGGTAATTAATTTATTAGGCTGGTCAGTTATTAATAATACTGGCTGGCCTTGTTTATACTAATTTAATAAAATTATTAAATCATCATTAACATGGTTTTAATAATGATTTCGTTAGATAAATCATATGATGAAATATATTATAACAATATGGTTAGTTTTCACTTTAATAGTATTTTCCCGTTATAATAAATGATTTTTATCAAATAGCAATATCTATTATTGCCACAATTATAAAAATCAGGTAGTCTAAATCAACTTAAACGCTTTTTAGCGACAGTAAAACTCCCGTAGCCTGAAAGGGAGAGCAAAATTGCGGTACATCTGCCCACCTTTGGAAGCAGATATTGCCAAGACATCTAAACCCTCGTCTGGCAATGAAGGTCTCTTAAACTAAAAATACGCCCAAAAGGTGTTTTATCTTGTCACTGAAGTGTGTTGAACGTGGGTTCGTACACTGGCGTTTCAAATCAACATAAATCCTATTTCTCTTCAATGAACAACAGGATAGCTTTTGCGTATCTGTTCATACTTTTATCTATCCCTGTTTGAATTATTCAACAGACAATTTTTCTACAGCTAATCCATCAACATGACTACCGTTTGACATTTAACCTTACGGCGTTTTGCTGTGCCTGATGGCACTTCAACGTTCGCACGATTTTTGTTGATTGTTTACAGAACTCAAGGCGTCACTTTTTGCGGATTTATCGCTGAAAGTGACGCCGCAACCAAAGGATAACACAGCTCTGACAGGCTCATGCCTGCTTAACCACACAGTGAATCTGAAACTGCATTTTTAGATTGAAAAAGGAGAACTTGACGATATCGAGGCTGGCTTTTCGCCAGTGGGGATGACCTGCTTATACAGGCGGCAGTACAGCGTACTCAACCGATACCCCGCAATACCTCAACCTGCGTTCACTCTGGCGCACAGATATTCGTCAAGGATAAAGCAGATATTTTCTGTTTTGTCCGCATTGTCGCGCGCCAGAGATCGCATGTTGTCAGGTATCAATAAGGGGAAGCCAATGAGCCGATTGATTAAGGAATTAAAATTTTTTGCCCGGAAAGGTGGAGGCAGTCATAAGACCTGTCACGACCGTATTCGGATCGCCGGGCGTTTGGGTGCGCTGTTATTGAGCCTGAATATTCAGGTGAAAAGTCTCAGCCATTTGAAAGCCAAACATGTAGAACAGTATGTTGATGCTCGCTTATCTCAGGGAATTGCCAAACGTACGGTGCAAAATGAAATGTCCGCACTGCGTAATATCTTCCGCATGGCAGGCCGGGAGAAACTTGAAACCTCGCTGCGTTTGAGTAATCAGGCATTGGGATTAAGCGGCACCAGCCGCGCTGGGACAAAACAAGCGATCTCTGATGCCATGTTTCAGATGGTTTATCAGAAGGCGCTTGAACGTGATGCCGGATTTGCCGTCACATTGAAACTTACTCGTTTGATGGGCTTACGTTCTCAGGAAGCGGTGCAGTGTAGTGCTTCGTTGAAAAGCTGGCGGAAACAATTAGAGCAGCCAGAACCAAAACTGCATGTTGTCTTCGGTACAAAAGGCGGCCGACCAAGACAAACCTGTGTACTGAATGTTACAGCGGTAAAAGAAGCTGTAGAACAGGCAATTGCCATTGCAGAGCAACGTGACGGCAGGTTGATTGATAAGCCGGATCTCAGGCAGGCCATGAACTACTGGCGAGCACACACCACAAAAATTGGTTTAACCGGTTGCCATTCTCCCCACAGCCTGCGCTATGCGTGGGCGCAGGATGCTCTACGTTTTTACCAGCAAAATAGTTTTAACCGTCAGGAAGCACGGGCACTGGTTTCAATGGATTTGGGTCATGGTGATGGTCGGGGGCGTTATGTCGAACGGGTTTATAGTCGTTAAACTTAGCCGTTCGGTTATTGAGTCCGATAATACAATCAGTTAAAGTATTCACGCCATTAGCAAAATCTAATGGTCAAGGCGTCGCGGCCTTGTCACTCATAGACACTGGCAGAAATTTTGCCAGTGTGCCTGTTATCGCCTTTTCAATGGTGATTCAGGTGGGGGAGACGTAAGTCTCGCTGGTTATGAGTGCCAGTCCGCGAACCCTGTCTGAATCGCCACCATTAATGATTAAATTATGGAAGGGGTAACAGGAATGAATAACAACAATGTTCAAAATGACTGGCACCAAGCTGATATCATCGCTGCATTACGTAAACGTGGTACAACCTTAGCAGCTCTTTCTCGTGAAGCGGGACTGAGTTCATCGACACTGGCAAATGCACTCAGCAGGCAGTGGCCTAAAGGCGAATGGATAATTGCGGATTATCTTGGAATCCACCCTTCGGAAATCTGGCCGAGTCGGTATTTTGATATGTACGGCCAGCTCATTGAGCGCAAGGTTCGTAAAGTTTCTGTTGAATAGCTTTTAATGTTTATGAAATAGCCATGAAGCAAAGTAATGTTTATATCTATTTTTTGGTTGCCTTGGCTATTCATTTTTTTAGCTTATTTGTATAAAGATAGTGTTGAAATACTAAAAGGTATTTAAATAATTAATATCCCATGTATCTTTGAATTATCTTCTGTAGTTTTCTACTATGAATTTTAGCTTTTTCTTTTATTTCGTATTCACTCTGCCCATTAACTGTTGCTATATCATAAAGAATAATTGGCTCGATATATTTCATTTGAGAGTATTCTGCTGATCTTTTAATTGATTTAAGAAAGCTATACCAATCTAACTTGAAGATGCAGGTTTTAAAATCTGAAAATTATCAGTCAGTCGAGTCGTGAGCTCTTTCGCTTTTTCTGGCAAAGTGACATGAAAAAAGTGACGAAGAGTTTCACGGAAGGTCTTCGCATCCGGAAAATAGATATTGTTACGCACTTGCTCATTCATATACTTCCACAATCGCTCTATCGGATTGAGGTTTGGGCTGTAAGGTGGGAGGTAATGCAATTCAATATTCAGGACATACGCAATATCTTTCACCAACTCGGCTCGATGGTAACCCGCTCCATCCAAAATGAGGTGGATTTTTTGCGAAAGCGGGTAAGTTTCCCGGAGCGCACCGAAGAAATAGGCGATATTTTCGGCATTGATGCGCGGATATTCACGGATCACGGTGTCTTCAATCCGTTGTAAATTCAGGGCGCCCAGAATATTGAGACGGGTACGACTGCCGGTGGTTTCGATCCCTTTTACCTGATTTTTTCCTGCTTTCATCCAGCCATAGCTGAGCTTTGTGGACTGTGAAGGATGCACCGCATCAATAAATAGGATCGGTTCGTTCTGCCCCGCTTCCTCTTTCAGCGCCTTGTAGTCATCAATAAATTGTTGCTGTTTGTGCGCATCGAATTTATGAGGAACACCCTTGGGTTTTTTATAGCTGAAACCTTGCCGGTGAAGCCATTTTGTCATTCCGCCCACGCTGAAAGAAACCTGCCAACGGGCTTGGACATAGGCCACAATTTGGGTTGTGGTATGCATCAAATTGGCGGTCAAATAATCAATCAGGGCGGCGGTTTGTTCGGCAGAGAGATGGCTTTCAGAGCCGCCATTTTCTGGGGTGAGCTTTTCCTGCGCGATAAAATCTTTCAGGTGACGGCTGACCGTACTTTCATGAATACGCAAGGCCTGTGCAATCATCTGAGCAGTCCAACCTTCTGAGGCCAAAAGCACCGCCTTAATGCGATCACAGACTCGACTGTCGCGAGTAGTATCATGCATCAATTCAAGGGCGTGTTTTTGTTCTGGTGTCAGAGGAATTTTCATGGTTGCAAGCATGATCTGGTTTGAATAAGAAATCAAGCATCTTCAATGGCGATTGGTATATCTATAAGAGATAGGTTGTTATCTTTTTTAAAGTTTTTTTCTGGTTGTCCTATTGTAAGACTGGGCAGAAGTCTTTTATTTTTTAATTTATCTCCCTTTGAACCATAAGCAAATTGATAGGTGAAAACTTCATCAAACCAAATTTTAAGGATTGCAGGCATATTAAACCAGTACATTGGATATTGTAAAATGATTAAATCATGTCTTAATAATGCCTCTTGCTCAGAATTAACATCGATATTGTAATTTGGATTTAATTGATAAATGTTACGAATTTCAAGATCAATGTTGCTATTTTTCAATTCATCAATAATTGTTTTGTTCGCAATTGATTGTTCAAAATTTGGATGAGACAATATCATTAAAGGCATATTCAATTTCCTTGGTTTTATTTTTAAAAACTATCAATTTGATAGTTGCTATAATTAGTTTATGATGATTTTTTTCTATTACAATAACTATCCAGTTAGATAGTAGAGCGGAATTTATGGTTGAGGTTACAAAAGGTGAAGCCTGCCAAGTTTCATTGAATGGGAAGAATTATCCTTGCCCTGTGAGTATGGCTATGGATTTGATAGGCGGTAAATGGAAAGGTGTGATTTTGTACTATTTGAAAGATAAAAATAAGAGATTCAGTGAGTTAAAAAAAGATATGCCTCACATTACGGAGATGACGTTAAGTATACAACTTAAAAAGTTAGAGAAAGATGGATTGGTTTTAAGAGAAGTATATGGAGATAAACCACCAATTAAGGTTATTTACTCTTTGACGGATTTTGGGGAGTCATTTAAACCCGTTTTGGAAGCTGTATCGGTATGGTCACATGAGATATCAAGAGATGCATAGGTTATCTTGATATGACTATTTCATTTTTAGCAAAAATTACTTTATTGATGATATTTTTGCAATAAAAGACCTGCTCTCAACAGTGCCAGTCAAACAGAAATTAGACAAACAGAGGCAAAATAATATGGGGGTATTAGAGGGGGTACGATAGAAAATTGAACTAACTAAAATCATTTAAAAACAACAAAATAATGAATTTTATCGAATCCTGTAGGGTACCATTAAAAATCAAGCACTTATCCCTACTTTGCAACTACTATTTTTCCCGATTGGGACGGATTTGGGACGAGATTTCCAAAAAGCTCATCAATTTGACGTGCGTGTTCAGTCAAATGATTAGGCGCTAAATGAGCATATCGCCTGACCATTTCAATTGACTCCCATCCGCCCATCTCTTGTAAAATTGATAATGGAACGTCTGACTGAACCAGCCAGCTAGCCCACGTATGCCTCAGATCATGGAATCGGAAATCTTCTATTCCAGCTCGCTTTAATGCGGAGTTCCATGCTGTGTTATCATCAACACGCATCTTTCTGATATTAGGCATTACTATTCCATCGGGATTAGTTGATGATTTAGTATGGACGAACATGAGATATATTCAGCTCATTTAATTCATTCGCTGCGTCGATAATATCCATGTTATTTCTCGCTATTTTCTGGGGTGGGTAATATCATTACTTGCTTCCCATCCAGCCTTAAATGCTTCCCAATAATTCTGGGCTGGCATGTTAAAATAATTTCCATTACTATCTTTTTCTAATGCATTTTCAAAATAACGAAACTCAGTTAAAAGAAATTTCTCAAACGATTCTCTACATAAATCTGAATTAGTGGTCATCATTCCTCCGTGTTGCTGAAAATACTGGTTCGAATTCCATTTCAATATTAAATGTTCCGAATAATTCGCCATTATTAAATATGGTCATCTCAATAGGCCAGCTATCCTCAAATCCATCAAGATTGGCATAATAATCATCGGCACATTCCTCAGCCAAATAATCGGGATATGAATCATCCCATATTGGATTTTCTAATTCATATCGGTCTGTCGGATCTGCTAAATCATTATCGCCTGTTACTGCGTATTCTATTTTTCTCATCTAAACTTCCTGCATATATTCGCTGCCCGTTCGCACATATCAGTATCAAACCAGCCGAAGTGACAGGTGTTGAAACTGATGTCCAATTGACTTGCTAACCATTGATACGCTTCCGTGCGCTCTAAATTACGACTCCTCACGACATCATCGAAATACCGATGTGCCGATGCTCTGGCCTGTCGGGTTTTCTTATCTGCCAGTGACCCCATTGGGATATCGGTTTCCGGATGAATACTGACACGCGCACCACATGTCCAGCAGTGATATATCCAACCCCAAATGAAGACTGGATTTGTGTGGGAACTTTAGATAGGTATGGTGTCGATAACGTATTAAATTACATGACTCCTGGTGCCAGAACGATAGATGGATTTAACCTAGCCAGAGATAGTAAGAGAAGAAGGGGTGGAGGGACTATTTTTATTCCTGCTGGTGATTATTATTTAGAGGACGAATTAGTTTTAGTCGATTTTGTTAAGTTTGAAGGGGAAAGCGATAGAATAACCCGCTTATTTGGTTCCCCTAATGTTAATGGTGAAGGACGGGCGGTAGTTAGATCATGTTCAATTCCAATTACAAGTAAAGATTTGCCAGAACCTTTATCCCATACAGGAATAAGTAACTGCACAATTAATGGTAGTAATACATGGGATTGTTGCCTATATGTTAGGTTAACTACAAACGAATCCAGATTTAATAATGTAACCACTCAGTCTGCAAAACTTGTTAATACAAATATAATATATAGTTGGTATGTGAGTATGAATAATCATGCATCTCGTGATGCAATGAATTATGGTATCATTATTGGTAGGGCAATATTTAATGAATCTGGTTCAGAAGAAGTTAATGCATGCAGCTTTTTAAATATGAGAAGCAATTACTCCGGACAAAATGACAAGTATCATCCAACTAATAACCCATTTGCTGGTGCAGGAATAACAATATGGATAGCTAATTCATGTGCGTTTGATTATCTGGGTGCTGAGAATTCATATGGGGTTGGAATTTTGGCTAGAAAGGGAATCAATTCAACATTAGGTGATATATACACCGAAGCCAATGGTAAAGGTAGTAAAGCAACTGAAAAAATTGGTTTATATGTCATAAATGCTGATTCAGCACCATTACTAATCAATTATTTAAACCTGACATCAGAACAGAAAGTTTTTTTAGATTTAAATTCATTATTATCGCTTGGTTATATATATCGTCATAGCTTTGAAAGTGGTTGTTTTTTAGGCGGTGGTGAGGTGTTTTTGAGAAATCCTAGAAACGCAAACCTTTTATCAAATAATGACTTAGCATACGTGAGCAATATTAAATCATTGACACTGTGTTCTTTTGCTAATGTATCAATGACTAGTTATACAGCACTTGATAGTTTAGTTTTCTATAATGCTCTGGAGAGAATTTCTGTTTCATTTATTTTTAATCCACGTGTGACGTTTAGCCACACGGATTCGATTATCATCAGAATACTAGTTGATGGAAATAACATTGATATCAATTTCGGTCAGTCTTTTACTAAAGACATACAAGTGACAAAAAAGGTTATCATACCAAAGGGTGTTGTTCACTTTAAACAGCAAAGTAATTCATTGCCTGACACATCAACCGGAGCTAGCGCAGATATGTTTCTTGAATATTACCATATTGACGGTTTCCCTATTTATAACTATTAGCAACAATGATAGTCGCGGAAATTTTATTCCGCGACTCTTTTGGCTTGACTAGCGCTGGAATGATAGCTAAATATAGAACAGGGAACACGAAGGAAATTTTACTGATCAAAATGCAGCAAAACAATATTTTCATTGAAGCCCCTTTAATCTTCCAAAAAAGGTACACTATTGGAATTATTATAAGCACACCGAACTTTAACACCAAATAACTTATAAGCCCTGCATCATTAAGGGCTGCGACAGAATATTCACCTAATGTAATTTCTTTATATAAGCTATTTGGAATATTGAAATATCCAGCACCAAAAATATTAACCAAGCCATGTTTGTCGAAGTAAATTATAGATATTAAATTGTATCTAGAGCCTGATGTTACATCAAATTTATATATCAAATCATTAATAAATTTAAAAATAAAATCATAATTTATTGACGATAGGAGAAGTGCTAACAGGAATAAGAATACAGCATATTTTATTTTTATTTTATTGAAAAACAAGGCAAACATGATCCCTATGAACAACAGAACTCCAATTGTAGAAAAATTAAGGAGTATAGTAATGGTTGCTATATATATTAATGATTTTTTTACGTTTAGTGATATTCCAGCCATTATAATGCATGTAATGGCTGATGCATATGTTGATGGTTCAACATATAATCCGGTAGCTCTGTAATTCAATTTTCCTGATAGCTCGCCGCCAAGTATGTAGTTGATGTACCTTGATGGCTCTCCGGTGATTGGATGAATAAAATCAATATAATAATCAGTCAAATACACAATTATCATTTGAGTAAAAAATAAAACTACATGGATAGCAAGGACGGCAGAAACAGCAAATTTCAAATCACTGATACCTGCTTTTTTTGAGCATATCCTATACAAAGAAAAAATTATGACGTATAAAATGAAGGAAAACAATAAGTTGTTATAGAATGACTCGACAGATGCGTCAGATTTGTCATCAGAAATGACTAGAAAATAAAGGGCTGAAATGATTATGAAACCAGTATAACATGATGCTAACATCAGCTCCTGTTTTGACACACTAATTGTTTTTGCCTTTTTTATAGTATAAAAAACCAACAAAAGCATAGCTGGAACATAGGCATATGTAGTATGATTTAATAGAGATAATAGGAATATTGATATGAACAGTAAATATTTCATTTTTCCAAAATTTACTATATTGATGTTAAAATCACTGCATTATAGACTATGATTTAGCTTTTTCCCAATTTTAATGAAAAAGGTTAGATCTAAAGCTATCTGTAGATTTATTTTTAGACCTAAAAAATATAATGGTAAAGAAAATGCTTATTATTACTGGCGAACCGAAAGATTACTATCACGTTGATGGTGATAGCATAATTATAGATTTGCAGCCAATCATTGATGGTATAACTAAGTCTATTAACAATGAAATGGATAGAAGATCGGTTGATGATTACATATTAATATGTAAAAATTTTTTTTCTTCTGAACCCGAATCAGTACAAAAGGCAGTTGAGGAAAAATTGATGCAGGTATCTAACGATTTTGCTCATGAAGCTGAGTCAGCCACAAAACTGACGAGTCTTACTGAGATACCAAAAACATGGAAAGAGTGGTTTTTGGTTGTCGGGTTTGCGTTTTTGTTTTGTGTTGCATTTGTTGTGCTTTCTGTTATTGCCCTTCCTTTTATCGATCACCCGTAATCGCACCCCGGCTATAGTCGGGGATATTCATTCGAATCCGGAAACCTTTTTCTCACAACGACACGCGATTTTTCGTTTTCCTTCTTTTCTTTCACCACTTTATGTTAGGCATCCTATCAATGTAATTGGCTATCTGCTGGGCCGAATGGGTGGGCGTAGGATAGCCGGAGGATTCTGTGTGGAATTTGAGGCAGGGGGATTAGCTGAATCAAGGCCTAAATCGCCGAAGTGATTAAAAGAACATAGCACCCCTGATGGATGAGTTATGTCCATTACCCCATAATCATGAAACAATGCTACAAATTTATTTATGTTACAAATTATATCGCCTAGTGATTAAATCGTTCTCATTAATTATCTTTGATAAATCTCGCGGGAACTCCAGCGTAAACGCTGTTGCTAGGGATATCCTTTGTTACTACGGCACCAGCTCCTATTTTTACTTCATTCCCTATTTTTACATCTTCAACAATGCAAACACTAGGCCCAATATAAACGTTGTCACCAATAGTAGCTGCTTGACCTTCATTTGATCCAATGGTAGTAAATTGACTGATGTTTACATTATTTCCTATAATAGCTGTTGGATTGATAACTATGCATCCTCCATGCCCAATGTAAAATCCATGACCGATCTTTGTCCCTCTAGGTATATCTAACATGTGTTTTTTAGATATACGGCGATGCATTAAGATGGCAATAAGTTTTAAACATTTATTTTTAGATTCACATAAACGGAACCAAAACATAAACTTAAAGCCTGTATTTAGTAAATAGTGTCTAATAATTTGCTTTTTACTTACTTTATCTTTGCCAATGTAGCGACATAAATCACTTTTTATCAATTCTGAAATGCTCATTTCCATTTAATGAAACCCATTAGTAAAAATTATCATTTATAATTATTACAGTAAATATTATCACTAATAAAATATATGGTCAGCTAATATATATGTGATCCACTTCAAGATCTCATCAATGTAGTCGGCGAGCTGGTGGGTGGGGTTGTTTGGGTGAATTGATTGGGACGGATCTGGGACAGGCATTGAAAAGCAAGAAGAAGTAACAAGGGGTAAGTTTGGGTAAGGTGGGACGTGTGAGCGCCGATAAATGCGGTAATTGGTTGATTTAGATAGTGACTCTACTCACTTCTAAGCCGTAGGTCACAGGTTCGAATCCTGTAGGGCCATTTAAAATCAATGAGTTACGCCAATTTCAGCCCTGCTTGATTTTTCCCTTGTGTCGTATTTGTGTCGTTATCTTCAAAAAGTACATCAATTTTGCAGGCATGTTCACTCAAATGGTTGGGCGCTAAATGTGCATATCTTCTAACCATTTCGATTGATTCCCAACCGCCCATTTCTTGAAGTGCGGAAAGTGGAACCCCTGATTGTATCAACCAGCTTGCCCATGTGTGGCGTAGGTCGTGAAAACGGAAATCTTCTATGCCTGCTTTCTTAAGGCCGATATTCCAAGCACTATTATCATCAACCCTCATCTTTCTCACTGCAGGGGTTAATGTTCCGTCTGGTCGGTGCTTGGCTTTGGTATGCACAAATATCCACCTTGAGTGCTTGCCTATCTGATCCCGTAACACCCGGCATGCGGTATCATTCAGAGCGACACCTATCGCTTTCCCTGCTTTTGCGTTCTCTGGATTTATCCATGCCACTTTTCTTTGCATATCGACCTGTTGCCACTCCAGATCTATGATATTAGAACGCCGGAGTCCTGTTGCTAACGCAAAGATAACAATCGGTTTGATACTTTCAGGCATACACTCAATGAGCCTTGCAGCTTCATCTTTTGTCAGCCATCTTATGCGCTTACTTACTGGCTTCTTAGTTTTGATAACAGGCGCTGATTTAATCCAGTTCCACTCATTAGCGGCTGCTCTTAACAGCGATCTGATGAATGATAAATGCTGGCTTTTTGTTGCCTGACTAACAGGAATGGCCTCATACACAGGAGGCTTTTCCCCTTTTTTCAGTGCTGCATCTCTTTTACTCTCCCAGACTTGATAATGTTTACGATTCTTCATGTTTGAAACTGCATCATAAATCTCATCTGCCGTTATTGTTGAAACATCTCGACCTGAAAAGTGTTGTAGGAAAAACTCAATCTTCGTTTTGTCATCATCAAGTGACCTTTTATGCTCTTTTTCCCTAAGCCAGCGAATGCAACACTCTTCAAATGTACGAGTTGGCAGATCATCAAGCTGGTCTACTCTCCAAGCCTCAGCTCTTAATTTGTCATACAACTCCTGCGCTTGCTTTTTGTCCCTCGTGCCAAGAGATTTCCTAACTCTCTTTCCTGACGGTGTAAAGAAATGACAGTGCCATATTCCGTTTCTTTGGGTGATTGACATGATTTACCTCCACTACGATCACCCTTGCTCGCTCCATGAGTTTGCATCGGGCTTTTAATATAAGCAAGAACAGCGGACTTAGTCGTTTTGTATCCTTTGCCGATCCGTTTGCCATCTATAACACCTGTAGCTATTAAACTGGCAACAGTTCTTGATGATACGTTAAGTTCCTCTGCTGCCTTTTTTGTATCCCAAATGTCATCTTCAATATTCATTTTTTATTTCCCTTAACTATGCCTAATTGAGGTATTTTTTGATATTTATCCCTTATGTTTGGCAATCCCTCGCCACCTTCCTCCTTGCGTTCTCGAATTCGCTAGTCATCGGTAAGTGTGGTTTTTATTTCCGAAGCTGGAAACTCAATATCATTTAATGCATCCTGTACAATATCAGTTATGGACAAAACCAAACTTTCATCAGATAACTTGTCATCACCATAAAAATCACAAAACTCTTTAGCTGATTTACGAGATATTTCAATTGATATTTTTGGTATATTCACGTTATTTTCCTTATTTCGTTATTACCTATATTGAATAGGTGTTCTTTATCTACAGTAGTTATTAACTTGCGCGGAGTAATAAATGGTCGCCATATTAAAAACATGGAACCTTTTGTATTCCTGCTGACTTTTATTTTTAAGTTCGCTGGAATAAATGAAATCCTACCACCTGTTATTAATCTGACCTCATCCGCTGTTTCTCTTGCTAATTTAAACCAACCCACAGAAGTATCAGAAGGGACTAACATAACGATTGGTTGTAATTGCTTCTGGCATTCAATCGCCGCTTTTTCTACCCACGGCGTAATATTAGAATAGGGTGGATTACAGAATATAGAACCGTAGCTCAACCCTTAAGCGTAATATCGATGCCCGAACGGCCGCACAGGACAGGCTGAACAAAGTCACCTCAATGGGATCGCGCGTGATGAGCGGTGCGCTGGGGTTAATCGGGGGAATACCCGGTGCGTTGATAATGGCAGCCGGTGCCGCCTATCTTCTGTATCAGAATCAAAAACAAGCCAAAGAAGAGGCGCGGGAGCACGCAAAAGAAGCGGCCAACATCAAGAAAGAATTGAGCAAGATGACCCCGATTCAGCTTGGTGATACAAAGGGAAAGCTGCAAGAAGATCTTAAAGTAGCCAAAGCTGACATGGAAGAATACGGCAAGTTGGTTAAGCGTAATCAATATAGTGTTGATGAGTTTACCAGAAGACAAGCGAAAGGAATGAATGTTGGTGATAGCCTCAAAAAATACAGTATAGCGCTATCTGAAAATAACGCTAAATACGAAGAGGCAAGGCAGAGAGTTGTTGAGTTAAGAGCTGTATTATCAAATGTTTACGACAAGCAAGCTGAAAATGCCGAGAAAGAAAGGAAAATCGTCGCTGCGATCAATGAGGCGAGGAAAACTGGAAACGTAACCATAGCCCTTCAAAATCAAGGTCTTGCCCTGACTGTTGACCTCATGGAGCGGCTAAAGCGGGCTGCAATTGATGTGTCCGGTCTTCATATTCCCGTACCGGAAGTGAAATTTGAACCCAATGATAAATTAAAATCGCTTTTTGCGGATCAGGAACGAGACATTGATCTCTCCAACAGAAAGGGATTAGACAAAGTTCAGCGTGAGGCGTATTACAAGGCGGTCGATTCGGGGTTAAACCCGAATGACAAGCAACAAAAGCCTTACGTGGATCGGGTGATTAACAACGCCACACAGATATACCAGAATGCCGAGGCGATACGTAAACAGGATGAAGCCGACCGGGAGGCTCGTAACGCGGCAGAAAGAGCTACACGGAAAGCAGCCAGTGCGCAGGAAAACTACCGCAATAAAGTCGCTGATCTGAATCGGGAAATTCAAGTCGAGCAGGTACGCATGAAAGACGGCGAGGTTGCCGCGTCACTTTTTGCCGCTTCGATGGAAATCAGCGCCAAACACACAGGACAGCAACGCGACGCACTGATCGGACTCAGTCAGGCCAGCATTCTGGCTAAACAGCGCACCCAAGATCTGCATGACGCCATCGAGTCCGACCCGTACCGCAAGGCCACACATGCCCGTTTAGAAGCCGAAAAGCAGTTGCAGCGCCAGATTGCGGACAGGGCTATACAGAATGCCGAAGAGGTTGAGCGCCGTAAACAGGATATTGCGGCGAAATACCTGAGTAACCCGAATTCTGCTTAAGCCATCATTGGAACAGCGTCTTCTGAGTAGAAAACTTTCAGTGATGGTTTTTTCAATTTAAGGCAGTAAGCGATCAGTCCACCTAAAACGGTCAACATAAATCCTCTTATACTTCGGTGGCGAGAGTGCTCTATCTGAGAAATTAATTTTAATTGTCCATTAATCGTTTCAATGATAAAACGCTTTTTTAACATTATCTTATCCCACTCAGCTTGCATACGGGCTTTCATGTTACGCCGTTTTTTCGTGATGAAAGTGACACCGCTGTTGGCTAAATCGTCCGCCAATTCCTGACTCAGATAACCTTTATCGCCGTAAAGAGAACCCATTAATTCTGTGGTTAATTCGCGAACCGGTTCCCGATCATCCACATTACCGGCCGTGACTTTAAGCGCGAGAATTTCCCCCTGATGATTGACAACCAAGTGTAATTTGAAACCATAAAACCATCCCATTGAATTTTTTCCACGCTGTGCGATCCCCGCAAAGACCTTATGTCGAGGGATGCGAATGTTATGGCAGACACTCAAACTGGTGGAATCAATAAAAGCAATGCCTGTGGGTTTCCCTTTTAATTGAGTCAGATAGCTGCATAATGGCACCAAAACGGAAGGGGCAACGCTGATAAAACGGGTATAACTGAGTAAAGTGGCGAAGTCGCGGTGGTGGTATTGCCAAATATGTTTCAAATAAAAATTTTTAAAATCACGGTAATGCGACATATGAAAAAGGATCAAAATGGTCATGATTTCACTGGGATACATATGACCTTGTCGGCGGCGTAAACGATGCCCACTCTCAAGGCAAAATTGTTCCCATTGAGGAATGAAAAAACGGCAAAAATCATCGACATCACAGAAAATTTCAACTAACTTGTCCATAGCCTGTTCCCCCTCGGAGTTGTTTTCGGTGTGCACCAAAACTTTGCTCCTGGAACAGGCTTCTCGTCAATTTCTTATCCAGAATTCGGGTTGAGTAGTATCGCGGAAGCTAATCAGCGTTATGCCGTTTCGCCTGCGGCGGAATTAGTGGGCAATGTTGACCCTCTGCAAGACCTGCAAAACCAACTGGCAAAACGCAAGGCACTGATTCAGACCTATGCGACCGAGGAGCTTATCACTGAGCAGCGCAAAAATGAGCTGTTGATAGCCGCTGATAATGAAACCAATCAACGTCGCTATGAGGTTGCGATGCAATTGTATTCTGCTCAGGGGCGAATGCAGAAAATGGCAATGGATTTGCTTAATGCCACCAAAGAGCGCATGAGCAACATGATGACGGGCATGTTAACAGGCACACAGACTTTTAAAGAAGGTATGGTGAGCCTGTTTTCCTCTTTAACCCAAAGTATTATCCAAAACCTGATTGACATGGCGGCGCAGGCCATTCTGACCAATACTATTTTGAAGTCAATCATGGGGGTTGCGGGTGGTTTTGCTGGTGGTGTGGCAGGAGTAGGAGGCGCAGCGGCAGGAACGGTGGCCAATACAGGGGCAATGGGAATGTCTACCAGTTGGTCATCCTACGTCGCTAATGCCAAAGGCGGCGTCTATACCTCGTCAAACTTGAGTCAGTACAGCGGGCAGATTGTCAGTAGTCCCACCATGTTTGCTTTTGCGAAAGGCGCTGGCTTGATGGGTGAAGCGGGTCCCGAAGCTATTATGCCGCTCAAGCGTAGCGCCGATGGTTCACTTGGTGTTCGGGCTATCTTCCCTACCGGAAATATGGGCGGCGCACCGAATATTCAGGTTTATATCACGGATTCCGGTGGCAGAAGTCAGGTCGCCAATGGTGCTGATGCGGCATTTGGTGAGAGTCTGGCACGTGCTTTTACTCAGGTCTATCAAGCTGAACGGGATAAAGATCTGCGTTCGGGCGGGGCGATTTTTAGAGCAATCAGAGGGCGATAATGGAAATCTTTCATTGGAGCCCCCGAACGAGCGCTTCTTCAACGGTGAATTTTGCTATCCGAAAGGCTCAGTTCGGGGATGGCTACACGCAAGTATCGGGGGATGGCATTCATCCCCGTAGTCAAAAATGGTCAGTGGATTTTATCGGTAAGGAATCTTATATCCGTGCGATTCTGGAGTTTTTAGATCGCCACCAAGGCTACAAATCGTTTGTCTGGACACCACCGCTTTCTGATAAAGGGTTATATCGCTGTGAAGGCTACAAGACCAGTGCATTGGGTGGTAACAAATATTCATTATCGGCGGAATTTACTCAGGCACACCACCCCTAGGAGACACCATGTTTAGTGTAGATAAGCGCTATATTACGGCATCATTAAAACGAGAATATGCCAGTGAAAATGGTACAGAGCTAAACTCAACGCTACCTAAGTTAACCCGAATTCTGCTTAAGCCATCATTGGAACAGCGTCTTCTGAGTAGAAAACTTTCAGTGATGGTTTTTTCAATTTAAGGCAGTAAGCGATCAGTCCACCTAAAACGGTCAACATAAATCCTCTTATACTTCGGTGGCGAGAGTGCTCTATCTGAGAAATTAATTTTAATTGTCCATTAATCGTTTCAATGATAAAACGCTTTTTTAACATTATCTTATCCCACTCAGCTTGCATACGGGCTTTCATGTTACGCCGTTTTTTCGTGATGAAAGTGACACCGCTGTTGGCTAAATCGTCCGCCAATTCCTGACTCAGATAACCTTTATCGCCGTAAAGAGAACCCATTAATTCTGTGGTTAATTCGCGAACCGGTTCCCGATCATCCACATTACCGGCCGTGACTTTAAGCGCGAGAATTTCCCCCTGATGATTGACAACCAAGTGTAATTTGAAACCATAAAACCATCCCATTGAATTTTTTCCACGCTGTGCGATCCCCGCAAAGACCTTATGTCGAGGGATGCGAATGTTATGGCAGACACTCAAACTGGTGGAATCAATAAAAGCAATGCCTGTGGGTTTCCCTTTTAATTGAGTCAGATAGCTGCATAATGGCACCAAAACGGAAGGGGCAACGCTGATAAAACGGGTATAACTGAGTAAAGTGGCGAAGTCGCGGTGGTGGTATTGCCAAATATGTTTCAAATAAAAATTTTTAAAATCACGGTAATGCGACATATGAAAAAGGATCAAAATGGTCATGATTTCACTGGGATACATATGACCTTGTCGGCGGCGTAAACGATGCCCACTCTCAAGGCAAAATTGTTCCCATTGAGGAATGAAAAAACGGCAAAAATCATCGACATCACAGAAAATTTCAACTAACTTGTCCATAGCCTGTTCCCCCTCGGAGTTGTTTTCGGTGTGCACCAAAACTTTGCTCCTGGAACAGGCTTCTCGTCAATTTCTTATCCAGAATTCGGGTTAAGTTAAGTCCACTTAACCCGGAATATAGAACGAAAAAGCAGGCTGTTTTCCAGAAAATTGCTGCATTTGTTGAGAAGTTTAAGGGGGTAGGTGGGCAAATATAGGTGTGAGCTAATATGTACTAGTTGCAATCAGATTTGACACTTCGATTTGAAAAGAAGAGAGTTACCCACTTTGATTAAAGGTGCTGAATCTTAAGTCAAAGACACTATGAGGTAACTCTCATGCTACATACTAACAATCCCATTATTAAATACAAAGCCGGTCTTCTCAACCTTGCAGAGGAGCCAGGTAATGTGTCCAGAGCCTGTAAAGTTAACCGAATAAAGCGCCTGAACCGTAAAAACACTCGGTTATTCAAAATCACCTGAAATGCATGACAAAATCATCGGCATTTTCATTGAGCGTGAATATTATGGTTGAGGGCGATTAACGCTTTAAATACATGACCGGATTGCCTAGTAATCTATGCCAATATTACTGGCTACTAGATGAAAATTTAATTCTATATTTCATAAATTTTGCTTCAACATTGTTGTATGTTATGGTTGCGGTAGCGATGACGATGAAATAGATGCTTAATGCAAGAAAATTATTGAGAAAGATATTTCCTGTGGTCAAATTCCGCCTTCCTTCTATGAGCAGAGTCAGCTCTATACCTGTTCTTTTTTGAATAATAAACATTACTGTTGTGATAATTAATATTATTGCAACATGAACCATATAAATAGAATAAGATATCTTTCCTAGATGCTGCATGTGTCTATTAAGTAAAAAAGAGGAAATAACACCTCTTTGATATGCCAAAATAAAGATAGTAAGGCAATAAACGATAGTGCAAATTATTTGTTTTGCTTCGTACTGTGATCTAACAAAATAAATGAGAAGCGCCACACAGATAATTTCTAAAATAGTTGCCGTAATAACACTTATTTTTATATCAGAGAAAATTCTGAAAATGCTATAGGTAAATGCCCCAGCAAAAAAACTTGATACCCCTCGAGTAACTGCTTGTTGTAACGTATGGTTGCCACTGACAAGCAACCATAAAGTGGTCACAGATATTAATAGCCATATTATAGGGACGATATTCATTTTTCTAAAAGTGATAATTGTTAAATACAGTATAATATATGTATAAAATTCGACGCTGAGACTCCAAGTAGGGTAATTAAAGGTCAGATTGATATTATGTGTTGTGGGAGTCCATGATTGAATTAGAAAGAGATTGGGTAAAATCTCGGAGGGCGCTGTTCTTCCTGTAAATGGAGTTGCATCAAAATGAATTCCGGTATTCTTTTGAATCAATAATCGACAAAATTCCAGAAATATAAATATCAATAACATGAATATGTGAAGAGGAAAGATTCTAAAGAACCGAGAAGATATATATGGAGTAAATTTTACGTCTCTATATGCATAGGTATGTGTCAGCACAAACCCACTGAGTACAAAGAAAAGCTCTACAATAATATAACAGTAGCGAAAAAAGTAAAGGTCAGTAAATGTATTAACAATATGTAAGTGACCAGTCACGACCATTAAAGCACCGATTCCTCTGATCGCATCCAAAGATTCAAATCGCTTCATCATGCCCATCTCATTCAATATTTAAGTTTTAACTATGTACAATTACAATTAATTGTTTTTTTAATAAAATTAATGTGTTTGGTGATTTCATAGTATGTAAAAAGAAGATTACTCATCGCTATAAAAGAGGTGGCTGGGGTTA
This sequence comes from Xenorhabdus ishibashii, assembly GCF_002632755.1. Lineage (NCBI taxonomy): Bacteria > Pseudomonadati > Pseudomonadota > Gammaproteobacteria > Enterobacterales > Morganellaceae > Xenorhabdus > Xenorhabdus ishibashii. Next base: position 991,370 of record NZ_NJAK01000001.1, on the reverse strand, counting down.
TTTTTTATCTTAATCTGTTTTATCGTTAGCTTGTGGCATCCTGAACAGGGATTGAAATCATTATCCGCATAATGCCCATAAACTTCTGGTATGGTCAAGTTTTATTTTGTGATAATAACTTTAATTTATAATTAAATTAAATTAAATTAATTGTTTTTTCTTAATGTGACGGTTCTATAGCTAAATCATATCAATATGACATAATATCTAAACCTAAGATGACAAGGCATAAAATGAGATGGGCTACAGTTTAGATTTTCGAAAGAGAGTATTGGCATACAAAGACAAGCATTCGTTGACTTTTGAACAAACGAGTGCACATTTTGAAGTCTCCATGCGCACCTTGTTCCGGTGGTGCAATCAGATAGAACCTTGCATGACCCGCAATAAACCTGCCACGAAAATCCCTGATGCAGTGCTCATGGCGGATGTCCAACACTTTCCCGATGACTATCAATGGGAAAGAGCAAAACGTTTAGGTGTCTCACAATCGGCTATTCATTATGCCTTGAAACGGCTTCGGATCACCCATAAAAAAAACGTTAAAACACCCTCGCGCTGATCTTCAGGCTCGTCAGGCATTTATCGAGCGCATCAGCGACTATGAGCGGGCTGGCAGGCCGATTGTGTATTTGGATGAAAGTGGTTTTGCTCAGGCGATGCCACGTCAACATGGCTATTCGGAAAAAGGGTTACGCTGTTTTGGTTCGCATGACTGGCACGCAAAAGGCCGTATCAACGTCATTGGTGCCATTCTCGAAAATACCTTCGTCACCTTAAGCTTGTTTACCGAGAATATTAATGCCGATGTTTTTTATGCGTGGATGACACAAGATTTGCTGCCAAAGCTTCCACACGGCGCCGTGATAGTGATGGACAATGCATCTTTCCATAAACGGAATGATACGGCACAAGCGATAGCAGACAGCAGATGTCAACTGGAATGGCTTCCCGCTTATAGTCCGGATTTGAACCCAATAGAACACAAATGGGGCGGAGCAAAAGCGATCAGGAGGCAAAAAAGATGTTCGGTTGATGAGTTGTTTACGGAGCATATTGAATATGTCAGGTTATGATGATTCTGCTATATATGATAATTCGGAATAACTTGACAGCTTATTCAGAATCTTTTTTCAAGCGTGACTATTTTTCATGTATCCTGTTGGGATGAAAAAAGCCTACATGGGTGACATCAGTCGAGAAGTCTTTCAGGAAATTGAACCCTTGTTGCTCAGCAGGCGAAAACACACCCGCCCTCAGAAAGTCAATGTGTATGAGGTGTTTTGCGTACTGCTGTATATACTCAACAGCGGTGACTATAGATCTTTTTGGCCATCTGTCAGAATAATTTTTATGGGCGCGATCTTGATCTGATACGAATAAAAAAATCAAGCATCTTCAATTACGATGGGTATATATACTTACTCAAGGCTGTTTTCATGGCGTATACTGGTGTCCTATTTCGTTTTTTATTTAGTAGATTGATGCGGTATACATGACTGGAAAAAAACCAACTAACAACAGTATGGCTGAACCAAAAGATCGCCAAGTGGAAGGGCTGAAACTTCCACCACACTCTTTGGAAGCAGAGCAATCCGTGTTAGGCGGTTTGATGCTGGATAATGAACGTTGGGACAATGTGTCCGAACGGGTTACCAGTAATGACTTTTTCAGCCGACCACACCGACGTATTTTCGCCGAAATGCAGCGTTTGCTTGAAACGGGTAAGCCTATCGATCTGATTACATTATCGGAATCTCTTGAACAGAATGGCGAACTCGATAATGTTGGGGGGTTCGCTTATCTTGCCGAATTATCGAAAAATACCCCAAGTGCTGCGAATATCAATGCTTATGCTGATATTGTCCGTGAACGTGCGGTAGTACGCGATATGATCGCGGTAGCAAATGAAATTGCTGATGCGGGATATGATCCACAAGGACGAACCAGCGAAGAGCTGTTGGACTTGGCTGAATCACGCGTATTCCAGATCGCAGAAAATCGGGCAAGTAAGGATGAAGGACCAAAAGGCATTGAACAGATCCTGGAAGAAACCGTTGAACGAATTGAGCAACTTTATCAGCGCCCACATGATGGTGTGACCGGGGTTTCTACCGGCTATCAAGATCTGGATAAAAAGACCGCAGGTTTACAGAAATCAGACTTAGTTATCGTGGCGGCACGTCCTTCAATGGGTAAAACGACCTTTGCGATGAACCTGTGCGAAAACGCGGCTATGATGCAGGATAAACCGGTTCTGATTTTTAGCCTTGAGATGCCCGGCAACCAGATTATGATGCGTATGCTAGCGTCCCTGTCCCGTGTAGACCAAACACGTATTCGTACTGGTCAGCTTGATGATGAGGATTGGGCGCGAATTTCCAGCACGATGGGCATTTTGCTGGAAAAACGTAATATGTATATCGATGACTCATCCGGTTTGACGCCAACAGAAGTTCGTTCCCGTGCGCGACGAGTTTTCCGCGAACACGGCGGACTCAGTATGATTATGATCGACTACCTGCAATTGATGCGAGTTCCTTCTTTATCTGACAACCGAACACTGGAAATTGCGGAAATATCCCGCTCACTGAAAGCATTGGCAAAAGAGCTTCAGGTGCCGGTTGTTGCACTCTCCCAGCTTAACCGTAGTTTGGAACAGCGAGCCGATAAGCGTCCGGTTAATTCCGATTTGCGCGAATCAGGCTCTATCGAACAGGATGCTGACTTGATCATGTTTATTTATCGTGACGAGGTTTATCACGATAACAGCGAACTGAAAGGCGTAGCTGAAATCATCATCGGTAAACAGCGTAACGGCCCTATCGGCACAATAAGGCTAACGTTTAATGGTCAATGGTCACGATTCGATAATTATGCTGGACCAAGTTACAGTGACGAATAAATCCAAGTGCCTATCGTTCATGTTCTAATGACTTCAATAATCAACATCGAAGATAGGCTGTTATTTATCAAACCTGACTGAAAAATTATAAAAAGGGGATGGAATGAAAGCGGCAACTGCTGTTATCGACCGCCGCGCTCTGCGACACAATTTGCAACAGGTAGGAGTACAAGCTCCTGACAGTAAAATAATTGCAGTTGTGAAAGCAAACGCCTATGGACATGGTTTATTAGAAACTGCACACACAATGGAAGATGCTGATTGCTTCGGTGTCGCTCGTATTGGAGAAGCACTTGCCCTGCGCAGTGGAGGGATCGTCAAGCCAATCTTGCTATTAGAAGGTTTTTTTGACGCGGCAGATCTACCCATTTTAGTCGTCAATCATATTGAAACTGTGGTGCATAGCATTGAGCAGCTTGAAGCATTGGAACAAGTTGATTTGTCCCATCCGATTAAAGTGTGGATGAAAATCGATACAGGTATGCATCGTCTGGGGATCAGGATCGATGAAGCAGACGCATTTTATCAACGTCTGAGCCGTTGTCGTAACGTTGAGCAACCCGTTAATATCATCAGCCATTTTAGTCGTGCAGATGAGCCTACAGTTGAAACGACCCAACAACAAATTGAGTGCTTTACGGCATTTATTGCGGATAAATCTGGTGAGAAATCCATCTCTGCATCAGGAGGGATTTTATTATGGCCAAAGGCGCATTTAGACTGGGTTCGTCCTGGTATCATGATGTATGGTGCCTCACCGATAGCAGATAAAACTGCGGCTGATTTTAACCTACTTCCTGCCATGACACTCAAATCTAGCTTAATCGCCGTACGTAAGCACAAAGCGGGTGAATCTGTGGGATATGGTGGTACGTGGAGCAGCGAACGAGACACATGTCTTGGCGTTGTGGCGATGGGATATGGTGATGGTTATCCCCGCAGTGCTCCTGTTGGTACACCCGTATTTATCAATGGTCGTGAAGTACCGCTTGTTGGCCGTGTATCTATGGATATGATTACTGTGGATCTGGGGCCAACATGCCAGGATAAAGTTGGGGATGAAGTGATCCTGTGGGGAAATACTCTGCCAGTTGAAAAAATTGCGAAACATTCGGGGATCAGCGCTTATGAGCTGATTACGAAACTGACTTCACGTGTTGCAATGGAATATCTAGACGAATAATCAGCGTAAGTTATATTGTCTTTTATCTCACTTGTAGTAAGGAATATAACGTCATGTTTCAAAATGTTGATGCGTACGCGGGTGATCCTATCCTGTCATTAATGGAAGAATTTAAAAACGATCCCCGCACAGAAAAAATTAATTTGAGCATCGGGCTGTATTATGATGAACAGGGTATAACCCCAAAATTGCAGGCTGTTGCAACTGCTGAAGTACAAATGAAGGCTTTGCCACCGTCTGCTTCTCTTTACCTCCCAATGGAAGGATTGCTTGCCTATCGCACAGCAGTTCAGGAGTTGCTGTTCGGCAAAGATCACCCACTGTTAAGTCAGCAACGTATTGCCACCATTCAAACATTGGGTGGTTCAGGCGCATTAAAAGTAGGGGCTGATTTTTTACACCGTTATTTCCCTGATTCTGAAGTATGGTGCAGTGATCCGACGTGGGAAAATCATGCCGCTATTTTTGCCGGAGCAGGCATCAAGGTGAATTATTACCCTTATTTTGATGATAAAACCAAAGGGGTAAAATTTGATGAAATGTTGGCAACATTCAAGCAATTGCCGGCAAAAAGTATTATTTTGATGCACCCTTGCTGCCATAACCCAACAGGGTCAGATCTCACCAATGAACAATGGGATCAGGTCGTCCAGGTTGCCAAAGAGCGGGAATTACTCCCTTTCCTTGATATCGCTTATCAGGGATTTGCCGATGGTATGGAAGAAGATGCTTACGCGATCCGTGCAATGGCAAATACGGGTCTGCCTTGTTTGGTCAGCAACTCATTCTCGAAAATTTTCTCGCTGTATGGTGAGCGCGTTGGTGGTTTATCGGTTACCTGTGACGATGCAAAAGTAGCTGAGCGTGTCTTGGGGCAATTGAAAGCGGCGGTGCGCCGTATTTACTCCAGCCCTCCAAATTTTGGGGCGCAGATTGTTGCCAGAGTATTGAGTAACTCTGAATTAAAAAACCAATGGCTGGATGAAGTTGAACGGATGCGCTTGCGTATTCTGGAAATGCGGACAGTATTGGTAAATGCCCTACAGCAAGCACTACCGGAGAAAAACTTTAACCATTTACTGAAACAGCGTGGGATGTTCAGTTATACCGGATTTAGTCAAACGCAAGTTGATAGATTACGTGAAGAATTTGGCGTCTATCTGGTCGGTTCTGGCCGCGTTTGCATGGCTGGCGTGAATCATCACAACGTGCAACGCATTGCGGAAGCATTTGCTGCGGTGAGTCAGTAATTTTATTGTCTGCTCACAAAGAAAATTAGAAAAACAATTGATAATTACAATTGTTAACTATTCCAAGCCGTTCAGTGAACGGCTTTATAGAATAATAGTTGGAGACTTTATATCTTAATAAGGCATATCATAATGAAAGAGTATGATTTTACATTAGTTGCAATCTATCCAGAAAAAAATTGACCCAGAATTCTTATGTCAGGTAGCCAATTTTATTTATGGCGTGGGTGCGGATGATTTTACTGTTTTATCCCGTGACAATGCATTTATTATTGAATTTGATAGAGAAGCTGACTCATACAAAAAGTCTATCCATTCAATTGAAAAAATAGAAGGCTGCCGGAATTATGCGGCCTTCTGTCTTAATGGTTCAATATAAATAAAGACTACTTTTGCAATAATTGATAGAACGTTGGGTTGTCATCACATTGCCCGCTACCACACTCCAATATGGTGGAAACCAGATTAGCTGCAATTAAAAATGCGAACAAGCTCATGGCAATTTTGCCCAATGTTGGTGGGGTGTATCTTGCCGAATCAACATAACCTGCCTTCAGTGGCATGATAGCTGCGATGGCAATAATAGTCAGAATAGACAGGATGGCAGCCCAAGTATAAAAATGCAGGCCGAAGAAAGTTGAACCATATCCCATATCTCCCGGCATGATATGGAGAGAAACCTGACGCATGGCGATGAAACCAGTCACAATACAGCCAAGAAGTGAAAGGCTATAATGGGCATTTTTTATGCCGAAGTAAATATTAAACAAAAAACCAAAACCAATCATGATAATACCTGCTCGCTGCAATAAACATAATGGGCAGGGAAGTTCAAAACGCGCTAATTGATAATAAAACGCGACTATCAAAACCACACTAATACCGAACAATCCCAGAATATTCAGAGCCATTGCAAGGTTAATATTACGTGGTGCTGACATTGTATTATTCATTACGGCCTCCGATTAAAAAGAAAGGTTCAATGCATCAGTTGCATGATATTTAAACCAAAATACCGTGATGATGAATAAAGCAAACCAAAGAGTATACGCCAGCTTTTTCTTGCCGGTCATGATGGTGACAATGATAACTAGCGCAATTAAGAACGGTAAAAACATATACATGTTTAATCTCCATTATAAGTTTAAAGCATATGTTATGCCATTATGGCATTAATACCTTGTAAACGTGAGAATTAATAATATTAGATCAACAATACAATACTAATTCATTAAAGATTGTTTCACCTAAATTGACTGTAAAAAAAGATTTACTGCCCATAGTAAATTGAATTTAATTAATAATATTCTAGAAGATAAATAGAAAACTCCCCACGTAGTGAGGAGAATTATAGATAATTCAGTTTTAAAGTTAATAAATTAACCTTGTCCAAGTATTGGCTTCAAAAAACGAGCTGTGTGAGATATTTCGCAGTGAACCACTTCTTCTGGTGTTCCTGATACCAATATTTCACCACCACCGTTACCACCTTCAGGGCCAAGATCGACAATCCAGTCAGCAGTTTTAATTACATCCAAATTATGTTCGATAACAACAATAGTATTTCCTTGATCCCGCAATTGATGCAAAACGGACAGTAGTTGCTGAATATCGGCAAAATGCAGGCCAGTTGTTGGCTCATCAAGGATATACAGTGTCTGGCCTGTACCCCGTTTAGATAATTCCCGTGCCAGTTTTACTCGTTGTGCTTCCCCGCCGGAAAGTGTCGTTGCAGATTGCCCCAGACGAATATAGGAAAGACCGACATCTATCAAAGTTTGCAGTTTACGGGAAAGAGCAGGAATAGCATCAAAAAACTCACGGGCTTCTTCGATGGTCATATTCAGCACTTCATCAATATTCTTGCCTTTATATTTGATTTCCAACGTTTCGCGATTGTAACGCTTGCCTTTGCATTGATCACAAGGCACATAAACATCAGGCAAGAAATGCATCTCAACTTTAATGACCCCATCGCCCTGACAGGCTTCGCAACGTCCACCCTTGACGTTGAAGCTGAAACGCCCTGGTGTATAACCACGGGTACGAGATTCAGGAACGCCTGAGAATAACTCCCTGACCGGCGTGAACACGCCAGTATAAGTGGCGGGATTAGAACGGGGGGTTCTGCCGATCGGACTTTGGTCAATATCGATCACCTTGTCAAAATGTTCAAGACCCTGAATATCGATATAAGGGGCGGGATTAATATTTGTTGCTCCGTTTAACTGACGCTGTGCAATAGGGAACAACGTATCATTGATCAACGTGGATTTACCAGAGCCAGAAACCCCTGTAATGCAAGTAAACAGGCCAACAGGTAGATTTAATGTCACTTTTTTCAGGTTATTGCCTTTTGCACCAATTAATTTCAGCATTTTATCTGGATTAGCAGGCACGCGCTGCTCTGGAATAGCAATTTTACGTTCACCACTGAGGAATCGTCCTGTGAGCGATTTTGGGTTTTCCATGATAGCGGTAATCGTTCCTTCGGCAACAATCTCACCACCATGTACGCCCGCACCTGGCCCGATATCAATAATATGGTCAGCCGCACGAATGGCATCTTCGTCATGTTCGACAACGATAACCGTGTTACCCAAATTGCGCAGATGCAGCAATGTTTCCAGCAAACGCTCATTATCCCTTTGATGCAGGCCAATGGACGGCTCATCCAGCACATACATCACACCGACAAGACCGGCACCAATCTGGCTCGCCAAACGGATACGCTGGGCCTCCCCACCTGAAAGCGTTTCTGCTGAACGAGAAAGTGTCAGGTAATTTAATCCAACATTAACCAGGAATTTCAGGCGATCACGGATCTCTTTCAGGACTTTTTCAGCAATTTGGGCACGTTGTCCACTCAGTTTGATATTTTGGAAAAACTCCATCGCATGGCCGATGCTGAAATCCGAAATTTGTGGCAGCGTAGTATCTTCGATAAAGACATAACGTGCTTCCTTACGCAATCGTGTTCCGTCGCAGGCAATACAAGATCGATTACTGATATATTTTGCCAACTCTTCCCGTACTGCGGTGGATTCTGTCTCTTTATAGCGGCGTTCCATATTATGCAGTACACCTTCGAACGGATGGTGACGAACCGTCACATCACCACGATCATTGGTGTATTTAAATTCGATAGATTCTTTACCTGAACCGTATAAAACCACTTTGTGAATGGCTGGGCCTAACTGATTAAACGGTGTTTCGATATCGAATTTGTAGTGTTCTGCCAGTGATCTCAGCATCTGGAAGTAATAGAAGTTACGGCGATCCCAACCACGGATCGCACCTCCGGCAAGGGAAATATCTTCATTCTGGATAACTCGTTCGGGGTCAAAAAATTGCTGAACCCCTAAACCATCACAAGTAGGACAAGCGCCAGCGGGATTGTTGAAGGAAAATAGACGAGGTTCCAATTCGCTCATGCTATAGCCACAGGTTGGACAAGCAAAATTGGCGGAGAAGACCAGCTCTTCGGCCTGTGTATCATCCATATTGGCAATGACGGCAGTACCACCGGAAAGCTCCAATGCGGTTTCGAATGATTCCGCCAATCGCTGGGCGAGGTCAGCACGCACTTTAAAGCGGTCTATGACGACTTCGATAGTGTGTTTTTTCTGTAATTCGAGTTTTGGTGGATCAGAAAGGTCGCACACTTCGCCATCAATACGGGCGCGGATATAGCCTTGTGCAGCGAGATTATCCAGCAGCTTGCTATGTTCACCTTTACGCTCTTTGACGACAGGAGCCAGTAGCATCAGGCGTTGGCCTTCTGGCAATGTCAAGACGTTATCTACCATCTGGCTTATCGTTTGCGCCGCCAGCGTGATATTGTGCTCAGGACAACGTGGTTCACCTACTCGTGCAAATAGCAGACGGAGATAATCGTGAATTTCCGTTATCGTTCCCACCGTAGAGCGTGGGTTATGGGAAGTAGATTTTTGCTCAATGGAAATGGCTGGGGATAGCCCCTCAATATGGTCGACATCTGGTTTTTCCATCAGTGACAAAAACTGGCGAGCATAGGCAGAGAGAGATTCAACATAGCGACGTTGCCCTTCCGCATACAGGGTATCGAAAGCCAAAGATGACTTACCGGAGCCAGATAGCCCAGTAATGACTATCAGCTTGTCACGGGGAATTATTAAATTGATATTCTTAAGATTATGGGTGCGGGCGCCCCGAACTTCGATGTTATCCATATACCATTTCCCAGATTATTGATAGTGCAAAACTCATAAGCGCGTTATTATTGCACAAACATTGCTGAATGGATATACAGTGTTTAACGGACAATTGTGCTGTAACCATGACAATGTAAAGTACGATGCGCTTCGCAAAGTATAATATAACGGCTCTCTGTTTAAACTTATCCCTCGCATGGTAAACTACTTTGCTTATAATTAGAGAAATCCGTTTTTAGCAAAATTCATTTCATCAGGAGTATTTCCAATGGCCAGCAGAGGCATAAACAAAGTTATTTTAGTGGGTAATTTGGGACAGGACCCAGAAGTTCGCTATATGCCGAATGGCGGTGCAGTTACCAACGTTACTCTGGCAACGTCTGAGAGCTGGCGTGATAAGCAAACCGGTGAGATGAGAGAGAAAACTGAATGGCATCGTGTCGTATTTTTCGGCAAATTGGCAGAAGTCGCCGGTGAATATCTGCGCAAAGGTTCTCAGGTTTATATCGAAGGTTCTTTGCAGACACGTAAATGGCAGGATCAAAACGGTCAGGATCGTTACACCACGGAAATTGTAGTCAATCCTATCGGTGGAGTAATGCAGATGCTGGGCAGCCGCAGTGGCGCAGCACAGGATGCGCCAGCGCAAGGTGGTTGGGGGCAACCACAGCAACCACAAGCGGCTCAGCAATTCAGTGGCGGTGCGCCATCTCGTCCAGCACAGTCTCCTATGCCACAGAGCAATGAGCCACCGATGGATTTCGATGATGATATTCCGTTCTGAGTGGACTGAAAAAGCGGCTTGATATCTGGTCAGAGCTAGTCGTTATTTTGCAATCTGTAGTCGTTTAAATTTGATCTGGCAATTGTTTGTTTTGTTTCAGTGATTGTCAGATCAAGTCTGAGTCAATACACATAGATTCGTTAGTACACAATCGTGCAGCAAACTTACTGTGAGCCGGAGTTCTTGCTGGCGATTTCGCCAATCTTCTTCACATCCTCTCAAATAGGCCTCCCGCGCATCGGTTAAAACTGCGGCCTGTATAGCTGGAAGGCGAGCAGCCGCCCAATCGGCAGCAACATCCTTAGAGACAAATTCTCCAGTCACTAATGTTCGCCACATACGCGCTAGTGTTAGCAGAACATTGCGTTCATCTCCCTGTAGTGTCTCAATTAAAGCCGGCAAGACATCTTTAATAGCACGGTAAATATCCGATCTTGGAATAGCGGGCAGAAGGCTGCTGGCGTTAGGGCCGACCAGAGGAATCGCTTCCTGTCGTGATTGAGCCAATACCAAGGTAAGTTCTGGATCACAAACCGGCTTGGGAATTTCTCCTGCCTCATATTCGTGACGCAACCACTCGCCGTAAATAAATTCGCTCCGGGCAGGGTAAAGCGATGCGGCGAGATCGGCGTGCAATAAAACAATCAGTTCAACAGGGCGACGTCCATCAGGATCAGAAGGATATCGCCCCGATATCATCATTAAATCGGCAGCAAGACATTTCCGAACCTCAGACGTCATTGGCTGGTCAATCACCACGAGCAAATCTACATCGCTGCGGGGGCGAAGACCACCAACCACAGCCGAACCATGAAGGTAAACAGCTACCAGCGATTTCGCTAATCGCTTCTGGACGATCAACAACACCTTATTTACTTCAGAAGGAATAGTCATAAATAATCCACCTTGGATATAGCGAGAATGATGTTTCTGAGGATCTTATCTCCTCATGCTGCTCCGTTAACCGGATTTCCGAATACCCGAAAAATCTCATTCATAAAAATTCACTAAATTCTTCTGCGGTAGGGAGCCTTATCGGTTGTTTAACACCATTTAATCTCACTTCCTGTCGCGAAAGCTGAATATCCGATGGTTGCAGCACTGCATTACCAAAGTTATAAACGATAGATTCTTCACCACGACAAATTGCCCGATCTTGTTCTTCACTCTTGCTTTTAACTATTTCATTGCGTTTATGGTATGAACTGATGGAAGATCTACCGTGTTTTTTGCCCAGCATTTGCATCGTTTGTTGGGGTGATAAAATCACTGCGCTTGCGTTATTACCGCCGAATCCTTTTGCATTAATGATTGTAGCCTGCATATTTTCGCCATATTCGCCGACAAATTTATTTTGCATTAAGATGTTTAAATTGGACGCATGTACATCTTCGGCAATATGATCAATCGTTGTAATTCCTGGAATCCAACCATATTGCCAAACACCTAAAACACAGGCTAATTGATCCCCTGCTGCTGCGGCAATAGAGTGACCAATATGTGCTTTAATAGCAGTGACGTCCCAGTTATTGAGTCCAAAAGTTTTAGCTACTTCATTAATAATATGACTTTCAGTCACTCTATTTTGTGGTGTTCCAGTTCCGTGTGCCTGAACATAGGAATGTCGCAATTTCCCATCCAGTAAGTGGTTAGTAAGGGAAGCTGCTTTCATCATAGTGATGTAATTACCTATCCCCGGTGAAGAAATTGATTTTTTGTTCGCATCGCTATTAACAAAAACATCCGGCACAGAGCCAAGGATATTTACGCCGCATTGCAAGGCTAAATCATCACTCATCAGTAATACAAATTGTGCGGATTCTGCAATAGTAAACCCGACATTAGTCGAAAATGGGCGGCAAGCACGACGGTGGTTAACGATATCAGTCCCATCGAGTTCACAGAGTTGGTGATCTTCGGCAAGAGCACTCATGGCTCTGAATCCTTCAATGATTGCAGGGACAACAGGTGCTTCGGCACATCCGACTAAACAGATCTTTGACTTACCTTGCTTGATATCATTAATGCCTTGTTTGAGGTTATATAGAAAGCTAGCACAGGCTCCAAGATTAGCCGAAGTCGTACCAAGATTGTTGATAATATAGCTATTAATAAAACCTGCTGGCATGTCAGCCATGGAAAGTGGGAGCATTTTGGAACTGACACGTGAACCATTCAATGGATTGCCGATTAATCCAGCCATTGATAATCGGTCTATCTGACCCAGAGAACTACCGGCATAAACCGAAATCTGATCAGGTTTCACCAAAGCGGTGATATCTGACCATGAAATGCCAATCGAATTTAACAAATCCGAAGCACCATAGACTGTTAAGCGTAAACCGCGTGGATGGCTGATTGCATTATATAAATCGCCAATTTCAAATCCCTCTGGCAATTGCCCTGCACTGGTGACAGAAAGCGATGTATGCATGCTGTTTAATAGCCTGTCTGAATTGTTGTCAATGTCGGTGAGTATTTTGTTTATTGGCACTTTTTGGGTATCAAATCGCGTGATTTTTCTTATTAATGTACCGTTTTGGGCGCATTCAATATGGGAGGCTGTCATAGATTCTACATTCCTGATAATACCCATCCGATTGCATAAATCAGCCCATGTATTTTGCATAATTTCGCCTTTGAGACTGTCTGATACAATGCGCTTATATCCGTGGAATCCAGAACTTCTTCCTGCTGCATTGATGCCACCCAAACCAACTATTACGGGTAATTTACTCATCATAAACTCCAAAAAGATTTTTATTGAAGTTTATCAGTTAGAACTAATTACTCTCTCTGAGATTCATGTCAATAAAGCAAAGAATATGGTCACTGTATCCATTATTTGGATGTAATATAGTGATATTTAGGCAGGCGCAATATGTGGAGATAGGCATGAAAATCGCGTTTGTTTTATATGATAAGGCATTGCAAAGTGGGATAACTTTAGCGTCGGATATGTTAAATAGCGCTAGTAGTTTGAGAAGTCGAAAGCAGCAGAGAGAACATCCTCTTCATATGTCTGTTATTGGGAATTTAACGAAAAATAATGAACAAATTAAGCTACATACTCATTGTCAGTTTTCAGATCAGGTTAATTTTGATTTAGTGTTTTTGCCTCCTATGTGGGGAAACCCATTTTCTTCTATGGCTGATAGAGAAGATATTCTTGAGTGGCTGTGTAGGCAAAAAGATAATCAGGCTATCATCATTGCGACGGGAACAGGAGGATGTTGGTTAGCAAAAGCGGGTTTGCTTGAGGAAAAAACAGTAACAACTCATTGGTATTTCTATGACAAATTTGAGAGCCATTTCCCAACAGTGGATGTGAATCGTAAAGCGAGCATCACATATTGCGACAACATTTATTGTGTGAGGAGTATTAATTCCCAAACGGAACTGCTCGTTTACCTTATCGCTCAATTTTTCAGTATCCCAATTGCTAAAATTATTGAGAAGCACTTTTTACATGAAGTATCACACTTTCAATCAGAACCATTTTTTCAAATCGGGGGTAATATGCAATTTGATGAAATGGTTTCAATAGCACAGAATTATATTAAGCAGCATGTTGATTCACAAATCACCATTAAAGATATTGCCACTTATGTTGGTGTATCGGAAAGTACTTTGATTCGTAGGTTTAAAGGGCAAATTGGTATTTCACCTCATAAATATATACTGAATCACCGACTGTCAACAGCCAAACAATTGCTAATGGACAATAGCTTAACCTTACTGCATATTGCTCAATTAGTGGGATTTAAGGATGCTTATTACTTTAGTAAGATATTTGAACAACATTTCAAACTAACTCCAACCGCTTATCGTAAGTTGGTAAAAGCCAAAGTGTTCCATGCTTGATGAATAGGTTAAAAAGATACTCATGCTAAATATTGCTCAAAATTATTACCAGAAAATCAAACAAACAACTAGCATGAGCGAATATAAATATCTCGGTTCTATTTAACTAATTGCTTTACCTAGTGATTGGCGAATATAAGATCCCGCACCCAATAATCCCGGTTTATCATGGGTAATCAGATACACAGGAATATCTTTTAAATAGTCCGTAAATCTGCCCTTGTTTTCAAACCCTTGCCGGAAACCTGATTTTTGGAAAAAATCAAGGAAACGCGGGACGATGCCACCCGCAATATAAACACCGCCAAATGCGCCAAGATTCAGCGCTAAATTCCCACCAAAACGTCCTAACGCGGTACAGAAAAGTTCTAACGCCTGTTTGCAGATAGGACAATTTCCATTCAGTGCGCGGTCAGAAATATCGCGAGGGGTAATATCTTCGGCGACTTGACCGTTAAGTTTCATCAGAGAACGGTAAATATTCACCAAACCAGGTCCAGACAGGACACGTTCAGCGGAGACATGACCATATTCTTCACGCAGTACGCTCAACATATGATCTTCTTCCGTACTCTCTGGCGCAAAATCCACATGACCACCTTCACCAGGTAAACTCATCCATTGGGTTCCTGTGTGAATAAGATGCGCGACACCTAACCCAGTTCCTGCACCATAAACCGCAATGGGACGTTTAGCCTGAGGTTGCTTTCCACCAATCTGAATTACATCATCTGCTCCCAAAACCGGAATGGCGAGGGAAACGGCAGTAAAATCGTTAATCACCTCAAAATGTTCCCATCCCAGCGATGCTTTCATTTGGCTAACAGAAAAACGCCAACTGTGGTTGGTCATACTGATCACATCATCTGTCACCGGACAGGCAATAGCGATACAGCCATATTTGACTTCACAGTTCTTCTGTTTCAAATATTGGCGGATAACAATTTCAAGCGATGGATAATGTGCACAGGGATAGAATTCGACTGCGCTCAGTTGCCCAGTATCTACATCACATAATGCCAGACGTGCATTTGTACCGCCGATATCACCTACCAGAGCATAAGTTGTCATGGTTTATCTCCTTAATTCTTACAGAAATCCTAATGAACCAGTCAAAAATCGAATTGAGGGGATTTTACACAAGGTCAGGCTTAAAGGCCGCATAAAAATGTGTCGATATGGAGCAGGATCCAGATAATTTTGCATCGGATACATATCCTTTAGTTTTCGAGTCACTTTAACCTACTGAATATGCGTTTTATCATCCTCAATGTGATTATCGCTTGATTCTTATCCCTGATTCACTGGATAATCGTCCGCCTCAAATTTTCTCACAGTTTCTTTATCCAGAAAGCCAAACGATTGCGCAAACGAATGGCTAAACCCATGAACACGGCACTAATTGTTATTATCTTGTGACGTAATCGTTTTCGTTTGGCGAGGTGAAGAAATAGAACGAACGCTTTTTAAAGCGACATATTTAACAGAAGCAGGGGAAAAACATGTCTGGTATGCAGGCACCAACTCAATGCAAACTCGATAGGTATTTTAAGATTACTGAACGTGGATCGACAGTACGTCAGGAAATTCTTGCCGGATTAACGACATTTTTGGCGATGGTTTATTCCGTTATTGTGGTACCAGGGATGCTTGGGCAAGCGGGATTTCCTCATACCGCCGTGTTTATTTCTGTTTGTCTGGTGACCGGTATTGGTTCGTTATTGATGGGATTGTGGGTCAATTTGCCAATGGCGATTGGTTGTGCGATCTCATTGACTGCATTTACCGCATTTAGCCTGGTATTAGGGCAACAAGTAAGCATTCCTGTGGCACTTGGTGCGGTTTTCCTGATGGGATGTTTATTTACGTTAATTTCAGTAACGGGCGTGCGAGCGTGGATTTTGCGCAATATGCCAATGGGCATTGCACATGGAACGGGCATTGGCATCGGGTTGTTTTTATTGTTGATTGCAGCTAATGGTGTTGGCTTGGTGATTAAGAATCCACACGCAGGTTTGCCTGTTGCGTTTGGTTCATTGGCTTCATTTCCTGTAGTTATGACGCTATTGGGGCTGGCAGGTATTATCGGTCTGGAACGAAAGAAGGTGCCTGGCGGTATTTTGCTGGTGATTATCGCAATTTCTATTATCGGCTTGATTTTTGACCCAGCCGTTAAATATCAAGGATTATTTAAGTTTCCTACATTAGGGGAAGATGGCCTGTCTCTGATGTTTAGTATGGATATTATGGGAGCCTTACAGCCTATTGTATTACCCAGTGTTTTGGCGCTGGTAATGACAGCGATATTTGATGCGACGGGTACTATTCGGGCTGTAGCGGGGCAAGCTAATTTATTGGATAAGAGAGGCCAGATTATTAATGGCGGCAAGGCACTGACAGCAGATTCTGTCAGTAGTATTTTTGCTGGGGTTATCGGTTCTTCTCCCGCAGCGGTTTATATTGAGTCTGCCGCAGGAACCGCTGCTGGTGGTAAAACGGGTTTAACAGCTTCCGTTGTCGGTATTTTATTCCTGTTAATTTTATTCCTGTCTCCGCTGTCGTATTTGGTTCCTGGCTATGCTACGGCTCCTGCCTTGATGTACGTTGGATTACTGATGCTGAGCAATGTGAGAAAGCTGAATTTTGATGATTTTGTTGATGCAATGTCAGGTTTATTGTGTGCTGTATTTATCGTGCTGACTTGTAATATCGTCACAGGCATTATGCTGGGTTTCAGTGCGCTGGTTGTTGGGCGTATTTTTTCGGGTGAATGGCGCAAACTGAATATTGGTACAGTTATACTTGCCATTATATTAGTTATATTTTATGCCGGAAATTGGGCCATCTAATTAAAATAAGATGCGCAAACAATAGGGAGTTGCGCATCCCTTCCACATCCTTACTATGCCAATGTTAGTCATACTGTGATTGCCAGGCATATTCTAAAATGTGTTAATTTTCTCAACACACTCAAGCCGATAAGCATAAAATAGAAAAATGAATCAATGCTTATTGATTTACAATGTGATTGCTTTTTGATTTTCTTTAATAACTGTAATATTTATGGTTATTAGCGCTATTATTAACAGTAAAAAACAGTCACAATCTTTCCACTGACGGATTTTTGGCAATTTGTAAGGGTAACATGGAAATATTCTTTACTATCTTGATCTTGATTTTGGTGGTGTCAGTTTCTGGTGTTCTTACTAAAATGATTCCGTTCCGTATCCCTTTGCCGATAGTGCAAATAGCAATGGGAGCGCTGCTGGCATGGCCTCATTTTGGTTTACACGTTACTTTCGATCCTGAACTATTTCTCGTTTTACTTATCCCTCCTTTATTATTTGTTGATGGTTGGAAAACACCGACTAGAGAGTTTTTCCAGCATGGGCGTGAAATCGTCATCTTAGTATTAGTATTAGTATTGGTGACGGTTATTGGCATTGGTTATTTGATCTATTGGTTATTGCCGAGTGTCCCGCTTATTGCTGCTTTTGCACTAGCGGCTGTATTATCCCCGACAGATGCGGTGGCGTTGTCATCAATTGTTGGAAAAGGGCGTATTCCTAAAAACATGATGAGCGTGCTGGAAGGGGAAGCATTAATGAATGATGCTTCTGGTCTGGTGGCTCTGAAATTTGCCGTGGCAATTGCTATGGGCACGATGGTTTTTACGGTCACTGGCGCAACAGTGGAGTTTTTCAAGGTTGCGGTTGGTGGTTTATTGTCAGGGATCGCTATCACATGGTTATACAGTAAATCACTACGCTTGATGAGTCGCTGGAGTGGGGATGATCCTGCAACTCAAATCATGTTTATGATGCTGTTACCGTTTGCTTCTTATATGATTGCTGAACATATCGGTGTATCCGGTATTCTGGCTGCGGTTGCCGCAGGGATGACTATCAGTAAGGCCGGAGTGATCCGCAACGCACCACTGGATATGCGTTTGCGTGCCGATAATGTATGGGGAATGCTGGCCTTTGTCTTCAACGGCCTTGTGTTTATCATGCTGGGGCTGCAATTGCCGGGGATTTGGGAAACATCGGTAACTCAAGCTGAGCTTGACCCGAATGTTGAAACCTGGATGCTGTTCGCTGCCGTTGGGATCATTTACATTGCGCTGGTATTACTGCGATTCAGTTGGTTATGGCTGATGAAAAATATCAGCAGGATGCTGATAAAGAAAAAACCACTTCAATTTGCCTCCTATACGACCCGTGAGTTGTGGTTAGCCTCATTTGCTGGCGTTCGTGGAGCAATTACGCTGGCAGGTGCGCTGTCTGTACCATTGTTCTTGCCGGATGGTGACCCATTCCCGGCACGTTATCAGTTGATTTTCATTTCTGCGGGCGTGATCCTGTTCTCCCTTTTTGTCGGGGTTGTTGCTTTGCCTTTGCTGCTACGTGGCATGAAAGTCGGTGATAAGCTGGCAGATCTCAATGAAATCAGAATGGCAAAATCGGCAATGGCTGAAGTTGCTATTGTCAGTATGAATAAGATGGAAGAGCGTTTGTCGGCCAGTACTGAAGAAAAACTGGATGCAGAAGTCATTAATGAAATTGCTTCTCGTGTTACTGGTTATTTACGGCGTCGTACTGCGGGAACGGATGAAATCGAGCATAACCTGATGGTTGAAGATTTGGAGCGCCGCTTCCGTTTGACGGCATTAAGGGCTGAACGGGGAGAGTTATATCATCTGCGTGCAACTCGTAAAATTAGTAATGAAACACTGCAAACATTACTGCATGATCTTGATTTGCTGGAAGCACTTTTAGTGGAAAAAGATCAATAAAAGGTAAAAGATCGATAAATTATGTGGCTGTTAACGATCACAACATTTTTGTGGGCCGCCTCATTTAGCCTGATTGGCGCTTATCTCGCTGGTCAGGTTGATAGCTGGTTTTCGGTTCTTGTCAGGGTAATGTTGGCCGCAATGGTATTTTTACCATTTTTGCGCTGGCGTGGGTTATCTCTGAAAGTCATTTCACTGTATATGGCTGTCGGTGCCTGTCAGCTCGGTGTGATGTATTTGTTTGTATTTCATGCCTATCACTATCTGACTGTGGCAGAATTTTTGCTGTTTACCATCATGACACCGCTCTATGTCACATTAATTTATGATCTGATGGGGCGTCAGCGGTTGCGCTCGGGCTATGCTTTAAGTTCTTTATTGGCAGTGGCTGGGGCTGCAATTATTCGTTATGACCGATTGAGTGAATCTTTTTGGATTGGCTTAATATTGGTGCAATTCGCAAATATTTTCTTTGCAATTGGGCAGGTCGGTTATAAGCGTTTGATGGAAACTCATCCGATCCCGCAACGAGTGGCATTTTCATGGTTCTATCTTGGGGCTTGTGTCGTCGCCATCATCGGCTGGCTGATGTTTGGTGATCCGCAAAAATTACCAACAACTCAGCTACAGTGGGGCGTCTTGATCTGGCTAGGTGTTGGGGCGTCGGGGATTGGTTACTTTATGTGGAACTATGGGGCAACGCAAGTAGATGCCGGAACGTTGGCAATTATGAATAATATGCTGATTCCGGCAGGGTTGTTAGTCAATTTTGCAATTTGGCAGCAACATCCTAATTGGCTGAGTTTTACCATTGGAGGCAGCTTGATTGTTGCGTCACTTTGGGTGCATCACCGTTGGATCCTGAAACCCGTTTCACAAACGGCAAATTGTCCACCGCGTGTTGACGCGCAGAACGAATAAAAGTATCAATAGCGGGTTGGCGCTGCTCCCCTTCTCGGCTGGCAGCGTACAATCTGCTCCATAATCCCTCTCCTAATGTTTGGGTTACAATCAACCCTTGTCTTTCGAATGTTTCCACCGCCCAGTGAGGTAATGCGGCAATACCCAATCGGGCGGCAACCATCTGAATCAGCAATAGCGTATTATCGACAGTTTTTAATGTTGGAGTAATATCCGCAGGCTGGAGAAAGTGTCGCCAAATATCAAGCCGTTGGCGCTGAACCGGATAAATCAGCAAAGTTTCAGCCGCGAGATCTTGTGGATGAATATCACGTTTATTTGCCAGTGGATGATCCGGTGCGATCACCAGCTTCACTTCATAATCAAACAGTGACGTATAGTGCAGGTTACTGTCTGCAATAATGTCAGATGTCAGAACGATATCCAGCTCGCGTTTTTGCAGTGCAGGTTGAGGATCAAATGTCACACCAGATGTAAAGTCCACATTAACCTGTGGCCAACTTTCACGAAAACGCTTAAGTGCGGGAGTCAGCCATTGAATGCAGCTATGACACTCAATGGCAATGCGTAAGTTTGTCTCTTCCGGCTCATGGCATTGACGTAAGGAATCCGTTACCAAGGGTAAAACTTGCTCTGCCAACTTTAATAACACTTCTCCTTGAGCCGTTAGCTTCAAGGGTTGGCTTTTACGAATGAATAACTTAAATCCCAACCGATGTTCTAATTCACTGAATTGGTGCGAAAGGGCGGATTGCGTCTGATGCAAATAATTTGCCGCTGCTGCAAGTGAGCCACACTGGTTCAGTGCATGTAGTGTTTTTAAGTGTTTTAATTCGATCATGAAAAACCTTCAAGATGATAATGAATAATTTGCGCTTGTGGTTTATACATTACCTGTTGATTATAGAAGTGTAAACATCTAGACGGCTAAAATTTTACGGGTGACGACATGACGGTTTTGAATCATACATTAGGTTTTCCACGTATTGGGTTGAAAAGAGAACTAAAAAAGGCGCAAGAAAGCTATTGGGCAGGAAATATTTCTCAACAGGAATTGCTGGAAACAGGCCGTGAATTGCGTGCACATCACTGGCAACAACAAAAAGAAGCGGGCGTTGATTTAGTCCCCGTTGGTGATTTTGCCTGGTATGACCAAGTATTGACCACAAGCTTGTTACTGGGCAATGTTCCCCCGCGTCATCAAAATGCAGATGGCAATATTGATCTGGATACGCTGTTCCGTATCGCTCGTGGTCGGGCACCAACAGGTACACCTGCGGCTGCTGCGGAAATGACGAAATGGTTTAACACAAATTATCACTATATTGTGCCTGAATTTCAGGAAGGGCAGGAATTTAAGCTAGGCTGGACTCAACTATTGGACGAAGTTGATGAAGCTTTGGCACTGGGGCACAAAGTAAAACCTGTTCTTTTGGGGCCTGTGACCTATTTATGGCTCGGTAAGGTGAAAGGCAAAGTTTTTGATCGCTTGTCTCTATTAAACGATATCCTGCCGGTATACCAGCAAGTACTGGCGGAACTGGCAAAACGTGACATTGAATGGGTACAGATTGATGAGCCGGCTCTGGTACTGGAATTACCAGAAGAGTGGCTGGCGGCATTCTCAACGGCTTATCAAGCACTTGATGGACAGGTAAAATTGTTGCTGACGACCTATTTCGATAGCATCGGTCACAATCTGGAGACAATAAAATCGCTGCCAGTGCAAGGATTGCATGTTGATTTGGTTGCAGGAAGGGATTCTCTTAAGGATTTGGATAAATCTCTGCCAAAAGATTGGTTGCTTTCATTGGGTGTGGTTAACGGCCGCAATGTTTGGCGAGCTGACTTAAGTGAGAAATATCAGCTTGTTGCACCATTGGTTGGTAAGAGAACTGTGTGGATCGGCACTTCCTGTTCATTGCTTCATAGCCCAATAGATCTGAATGATGAAACTGGGTTGGATGAAGAAGTGAAAAGCTGGTTTGCCTTTGCATTGCAAAAATGTGCGGAACTTGCTTTGTTATCACAAGCATTGAATGCGCCAGAAGGCAATAAACAGGCTGAACTGGATGCCTATAGTGCCCCAATCCGCGCCCGTCGTAGCTCCACAAGGGTGAATAACTCTGCGGTCGCTGAGCGTATTGCGGCAATTAAGCCACAGGACAGTGAACGTCATCAGGTATATCCTGAGCGTGCTAAGATTCAGCGCCAACGTTATAACTTACCACTGTGGCCAACAACAACTATCGGTTCATTCCCGCAAACCACAGAAATTCGTAGCCTGCGTCTCGATTTCAAAAAGGGGCGGGTGGATAGCACGAACTACCGAGCCAATATCAGTGAGCATATCAAACAGGCGATCCAAGAGCAGGAGCGTTTGGGGCTGGATGTATTGGTACATGGTGAAGCTGAACGTAACGACATGGTGGAATATTTCGGTGAACACTTTGACGGTTATGTCTTTACCCAAAATGGTTGGGTGCAGAGTTATGGCTCGCGTTGCGTGAAACCACCGGTAATTATTGGCGATATTAGCCGTCCAGAGGCGATAACAGTGAACTGGGCGACATATGCGCAATCCTTGACTGATAAGCCAGTCAAAGGGATGTTGACGGGACCTGTGACCATTCTCTGTTGGTCATTCCCAAGGGAAGATATCAGCCGTGAAACCATCGCTAAACAGATCGCATTGGCTTTGCGGGATGAAGTTGATGATTTGCAGAAAGCAGGCATTGGCATTATTCAGATTGATGAACCTGCATTGCGTGAAGGCTTGCCACTGCGCAGAGAAGAATGGCGGGAATATCTGGAGTGGGCGGTGGATGCTTTCAAACTAAGTGCAGCGATTGCGAAAGATGATACCCAAATCCACACGCATATGTGTTATTGCGAGTTCAATGACATCATGCCGTCAATTGCAGCGCTGGATGCAGATGTGATCACCATTGAAACCTCGCGCTCGGATATGGAGTTGCTGGATTCGTTTGAAGATTTCGCGTATCCGAATGAGATAGGGCCTGGTGTGTATGATATTCACTCACCAAACGTCCCTAGTGTTGAATGGATTGAGGCATTGCTACGCAAAGCGGCTGATCGTATTCCAGTCGAGCGTTTGTGGGTGAACCCTGACTGTGGCTTGAAAACTCGCGGTTGGACGGAAACCAGACAAGCGTTGGCAAACATGGTTGAAGCGGCAAAACGCTTGCGCTCTTCATTAAACAATTAATTTAAAGTTTATTTGTTCAATTTGAACTAATACAGTTACCATAATTCAATCTTGTTCTGACAATTACCCTTTTACTCAGGTAATTGTCAGGCAATTATCATTTTTCATCTCAACTATCCTCTCATTGTCACCGACCTGATTCATCACAAATACACGCTTCCCCTTGTGCCATGCATTTTTGTGGATTGTTTTACAAAATAGAAGTTATCTAAATTTTTCCTTGGAAAAATATCGATTTCTGATAGCGAAAAGCATAGCAAATATGGCATGTTCCAATTTATCCATTTTTAATGAGGTTTTTGTGATGGAGTTTTACATTCCAATTATTGGGTTGGGAGTGGCAGTATTTACGTTGGTTTTTCTGGTCTTGCGTACTCGTGTACATGTCCTTATTGCTATGCTAATTGCAGCAATAATCGCCGGAATATCAGGTGGTTTGACTATAGGGAATGTTGTTGAGGTGATCACCAAAGGATTTGGTTCGACATTAGGCAACATCGGTATCGTGATTGGGTTGGGATGCATGATGGGGAGGATATTGGAAGTATCGGGAGCAACAGAGCAGATCGCCTATAGCCTGATTAAATGGTTGGGTAAAAGACGCGAAGAGTGGGCTTTGGCGATTACCGGTTATATCGTCAGTATCCCCATATTTGTGAATTCGGCTTTTGTGATCCTCTATCCACTGGTGAAGGCATTGGCGAAGAAAGGGAAGCGCAATGTATTGTCCCTTGGGGTTGCTTTGGCGGGAGGGCTAGTAGTGACTCACCATATCGTTCCCCCAACACCAGGGCCGCTTGGTGTCGCCGGAATATTTGGGGTGAGTATTGGCAAAATGATGCTGGCAGGTATGGTACTGGCGGTGCCCTGTGTCATTGGTATTACCTGCTATGCAAAATGGTTGGAAACTAAATATCCTGAATATCAGCTTGATGATACAAAAGAGAATGCAGAAAATTTGCAACAAATACATCAGCATTATATGGATGAAAAGGAACAAAAATCACTTCCAAGCCTGTTTCTTTCCCTTTTACCTATCGTTACACCGATTGTTCTGATTTTTATTGGCGTAATTAATGGAATGATACTAAGAACTGGTGAGGAAAAATCTTTCTATTTTCAGATTTTTAATTTTCTAGGATCACCCATTATTGCGTTAGCAATCAGTGTATTACTGGCAGTTTATACTCTAATGCCAAACGTCAGTAAACATGAAGTGATTGAACATTTGGAAACAGGGTTAAAAACCGTAGGCATTATTTTGTTGGTGTCAGGAGCAGGGGGAGCATTAGGCGCAGTATTGAACGAAGGTTCAACAGGGACGATATTAGCGCATTATATTGCCAGCCTGCCAATAACACCTGTTTTGATCCCATTTATCATTGCGACTCTCATACGCATAATTCAAGGCTCTGGTACAGTGGCAATGATAACTGCGGCTTCTATTTCTGCGCCTGTTATCAAACAGATACCGGATGTTAATATGTTGGTGGCGGCACAAGCTGCGATGATGGGTACCCTGTTTTTTAGTTACTTCAATGACTGTTTTTTCTGGGTGGTTAACCGGATGATGGGTATCAAAAATGCGAGGCAGCAGATTATCGTCTGGTCGATCCCCACCACAATTGCATGGGGAATCGGATTGTGTGGTGTATTGCTTCTTAATCTTGTCATGTAACTTTTTATATGGATAGCGATAGCGCTCTGTAGCGGGCGCTATCTTTTAAATGTGACATTTATCACAAAATTATGTATGTGTTTCTTTCTTGTATTAATTAAAGATGATTTCAATCACTAAAAAATGTCAGAGTATTGACTAAATTTAGGTATTCATATTTTGAATCATGTCCGTTGAGGAGTCGATATGTCTGATGTGTTTCACTTAGGTATCACCAAAAGCGATCTGCAAGGCGCAACGCTGGCAATTGTACCAGGCGATCCTAATCGTGTTGAGAAAATTGCGCGATTGATGGATAACCCCGTACATTTGGCTTCCCACCGTGAATTTACAACCTGGCGTGCAGAAATTGACGGAAAAGCCGTGGTTGTCTGCTCTACAGGCATTGGAGGCCCCTCAACGTCGATTGCTGTAGAGGAGTTAGCGCAGTTGGGAGTACGTACTTTCCTGCGCATCGGAACAACTGGGGCAATTCAGGCACATATCAATGTAGGGGATATATTGGTTACAACTGCTGCGGTTCGTTTGGATGGTGCCAGTTTGCACTTTGCCCCAATGGAATTCCCTGCGGTTGCTGATTTTGAGTGTACAAATGCCTTGTATGAAGCAGCAAAAGCATCTGGTTCTGCTACTCATGTTGGTATTACTGCATCTTCCGATACCTTCTATCCAGGTCAGGAACGTTACGATACTTATTCTGGCCGTGTCGTTCGGCGTTTCCAGGATTCCATGAAAGAATGGCAAGAAATGGGCGTAATGAACTTTGAGATGGAATCAGCAACATTACTAACCATGTGTGCGAGTCAGGGATTGCGTGCTGGTATGGTGGCAGGTGTGATTGTTAACCGTACCCAACAGGAAATCCCAGATGCAGAATTACTGAAGAAAACAGAAAGCAATGCGCTGGGGATAGTTGTCGAGGCTGCCCGTCGCCTGCTGTAATGCCTTTCATTGAGGGTCAGAACATTCTGGCCCTATCGTTTATGCGATCTTTTCTTCCCTTCATTTCAAAATTTGCTAATGTCATAACATTTTGTACTAATAGATAGTTTGTTCTATTAACTATTTTTTAATCGCAACAAGAGTGACCATGACCACAACATTTTTATCTCATCCTTCATTACTTCCTCTGAATGGCGGCATTAATTTCCGTGATTTAGGTAATAAGACACTGAATAATGGCGTCAAAATTAAACCAGGAATGTTATTTCGTTCCGGTTCACTGGACAGACTGACAGAAAACGATCAGGCTTTTTTAGTGGATCAAAATCTTTTGCAGATCATTGATTATCGTGATAGCAGCGAAATTATGGATAAACCCGATCGAATATGGAATGGGGCACATTATTACCATGCTCCAGCCAATCCTCTTTCCAAAGAAGTGGACGCTAATCTGGATAAATTAGACAAAGAAATACTGGAGCAATTCGATGCGAAAACATTTATGTCTCGTTTATACAAATTACTCCCTATCAACAATCCGGCTTATAAAACGTTAGCGACATTATTATTGCAACCAGAGAAAGGCGGAATTGTGCAACATTGTGCGGTTGGCAAAGACCGAACGGGAGTAGGCTCTGCACTGGTTTTATTCGCATTGGGCGCTGATCTGGATACGGTGATGGAAGATTATTTGCTGACTAATGTCACATTGGCTCCGTACCGAGACTATTTATTGAATGAACACGCAAAAGTGATGAGTGAAAGTGTGGTCGAAAAATTTGCCTATGTTTATTCAGTGAGGGAAGAATTTTTACTGACTGCACTTGATAGCATTAACCAGCATTATGGCAGCGTAGATGTTTGGCTGGAAAAAGATATCGGCCTTAATATCCCTGCGCGTGAAAAACTACAAGCTTATTTTCTTGAATAAAAATATCAGATTAGCATTGGGCAGATTGTTCAGTGCTAACCTCTAACATCCCACTGATAACACAGGAAAGATTAATGTGAGTCTGCATGAAATTATCGAACTGGTCATAAGTTTCGTAAAAGCCCATGAAGTTTGGGCAATTCCCATCATTTTCCTACTGGCATTTGGTGAATCGTTGGCATTTATTTCTCTATTGTTACCAGCAACGATCATTTTGTTGGGATTAGGGGCATTGATTGGTGAAAGTGGGTTAACCTTCTGGCCAATATGGATAGCCGCAGCAGCCGGCGCTTTCTTTGGTGATTGGGTTTCTTACTGGTTTGGTTTCCATTACAAAGAAAATGTCGGCAAGATGTGGCCGCTTTCCCGCCATCCTCAAATGTTGGTTCGCGGGCACCGTTTCTTTGAACGATGGGGAGTATGGGGCATTTTTATTGGGCGCTTTTTTGGTCCGTTGAGAGCCGTTGTACCTCTGGTAGCCGGAATTTGTGCCATGCCAAAACGTTATTTTCAGCTTGCTAACTTAGCTTCTGCATTGATTTGGGCATTCGGTATCTTAGCACCGGGGGCATTTGGCCTGCGTTGGTTGGCTGAATGGATGGGATAAAGAGTGGATGGGGTAATTGCGAGCCACTTTGCAAACTGAAAGAAAGGCATTAAATACTCTGGACATCTATACAGCATCTATTTAACTTACATTGAGGCTAGTGACTCAGAAAAGTTGACTGAAATTTATCGGCAATGGTGCCAATGAAAAGTAGGCTTAACAAAGAATGGGGTTAAAAATAATAGCGTTAGCGAGGGTGTATAGGTGGATATCCAGTGGTTATACATGCTGATTGGTGGTTTAGGCGGATTGCTGGGCGGAGGGATCTTCGTCTGGCTTTCTGTTCAGCAGAGGATCCAGCAAAAAGAGCAGGAACTGCGTGAATTATATAGCCAATTGGCGGTCAGCCATGAAAAGCTGGAACAATCTCACTATTGGCGTACTGAATGCGATCAACTAAACCAAGCATTACTGGCTCAACGAGAAATTAACAGTGTGCAGGAAGCTGAATTGCGAGAATTGAGCACTCGGCTTGAAGAGACCAGACTAGCTGCGGAGGAAAAGCAGCGTTTATTGATCAACAGTGAGCAGCGATTAAATACCCAATTTGAAAATCTTGCCAATCGTATCTTTGAGCAGAATCAACGTCGTACCGATGAATATCAGCGTCAAAATCTCAATAATCTTCTGATGCCATTTCGTGAGCAACTTGAAGGATTCCGCCGTCAGGTACAAGATAGCTTTGGGCAGGAAGCTCGTGAGCGCCATACTTTGGCTCATGAAATTCGTAATCTTCAGCAACTTAATGCACAGATGGCAAAAGAGGCTATCAATCTCACAAAAGCCCTGAAAGGAGACAATAAAATACAGGGAAATTGGGGAGAGATGGTATTGGCGCGGGTTTTGGAAGCTTCCGGCTTGCGTGAAGGATATGAATTCGATACACAAGTCAATATTAAGGCTGAAAACAGCGAGCGTTTTCAGCCTGATGTAATAGTGCACCTGCCACAGGGAAAAGATGTCATTATTGATGCCAAAATGTCCTTGGTTGCTTATGAACGTTATTTCAACAGTGATAGCGAAGAACAACAAACACAAGCATTACAGGAACATATTAACTCCATCAGGAGACATATACGTGGCCTGAGCCGAAAAGATTATCAACAATTACCCGGATTACGATCGCTGGATTATGTTTTGATGTTTATTCCTGTGGAGCCGGCTTATCTGGTGGCTCTCAATCAGGCACCAGAATTACTTGATGAAGCACTGAAACATAATATTATGCTGGTTAGCCCATCAACTTTGCTGATTGCTGTTCGTACTATCAATAACTTGTGGCGTTATGAATATCAAAGCCAAAATGCACGTCTGATTGCTGATAAAGCCGCCAAAATGTATGACAAAATGCGGTTGTTTGTGGATGATATGCAAGGATTAGGGCAAAGCCTTAATAAAGCCCAGGCGAGTTACCATTTCGCAATGAAAAAGCTTGTTGAGGGCAGAGGCAACTTAATTAGTCAGGCCGAAGGATTTCGTGATTTAGGAGTGGATGTAAAGCGTCCTATTGATTCACAGTTGATTGATAAATCTTTCCAATCGTTGCAGGTGAATGAGTGAAGTCTGAATAGGGTTTTGTTGGAAAGGCTGATACACTGACTATAAATTTTTTTGAATAAAAAGCGGACAAATAACATGGCAGATCAATCAAAAGAAACCACTGATTTTGGTTTCCGCACCGTAGCCAAAGAACAAAAAAAAGAGATGGTGGCAGAGGTATTTCACTCTGTGGCCTCGAAATATGACTTAATGAATGACTTAATGTCATTTGGCATCCACCGTATCTGGAAACGTTTCACTATTGAGTCAAGTGGTGTTCGCCGTGGTCATAAGGTGCTTGATCTCGCTGGTGGGACAGGTGATCTAACCGCAAAATTTTCCCGGATGGTGGGGGAAAAAGGTCAAGTTGTTCTGGCGGATATCAACGACTCAATGTTGAAAGTTGGACGCGAAAAATTACGCGATATCGGTATCGTAGGTAATGTCAGTTATGTTCAAGCCAATGCAGAAGAACTGCCTTTCCCAGATAACCATTTTGATTGTATTACTATTTCCTTTGGCTTGCGTAATGTCACGGATAAAGAAAAAGCGTTACGTTCCATGTATCGGGTACTTAAGCCTGGTGGACGCTTGTTGGTGCTAGAGTTTTCTAAACCTGTATTGGCTCCGTTAAGTAAGGTTTATGATGTTTATTCATTCCATATTCTGCCTCGAATTGGCCAGATGGTTGTAAATGATGCGGACAGTTACCGCTATCTGACAGAATCCATTCGTATGCATCCTGATCAGGAAACCTTAAAAGGTATGATGGAAGAAGCGGGCTTTGACCAGGTTTATTATACCAACATGACTGGTGGGATCGTTGCACTGCATAAAGGGTTCAAATTCTGAGATGGAAACATCCTTATCAAGCCATAGTATGAGTTCTGCGGTATCAAAGGATAAGGTGTTATTTCCGGCATTGACGGCCTTTCTGGAAACAACCTTGAATCACTTGTTATATCGCGAAGCTGTATTAAAACCGGCACGCTTGAGACTAGTAAATAAGATACTATCCATTGAACTGAAAGAAATCGAAACACCATTGATACTGATATTCAGTGAGAGACGACTAGATATATTGAGTCAATGGTCAGAACCTGTGGATTGCTCAATGAAAGCAACGCTCCCTGCACTACTCAAGCTACGGGATCGCCAGTGCCTTTCAACCCTGATTAACAGCGGTGAAATTGTCATTGAAGGGGATATGCAGGTGATTCAACAATGGTCAGCTTTGCTGGATATGTCAGAGTGGGACCCTGCGCATTACCTTTCCCCTTATGTTGGTGATATTGCCGCAGAAGGTGTTACCCGAATGATGAAGAAAAGTGTTGGATTTGTCAGCAATACCATTGCAAGGAAGAAAACGTATTTTACCGAATCATTGACAGAAGAATGGAAAATGGTTCCCAGTGCGTTGGAAGTGGCCTATTTTAGTGAAGAGGTTAATGCCGTTGCTGATCAGATAAACCAACTTGAAAAACGGTTGGCGGCACTGGAGGGAAAACATGACACCCAGTGAAATTAGGCGGCTTTACTTTATCATCCGAGTCTTTCTTTCTTACGGATTGGATGAACTTATCCCTAATATTCGTTTGACATGGCCGTTGCGTTTTGGGCGTTATTTCCTGTTTTGGATACCTAACAGGCATAAAGATAAGCCTCTTGGCGAACGTTTACGTTTGGCATTACAAGAACTCGGTCCGGTATGGATCAAGTTTGGTCAGATGCTCTCTACACGTCGTGACCTATTTCCGCCTGCAATTGCAGATCAACTATCGATGTTACAAGATAGAGTGGTTCCTTTTGATGGCTTAGTAGCACGAAAATCGATTGAAACGGCTTTAGAAGGCTCGCTGGAAACATGGTTTGAGGATTTTGATCCACAACCACTGGCTTCCGCTTCTATCGCTCAGGTACATACTGCTCGGTTGAAAGAGAATGGTAGAGAAGTTGTCCTGAAAGTGATCCGCCCAGATATTCTGCCGGTAATTCAGGCCGATGTACGGTTAATGTATCGTTTGGCAAATCTGGTTCCCCTTTTACCAGATGGTCGTCGCCTTCGTCCGCGTGAAGTTGTAAGAGAATATGAGAAAACCCTGCTTGATGAACTAAATTTATTGCGTGAAACTGCAAATGCAATTCAATTGCGGCGTAATTTTGAAGATAGTCCAATGCTCTACGTGCCGGAAGTCTATCCCGATTATTGCAGGGAGAATGTTTTGGTGATGGAGCGAATTTATGGCATTCCCGTGTCAGATGTTGCTGCTCTGGAAGCGCAGAACACCAACATGAAAGTGTTGGCTGAGCGTGGAGTTCAGGTATTCTTCACTCAAGTATTTCGCGACAGCTTTTTCCATGCGGATATGCACCCCGGTAATATTTTCGTCAGTTACGACAAACCGGAAGATCCTACTTATATCGGTATCGATTACGGTATTGTTGGCTCTTTGAATAAAGATGATAAACGTTATCTGGCTGAAAATTTCATTGCTTTTTTCAATCGTGATTATCGTCGGGTCGCTGAACTGCATGTTGATTCTGGTTGGGTGCCGGCAAATACCAATGTGGAAGATTTCGAATTTGCCATCCGTACCGTTTGTGAACCGATTTTTGAAAAACCCCTGGCTGAAATCTCATTTGGGCATGTTTTGCTAAATCTTTTCAATACCGCCCGTCGTTTCAATATGACAGTTCAGCCCCAGTTGGTTCTGCTGCAAAAAACGTTGTTGTATGTTGAAGGTTTGGGGCGCCAACTTTACCCTCAGCTTGATCTGTGGAAAACAGCAAAACCTTTTCTGGAAGATTGGCTGCATGATCAGGTTGGGCTTCCCGCTATTGTACGTGCCTTTAAAGAAAAAGCGCCTTATTGGGCGGAAAAGTTACCAGAGCTTCCAGAACTGGTATATGGCACGCTCCAGCAGCATCGGCGTTTGCAAAGCAGCATTGATCAGATATCGCAACAATTCAGGGATCAACAACTCAGGCAGCGCAAATCTCTTTATTTATTGGGGATTGGTGCAACCCTCTTTATCTGTGGTAGTTTGTTTTTCATCATAGATCAGAAACATCTGGCGTGGGGGATGACAGGTATCGGAATTGCATCATGGGGATTAGGTTGGCGTCATTTAAACAAGCGTCAATAATTCAGTAATGATGAATATTAAATCAAGGTAATTTTACGACGATCCTTGTATGATTGCGTTATTTTTAAACAGAGTGTTCGTTGTTTATCATTAAATCACGAGTAATATTCTGATGAATAGAGGTAGGTCAGTATGGGTGGTATAAGTATTTGGCAATTGCTTATCATTGCTGTCATTGTCGTACTGTTGTTCGGTACTAATAAGCTTCGTACCTTGGGTTCAGACTTGGGTGAATCAATAAAGGGCTTTAAAAAAGCAATGAGTGATGATGAAAAACCACAGCAGCCGGAAAAAATGAGTCAGGATGCTGAGTTTGAAACTAAAAACCTCACTGAACAGTCCACGGCTGCACAATCTGAAAACGCAGGAAATAAAAGTAAAGATAAAGAGCAGGTATAAACCGTGTTTGACATTGGTTTTAGTGAACTACTGTTAGTGATGATCATTGGCTTGGTTGTTCTGGGGCCGGAACGTCTGCCTGTTGCGGTAAAAACAGTGGCTGGCTGGATCCGTGCATTGCGCTCTCTGGCGGCTAATGTTCAGAATGAGCTTGCTCAGGAACTGAAATTGCAAGAACTTCAGGACACCCTGAAGAAAATGGAAGAAAAAGCCGAGCTGCAATCACTTTCGCCAGAATTGAAGGCATCAATGGAGGAGCTAAAGGAAGCGGCTGAATCGTTGAAAAATACTTATCAGTTGAAACCGGATGAAATGAAAGAGTTAGAAGAAGACGAAACGCATTTTCATTCCTCTAGTGCTCAATCGTCTGCCAACCATTTGAATTCAGAACAATTAAGTTCAGAATCAGGCATTGCAGAGCAATCGAACTCAAAATCAGCGCAACAGAAAAAAAAATCTCCTGAACAAGCAAATGGCGAACACTAAAACATGTCCGTGGATAATACCCAACCTCTTATCAGTCACTTGATTGAACTGCGTAAGCGGATTTTAAATAGCCTCATTACCGTGCTGATAGTATTTCTGGCATTGGTTTATTTTTCTAATGACATTTACCGGCTTATTGCAGCGCCTTTAATGGAACAATTACCTAAGGGCGCTAATATGATTGCAACAGATGTTGCATCACCTTTTTTTACACCAATTAAACTGACCATTATGGTGTCTATCTTTGTTTCGGCACCGATGATCCTTTATCAAGTATGGGCATTTATTGCACCGGCACTGTATAAACACGAACGCCGCTTGATTATGCCCCTGCTGTTTTCCAGTAGCATATTATTTTATCTGGGAATGGCATTTGCATATTTTGTCGTTTTTCCCATTGTGTTTGGTTTCTTTATCAATACTGTGCCGGCCGGTGTGGTGATCTCAACGGATATCAGCAATTACCTAAGCTTTGTCATGGCGCTGTTTATGGCTTTTGGCGTTTCATTCGAAATACCCATTGCCATTATTTTGCTGTGTTGGAGTGGGGTAGTGACGCCAGAATCGCTAAAAAGAAAACGCCCTTATATTTTAGTTGGGGCGTTTGTGGTTGGGATGTTGTTAACACCACCTGATGTTTTCTCACAAACTCTGCTGGCGGTTCCCATGTATTTGTTATTTGAACTGGGAATTTTGCTTTCGCAGTTCTATGTTGGCAAATGGGGACGCCGTAATTTAATCAATCCAGAAGATAAATCAGACAGTGATATTGGTGACAATTTTAAAAAATAATCTGACGCCGAGCACTCATAATTATCGCGAACCGATTGATAGTGTTAACATCATTATCATGAAATGATGATTATTGACCCAGCGCTTTGTCGCTGGGTTTTACATTAGGAGAACCATATGAGCTATGTATTTCCGGGGGGATTTCCCGGTCGTCGTATGCGCCGTGTGCGCCGTCATGACTTTTCCCGCCGCTTAGTTGCTGAAAATCAGCTTACTGTTAATGACCTGATTTATCCTGTATTTGTTATGGAAGGAACGAATCAGCGTCAGGAAGTTCCTTCAATGCCAGGAGTGTATCGTCTGACAATCGATCTTTTGCTGAAAGAAGCAGAAGAGATTGCCCGACTGGGTATTCCTGTTTTGTCTCTGTTTCCCGTTATTGAAGCGGACAAGAAATCGTTGGATGCGAAAGAAGCCTATAACCCAGATGGATTGATCCAGCGTTCTGTTCGTGCGCTGAAAGATGCTGTACCTGAGCTGGGCCTTTTGACGGATGTAGCGCTCGATCCATTTACTACCCACGGGCAGGATGGTGTGATTGATCAGGATGGCTATGTTATCAATGACATTACCAAAGATATTCTGGTTAAGCAGGCATTATCCCATGCTGAAGCTGGGGCTGAGATTGTCGCGCCAAGTGATATGATGGATGGCCGCATTGGTGCTATTCGCGAACAGCTTGAGCTGGATAATTATGTCAATACCCAAATTATGGCTTACTCTGCCAAGTACGCCTCTTGTTACTATGGGCCATTTAGGGATGCGATTGGTTCCAGCGGTAACTTGAAAAGTGGTAATAAGATGACTTATCAAATGGACCCAGCAAACGGTGATGAAGCGTTGCAGGAAATTGCACAGGATCTGCAAGAAGGTGCTGATAGCGTCATGGTTAAACCAGGTATGCCGTATTTGGATGTGATCCGCCGAGTGAAAGATACTTTCGGTGTGCCAACATTTGCTTATCAAGTTTCTGGTGAATACGCCATGCATATGGCGGCTATTCAAAATGGTTGGTTAAAAGAGCAACCAGCAATTATGGAATCACTATTGTGCTTCAAAAGGGCGGGAGCGGATGGTGTTTTGACCTATTTTGCCAAACGTGTAGCGCAGTGGCTGCATGAACAAAAATATTGATCGCTGCAATGCTTGTATATTAAAGACGGGCAATGTTGCCCGTTTTATGATTTAAACTTTAATGAAATGTTTATTATCTAAAACTTTAGACACTTCTTTATTGAGAATATTTAGCAAGAGGATGGAACGGGTTTCCCCATCTGGCTCGTTATAAATTGCTTGGATCCCTTCGAAAATTCCCTCAGTGATTAAGACAGTATCACCAGTAATTGGGGTTTCAGGTGCTATGTATTCTTGCTCAGTAAGAGACATTAATTCATCAATTAATGTTTGTGGAACAATAGTAGGATAAGTGCTGAACCGAACGAAATGATTTACACCACGTGTTGAGTTAACAGTCGTGGTATGAATAAATTCAGGATCAAAGTGAACAAACAGGTAATTGGGAAACAATGGTTCAGTAACAATGGTTCGTTTACCTCGAATGATTTTTTCAATTTTGGCTGTAGGTGTTAAGCAAATTACATCCTGTCGCTCTAAATTCTCTATTGCCCGAGAGATTTGCCCACGTTTACAGTAAAGAAGATACCAATTTCCCATAATATTTCGACTCCATTGCGTTGAGTGCTTAGCATAACAAAACCAGTGCTAAAGGGTCATCAGTAAAAATAGACGTTATTTTAAGTTTAAGACGCATTTTTTTATATTCTATCGTACTTATTTTTCAATAAAAATTCATATATTAGTTATCGCACTAAATCCATTGTTTTTAGCAGGTTATGACTTTTCCTTGTAACCCTCATGGGAGGGATTATAATGGCTTTCCCTCCTTAAAAATCGGCACGAATGAACAATATGAAATATCGCGATCTAAGAGACTTTCTTTCCTTGTTGGAACAATCAGGTGAATTAAAACGAATTCGTATGGAAGTTGACCCGTATCTGGAAATGACTGAAATCGCAGATCGTACTCTTCGTGCCGGTGGTCCTGCCTTATTATTTGAAAATCCTAAAGGATATTCGATGCCTGTATTGTGCAACTTGTTTGGGACACCTAAGCGCGTTGCCATGGGAATGGGGCAGGATGATGTTAAGGCATTGCATGATGTTGGGAAGCTCTTGGCTTTTCTTAAAGAGCCTGAGCCACCAAAAGGCTTTCGTGATTTGGTCGATAAGTTGCCTAAATTCAAACAAGTTTTGAATATGCCCACCAAACGCCTTAGTTCTGCGCCTTGTCAGGAACAGATTTGGGCAGGGGATGAGGTGGATCTGACCCGTATTCCGGTTATGCATTGTTGGCCGGAAGATGCCGCTCCCTTGATTACCTGGGGATTGACGGTGACTAAGGGGCCTAATAAAGAGCGCCAGAACTTGGGTATTTATCGCCAACAGGTATTGGGAAAAAATAAACTGATTATGCGCTGGTTATCACACCGTGGTGGTGCGCTTGATTTTCAGGAGTGGTGTCAGGCTCATCCGGGGGAACGTTTCCCTGTATCCGTTGCATTGGGTGCCGATCCGGCCACGATATTAGGAGCGGTTACCCCAATTCCTGATACCTTATCTGAATATGCGTTTGCTGGATTATTGCGTGGGCATAAAACGGAAGTCGTTAAATGTATATCCAATGATCTGGAAGTGCCTGCCAGTGCTGAAATTATCCTCGAAGGTTATATTGATCCTGACGAAATGGCACCAGAAGGACCTTATGGTGATCATACCGGCTATTACAATGAAGTAGATATGTTCCCGGTATTTACGATTACCCATATTACCCAACGTAGTGATGCTATCTATCATTCCACTTACACTGGGCGTCCACCGGATGAACCTGCGGTGCTAGGGGTTGCGTTGAATGAAGTCTTGGTGCCAATATTACAAAAACAGTTTCCTGAAATTGTAGATTTTTACTTGCCACCAGAGGGCTGCTCTTATCGACTCGCGGTCGTTACAATGAAAAAACAGTATGCAGGCCATGCCAAGCGAGTAATGATGGGAGTTTGGTCATATCTGAGACAATTTATGTACACAAAATTTGTTATCGTTTGTGATGATGATATCAATGCGCGAGATTGGAATGATGTCATTTGGGCGATAACAACGCGAATGGATCCGCAGAGAGATACTGTTTTACTGGAAAATACACCTATTGACTATCTCGATTTTGCATCGCCTGTTTCTGGACTAGGCTCAAAAATGGGATTAGATGCAACGAATAAATGGCCAGGAGAGACACAAAGGGAATGGGGGCGTCCGATAGCGATGAGCGATGAGATTCGGGCCCGTGTCGATGAAATTTGGGATCAATTAGATATTTTGACGCGATAAGAGGGAACGCATGACAATATTAAGCTGTAAAGTAACATCGGTTGACTCCATTACAGATACAGTTTATCGGGTTCGTTTATTACCTGATTCGCCTTTTTCTTTCCGTGCAGGACAATATTTAATGGTGATTATGGATGAAAGGGATAAACGTCCTTTCTCCATGGCATCGCCACCATCAGAAAAACAGATAATTGAGTTGCATATTGGTGCTTCTGAACTAAATCTCTATGCGATGGCAGTAATGGATAGGATTCTGGATCAGAAAGTTATTGATATTGATATTCCGCATGGTCAGGCATGGTTTCGTGAAGACAGCAAAAACCCGATGTTATTGATTGCCGGTGGAACGGGCTTTTCATATACGCGCTCTATCTTATTGGCTGCATTGGAAAAAAATCCTGATCGTAAAATTTCCATCTATTGGGGAGGACGAGAATTGCAACACCTTTATGATTTGGGGGAGTTGCAATCATTGAGTGAGCGCTATCCTAATTTGACCGTTGTTCCTGTGGTTGAACAAGTAGATGAACACTGGTGTGGGAGAACGGGCACAGTCCTGAGTGCAGTTTTGGAAGATTTCGGCAGTCTGGCAAATCATGATATCTACATTGCTGGCCGCTTTGAGATGGCTAAAATTGCCCGTGAACGGTTCTGTAGTGAACGTGATGCATCCATCGAGCACATGTATGGGGATGCATTTGAGTTTATTTGAGCCGTTTGCCGATAAAAAATAAAAAACCCGCCCTTGACAGGCGGGAAACTACGGCAACAACGTACTAGAGTGATGCAATAGATAAGACAGACAAGGAGAAACGTTAATTTTTAAAAGCCATAAATTTCAATCATCAGCTATGTCTTATAGCTAAGTTTTATGGCTATACCCTTTCGATAATCGTGGCAATACCTTGGCCTAACCCGATGCACATGGTTGATAGCCCGAATTGAACATCTTTACGTTCCATCAAGTTAAGCAAGGTGGTCGTAATGCGAGTCCCAGAGCATCCCAATGGGTGACCGAGAGCAATAGCGCCACCATTCAGGTTTATTTTGTCATCCATGCTATCCAGCAGATTCAACCCTTTTATGCAAGCCAAGGATTGTGCAGCGAATGCTTCGTTCAGTTCCATGACGCCAATATCCGAGAGGCTTAATCCCGCTTTTTTCAAAGCCATTTGTGTTGCCGGCACAGGGCCGTAACCCATGATAGAAGGAGCGCAACCAACAACCGCCGTTGAGCGGATACGAGCACGAGGTTTTAACCCTAGCTCTTTAGCTTTGCTTTCGCTCATGATAAGCATGGCAGAGGCGCCATCGGAAAGTGCTGATGAGTTACCCGCTGTCACACTGCCAGTGACTGGATCAAAAACAGGACGCAGCGCAGCCAAATCTTTTAGGTTAGTTTCTGGGCGGATCACTTCATCAAAATCGACGAGTTTCATATTTCCATCAGCATCATGTCCATATAGAGGAACGATCTCGCTGGCGAAAGCTTTTGTTTCGCTCGCTTGGGCTGCACGCTGATGAGAGCGCAGGGCAAACTCATCCTGCATTTCGCGACTAATATTGTACATTTTGGCCAGCATTTCTGCCGTCAGCCCCATAACACCGGCTGCTTTGGCTACGTTGCGGCTTAATTTGGGATGAAAGTCGACACCGTGTGTCATGGGAACATGTCCCATATGTTCAACACCACCGACCATAATAATACTGGCATCACCAGTCATGATCATGCGGGCACCGTCGTGCAGTGATTGCATTGAAGAACCGCAAAGGCGGTTAACGGTTACCGCAGGGACTGAATGAGGAATACCGGCCAGTAAGGCAGAGTTACGGGCAATATTGAACCCTTGTTCCAGAGTTTGTTGCACGCATCCCCAAGAGATATCATCAATATATTCAGGCTTAACGGCAGGATTGCGCTTGAGTATTGATTTCATCAGATGTGCGGAGAGATCTTCGGCACGGATCTGACGGAATACACCACCTTTTGAGCGCCCCATTGGGGTACGGATACCATCAATAATAACTACGTTTTCCATGTTTTCAGACCTCACGCTTTTTCACCTGGATTAACAGCAAGCTCTGCGGGTGCAGGGTAGTAACTTTCATTACTTTCGGATTTGGTTTTTAAGCCGGCAGGTACGTGATAGAGAGCGCCCAAATGAGCATAACTTTCTGCCATTTTCACATAGGCCGCGGTTCCCATATTATCCAGATAACGGAAAACACCACCGTGGAATGGAGGGAAGCCTAAGCCATATACCAACGCCATATCTGCTTCTGCTGGGCTGGCAATGACACCTTCTTCTAGGCAACGAACAACTTCGTTAATCATTGGGATCATGGTTCGGGCAATGATCTCTTCGCCGGAGAAAGTATGTTTCGGTTTGCTGATGCTTGCCAGTAACTGATCGGTAGTATCATCCAGCTCTTTTTTCGGTTTGCCTTTTTTATCTTGGGTATATTTATAGAAACCAACGCCATTTTTCTGACCATAACGTTGATTTTCAAATAGCACATCAATAGCATCCCGATAATCACGGCTCATACGGTCAGGGAAACCCTGAGCCATGACAGATTGTGCATGGTGAGCGGTATCAATACCGACAACATCAAGGAGATATGCAGGACCCATTGGCCAGCCAAATTCTTTTTCCATAATTTTGTCGATTTGGCGGAAATCACCACCATCACGCAGCAACATGCCGAAACCAGCCAGATATGGGAACAATACCCGGTTTACAAAGAAACCAGGGCAGTCGTTAACGACAATCGGGGTTTTACCCATTTTACTGGCATACGCCACAACGCTTGAAATAGTCTTATCTGAGGTTTTTTCGCCGCGAATAATTTCGACCAACGGCATACGATGTACTGGGTTGAAGAAATGCATACCACAGAAGTTTTCCGGGCGTTTTAACGATTTTGCCAATTCAGTGATTGGAATGGTGGAGGTATTAGACGCCAGAATGCAGTTATCACTGATGTGTGATTCGGTTTCAGCCAGAACCGCAGCTTTAACTTTAGGGTTTTCAACGACAGCTTCAACAACGACTTGGGATTGTTCAATACCGGCATAGCTAAGAGTGGGTTGAATGGATGCCAGAGTTTTAGCCATCTTCATAGCATCTAAGCGTCCACGTTCAAATTGTTTATGCAGCAATTTGGCAGCTTCATTGATACCTAAATCCAGCGCTTTTTGATTGATGTCTTTCATCAAGACAGGAATACCTTTGCGTGCTGATTGGTAGGCAATGCCTCCTCCCATGATCCCCGCACCCAGTACAGCCGCATGTTCAGGTGTTGTGACAGCTTGCAGATGTTTTTTTGCCAGTCCCTTAACATATTGGTCATTCAGGAAGATACCGACTAAGGCACGGGCGACAGAGGTATGCGCTAATGATACAAAACTGGCAGATTCTAGTTTCAAGGCTTCATCGCGACCCAGTGTAGCGGCCTTTTCAATGGTTTTCACCGCAGTGATTGGAGCCGGATAATGTGGGCCAGCAACCTTCATTACCATACCTTTTGCTACGGTGAAACTCATGGTACGCTCGATCTCATTGAGATTCAGTGGTATTAGTTTAGGTTGACGGGCTGCTTTCCAATCTAAGTCTCCTCGAATGGCTTGTTCCAGAATTGAAACGGCAGAATCAAGCAGTTTTTCGGCAGGAACGACGGCATCAACCAGGCCATTTTTCAGTGCTTCTTCAGCACCAATATCTTTTCCAGCGGAAATGATTTCGAGAGCATTGTCTGTACCAATCAAGCGTGGCAGGCGGACAGAACCACCAAATCCCGGCATAATGCCCAATTTAGTTTCTGGTAATCCGATGCGAAGATCTGGAGAAGCGATACGGAAATCGGTTGAAAGTACCAATTCACATCCACCGCCAAGAGCGTAGCCATTGATAGCAGAGATAGTTGGAACAGGGAGATCTTCTATACGATTAAAGATATTGTTGGCGAGATTGAGCAATTCGTGCAGTTTTTCTGCTGGCGCACTGAATAACGATAAAAATTCTGTAATGTCTGCGCCAACAATAAAGGCTTGTTTTTCAGAGCGTAACAGTAATCCTTTCAGTTCAGTTTCTTGCTCAAGGGCGGCAACAGCTTTAGCCAGTGAAGTCACCGTTTTTGTATCTAATTTATTAATTGCAGCCGGTGCATTGAAGATGAGTTCAGCAATGCCATCTTTCAGCCATTTTACTTGAATAGTTTCACTTAGGTAGAGCATGTCATTCTCCTCAATGAGTGCATACCATCTGGTATGACCAGATGCAGTTGATTGTGATTACTGTGTTAATTTAATGCAAACCAATGATTAATTTTTTGTAGGGCGGATCACAGGTAAGATTTATGACAGGGAACAACATATTTAGTTAGTGTTCTGAAAAATATAAATATATTAGCTTAATTTTAGAAAGGGGGCTTTTCACGTGATAGCTCCCACAATAATGAATTGTGATAATATTTAAGCTCCTGCCAAAAAATCAAAAGGCTAATTAAGATGGAAAAGTTGGCATCTCTGTACCAAGAACACATTAAAACCTTACAAAAACGTGCCCAAGAAATCTTAGAACGCACCCAGCTTGACGCCTTGCTTATTCATTCAGGTGAATCATTACGGGTTTTTCTTGATGACAGCCATTATCCGTTTAAGGTCAATGCGCACTTTAAGGCATGGATACCTGTGACCAAAGTGCCTAATTGCTGGTTGTGGATTGATGGAGTTAATAAACCTAAGCTTTGGTTTTATTCACCTGTAGATTACTGGCACAGCGTAGAACCCCTGCCCAATGGCTATTGGACTGACGAAATAGAAATGATTCATTTGGCAAAATCTGAAGATATCAGCACAAAGCTGAATGGATTAGCCAAACAGAATACAGCTTATATTGGTGAACAAACTGAGCGTGCTAAATCTTTGGGTATTTTTGATCACAATATCAACCCAAAAGCTGTTTTGGATTATTTGAATTATCATCGTTCATATAAAACAGATTACGAATTGGTCTGTCTGCGTGAGGCTCAGAAAACCGCCGTTAATGGTCATCTGGCAGCCTATGATGCATTTTTGTCTGGCGTGAGCGAATTCGAAATTAATATGTTCTATTTGATGGCAACCGGACACCGTGATACCGATGTTCCTTATGATAATATTATTGCCTTGAACGAGAATACGGCTGTTTTGCATTACAATAAGTTACGACAGAGGGTTCCTTCTGAAATTCGCAGTTTCTTGATTGATGCTGGCGCTGAATATCATGGTTATGCAGCGGATATCACCAGAACCTATGCAGCAAAACCTAATAACGATTTCGCCTCATTGATAAAGGATCTGAGTGAAGAGCAGCAGGCGATCATCGGCACAATTAAAACGGGAGTCCGATATACTGATTACCATGTTAATATGCATAAACGCATAGCCAGAATATTGAAAAAACATGATATTGTTCATGGGATCAGTGAAGAAGGTATGGTTGAGGCCGGATTGACGACACCATTTTTCCCACACGGACTCGGTCATCCTTTGGGGTTGCAGGTGCATGATGCTGCTGGATTTATGCAAGATGATAGAGGAACCCATCTGGCAGCTCCAAAAATGCATCCTTATTTGCGTTGTACCCGTATCCTGGAGCCAAGAATGGTTTTGACCATTGAGCCTGGGATCTATTTCATTGAAACGTTATTAGCGCAGTGGCGTGAAAGCGAATATCGTCAACATTTCGATTGGAAAAAAATCGATATGTTGAAATCTTATGGTGGTATTCGTATTGAAGATAACATCGTTATTCACGATGGAAAAATTGAAAACATGACCAGAGACTTACAATTATCGTAATGAAGCCTTATTTGATCCCTGCGGCTTCAGTCAGCTTTACTGAAGAAATAAAAAAGAGTCGTTTCATTACCCTGCTGGAGCACACCAGCGGGGTGGATGAGGCTAAATTATTTATCCAAAGCATCAAAGAGCAATATCCTGATGCTCGGCATCACTGCTGGGCTTTTGTAGCAGGGGCACCGGATGATTCCCAACAGTTAGGTTTTTCTGATGATGGTGAGCCTACCGGAACCGCGGGCAAGCCGATGATTGCTCAGTTAATAGGAAGTGGTCTGGGTGAAATTACCGCAGTTTCTGTTCGCTATTTTGGTGGCATAAAACTGGGGACAGGGGGGTTAGTAAAAGCCTACGGCAATGGTGTGCAACAAGCTTTGAAACTGTTACAAACCGAATACAAAGTACCGCAGAAGTTATACCAATTGCAGTGTGAGTATGCGCATATTTCAATGGTAGAACAGTTGTTACACCAATTCTCTGGGCAAGTGATCGCCAGTGATTATGCTGAAAATGTTACGTTACAAGTTTCTCTGCCAGCTACCCTTGTTGGTGAGATAGGTGATAAATTACGGAACTTGAGCCGTGGTACTTTGTTTTTAACACCAAGCTCTTAATACCAGGCTCTTAACACTAAAATCATAACTATATTTCTTCTTCATACCGGATTTCTAAGGAACCAGCCGAATGCATTTTCGCGCCATAACCCGTATTGTTGGACTACTTGTCATTCTTTTCTCTGTCACAATGATTATTCCGGGATTGGTGGCATTGATCTATCGCGATGGTGCAGGCAGAGCATTCAGCCAGACATTTATTTTTGCTCTCATCATTGGTTTAATATTGTGGGTGCCAAATCGCGAACAAAAATCTGAACTCAAGCCGAAAGAAGGTTTTTTGATTGTTGTCCTATTTTGGACTGTGTTAGGAAGTGTGGGGGCATTGCCATTTATTTTCTCAGAAAAACCCAATCTTTCAATCACAGATGCCTTTTTTGAATCATTTTCTGGCTTGACGACAACTGGAGCGACGACGCTTGTTGGCCTTGATTCTCTTCCCAAGGCTATTTTGTTCTATCGACAAATGTTGCAATGGTTAGGCGGTATGGGAATTATCGTTCTGGCTGTGGCGATTTTACCTCTGCTTGGTGTTGGAGGAATGCAGCTTTACCGTGCAGAGATGCCTGGGCCACTGAAAGACAATAAAATGCGCCCCCGTATTGCAGAAACAGCAAAAACACTTTGGCTGATTTATGTCTTGTTGACCATAGCCTGTGCGGTAGCACTATGGGCTGCGGGGATGTCAGTATTTGATGCGATTTCTCATAGCTTTTCTACCATCGCTATTGGTGGATTTTCTACCCATGACTCCAGTATCGGTTTCTTCAATAGCCCAGCCATCAACACGATTATTGCCATTTTTTTATTGATTTCGGGCTGTAATTTTGGCCTGCATTTTGCGGTTCTTTCTGGACGAAGCTTGAAAGTGTATTGGCGTGATCCTGAATTTCGTATGTTCATTACTATTCAGTTGTCACTATTGGCAATCTGTATGCTGATATTATGGCAACATTCCGTTTATGAGTCAGAATTGGCAGCATTAAATCACGCTTTTTTTCAAGTTGTTTCTATGGCGACAACTGCGGGGTTTACAACTGACACTTTTGCCAATTGGCCTCTGTTTTTGCCTTTTTTATTGTTATGTTCTGCCTTTATAGGGGGATGCGCGGGTTCGACGGGAGGCGGTCTCAAAGTTATCCGTATCTTGTTATTGTTCTTGCAAGGATCTCGTGAATTAAAACGTTTAGTTCATCCGAATGCGGTATACACCATCAAATTAGGGCGGCGAGCATTACCGGAACGCATCATTGAAGCAGTATGGGGATTTTTTTCAGCTTACGCGCTCGTCTTCATTATTAGTATGTTGTTACTGATCGCAACGGGTGTTGACGAGTTTTCTGCTTTTTCTGCCATTGCAGCAACATTGAATAACGTGGGACCAGGATTGGGAGTCGTTGCTGATAACTTTACAACTATGAATCCTGCCGCTAAATGGATATTGGTTGTCACTATGTTA
This sequence comes from Xenorhabdus ishibashii, assembly GCF_002632755.1. Classification (NCBI taxonomy): domain Bacteria; kingdom Pseudomonadati; phylum Pseudomonadota; class Gammaproteobacteria; order Enterobacterales; family Morganellaceae; genus Xenorhabdus; species Xenorhabdus ishibashii. The sequence goes on along the minus strand of NZ_NJAK01000001.1, from coordinate 946,409 downwards.
TTTGGACGTTTGGAAGTGTTCACATTATTGGTCCTATTTACTCCCACTTTTTGGCGTGAATAGTGTTTATATGTGAACTTCTATTTAATAAGGGCGTATCTATGAATTATTTGTTGCTCTATTCTACTCAGGATGGACAGACCAAAAAAATTATTACCCGTATCGCAGGGAATCTCCGTCGTGCTGGTATTAGGTGTGAGTTAAGAGATCTTTCCACAGTGAAACAGGTCAATCTGATGCCTTACCAAAAAGTCATGATAGGTGCGTCGATACGCTATGGTCGTTTCAATTCTGTATTGCATAATTTTGTCGTTCGCCATCAAAAACAATTGAACCAAATGCCAACGGCTTTCTTTGGGGTTAATTTAACGGCGAGAAAACCAGAAAAAAGAACACCAGAAACGAACGCTTATGTACGCAAGTTTTTAATAAAAAGTCCGTGGCAACCTGATATCTGCGGAGTTTTTGCAGGGGCGTTACTGTATCCACGTTATCGTTGGTTGGATCGCATCATGATTCAGTTCATTATGCGAATGACTGGAGGAGAAACGGATACTACAAAAGAAATTGAATACACTGATTGGAAACAGGTAGATCATTTTTCTGAAAAATTTTTGCAAATATCGTGTGATAACACGCCTTAAAAACATCCTTTTTGCTGATTATCGCCTCGTTTTGAGTAAAAAAAACACGAACAGAAAGAAAATCAAAAAAAACTATTGTCAGAGCCACAAAACTCCCTATAATGCGCATCCGTTGTCCCGACAAACACACAAACCTGTTGAGATGACAACGTGAAAAGTCAGAAAAAATAAGGCTTGACACAGTAAGAGGAAAGCGTAAGATACGCAGCCTCGCAACCCGGCAGAAACGGCCGGTTGCCAACGCTCTTTAACAAATTAATCAGACAATCTGTGTGGGCACTCGCAAGACACTATCTCAGCCGAAAGGCAAAAAAGATTAAAGTCTTGAAGAGTGACTGACAGTTAATTCATTACGAACTAACAGTAAGATTCTTTGAGCATCAAACTTTTAATTGAAGAGTTTGATCATGGCTCAGATTGAACGCTGGCGGCAGGCCTAACACATGCAAGTCGAGCGGCAGCGGGGGAAAGCTTGCTTTCCTGCCGGCGAGCGGCGGACGGGTGAGTAATGTCTGGGGATCTGCCCGATGGAGGGGGATAACCACTGGAAACGGTGGCTAATACCGCATAACCTCTTTGGAGCAAAGTGGGGGACCTTCGGGCCTCACGCCATCGGATGAACCCAGATGGGATTAGCTAGTAGGTGGGGTAAAGGCTCACCTAGGCGACGATCCCTAGCTGGTCTGAGAGGATGACCAGCCACACTGGGACTGAGACACGGCCCAGACTCCTACGGGAGGCAGCAGTGGGGAATATTGCACAATGGGCGCAAGCCTGATGCAGCCATGCCGCGTGTATGAAGAAGGCCTTCGGGTTGTAAAGTACTTTCAGCGGGGAGGAAGGCGCAAGGTTGAATACACCTTGCGATTGACGTTACCCGCAGAAGAAGCACCGGCTAACTCCGTGCCAGCAGCCGCGGTAATACGGAGGGTGCAAGCGTTAATCGGAATTACTGGGCGTAAAGCGCACGCAGGCGGTCAATTAAGTTAGATGTGAAATCCCCGGGCTTAACCTGGGAATGGCATCTAAGACTGGTTGGCTAGAGTCTCGTAGAGGGGGGTAGAATTCCACGTGTAGCGGTGAAATGCGTAGAGATGTGGAGGAATACCGGTGGCGAAGGCGGCCCCCTGGACGAAGACTGACGCTCAGGTGCGAAAGCGTGGGGAGCAAACAGGATTAGATACCCTGGTAGTCCACGCTGTAAACGATGTCGATTTGGAGGTTGTGGCCTTGAGCTGTGGCTTCCGGAGCTAACGCGTTAAATCGACCGCCTGGGGAGTACGGTCGCAAGATTAAAACTCAAATGAATTGACGGGGGCCCGCACAAGCGGTGGAGCATGTGGTTTAATTCGATGCAACGCGAAGAACCTTACCTACTCTTGACATCCACGGAATTCTGCAGAGATGCGGAAGTGCCTTCGGGAACCGTGAGACAGGTGCTGCATGGCTGTCGTCAGCTCGTGTTGTGAAATGTTGGGTTAAGTCCCGCAACGAGCGCAACCCTTATCCTTTGTTGCCAGCACGTTATGGTGGGAACTCAAGGGAGACTGCCGGTGATAAACCGGAGGAAGGTGGGGATGACGTCAAGTCATCATGGCCCTTACGAGTAGGGCTACACACGTGCTACAATGGCGGATACAAAGAGAAGCGACCTCGCGAGAGCAAGCGGACCTCATAAAGTCTGTCGTAGTCCGGATTGGAGTCTGCAACTCGACTCCATGAAGTCGGAATCGCTAGTAATCGTAGATCAGAATGCTACGGTGAATACGTTCCCGGGCCTTGTACACACCGCCCGTCACACCATGGGAGTGGGTTGCAAAAGAAGTCGGTAGCTTAACCTTTTGGAGGGCGCTGACCACTTTGTGATTCATGACTGGGGTGAAGTCGTAACAAGGTAACCGTAGGGGAACCTGCGGTTGGATCACCTCCTTAACCAACGATGGTGAAATGTGAGTGTTCACACAGATTGTCTGATAGAAGAAGAGACGGGCTCGGTATAGGCTTGTAGCTCAGGTGGTTAGAGCGCACCCCTGATAAGGGTGAGGTCGGTGGTTCAAGTCCACTCAGGCCTACCAACTTTTTTTGTCCGATTCGATGGGGCTATAGCTCAGCTGGGAGAGCGCCTGCCTTGCACGCAGGAGGTCAGCGGTTCGATCCCGCTTAGCTCCACCATCCTCTTCTTAAATAACAAAAAGTATTTCAGAACACATTAAAAACAGTGTGTTATGGAATATTTGCTCTTTAACAATCTGGAACAAGCTGAAAATTTGAAACAATCGATGTTGTTGAACGATAACATTGATGAGTCTCTCAAAAACTCCAGTCCGAAGACACCTTCGGGTTGTGAGGTTAAGCGACTAAGCGTACACGGTGGATGCCTAGGCAGTCAGAGGCGATGAAGGACGTGCTAATCTGCGAAAAGCGCCGGTGAGCTGATATGAAGCGCTATCAGCCGGCGATGTCCGAATGGGGAAACCCAGTGCAATCCGTTGCACTATCCTTGCCTGAATTCATAGGGTAAGGAGGCGAACCGGGGGAACTGAAACATCTCAGTACCCCGAGGAAAAGAAATCAACCGAGATTCCCCCAGTAGCGGCGAGCGAACGGGGAGGAGCCCAGAGCCATCAGCGATAGGCGTGTCAGGAGAACGGTCTGGAAAGGCCGGCAGTAAAGGGTGAAAGCCCCGTATCCGAAGACATGCCTATTGTGAGCTCAACGAGTAGGGCGGGACACGTGGTATCCTGTCTGAACATGGGGGGACCATCCTCCAAGGCTAAATACTCCTGACTGACCGATAGTGAACCAGTACCGTGAGGGAAAGGCGAAAAGAACCCCGGCGAGGGGAGTGAAAGAGAACCTGAAACCGTGTACGTACAAGCAGTGGGAGCCTTGATTTATCAGGGTGACTGCGTACCTTTTGTATAATGGGTCAGCGACTTATATTCTGTAGCAAGGTTAACCGAATAGGGGAGCCGCAGGGAAACCGAGTCTTAACTGGGCGTTAAGTTGCAGGGTATAGACCCGAAACCCGGTGATCTAGCCATGGGCAGGTTGAAGGTTGGGTAACACTAACTGGAGGACCGAACCGACTAATGTTGAAAAATTAGCGGATGACTTGTGGCTGGGGGTGAAAGGCCAATCAAACCGGGAGATAGCTGGTTCTCCCCGAAAGCTATTTAGGTAGCGCCTCGTGAATTCATCTTCGGGGGTAGAGCACTGTTTCGGCTAGGGGGTCATCCCGACTTACCAACCCGATGCAAACTGCGAATACCGAAGAATGTTATCACGGGAGACACACGGCGGGTGCTAACGTCCGTCGTGAAGAGGGAAACAACCCAGACCGCCAGCTAAGGTCCCAAAGTCATGGTTAAGTGGGAAACGAAGTGGGAAGGCTCAGACAGCCAGGATGTTGGCTTAGAAGCAGCCATCATTTAAAGAAAGCGTAATAGCTCACTGGTCGAGTCGGCCTGCGCGGAAGATGTAACGGGGCTAAACCATGCACCGAAGCTGCGGCAGCGACATTTAGGTGTTGTTGGGTAGGGGAGCGTTCTGTAAGCCGGAGAAGGTGAACTGTGAGGTTTGCTGGAGGTATCAGAAGTGCGAATGCTGACATAAGTAACGATAAAGCGGGTGAAAAACCCGCTCGCCGGAAGACCAAGGGTTCCTGTCCAACGTTAATCGGGGCAGGGTGAGTCGACCCCTAAGGCGAGGCCGAAAGGCGTAGTCGATGGGAAACGGGTTAATATTCCCGTACTCGGTGTGGCTGCGAAGGGGGGACGGAGAAGGCTATGTCATCCGGGCGACGGTCGTCCCGGTTTAAGCGTGTAGGCTGGCATCCCAGGGAAATCCGGGGTGCTTTAAGGCTGAGGCGTGATGACGAGGCACTATGGTGCTGAAGTGACAGATGCCCTGCTTCCAGGAAAAGCCTCTAAGCATCAGGTCACATTGAATCGTACCCCAAACCGACACAGGTGGTCAGGTAGAGAATACTCAGGCGCTTGAGAGAACTCGGGTGAAGGAACTAGGCAAAATGGTGCCGTAACTTCGGGAGAAGGCACGCTGGCGTTAGGTGAAGGGACATGCGCCCGGAGCCGAGGCCAGTCGCAGATACCAGCTGGCTGCAACTGTTTAATAAAAACACAGCACTGTGCAAACACGAAAGTGGACGTATACGGTGTGACGCCTGCCCGGTGCTGGAAGGTTAATTGATGGGGTTAGCCGCAAGGCGAAGCTCTTGATCGAAGCCCCAGTAAACGGCGGCCGTAACTATAACGGTCCTAAGGTAGCGAAATTCCTTGTCGGGTAAGTTCCGACCTGCACGAATGGCGTAATGATGGCCAGGCTGTCTCCACCCGAGACTCAGTGAAATTGAACTCGCTGTGAAGATGCAGTGTACCCGCGGCAAGACGGAAAGACCCCGTGAACCTTTACTATAGCTTGACACTGAACCTTGAGCCTTGATGTGTAGGATAGGTGGGAGGCTGTGAAGTGTGGACGCCAGTCTGCACGGAGCCATCCTTGAAATACCACCCTTGAATGTTTGATGTTCTAACGTAGGCCCGTGAACCGGGTTGCGGACAGTGTCTGGTGGGTAGTTTGACTGGGGCGGTCTCCTCCCAAAGCGTAACGGAGGAGCACGAAGGTTAGCTAATCACGGTCGGACATCGTGAGGTTAGTGCAAAGGCATAAGCTAGCTTGACTGCGAGAGTGACGGCTCGAGCAGGTACGAAAGTAGGTCTTAGTGATCCGGTGGTTCTGAATGGAAGGGCCATCGCTCAACGGATAAAAGGTACTCCGGGGATAACAGGCTGATACCGCCCAAGAGTTCATATCGACGGCGGTGTTTGGCACCTCGATGTCGGCTCATCACATCCTGGGGCTGAAGTAGGTCCCAAGGGTATGGCTGTTCGCCATTTAAAGTGGTACGCGAGCTGGGTTTAGAACGTCGTGAGACAGTTCGGTCCCTATCTGCCGTGGGCGTTGGAAGATTGCAAGGGGCTGCTCCTAGTACGAGAGGACCGGAGTGGACGCACCACTGGTGTTCGGGTTGTCATGCCAATGGCACTGCCCGGTAGCTAAGTGCGGAAGAGATAACCGCTGAAAGCATCTAAGCGGGAAACTTGCCTTAAGATGAGTCTTCCCTTGTCCCTTGAGGACACTGAAGGAACGTTCGAGACGAGGACGTAGATAGGCTGGGTGTGTAAGCGTTGCGAGACGTTGAGCTAACCAGTACTAATGAACCGTGCGGCTTAACCTGACAACACCGAAGGTGTTTTGGGCATGAGAGAAGACAGTTTCAGAGAGAAAGCAGCTTGTTCGGGATTGAAAACAGGATTTGTCTGGCGGCAAGAGCGCGGTGGTCCCACCTGACCCCATGCCGAACTCAGCAGTGAAACGCCGTAGCGCCGATGGTAGTGTGGGGTCTCCCCATGCGAGAGTAGGGAACTGCCAGACATTCAATTAACCCTTTGTTGCTGGCATAAAAGGCAGCAAGGATAAAAAATTCGGTGGTGCGGTAGTTCAGTTGGTTAGAATACCGGCCTGTCACGCCGGGGGTCGCGGGTTCGAGTCCCGTCCGCACCGCCACCGTATTTAGAAAAAACCCTGAGAGATATCTCTCAGGGTTTTTTCTATTATCTAATCTACAGCTTATTATTTATATCCTTCTTATGTGTCTCTCGACCAAGAGAAATTTACTTCTTGAATATGATGTTTTTTGATAATTATCAAAAATATTAATATTTATTTTTTAATATTAAATAATCACTCTACTAATTCTAATGAATAGTTGTTTTATCAGTATGTTGTGTTGTTATTATATAGCTACATAGCCATGTTGGTTTTTTAAGCACTAGAGATTGAAATCAATGACTAAGATGTCATATTAGTGGGAGTAAAAGGTGTAGAAGTAAGCTGGGGGAAACTTGATCAGAAATAGTTATTTAAGAAGAAGCTGGGCGAGAAAAAATTACGCTCAAAAAAATTTTGCTATGAGATATGTTGCTGGACAGCCTGTGGAACGGGTTTTGCCTACTTCTAAACAATTACTTGAGGATGCATCGTTACCACGCGGAAAACCGCTTCTTGACCATAATTGCGAACTTTCTGTCGTTATCTGGAATATCTACAAACAGCAGCGCCCATCATGGCAACATGTTTTGGCTTCTTTGATTGAGAAGAGTGACCTTGTCTTGCTACAAGAAGCACAAACGACCCCAGCCCTATTGAAATTCATTACAGAAAGTGGCTTAGTTGCGGATCAGGTCCCTGCATTTGCTATCCCCCAACACCCATCAGGTGTGATGACATTGGCATCGTCTTCACCGATTTATTGTTGCCCGCTGCGTGAAAAAGAACCGATATTCAGGCTATCTAAATCATCATTAATTACGATTTATCCATTGCCGGATAAACGCCAGTTGATGGTGATAAACGTGCATGCCATTAATTTTAGTCTTGGCATTGATGTTTATAGCCGGCAGTTAAATAACATTGGCATTCATATAAACTTACATAATGGCCCTGTCATTTTTGCTGGAGATTTTAATGCGTGGAGTCGGCAGAGATTAAAAATATTAGAACATTTCGCACATCGTATGCACTTGAAAGAAGTCTATTTTAATGATGATCATAGAACGATTGTTTTTGGCAAACCGCTGGATTTTGTTTTTTATCGTGAATTAAAAGTTGCCCGTGCAACAGTTGTAATGACCGGTGCTTCTGATCACAACCCATTGATGGTGAACTTCTCTTTATGACGATTTTTCTGTGTGATGATAACTAATGGATAGAGTGACTCATTGATCTTGCAGAGAAAAAATAAAAAAGCGTCGGAGATTACCGACGCTTTTTGAAACATACTTGAATAGTTTACTGGTTAGAAGAGCGTTTTGCGGATAGTTTCTTCTTCACAGCGAAGAAATAGGCTAGAGTCAGAATAAATACCCAACCCAGACCAACATATAGAGCGTCTCTTGTTTGCTCAAAATACCCCAGCAATACGATGACACTGACCATGAAAACAAGCGTGATTATCGGAGCGATGGGCCACATTGGGATTGGAAATTTCAATCTCATGGCTTCTTCCGCACTCATTTGGCGACGCATGGCAATTTGCGAGATTAAAATCATCAACCATACCCAGACGGTTGCAAATGTGGCTACGGAAGCAATAAGAATGAAGATCTCTTCAGGGAGTAAATAATTCAGCACCACGCCAAGTAACAGAACCGCAGTCATGACAAGAACCGTCATCCAGGGCACACCATTACGAGTTAATTTTTTGAATGATTCGGGAGCTTGTCCTTCTTGCGCCATACCATACATCATCCTGCCCGCACCAAAAATATCACTATTAATAGCGGAAATAGCAGCGGTAATCACGACCACATTCAGAATGTTTGCAGCCGAATTAATTCCCAAATTGGAAAAAATCTGTACGAATGGGCTTCCATCCTGACCAATTTGGTTCCATGGATAGATGCTCATCAGGATACACAAAGTCAATACATAGAAGATCAAGATACGAAACGGAACCGCATTAATTGCCTGAGGGATCGTTTTTTCTGGATTTTTCGCTTCACTGGCAGTGATACCAATGACTTCTATGCCACCAAAAGCGAACATAACAATGGCGAATGAAGCTATCACCCCACTGATACCATTTGGCATAAAACCACCATGCTCCCATAAATTGGAGAGGCCGGTTGCATGCTCAGTTGCTTGCCCGAAACCGTAAAACATAATGGCAAGGCCGCCGATAATCATGGCAATAATGGCGGTGACTTTAATAATTGAAAGCCAAAACTCCATTTCACCAAAGATTTTTACGTGACACAGATTCAAGGCACCAATAAAACATACAATTCCTAAAACCCAAATCCATTGATCAACATACGGGAACCAGAGCTTCATATACATGCCGAATGCAGTAACATCAGCCAGGCAAACAAACAGCATTTCAAGAATATAGATCCAACCAGTTAAAAAACCGGCTAAAGGCCCCAAATAATGGCTGGCATATTGCGAAAAAGAACCAGAAACAGGATGGTGAACGGCCATTTCGCCCAGTGCTCTCATTACGATAAATACGGCAGCGCCGCCGATTAAATAGGCCAGCAATACAGCGGGGCCAGCTTGCTGTATTGCTGCTGCTGAGCCATAAAACAGCCCTGTGCCTATTGCAGAGCCTAAAGCCATGAAGCGGATGTGCCGCACGCTTAGACCCTGTTTAAGCTGATTTTCATTATTTTGCATTCGTTATTCCCATCTATCCTTTCAGCCTGAGAGTATTTAGGCATACGATGCTCTGTCTGACGTGAGATGCCAGCAAAAGCAACCCAGTACGATACCATAAAGATGGATGTTCGCGGGATAGATATCTGTAATAATAACGGGCAGTTTATTAAAACCAGAGTTTTTTTATGATTTACCCAATAAATGAAATCTTCCAAACTTTACAGGGAGAAGGAGTGTTTACCGGTGTACCTTCGGTTTTCATTCGATTACAAGGATGTCCGGTAGGGTGCAGTTGGTGTGATACCAAGCATACGTGGGAAAAAGAGGCTGATAAACAGCAGCCGATGGAAAATATCTTGCTGAAATCGCAAGAGAGTAATCTGTGGGGCGTTGCCAGTGCAAAACAATTGCTGAGCATATTCACTCGCCAAGGCTACAGTGCAAAGCATATTGTTATTACCGGAGGAGAACCGTGCTTATATGACCTTCGTCCTTTGACGGAAACACTGGAAAGTGAAGGCTATCAATGTCAGATTGAGACGAGTGGTACACATGCGATCCAGTGTTCTGACAAAACGTGGGTGACAGTTTCCCCGAAAGTGAAAATGCGCGGAGGATATCGAGTCTTGCCTGAGGCGATGAAACGTGCCAATGAAATCAAGCACCCTGTCGGGCGGCAACGCGATATTGAAGCATTGGATGAATTATTGACTATGCTTGATGGAAACCCTACTCCGGTTATTGCCTTACAGCCGATCAGCCAGAAAGAAGATGCAACCCGCCTGTGCATCGAAACATGTATTGCCCGTAATTGGCGTTTTTCGATGCAAACTCATAAATACTTAAATATCGCCTAAACCTCATTCAGCACCAGGCTCTGGTGCTGAACTCTTATTCGTCCCGATAGATACAACCTGCGCTACAAGTCTCTTTAACCATAACAGCACTGAGTTGAGGCAATGTCGGTTTTAACTTCTCCCAGATCCACTTGGCTAACACTTCGCTGGTTGGGTTTTCAAGCCCTGGAATTTCATTGAGGTAGTGGTGATCAAGCCGCTCCCAGACGGGTTTAAAAGCCGCTTTGACATCGGCAAAATCCATGAGCCAGCCACTAAGCGGATCGATTTCTCCGGTGATTTCCAGACGTACCATAAATGAATGCCCATGCAAACGCCCACATTTGTGTCCTTCCGGTACGTGTGGAAGGCGATGTGCTGCTTCGAATTGAAAATCTTTAAAAATGGTTGTACTCACTGTGCTTTCCCCTGATTTCAAAAGGTCGGCTATTCTACCTGAACTTTGCGAGCTTAACGTGATTTTTCTGGAAGGAAAAAGCACAATGCTTAACGACTTTATTGATATATTAAATCTGTAAATAAAGTTAGGCATTTTAGTTATGAGATATTGCGATCCTTTCTTTAAATACCGCTCCTATTCTGGGATAACCTTAATCAATTCATGCTGATGGCAAAGTTGATTTTTACATCTTTTACAACATGGATATTGGCTATAGCAAAAGGCACTGGGACAATGACCGCAAAACCACCTTCAATCGCATTACTACCTGTTTCTCCAGAACAATTATCACGCTTGCAATCTGCAATTAGTGATTTCTCTCCCCACCAATTAGCTTGGTTGTCTGGCTATTTTTGGGGAATGGTAAATCATCAGCCACAAACTGGAGCAGAAACCCCCGCAGTTTCCGTACAAGAAACCGTGACTTTGCTTTCCGCATCACAAACAGGCAACGCTCGTCGTCTGGCTGAACAACTAAGAGATTCACTATTAGCTGAAAATATTAATGTAAACTTAATTAATGCGGGTGACTATAAATTTAAGCAAATTTACCAGGAACGTGTATTGATTATTGTTGCTTCAACACAAGGTGAAGGTGAACCCGCAGAAGAAGCTGTAGCACTCCATAAGTATCTCTATTCCAAAAAAGCGCCATCAATGAAAGAGACGGTATATGCCGTATTTGGCCTTGGGGATACGTCGTATGAAAACTTTTGTCAGGCAGGGAAAGATTTTGACAGTCGTTTACATGAGCTTGGTGCTCAGCGCCTACTGGAGCGTATTGACGCTGATGTGGAATACGAAGAACAGGCTGCCCAATGGCGTCAGCAAGTTACGGATATTTTGAAGCAACGTTTGTCAGTACAAGCAAATTCTGTCATTTCATCGAATACTCCAGCGTATGTCAAAGAAACCCAAACGTACACTAGAGAAAGCCCTCTAACAGCCTCCCTGTTGACTAACCAGAAAATAACGGGACGGGGTTCTGACAAGGATGTTCGCCATATTGAAATTGATATAGGGGATTCAGGGTTGCGCTATCAACCAGGAGATGCCCTTGGCGTTTGGTTTGAAAACGATCCGGCTTTAGTGGATGAATTAATAGCCCTGCTTTGGTTGGAAGGTTCAGAGCAGGTCAATGTGTATGGAAAATCCCTCCCACTGCGTGAGGCGTTGATTCGCCATGTAGAGTTGACCCAAAATACCGGAATGATTGTTGGGAAATATGCAGCGTTGGCGAAAGATGAAAAACTGTTATCGCTGGCCGCTAACAAACAAGCATTGCAGCAATACGCTCAGACAACACCCATTGTAGATATGGTCAGGGCTGCGGCTTCACATCCAGAAGCCCAGCAATTTATTGATTTATTGCGTCCACTGACACCACGTCTCTATTCCATCTCTTCTTCACAATCTGAAGTGGAAAACGAAGTCCACATTACCGTGGGTGTCGTTCGTTATGATATTGAAGGGCGTGCCCGTACAGGTGGCGCGTCAGGTTATCTGGCGGATCGCTTGCAGGAAGATGACAACATACGAGTGTTTATCGAACAGAACGATAATTTCCGTTTACCGGCCGATCCTAATACACCAATCATCATGATTGGACCAGGAACGGGAGTTGCTCCGTTTAGGGCATTTTTGCAGCATCGTGACAGTCAGGGAGCGGAAGGTAAAAACTGGCTGTTTTTTGGTAACCCACATTTTATTGAAGATTTTCTTTATCAGGTTGAATTCCAGCGCTACGTGAAAGAGGGCTTATTGACCCGTATTGATCTGGCATGGTCAAGGGATCAGCAGCATAAAGTCTATGTACAAGACAAACTGCGTGAACAGGGAGAAGAAGTCTGGCGCTGGATTGAGGATGGCGCCCATCTGTATGTTTGTGGCGATGCGAATCGCATGGCAAAAGACGTAGAACAAGCCCTACTAGACATTATTTCACAATATAGTGGCATGGATGCTGAACAGGCTGATGAATTCTTGAGTGAATTGCGCCTTGAGCGCCGTTATCAGAGAGATGTTTACTAACGTGAGCAATTAACATGAGCAATGTGAGCAAAGAAAAACCAGATCCTTTGATCGTCGAAGGTAAACTTGCAGACAGCGAACGGATGAAGTTGGACAGTAATTATCTGCGAGGAACGATTAGCGAAGATTTAAAAAATGGGCTGACAGGTGGATTTGAGGGGGATAATTTCCTCCTTATCCGCTTTCATGGTATGTATCAGCAAGATGACCGTGATATTCGGGCGGAGCGCGCAGAACAAAAACTCGAACCGCGCCATGCCATGATGCTGCGTTGTCGTTTGCCTGGGGGAATTATTACGCCAAAACAGTGGTTGGGTATTGATCGGTTTGCAACAGAAAATACGTTGTATGGCAGTATTAGATTAACCAACCGCCAGACATTCCAGTTTCATGGGATCTTAAAAAATAATCTCAAGCCAGCACACCAATTATTGGCACAAATGGGGTTGGATTCACTGGCTACCGCCAACGACGTCAATCGTAACGTGCTGTGTACATCTAATCCAGTGCAATCTGCTTTACACCAACAGGCTTATGAGTGGGCAAAAAAGATATCGGAACATCTGCTGCCTCGTACCAATGCGTATGCTGAAATCTGGTTGGATAAAGAAAAAATTGCAACAACCGATGAAGAACCGATTCTTGGCACTACTTACCTGCCACGTAAATTCAAAACATCGGTGGTTATCCCGCCACAAAATGATGTGGATCTGCATGCCAACGATATGAACTTTGTCGCTATTGCGGAAAATGATCAATTAATTGGTTTTAACGTATTGGTGGGTGGGGGATTAGCCATGACCCACGGCGACAAAAAAACCTTTCCACGGCTGGCGAGTGAATTTGGTTTTATTGCACTGGAGCACACACTGGCAATTGCGGAGGCGATAGTGACCACCCAACGTGATTGGGGTAACCGGACTGACCGTAAAAATGCGAAAACCAAATATACCCTTGAACGTGTGGGCATTGAAACCTTCAAACAAGAGGTTGAAAAACGTGCTGGCGTGAAATTTGAAGCAATTCGCCCGTATCAATTCACTGGTCGGGGTGATCAAATTGGTTGGTTAAAAGGCATTGATGATCAATGGCATCTGACCTTATTTATTGAAAATGGTCGTTTGTTGGATTATCCCAACCAGCCATTAAAAACTGGGATTGCAGAAATTGCGAAAATCCATAAAGGAGATTTTCGTCTGACAGCCAACCAAAACCTGATTGTGGCAGGGATACCTGAGAGTGAAAAATCGCGGATCGAAGAAATTGCCCGTGCCCATGGCTTAATTGACGATAGCGTGACAACTTTGCGTCACCACGCTATGGCTTGTGTTTCATTTCCTACTTGTCCGTTAGCGATGGCCGAAGCAGAGCGTTTCCTGCCGACTTTTGTCGATTATGTTGATGCGTTAATGCAAAAGCATGGTGTTGGTGATGAAGAGATCATACTGCGCGTTACAGGTTGCCCCAATGGATGCGGCAGGGCGATGCTGGCAGAAATTGGGCTGGTGGGTAAAGCGCTTGATCGTTACAACCTGCATCTTGGTGGAAATCGCATAGGTGATCGAATTCCCCGCATGTACAGGGAAAATATCACATCAGCAGAGATCCTTGAGATACTGGATGAATTAATTGGTCGTTGGGCATTGGAGCGTCATACCGATGAATGTTTCGGTGATTTTCTGATCCGTGCTGATATCATCAAGCCAGTATTGAATTCGGCCGTCGATTTTTATGATTGGCAGGAGGCAGTATGAGCCGACTGAATTTATCGGAGCTGGTGGCACTGGCTCCAGAGCAGCAAATCACGTCATTGGCAGAAATCAATCAACAACTGGAGGTGTTGGATGCCCGTGAACGTGTGAGATGGGCGTTGGAACATCTGTCTGGTGAATTTGTGCTTTCCTCTAGTTTTGGTATTCAGGCGGCGGTTTGCTTGCATCTGGTGACGCGGGAGTACCCTGATATTCCTGTGGTTCTGACCGATACGGGATACCTATTTCCTGAAACGTATCAATTTATCGATAAATTGACTGAAAAACTCAATCTGAACTTGAAGATTTTTCGTGCAGAATATTCTCCGGCTTGGCAAGAAGCACGTTATGGCAAATTATGGGAACAGGGAATAGAGGGGATAGAACGTTATAACCAAATCAACAAAGTTGAGCCTATGAACCGCGCATTAAAAACGCTACAGGCACAAAGCTGGTTTGCGGGCTTGCGTCGTCAGCAATCAGAAAGCCGTACCCATTTACCTGTGCTGGCAATTCAACGAGGGGTGTTCAAAATCTTGCCCATTATTGATTGGGACAATCGGCAGGTACATCAATATCTGACAAAGTATGGTCTTGAATACCATCCATTATGGGAGCAGGGTTACCTTTCTGTGGGAGATACGCATACCACCCAAAAATGGGAACCAGGTATGAGTGAAGAACAAACTCGTTTTTTTGGTTTGAAACGTGAGTGCGGTTTGCACGAAGGTTAAATTAATATTACAAATCACAACAATTTCTATTAGACAGCGCATTTCGCAAAGAGAAGCGCTGTTTTTTTATTCTGAATATTTTGCTTAATCGGCCTTATAACACACGAAAAAATTATCTTATGCATTTCAGGAACAAATAATTACTTTTTGTCATTTCATAACCTGATCACAGCCTCATATATTCATCTTCTGGTCATCATAATAATTAAGAGCTATATCCTTTGTGACTATGAAATCCATAGGGTAGAACATGAACAGGCTCTAACGCGGGATGGTATCGTGGATTATTTACCTTTATTTATTGAGCTTAAAGCCCGATCTGTACTGCTGGTTGGGGGGGAGAAATCGCTTCTCGCAAAGCAGACTTATTACTTCGTACTGGTGCAGCGTTAACGATTGTTGCTCCTGAGCTACATGCAGAACTGCAACAACGCCATCAAACAGGAGAATTTGAGTGGTTACAGGGAACGTTTAAAACAGAATATCTTGATGGTGTATTTTTAGTGATTGCCGCCACAGACGATCACAACCTAAATCAACATATTTTTGCCGAAGCTAATAAGCGCGCTATCTTGACCAACGTTGTGGATAACCAACCACTCTGTTCGGCCATTTTTCCATCAATTATTGATCGCTCCCCGATTATCGTGGCGATCTCATCGGCTGGAAAATCTCCGGTATTAACCAGATTATTGCGAGAAAAGCTGGAGTCTTTGCTGCCATTTAGCTTGGGTACGATGGCAAATATTGCAGGGCGCTGGCGCGAACGCGTGAAACAACGTCTTACTTCCATACGTCAACGACGTCATTTTTGGGAAAAAGCGTTTAATGGGCGTTTTGCCACACTAATCGCCAATGGGCAATTACAACAAGCAGAAGAGCAACTTGAACAGCAGTTGGCACAAGGTGATCCTCATTCCCAAGGAGAACTTGCGTTGGTAGGCGCTGGGCCAGGTGATCCAGGATTATTGACTTTAAAAGGCTTGCAGGTGATTCAGCAGGCTGACGTCATTCTTTATGACCATTTAGTGAGTGCAGAAATTCTGGAATTAGTTCGCCGTGATGCAGACAAAATCTGTGTTGGAAAAAGAGCGGGTAATCACTCTGTGGCGCAGGAAGAAACCAACCGACTTATCATCAAATTAGCGGATCAGGGGAAAAAAGTAGTTCGCTTAAAAGGGGGCGATCCCTTTATTTTTGGTCGTGGTGGAGAGGAGTTACAGATTGCAGCAGCAGTGGGAATTCCTTTTCAAGTCGTGCCCGGCATTACGGCAGCAGTGGGCGCGTCTGCTTACGCAGGTATCCCATTGACCCACAGAGAACACGCGCAAAGCGTTACTTTTATTACCGGACATTGCCGTGAAAATGGCAATGAATTGGATTGGCCTGCGCTAGCGCGAGGCAATCAAACATTAGCCATTTATATGGGGATCATGAAAGCAGCCTTGATCAGCCAAAAGCTGATTTCACACGGTCGGGATAGCAATACTCCCGTTGCCGTGATCGGTTGTGGCACTCGTCCAGAGCAACAAGTATTGACCGGAACCTTGTCCGAATTGGAGCGATTGGCACAAGACGTACCATCACCCGCTTTGCTGGTAATAGGAGAGGTGGCTCAACTCCACCATCAGATAGGATGGTTTGAAAGCAAAAACGCTGCTGATCAAGTAAATCGCCCTGCTGTGATTGATTTAGTATAAGGAGTGCCTAATGGACGAAAAAAAACTGACACACTTACAGCAACTTGAAGCTGAAAGTATCCATATTATTCGGGAAGTAGCTGCTGAATTTGCCAACCCCGTCATGCTCTATTCGATTGGCAAAGATTCCTCAGTGATGCTGCATCTTGCACGTAAAGCATTTTATCCGGGAAAACTGCCTTTCCCTTTATTGCACGTAGATACAGGCTGGAAATTTCAGGACATGTACAACTTCCGTGATCGCACAGCGGAAAAATATGGTTTTGAGTTACTGGTTTACCGTAATCCACAAGGAGAGGCATTGGGAATTAATCCTTTTATTCATGGCAGTGCCAAACATACCGATATCATGAAAACAGAAGGATTGAAGCAGGCTCTGGATAAATATGGCTTTGATGCAGCATTTGGCGGAGCGCGGCGTGATGAAGAAAAATCGCGCGCTAAAGAACGAATTTACTCATTCCGTGATCGTTCCCATCGTTGGGACCCCAAAAACCAGCGTCCCGAACTTTGGCGCAATTATAACGGCCAGATTAACAAAGGGGAAAGTATCCGCGTCTTCCCGTTATCCAACTGGACAGAGTTGGATATCTGGCAATACATCTACTTGGAGCAGATCGATATCGTCCCCCTCTATTTTGCTAAATCTCGTCCGGTTGTTCAGCGCGAGGGGACATTAATTATGGTTGATGATGATCGCATCGATCTGAAATCAGGGGAAGTAATTAGCCAGCGCAAAGTGCGCTTTAGGACACTTGGCTGCTGGCCTCTGACCGGAGCTGTAGAATCAGGAGCAGAAACGTTGCCGGAAATCATCGAAGAAATGTTGATATCAACCACTAGTGAACGGCAAGGTCGGCTGATTGATAGTGATCAGTCGGGTTCTATGGAGCTGAAAAAGCGTCAGGGTTATTTTTAAGGAGTCCAGATATGCCAGCACTTGCATATAATGAAACCATTGCGAGTCAGATCAAGCAACAAGGTGGAGTTGAAGCTTATCTTCGGGAGCAGCAGGAGAAAGGATTACTGCGCTTTTTAACCTGCGGCAGCGTGGATGATGGCAAAAGTACATTAATTGGCCGCTTATTACATGACACACGCCAGATTTATGAAGATCAACTGGCAACCTTACAAAGCGATAGCAAGCGAATAGGGACTCAGGGAGAAAAGCTCGATCTGGCTTTATTAGTAGATGGGTTGGCGGCTGAACGGGAACAGGGTATCACCATTGACGTCGCATACCGCTATTTTTCCACGGAAAAGCGGAAATTCATCATTGCAGACACCCCAGGGCATGAACAATATACCCGCAATATGGCGACAGGTGCGTCAACCAGTGAACTTTCTATTTTATTGATCGATGCACGCAAAGGTGTTCAGGAACAAACTCGCCGTCACAGTTTTATCAGTACCTTGTTGGGGATCCGTCACTTGGTGGTGGCAGTTAATAAAATGGATCTGGTTGGATATCAGCAAGAGATATTTGAACAAATCAAGCAAAATTATTTAAATTTTGCGGCACAATTACCTACTGATCTAAACATCTATTTCGTTCCAATTTCGGCGTTGGAAGGGGATAACATCGTCATCCGCAGCGAAAACATGGCGTGGTATACAGGGGAAACTTTACTGGATATCTTGGAGATTGTAGACGTCAAAACAAAAGCGACGGAACAGCCCTTGCGTTTTCCGGTGCAGTATGTCAACCGACCTGATCTTGATTTTCGTGGATACAGCGGCACATTGTCATCGGGCGTTTTATGGCAAGGCCAGCAAATAAAAGTTATGCCGTCTGGTGTGGTTTCTACGGTGGAAAGCATTGTCACTTTTCATGGCGATCTCACATTTGCCGTGCCTGGAGAGGCTATTACCATCGTATTAAAAGATGAAGTAGATATTAGCCGTGGTGATTTACTGGTTGCTGTTGAAGATCAAATGAGCGCGACTCACCATGCTTTGGTTGATGTTGTCTGGATGTCAGAACAGCCACTGATTCAAGGGCAAAGTTTGGATATCAAAGTAGCAGGCAAAAAAAGCCGTGGTAAAGTCGATAATATTCAATATCAGGTGGATATTAACAACCTGACACAGAAAGTCGCAGTTGAGTTACCCCTCAACGCCATTGGGCGGGTGGAGTTTTCATTTGATGAACCTTTATTGCTCGACAGCTACGCGCAAAATGCAGATACCGGTGGCATTATCCTGATTGATCGTCTGACCAATGTTACCGTAGGTGCGGGATTGGTGCGTGAAATTCAGGCAGATGTTTACGAGGAGCCTAAAGAGTACAGTGAGTTTGAACTGGAACTTAACCAATTAGTTCGTCGCCACTTCCCGCACTGGGGAGTACGTGATCTATTGGGAGGAAAATAAGTGGCTCAGGAGAATATCGTCTGGCATTCACATGTTTTAGATAGGGTACAGCGGGAAAGCGCAAATGGGCATTCTGCACTGGTGATTTGGTTCACAGGGTTATCAGGCTCAGGAAAATCCACTCTTGCAGGCGCATTGGAGCAGGCATTGTTTGCTCAGGGCATCAAAACATACTTACTGGATGGCGATAATGTGCGTCATGGCCTATGCAATGATTTAGGCTTTTCTGAAATAGATCGGCAGGAAAATATCCGACGAGTCGGTGAAGTTGCAAAATTGATGGTTGATGCAGGGCTGGTTGTCCTGACGGCCTTTATTTCCCCTCATAGGGCAGAACGGCAAAAGATACGTGAATTAATAGAAGAGGGGCGATTTATTGAAGTGTATGTTGATACACCATTAGAGATATGTGAATCCCGTGATCCCAAAGGACTGTATAAAAAAGCACGAGCGGGAGAATTGCACAATTTCACCGGAATTGATGCTGTCTATGAAGCCCCCGAACAGCCAGAAATCTATTTAGATGGTTCACAATCTGTAGGATTTTCGGTTGAAAAACTGCTTTTTGCTCTGAAAAACTACCAAATCCTGCCAACTTAACGACCAAATCCAACAAACTGTCATGAAACACATTATTATTGTTAGTGAAATAATGTGTTTCTACACTCAGTTAATGCAGTGCATTTCGAGCATATCGTGTGATCCGGTTTTACCTGTGGTCTCAAAATGGTTTTGCGAATGATTTTGTAAATGGTTTTGTGAGAGTCGGTGGCGTCATGCTTTCAGTTGTGGGATGATTAGCGGGTTTTCAGGGGGGGGAGATGGGCAAACTAACGCTACTATTATTGGTTCTGCTGGGATGGTTACAGTATTCGCTGTGGTTCGGTAAAAATGGCATTCACGATTATGTGCGAGTTAAGGCTGAAGTTGATAAACAAGGGATTGATAACTTCAAACTGAAAGCACGTAACGACCAGCTATTTGCTGAAATTAAGGATCTTAAAGGGGGGCAGGAAGCGATTGAAGAACGCGCTCGTAATGAATTGGGCATGATTAAACCAGGAGAATCTTTTTATCGTATGGTGCCAGATATCTCAAAACATAATGCGCAATAATCTTTAAATCAAAACAGTAAATAATAATCGAAATGAATAAGTCACAACTTCATTCCCCTGCTGATGTTTCTCTTGCTGAAATTATCGCCTTGATCCCTGCTGCGGGTATCGGTAGCAGGATGAAATCAGATTGCCCAAAACAGTATCTGAACGTTGCCGGAAAAACAATTCTTGAACATACCTTAGCAGCACTGTTTGAGCATCCGCGTATACAACGCGTTATTATTGCGCTGAATCCTGCTGATACACAATTTGCGCAATTACCCATCGCTTCTGATCCAAGAATTACGACAGTAATTGGCGGCGAAGAGCGAGCTGATTCGGTTCTGGCTGGGTTAGATTATCTGTCTGATTTGCCTACAGACAGGACAACTTGGGTTTTAGTGCATGATGCTGCCCGTCCTTGTCTTCATAGAAATGATCTTGATAACTTGCTACAGATTATTGATCACAACGCAAGATCTCCTGATGTATGTGGTGGATTATTAGCATCACCTGTGAGGGACACGATGAAACGCATGGTATCGCAATCAGTGGCAGGATCGTCCACAATTAACCACGCATTAATTGCCCATACCGTTGACCGCAACGGGCTTTGGCATGCTTTGACTCCACAACTATTCCCTTTGCAGTTATTACGTGATTGTTTGATCAAAACACTTGCAGATCAAGCCTGTATCACCGATGAATCTTCGGCGCTTGAGCATTGTGGGTATCGTCCTGTGTTAATTAATGGACGAGCGGACAATATCAAAGTAACCCAGCCTGAAGATTTGGCACTGGCGGAATTTTATCTATCCCAAAAAGCTAAGGAATCTATCGTATGAGAATTGGACACGGTTTTGATGTGCATAAATTTGGTGGAGAAGGGCCATTGATCATTGGCGGTGTCCGCATTCCTTATGAACAAGGATTAATTGCCCATTCAGATGGCGATGTCGCCTTGCACGCTGCTACAGACGCCCTCTTGGGGGCGGCAGCATTGGGCGATATTGGTAAATTATTTCCCGATACCGACCCTGCTTTCAAAGGTGCAGATAGTCGTGAATTATTGAAAGAAGCCTACCGCCGTATCCGTGCGAAGGGCTATCGGATAGGGAACTTGGATATCACCATCATTGCACAGGCGCCGAAAATGTTGCCGCATATTTCCCAGATGCGGGTTAACCTGGCGGAAGATCTTGAATGTCATATGGATGATATTAACGTTAAAGCAACAACAACGGAAAAACTGGGGTTTGTTGGCCGTAAAGAAGGTATTGCCTGCGAAGCGGTTGCTTTGTTGGTAAAGGAATGAGCATGACTTTGAGTGAATTACATTGGCTTCATGGCCAACCGGAAGCGACTGGTATTGTTAAAGCTACACCAGAAGATTTCATTGTTCGCGAAGATTTGGGATTTTCTCCTGATGGAGAAGGCGAACACATAATGGTACATCTTCGTAAAACAGGATGTAACACCCAATTTGTCGCGGATCATCTTGCCCGTTTTGCCAAAATACCGGCTCGTTCTGTCAGTTATGCGGGATTGAAAGATCGTAACGCAGTGACGGAACAGTGGTTCTGTTTACATATACCGGGGAAACAAGATCCAGATTTCACGGCATTCCAACTTGAAGGTTGTGAAGTGCTGGCAATTTCCCGCCAGAAACGCAAGCTGCGGATTGGCGCATTGAAAGGCAATGATTTCACTCTGGTATTAAGAGAAATTTCTGACCAACAATCTGTAGAAAAACGCTTGCGGCAGATAGCACAAACTGGCGTTCCAAATTATTTTGGTGAACAGCGTTTCGGGCGGGATGGACAAAACTTAGTTCAGGCTCAACGCTGGGCAGATAATGAAATCCATGTCAAGGAACGCAACCGCCGCAGTTTCTACCTTTCTGCCTGTCGCAGCGCGATGTTTAATGCTGTTGCCAGCAGACGTATCGCCCAGGGTGAACACCAGAAGGTAAAAAATGGTGATGCATTACAATTAACAGGGCGCGGTAGCTGGTTTGTCGTTGATGAACCTGAATTATCGGTATTGCAGCAGCGAGTAATGGATGGAGAGTTACAGATAACGGCTCCTTTACCGGGAGACAAAGCATTAGGAACGCAGGATCAGGCACTGGATTTCGAACAACAATGCTTATTGGATTACGAAGCTCTTTGGGCATTAGTCAAACGTGAGCGTGTGGAAAGCGCCCGTCGGGCAATATTGGTGAAACCGCTTAACCTGCATTGGGAATGGCAAGACGACCAAACTGTCATTCTGCATTTCTCTTTGCCATCTGGTAGCTTTGCAACCAGCGTTGTCAGAGAACTGATCAATCAGGATCTTGGCTCTTTCCTTGATGTAGCCTGAATGTAAAGCACTCTACAAAACTGTCAGCGTCATGCTAAGATCAAACACACACAGGGTGAATTACCCTATTAACCTATTTTATTTTTAATAAAATCAATGAGATATATCAATGCTGCGGATATTGCTGAGTAACGATGATGGTGTCACCGCACCAGGTATTCAAACCTTAGCGGCTACATTGCGGAAACACTATCATGTTCAGGTCGTTGCACCTGACCGTAACCGTAGTGGTGCGTCGAATGCCTTAACGCTGGATCGCCCTTTGCGCATCAACACACTGAACAATGGTGATATCTCTGTTCAGGAAGGTACACCGACGGATTGTGTCTATTTGGGCGTGAATAATCTGGTACTTCCTCGTCCTGACATCGTCGTTTCTGGCATCAACTGTGGCCCTAACCTTGGTGATGACGTGATTTACTCTGGCACGGTTGCGGCTGCAATGGAAGGACGCCATTTAGGCTTACCGGCATTGGCGATATCACTCAATGGTAACCAACATTACGAAACGGCGGCAGAAGTGACAGTACGTTTATTAGCTCTGTTGCAAAAATCCCCATTGAGGGCGGGTAATATTTTGAATATTAATGTACCTGATATTCCCCTTGAACAAATCAAGGGATTTCGGGTGACGCGATGTGGTCGTCGTAGTGCTGCTGAACAAGTCTATGCCATGGAAGATCCCAAAGGTAATATGCTCTATTGGATAGGTCCTCCGGGAGAAAAAAGTGATTTTGGGCCTGAAACAGATTTTGCTGCGGTAGAAGAAGGATTTGTCTCCATTACCCCTTTGCAAGTGGACTTAACTGCTTATAAAGCCCAAGAGCTGATAAGTGATTGGTTGGCAAAAGTCGGGGATATTGGGGAATGTTAAAACGATCAATGAAAAATTTGCTGGCGCAATTGCGTCAGCAAGGAATTCACAATGAGCACCTGTTGGAGGTTATTGGCAAAGTACCTCGAGAATGTTTTGTGGATGAAGCTCTTGCACATAAGGCATATGAAAATACCGCCCTGCCTATTGGTCATGGGCAAACTATCTCCCAACCTTATATTGTCGCTCGCATGACAGAGTTGCTGAATTTAACCCCTGAATCTAATGTATTGGAAATTGGCACCGGCTCAGGTTATCAAACAGCAATACTTGCTCACTTAGCCAGACGCGTTTTCTCCGTGGAGCGGATTAAAGGCTTGCAGTGGCAGGCTAAGCGCAGATTGAAGCAACTCGACCTACACAATATCTCAACCCGACACGGTGATGGTTGGAATGGATGGCCATCAAAAGGGCCTTTTGACGCTATCATTGTCACAGCCGCACCACCAGAAATTCCGCAGGCATTACTCCAGCAACTTGCCGATGGAGGCGTGATGGTTTTACCTGTCGGTGAGCGAACTCAGTTACTGAAAGTGGTACATCGCTATGGGAATGATTTCCATAGCGACATTATCGAACCTGTCCGTTTTGTCCCCCTAATTCAAGGCGAACTAGCATAATCAGCTAATTTATTTAATAGGGGATAGTTTCAAATTAGCTGTTATTTTTTCTGAAATTAAGCAAAATGTTTCGCTTTAAATCTTTTGTAATCCTAAATTTTTATAAATCACCATTATTTACACTTATATTTGCCTTTATGGGGGAATAAAGTATGAATCTAGAAAACCCAATGAAAAAAATAAAATGGATAATTGCCTGTACTTTTATGGGAGCCGTATTGGTAGGTTGTAGTAATCCATCAAATCGTCCAGCCCCAATAGTGAATATCGATACAAATCGCGTATCAGATAATCATGCTATTAGAGACCGTCATCTAGTGAATAATGCTGTTAATAGTAGTTCGTTACAAGGGAAAATTATTTATAACCGTAACTACGAAAATATTCCCAAAGGAAGCTACAACGGGAGCACTTATACGGTTAAACATGGCGATACTTTGTTTTATATAGCCTGGATTACAGGTAGTGATTTCCGTGACTTATCTCACAAAAATAATATTTCAGAGCCTTATAGCTTAAATGTTGGTCAAGTCCTGAGAATAGGTAATCCAACCTCCAAAAATGGTGTATTAATAGCATCAAATAGTACTAAATCTAAAATTAGTCAGGTTGATTTTCAAAAAATTAATGCGTATCCTGCAAATATTGATAGACCAGAATCAGGAAAGATGTTGCCAAAGAAAACTATTTCTGATGGCAATATTTCTTATTCAAAAGTATCTACAGCAACAGATACAGGAGTAAATAGCGCTATTAATGGTATTGATACTATTAATAGTTGGAGGTGGCCGGCAGAAGGAAAAATTCTTGAAGGCTTTACTGATTCTCAAGGAGGAAATAAAGGCATTGATATTACGGGTCATCGTGGCCAACCCGTATTTGCAACAGCCAGTGGAAAAGTGGTTTATGCCGGAAATGCATTACGTGGCTATGGAAATCTAATAATAATAAAACATAACGATGACTACCTAAGTGCTTATGCGCACAACGACACAATGTTGGTTCGTGAGCAACAGGATGTTCAAGCGGGGCAAAAAATTGCCACTATGGGTAGCACCGGAGCAAGTTCAGTAAGATTGCATTTTGAAATTCGCTATAAGGGAA
Source organism: Xenorhabdus ishibashii (assembly GCF_002632755.1). NCBI lineage: Bacteria > Pseudomonadati > Pseudomonadota > Gammaproteobacteria > Enterobacterales > Morganellaceae > Xenorhabdus > Xenorhabdus ishibashii. The sequence goes on along the minus strand of NZ_NJAK01000001.1, from coordinate 921,583 downwards.
AATCCGTAAACCCGCTGCGTTATCTTCCGCAGCGATAAACAGGGGCAGGGTTCTGAAATTCCTGCCCGCATTATCATGGGTAGGAGTAGCTGATGAGCCAAAGTACGCTTAAAGTTAATGAGTTGTATGATGATGCGAATTTAGACGAAAATAGCATGGAAGCTGATGACTTTGATGAAGCGTTGCTGAAAGATGAGGATGATATAACTGGTCTTGATGAAGATGTGGATTTGTTGCAAGGAGTAAACCAAAGGGTACTTGATGCAACACAGCTTTATCTTGGAGAGATTGGTTTCTCACCTCTGCTGACAGCAGAGGAAGAGGTTCTTTTCGCCAGACGAGCACTGCGAGGGGATGTTGCTGCACGCCAACGTATGATTGAAAGTAACTTGCGATTGGTTGTAAAAATATCCCGCCGATATAGCAATCGTGGATTAGCACTGCTAGATCTGATTGAAGAAGGTAACCTTGGGCTTATTCGTGCAGTGGAAAAATTTGACCCTGAAAGAGGTTTTCGTTTTTCCACTTATGCGACATGGTGGATCCGTCAAACAATTGAACGAGCCATTATGAATCAAACTCGCACAATTCGCCTGCCTATTCATATAGTCAAAGAATTGAATGTCTATTTACGTACTGCAAGAGAACTGGCACATACATTGGATCATGAACCAAGTATTGAAGAGATTGCGGAAAAACTGGATAAGCCTGTTGAAGACGTAAGCCGTATGATGCGTCTGAACGAGCGCATTACTTCTGTCGATACACCAATTAGTGGTGATTCAGATAAAGCATTATTGGATATTTTGTCTGATGAAAATGATTCAGGGCCAGAAACAACTATTCAAGATGATGATATGAAACAGAGTATCGTGAAATGGTTGTTTGAACTGAACGCAAAACAACGCGAAGTTTTAGCCCGTCGTTTTGGTTTGCTTGGATACGAAGCAGAAACATTGGAAGATGTTGGGCGAGAAATTGGTTTAACAAGAGAGAGAGTTCGTCAAATTCAAGTTGAGGGATTGCGTCGTCTTAGAGATATATTGCATACCCAAGGTTTGAATATAGAATCATTATTCCGCACCTAATTCTTTATACCTGAGAATGTATACCTGAGAATGTATACCTAAGAAATATCAAATTGCGGCGTAGTGGAAAACGGACTAATTTCCAGAAACAAAGATAATTAGACAACTTGGTGATGGCAAGGGTAGAAGTAATTCCCGAAGTAACAATTGGAAAGATAAAGGTATAAAGAAGATCAAGGCATATCGATGGTAATCATAAGGTGGGCTAAATAAGCCCACCTTTTATTCATGTATTTATATTTTCATTACTATTGGATGTGTCATGTATCAATTTTAGATAATCGGAACACCACTGTGAAATTTAAAATCATGATCAGAAGTTTGAATAAGTTCCGCTTCAACCTGACCGAAATAATTCACTCTCTCTGTAATATCTTCTTTAGATATTGATTGAGCTAGCGTCAAATAATCTTGGTAATGGCGAGCTTCTGAACGCAGCAGAGAAATATAAAACTTCCTCAAATCCTCATCCAGATGAGGAGCGAGTTTTGCGAAACGTTCGCATGAGCGTGCTTCTATATAAGCACCAATAATCAATTTATCGATCAATGTATAAGGTTCATGGTTGGTTATATGCTGAAACAGGGATTTAGCATAGCGGCTGGCACTGATATTGTCATAGCTTATCCCTCTGGCATCCATGATCGCTAATACTTGATAAAAATGATGTAACTCCTCCTTAATCAATAACACCATCTTATCGATGAGGTCTTGACTATAAGGTGATTTTGCCCGCGCGGTAATTTGTTTGGTGGCCTGATTTTTCCCTTTCAATGAATGGATATCGCCAATTTTTTTATAGGCAAAATCCTCATAGGGCTGAAACCAGGCCAGCAGAGCGTCAGCACTCTCAGGATCAACGGCATATTTGCGAATTAAGAACATCGCACTTTGTGCTGCTTTCAATTCACATAGCAAATGATCGCGCAATAAAATTGGCAAATTTTCAGGCAGCCGCGCTTTTTCTACCCATTGATCAGGAGTTTCGCACTGTAAAAATTGATAAATGGGAGCTAACAGATTGGTATCAAACTTCATTGCTGTTCCATTCATTGTTAAACCATATCTTTTAGACGATAAATCCACTCCAATGCCTGACGCGGTGTCAAGGTATCTGGATTAAGGCCTTCCAAGGCTTCAACTGCCGGAGACGTCTCTTCTGTTAGTAAAGTTAACTGTGGTGTATCAACATGACCTGCTGTCGCGCTATTGGAAAGTGATTCCAGCTCCTTCAATTTTTGGCGAGCACGTTTAATGACATCACGTGGAACACCAGCCAGCGAGGCAACAGCCAGTCCATAGCTCTTGCTTGCAGCGCCTTCTTGTACACTGTGCATGAAAGCAATAGTATCGCCATGCTCGACAGCATCAAGATGAATATTGACAACCCCTTCCAGTTTCTCAGGCAGAGTTGTCAGTTCAAAATAGTGAGTCGCGAACAGTGTCATTGCTTTGATGCGATTAGCTAAATTTTCAGCACAAGCCCACGCCAGGGATAGACCATCATAGGTCGATGTACCACGACCGATCTCATCCATCAAAACCAGGCTGTGTTCAGTCGCGTTATGTAAAATATTGGCAGTTTCGGTCATTTCCACCATAAAGGTGGAGCGTCCTGATGCCAAATCATCGGATGCTCCGACACGGGTAAAGATACGATCTACAGGGCCGATAACCGCTTTTTCGGCAGGAACGAAGCTTCCAATATAAGCCATCAACGTAATCAAAGCCGTCTGACGCATATAGGTACTTTTACCTCCCATATTCGGCCCTGTAATAATCAACAAACGGCGCTGTGATGAGAGCGTCAATGGGTTAGAAATAAACGGCTCGCTTAAGACTTGTTCGACAACCGGATGCCGGCCGCCAGTGATCTGAATACCCGCTTTATCGGTGAGTATCGGGCGGGTGTAATTTAGTGTCTCAGCACGTTCAGCAAGGTTTGCCAGTACATCCAGCTCTGACAGCGCTTCGGCACAGGTTTGCAAATCGGCCAGATGAGGCAACAACAGCTCGAACAACTCTTCGTACAGGCCTTTTTCGATGGCAAGTGCTTTACCTTTGGAAGTCAGCACCTTGTCTTCATATTCCTTTAATTCAGGAATGATATAGCGTTCCGCGTTTTTCAGCGTTTGACGACGAACGTAATGGATAGGGACTAAATGACTTTGTCCACGGCTGACCTGAATATAGTAACCGTGCACTGCATTAAAGCCCACTTTCAGGGTATCAATACCAAGTTTTTCGCGTTCGCGGATCTCCAGTTTATCCAGATAATCGCTGGCACCGTCAGCCAATGCCCGCCACTCATCCAATTCAGCATTATAACCCGTGGCAATGACACCACCGTCACGCACCAGAACAGGGGGTGTTTCGACAATTGCATGCTCCAGTAGTGTTTGTAATTCATCAAAATGTCCCACACGCTGCTGTAGCGTTTGGATATAGGGGGCATCCGAGGATGTCAGGATCTGATGAATATCAGGCAGTTGCTGGAAAGCATGGCGCATTCTGGCCAGATCACGGGGACGGGCGGAGCGGAGAGCAAGACGGGCAAGCACACGCTCTAAGTCACCGACCTGACGTAAAAATGGCCGTAATTCATAACCGATTTCCTGTAATGCGGAAATGGCTTGGTGGCGATTTTCCAGCACGTCTTTATTGCGGGTTGGTGCATGCAGCCAGCGTTTCAGCATTCGGCTGCCCATCGGTGTCACGCATTGATCAAGTACTGACGCCAGCGTATTTTCAGTGCTACCGGATAAATTTTGTGTCAGCTCCAGATTACGGCGCGTAGCGGCATCCATAATAACCGTTTCCTGCGGGCGCTCCATCGTCATGCTGCGAATATGGGGTAAAGTGGTGCGTTGGGTATCTTTGACATATTGTAGCAAACAGCCCGCGGCACGCAGGGCGAGCGTCGCTTTTTCCACACCGAAGCCAATCAGGTCACGGGTGCCAAATTGCAAATTAAGTTGTTGTCTTGCTGTATCCAGCTCAAATTCCCACATTGGACGCCGGCGCAGGCCATGACAACGTTCAATCAGTGCCATATGCTCAAAAGTTTCAGGGTAGAGCAGTTCCGCAGGGCGGGTACGTTGCAATTCTGCGGCAATGCTATCTTCGTCGGACATTTCGCAAACGCGGAAGCGACCAGAAGTGATATCCAGCGTCGCGTAACCAAATCCCTGATGATCATGCCAGATAGCGGCGAGCAGATTATCCTGACGTTCTTGCAGCAAAGCTTCATCAGTGACGGTGCCAGGTGTGACAATGCGCACAACTTTGCGTTCAACAGGGCCTTTACTGGTTGCAGGATCACCAACTTGTTCGCAGATCGCCGCAGATTCACCGAGTTGTACCAGTTTTGCCAGATAGTTTTCGATTGCGTGATAAGGAACCCCAGCCATCGGAATAGGCTGACCAGCCGATTGCCCGCGCTTGGTCAGGGAGATATCCAGTAACTTCGCTGCCTTTTTGGCATCATCATAGAACAACTCGTAAAAATCTCCCATTCTATACAGCAGCAGAATATCTGGATGCTGCGCTTTCAGGCGCAGATACTGCTGCATCATGGGAGTATGGCTATCTATATCCTTTGCTGGAGATTCTTTCATATTGACTTGATTCAATTTTATTATTCCTGTTGACTCAGTTGGGTCATCGACGCTCAGTCAACCCATCTAAATGACAAAACCTAAATATAATCAGCTAAGGATGGAACGCTAATAGACCTCATCCTGGGCGAAAACGCTATCTTATCACTGATAATCTGTGTGATTCACCTGTGGATGCGATTAGAAGATTTGAGCAGTAGGTTAGCAGGATCACTCGCAGGAATGTATCAGATTTTTTCACAATTCAGCAGGATTGCGAAGCGGCTCGATTGTTGTTTGATTTGAGTCATACTACCAAATAACAAATAATAGGAAAGCAGATGACATAAAGCACTTGAATGCTATTAGAGATATTGAGAATTGACGGACTGAGAGGAAATTATCGTGGCTATTTACCAACCCCCTTACAATGGCCGTATGGGGCGTTTGTGGCAAACATTGATTTTGAGCGAATGGCGCCCTGAGTTAGCGTGGTTACCGGTTGAAACGTTAATTCATTATCAACAGCAGGATTATTATCATGTGCTTAGAGAGTGTGATCGTACCAGCGACTGTACGCTATTTATCGATTTTATGCTGGAAAAATTAGCCGAAGCACTTAAAGAAAGCCTGGATCTGCAAAAACAGAATTCTGTCGTAATGTCGGTAGAAGTGCCGGTACAAATGTCGGTGGAAAATCCACAACCACTGAATGCTACTGCGCAAAAAATCTTGTTGGTTATTGCTGCTCATCCGGCCACCACCATAACCCAATTGGCTGATGAATTGGGGGTAAGCCGGCGCACAATCGAGCGAAATATTAAAATATTACAGGATATTGGGCGTTTGATTCGTGTTGGGGCGAAGAAAGGAGGCTATTGGCGTATCGGGTAGCTTAGGGCAATATGGTTTTCCTTATACGGTTAATACCTCAGTAAATCATGTTGTTTGTCATGGCTGGGCTTCGGAAAAGAAGCTGAAAAATGGGGATATCGTTAATGTGGATGTCTCCGTCAAAAAAGAGGGATATTACGGCGATAGCAGCATCACATTCTGTGTCGGGGATGTACCGTCCCATGCTAAACGTTTGGTTAATGTGACTCAAGAGTGCTTATATAAGGCAATTAAGATCGTCGGTTATCGGCTCAGTTTGAGCATACTATCTTGGTAACCCGTGATGGTTTTAAGGTGTTGACGCTGCGGGATGAAGAACGCGAAGCTTTTGCACGTTACTTGTCGATCACTCAATAAATTATAATTTATGATGTAATAGTATCCCCAATACGGTATTGTGCAGTGTTGGGTTTTATTTGGCTAAAATCTCGCCACGTTGGGTTTATAGAAATTTAACTACGGCTATGTGAAATTACAGGGTGATTATGTCTTGGCTTTATAAAAACAAGGATCTCTCTTGTTTTATTGTTCTCTTTTTTCTTATTTTTCTGATACATAAATGTTTAGGATATCAATTAAAATTAATATATGTTTTCAGTGCCTTTGCTCTCTTTTTATTTTTGTCTGCTATCAGTAGACGAATATATATCTTTTTGATTACGTTCTTTTCCTTGGTGGGAATGCTTTATACCCCAATTGGTCTCAATTACGGTTATCCAGACATCAATGCGGTAGGATCATTAATCTATACAAATAGGAATGAAACAGCGGAATATATTAGTGGCCTTTCTGTATCAACGTATTTAACCGCTATAGCTATTTTTGTTCTGATGATATTTTCACTTAAGCTAAATGTCACCTTAACAAGCAAAAGTAAAAAGTGGTTGTTTACCCTGTTTTTTATTTCGGCTTTCTGGTCCCCAGCCAAAGGGTATATAAAATCGGGTTTTGAAGATAGCTCAGAACTTTTGAATACCAGTTTACCGGAAGTTCGCTTTTTCAGTGATGCTTATCAGAGCTACAAGCAAGTCATGTCAGAAAATCACCGATTTGCCAAGATTATTAAATATCGGGATGACTGGCAGCCAGTGGTGAAAGAAGAGAAATACGACACCTATATCATGGTGATTGGTGAGAGCGTCCGAAAAGATTTTATGAGTATCTATGGGTTCCCGAATAAAAATACCCCTTGGTTGGATAACGCGAATGCCACTGTGTTAACCAACTATATTTCGGCAGCACCATCAACACAATTATCGTTGACTAACTCTCTGGCGATCCGTGAAGAAAATGAAATTCAACTGAATAACAGTATTATTTCACTGGCAAAAAAAGCGGAATTTGAAACTTACTGGTTGTCTAATCAGGGAATGAAAGGAGGATTTGATTCTCCTGTAGCACTGATTGGGCAGCAGGCCGATCATTATACTTTTTTAAAAGAAGGCAATTCAGATGATCGCAGTTATATGCCGGATGAAAATTTATTGCCTTATATTCGCAAGGCATTAGTGAAGAATGAACAGAAGAAGAAACTGGTTGTTATTCACTTAATGGGTTCGCATCCACAACCTTGTGTCAGAACGAATGATAAATATGGCACCTATTTCCATTCCAAAAATATTTCATGTTATCTCCAGAGTATCCACAATACGGATAACCTGTTAGCTGACATTGAAACTATTGCCAATAAAAATCAATTACATTGGACAATGCTTTACTTTGCGGATCATGGTTTATCACTGGTAAATAAAAACACAGATAACGAGAATCTGACCCATGATGATAGTAATAAGCAGAATTATCAAGTTCCCTTTATTATTACTGGTTATGACTATGCCATTAAAAGTACCAACAAAAATATAGCCAGCAAAAATATCATAGATGCTCACCGCAGTGGTTTGAATCTGCTGTCTATGTTATCCACATGGTTGGGAATTGAAGAGCCTCGTTTGGTATCCAAATGTGCATGGTTTTCCAATGAAAAGTGTCCGAACCAACATACAGTGATTTCATTCAATAACGAATATAAAGATTTTAATCATTTGAATAATGATGCTATTAACTTCGATTGATGGATATACCTTCTTCTTAAAAGTTAATGAGTAAGTGAGTTACCTCACAAAACTTGGCTTATGTTTTATATGTATGAACCACTGATTGGAGGATTTTGACCGCTCAATGTTGGTATTCAACCGCTGGGCAAGATCCTCCCACTCTTATCAGGGAGAGTTTTATATCATAGTGCAGTGTGACGAGGAGTATATACCTTTATAGGTATCGCTTCCTGCCGGCTGTAGATGGTCGGTTTATGGAGAAGGAAGTAAAAATTAAATAATGACGTGCTGTTCGTCTTACTGTGGAAAAGGACGTTTTATGAACAATAATAAACTGTTAAAACATATCCCCTGGATGGTATTGGGGATAATTGGCGCATTCTGTCTCGGAGTTGTTGCGCTACGTCGGGGAGAACATGTTAGCGCTTTGTGGATCATTGTTGCTTCCGTAGCCGTTTACTTGGTTGCTTATCGGTATTACAGCCTGTATATCGCCACGAAAGTGATGAAACTGGATGCCACGCGAGCAACTCCCGCTGTTATCAATAATGATGGTTTGAACTATGTTCCCACCAATAAAAATGTCCTGTTTGGCCACCATTTTGCCGCCATCGCGGGGGCTGGTCCGTTAGTCGGGCCAGTATTGGCGGCACAGGTCGGTTATCTGCCAGGAACATTGTGGTTGTTGGCAGGGGTTGTGCTGGCCGGAGCGGTGCAGGACTTTATCGTGCTGTTTATCTCCTCCCGCCGCAATGGGGCATCACTGGGTGAGATAGTCAAGGAAGAGATGGGACGCGTGCCAGGCACAATAGCGCTGTTTGGTTGCTTCTTGATCATGATCATCATTCTGGCAGTGCTGGCCTTAATCGTCGTGAAAGCATTGGCGGAAAGTCCGTGGGGCGTATTTACTGTTTGCTCAACAGTACCCATTGCGCTTTTCATGGGGATCTATATGCGTTATATCCGTCCAGGGCGTGTGGGTGAAGTCTCTGTGATTGGTATTCTCTTGCTGATTGCTGCCATTTGGTTTGGTGGTGTCGTCGCCGCCGATCCTTACTGGGGACCCGCGCTGACTTTCAAAGATACCACTATCACTTATGCGCTGATCGGATATGCCTTTATCTCTGCATTATTGCCTGTTTGGCTTATTTTGGCACCGCGTGACTATCTGGCAACTTTCCTGAAAATTGGGGTTATTGTTGGCCTTGCAATTGGGATTGTCATCCTGAACCCTGAACTGAAAATGCCAGCCGTCACACAATATATTGATGGTACAGGGCCAGTATGGAAAGGAACGCTGTTCCCATTCTTATTCATTACTATTGCTTGTGGTGCGGTGTCTGGTTTTCATGCCCTGATCTCTTCGGGGACAACACCTAAGCTATTGGCAAATGAAAAAGATGCACGTTTCATTGGTTATGGTGCGATGTTGATGGAATCGTTTGTGGCGATCATGGCATTGGTTGCGGCATCCATCATTGAGCCGGGCCTGTATTTTGCGATGAATACCCCTCCGGCAGCATTAGGTATTACCATGCCGGATCTGCATAATTTGGGTACTGCCGAAGCACCAATGATTATGGCTTCTTTGAAAGAAGTAACGAGTCATGCGGCAGCAACCGTAAGTTCTTGGGGCTTTGTTATTTCACCTGATCAAATTCTGCAAACGGCAAAAGACATTGGTGAGCCATCCGTCTTGAACCGCGCAGGAGGAGCACCAACCTTAGCAGTGGGTATTGCCCATGTGTTCCACCAAATCATCCCAGCAGCAGATATGGGCTTCTGGTATCACTTTGGTATTCTGTTTGAAGCTCTGTTCATTTTGACGGCGCTGGATGCAGGTACACGCTCTGGCCGTTTCATGTTGCAGGATCTTTTGGGTAACTTTGTTCCATTCCTGAAAAAAACGGATTCCCTGATTGCGGGTATCATTGGTACAGCCGGTTGTGTCGGTTTATGGGGTTATTTGCTGTATCAAGGCGTGGTTGATCCATTGGGTGGCGTTAAGAGCTTGTGGCCGTTATTTGGTATCTCCAACCAGATGTTGGCTGCCGTTGCATTGGTATTGGGCACAGTTGTCCTGATCAAGATGAAACGCACCCGATATATCTGGGTAACGGTTATTCCTGCGGTTTGGTTGTTGATTTGTACCACATGGGCGCTGGGGCTGAAATTATTCAGTGATAACCCACGGCTTGAAGGCTTCTTCTTTATGGCGAAAGAATACAAGCAGCGGATCGCCGAAGGCGGTGCAGAATTGACGGCCGGACAAATCAGTAACATGAATCACATTGTTGTGAACAACTACACCAATGCGGGCTTAAGCATTCTGTTCCTGATCGTGGTGTATAGCATCATCATTTATGGTATCAAAGCTGCGATTAAAGCAAGCAAAAATCCAGAGCGTACCGATAAGGAAACGCCTTATGTTCCGGTTCCTGAAGGTGGGGTGAAAGTCTCGTCTACGCACTGATACGATAGTAAAACTGATATCGACCAAATCATTTCGTATCAGTAACCGCTATACCCCACATAATTGGCTTTGTATTATGTGGGGTATTTTTTATTGGGAAGCTATTCCTTATAAAACAAGCCCTGGAGAACAATTTATGTTTGGTAATCTTGGTCGGGCAGGCAAATATTTGGGGCAGGCTGCCCGAATGTTGGTAGGCGTTCCAGACTATGACACATATGTACAGCATATGAAGGAAAACCACCCTGATAAGCCCTATATGTCTTATGAAGAATTTTTTCGTGAACGTCAGAATGCTCGCTATGGCGGCGATGGAAAAGGTGGAATGCGTTGTTGTTAGTGAAAAAGCGACTAATTCATTGGGAAATTGTTAGAAGTTAAGAGGCATCGGGAAACGAAAATGCAACCAATATCAGTCACGATCTTAACTGGTTTTTTGGGATCAGGAAAAACGACGCTGTTACGTCATATCCTCAATGCCAATCATGGGCATAAAATAGCCGTGATTGAAAATGAATTTGGCGAAGTCCCTATTGATGATGAATTGATTAGTGATCGCGCAACTCAGATTAAGACTTTAAGCAATGGCTGTATCTGTTGTAGCCGTTCAAATGAGCTGGAAGAAGCTCTATTAGACTTGCTGGATAGCATGGATAAAGGGCAGATCAATTTTGACCGCTTGATTATCGAATGTACAGGCATGGCTGATCCCGGCCCGATCACGCAGACTTTCTTTTCTCATGAAGTTTTGTGCCAGCGTTTTGTACTCGACGGTATCATCACGCTGGTGGATGCGGTTCATGCGGAGAAACAGTTAGATCGTTTTTCCATTGCACAGGCGCAGGTGGGATATGCAGACAGGCTTCTTTTAACGAAAACAGATGTTGCTCCCGTTCGTGATGCTTTAGTTGAACGTTTGCAGCGAATCAATATCAGAGCACCCATTCATAAGGTTATTCAAGGTGAAGCAGATTTAGACTTACTGTTCAATATCGAAGGTTTTATGTTGAATGACAAACTGACGGTTTCGACTCCTGTTTTTCGATTTGTACCCAAACAACAAAACTTGGTTCAGTCGATTGTCATTAATTTAGCGTATCCGGTTGAACTGTTAGCAGTTTCTAACCTGATGGAGGAGCTATTACTGAGTTTCGCGGATAACCTTCTGCGGTACAAAGGAATTCTTGCTATTAAAGAGGAATCACGCCGGTTACTGTTTCAAGGAGTTCAGCGTCTGTATAGCGCGGATTGGGATAGAGAATGGCGCGATGATGAAGTGCGTGGAAGTGTAATGGTTTTTATTGGTACAGATCTGCCAGAACAGAAAATCCGTGAAAAATTTGCGAAATTGTTTGAATAATAATTGATTAAGCAATCATTTTTTGAAAGTTTTAATTGTTCATTTTTATTTCTTATTGAGCAGTGAAATTATTCATATAAATTCGCTGCTCAAGTTTAAATAGAAGTTTAATTTATATATTTAGTCGTTAGACTTAAATCTTTTTAAAGAAAAAACCTGATGAATTAACAAATGAAAAACAATAAAAATAAAACCTATTCACAAATTAAATTTGTCATACGTAAAAATAGTCATTTATCTTAGATGTTCATGGTATTGTTTATTTTATCTGCCGGCAATCTCCACAAACTAATTAGTGGAGATTGTTGCGATAACAGATTATGTTAGTGAAAACAGCAGAAAAATAACATAGCTATTTAGAATGAGACTCCCAAATTCTGGAAAAACGTTTCACATTACTGGCGGTATAAATTACGGTATGTGAAATGTTACGGTGTCCAAGATAGTCTTGAATCAAACGGGTATCACGACCGAGATCGGCTAAAGCATAACCGCAAGCGTGTCTTAACATATGCGGATGTGGAGAAACACTGACAGATGCCTGCTTCCCATAGCGTTTTAATAATCCATAAACTTGTTGCCGTGAAACAGGGCCGGATTTTTGAGAGAGAAATACCCACGGAGAGTCGGCTTCCCGCCATCTTTGACGAATATCTAGCCATTTATTTAACGCTTCTATTTCTTCTGGAATCAAAGGATGTGTGGTTGAAAGCCCACCTTTTAACCGCCTGATGTGAATGATTGCTGAATTTAAATCGAGATCAGATAGGCATAAATTACATAACTCACTTACCCTAAAACCGTGAATAAAACACATCAACAGCATGCAGTAATCGCGCTCTGCGTGGCGTCCTTGTTTTGTTGCTGCCAAAATTGCGTCTATTTCGTATCGGGTTAAAAACTTACGTTGCTTCATGAAATTATCATTCCTATGAAATCAGAGAGATGAATTGTGAATAGCAAAGTATTTAAGCCAATTGAATACAACAAAAACATTAGTGTTTTTTAAATATGATCGGCCAAATACCAGATTGGATTAATTGGAATTCAGCAAATAAAAAAATTTGCTGCTTATTTTTGTCTTATTTTTAATGAAAATGCTAATTGAAATCGTATAAATACGTGCTATGTGATTCTGATACACAGAATGAGGCAATCATAAGTAGAATTCCATACATAAAAACAACTCTATTGAACTTTACAACTAATCATTTTTCTTGGTTTGTTTTTTAGTTTTTTATTCTTTTAAAAATCCATTTAGGTGTATTGAGATTGTATTTTTACTGCATTTAGTGAAAAAAGTAAATGATTTATCTAAATTGTTTGCATAACGCCTTGTTATTGATTGAAAATTAACTTTTATTTGTTAAATTTGAAATAAAATTTTATTTTTAATTTTTTATTGGTTTTTTATTCTTATAAATTTTGTTTTTTTTGATTAAAATGAAATATTATAAGGTATAGTAAAGGATGATATATAGAATAACTTTAGGCTAAAGGGCGATTTTTAGTTAATTTAATAACTAAAGTTATAGTTTATATTGTTTATTATTTTTTTGGTTGGATGCAGATAACTGGTTGCTTTTTATTCAATTTATTAAATTTAGTTAAATAGATATTTTTTATGATTAATTAAATATGGTGTCATCATTGAAAGAATTATTTAATGAATGCTGTAGATTTTGTGGAGAGTTGATGAGATGGAAAAAATGGGTCATGTATTAAATAGTTAGATTAAATATCAAAAATAGTACTTACGCTCAATGAAAGTCCCTATCACTTTATCGTGCATTGTAGTGATATAAAGATCTCGGACAACACAATAATCTTCTGTAGTGACATTTCGAAAGGAATAGTGACGATAAATTCACTGGTCTGTTGGGTAGAAATCAGAGTGACGGAATTTTCTGAGATTTCTGCTTACAATTCTAATGTATGCATACATAATATTCAGGCACCATCTTCGGATGATAAACCATCGAAAATATGAACATAAGATTTCTCATGATCAAATTCATAGTAGCTGTTCTGATGATTAGTGTGACGGTACGTTACTGTGCTACTTAAGAGAAGAATTCAGACATAAACTATCACCAACTTAAGTTGGTGATAGTTTATTTGGTTAGTATATAAATCACCCATCATGCCCATCATGCCCATCATGCCCATCATGCCCACCATTTGAACCACCGCGACCTCCATGACCTCCTTGCCCCCCATTACCTCAGGGATTATTGGCTCCATTACCATTTCCTCCGTTTCCTCCGTTTGCAATGAGAACATAGCCGTTATTATGGGATGTACTCTTTTCGAATGAATTGGTTGAAGCTGATACTGAGGCGATTGTTAATGAGCAAATAAAGACGAATAATAGTTTGAAATAATTCATAGTGTTCTCCTTCTATTCAATTACGATCACCGCTACCACCGGCACCTCCATCACCTCCGTTACCACCTGCACCTCCATTAGCTCCTCCATTTCCTCCATGTCCGCCATTCCCACCGCCTTCAGCCCCATTGCCGCCATTGCCTCCATTGATACAATCACTCCTTGGTATTCCATTCTGGCCGTTTTGACCTGCTTCTCCATTTAATTCATCACAATTAGTAGGGTTCGTAGTTTTGGCTATTTTTGTTTTCATAGTGGAATGATTTGTAGGTTCAGCCTGTAAGGATAGAAAAGGAAAACTCAATATAGAAACGGCGATAATTAATTTATATAGTTTCACTTTATTCATCTCCAAAAAATATTAGCGATATGAAATAACGTATCTAAATGACTTTTTAAAATGGTAGGAGTATCAAAGAAACTCAGTCCCATTTTTGCGAATTTGGATTTTCCAGAAACAAAAAAGCAAAAAGAAGGACTGAGTTATGGTTATCCTACCACCCATTCCCCGTAATGAACGACGCATGATGAAAAAAATAGCGCAAAAAACGAACGATAAAAAGTATGCCATTCGTATCCTAACGCGATGCTCGACTTTTAGGGTGAGTTGAAATGACATAGCCGCTCCTTTATTGTAGCGGTCAAGAACTTCCGGACGCCATTTTAGCCTGCTCCCATTGCTTATCTATTTCACAGATAAGCTGAATATTATTTCCAGCAAGGGGCAACGTCGTTACGTTTCGGAGCGTGAGGTTTTTAACGTTTTCATGACAGTGGCGGTGGCGACTTTCAGGATCCGGGCGGTGTCACGAATTCCTCCGTTATTCATCGCGATGTCGACAATCTGCGCTTTAACGCCAGGTTTGCAGGCTTGGTAGGTGTATTCCAACTGAAAAACCTTGCAGCAGGCATAACAGCGATAACGCTGATGTCCGCCATTTCCTTTTCCATGCCCTTTGACCTGTTCTGATGTGTGACAATAACGACAATAGACGTCAACTTTAGCCATACTTTATCTTTATCACTAAAAATCGGGAAGTCTACCATAACTAACCATTTAATACATGACCGAAAAATGCGCCTTATATCCTCGAACAGAGAGGCGAGGATTTATGGCGCATTGAGTAAATCTTAATAGTAAGACTGATCGTAATTGATGTTCTTAAACACTGATCTTTTAACTATACCCATGTCAGGAGAAGGCCAGAAAAGGAGAAATGCATAGCAAGATCCCAGTAAAGATAATCAAGATAAGAGATATCCCTTTGTAATGGCGCAGGCCAGGGACTTTGTAGACCAAATAAGCCGGAATGAGGCAGCCAACGATGCCAAATATTGGGCTACAAATAGAAGTAAAGCTTAATACTGGGACATTCAGGAGGATTGCACTCCATGCCAATAAGATGGCAAAAACGATAATGCCTCTTTGAACCCATTTTTCATTGATTTTTTCGGCAGGTATCAGGCGACTAAGAACATTGATGGCAATGCCTTGGCTGGCTTCGCGAAAACCCAGATAAACACCAAAAAAGGCAGTCATCACGGCAAAGACATTGAGCATAATACTGACGGCAATAACCCAGCCGCCAGGAAAGAACTGGGCAGCAATTGCTAGTGCTGAAATATTCTGTTCATAGGCTTTGAGCGCTTCGTCATGTCCCATTGCCAGCGTAAAAGAGATGGCATAGAAAAATACCGTACAAAACAGGATACCAAAGGCAATGTTCATGGCTCGCAGTGCCTTGTAACGGGCAACTTCACGGTTTTTTTCCCGATTACGATAAGAAATCACCATTGGGCTAAGTGTTTGTATAAACAGGATAGACGTGAGCGTAAAAGGTAACGTGATGATGGCTTGTTTGATCAATAGCCCTAGGGGAGGCAATGCTCCGACATTGTAAAGATGCCACATACCAATCATGGAAAATCCTAATGCCGCGATAACAAATAACTTTGTTATGACCATCAGGCTGGATATTTTGAACAGTAATTTTTCACCGCGGGAAGAGATCGCGACTAGTACACAGATTAATACCAACCCGTACAGTGGATTTTTCGACATTAATTCATCGGTAACTCCGAATGTTTGCAAGTAAGAAGCACTGTCATTGGTTATAGCGATGGAATAAACAAACATCCAGATCACCAACATAATGAAGTAGAGTACTCCTAGAAAAATGCCCCAGTTTTTACCAAGATAACCGCTGATAACACTGGGATAATCTTTGCATTCTGGTGACTCTGCAAGGGTATTGATGAAGAGCCGTTGAAAGAGATACATGGCAGGATAGCCAATAATGGAAGAGAGCAGAAAAACCCACAATCCCATCAATCCAACCTGAACAGGCAAGAAAACAATTCCGGCTCCGATTGCCATGCCAATACTCATAATGATCCAGCCGGTATCGGTATGGTCGAATTTTATGGCTTTTTTCCATTCCTTTTCTGTCATGTTGGCGCGTTTGGCGGATGGAGATAACTGTGACGTGACATCATTGTTTTTTGTTTCTGTTTTCATATCTTTTAGTAAGTGAATTATCGTGTGCTGATAGTCAATGATTTCAAGGAGAACAACTTCTGTATGAAGAAGAAATTGCAAAGGGAAATTGTGCAAAAAAGAAAGGCGTCGAAAACACCCTGTCAGGATTAAATCCTTTTTATTCTTAATATTATGCGGTAGTTTAGGGGATTAATCTAGAATTTTTTACTAGTAAAGTAGGGTTATACATAGATTAATCCTGCTTTCCGCTGAACAATAAAGGAAAATTAATACCTAATTGGTCTGCCTGTATTTACCATAGTTTTGGGGTAATAAAAACGAATGGAACCGTGTTATTGATAAAATCAAATTATATTTCATTGAAATTTTGAGATTACAAATAAATAAAAAAATGGCGTTTTATGTTTTCCCTGAAATTAAAATGCCGCAAGCAGAGTTACGGCATTTTTTACACTTATTTTTACTGTTATTTTTTAATTAGACATCTAATCGCTTGGTTTGCCATTTTTTAGACTTCCAACGCCAGGCGTTCACTAATCCACGTATCCACTCGTCGCAGAAGAATCCTATCCAGATCCCCAGGAGACCCATACCCATGGTAATTCCCAGAAAATATCCGACAGGAATAGATATTCCCCACATACAAATTAACGCAGTATAGAGTGGAAAACGGGCGTCGCCAGAAGCACGTAGGGCATTAACCATCACAATGTTGAAAGTGCGTCCTGGCTCCAAAAAGACCGAGAGCAAGAATAACGGTAGAAGAAGTTCAACAATTTTCTGATCTTCCGTCATGACATAAAGAAGCGGCTCCCTGAAAATCCAGAACGCCAAAACGATGCCTACTGTAACAATCACACCAATTTTCAGACTTTTCAGCCCCCGAAGATAGGCATCTTCAAAACGTTTTGCCCCAACAAGGTGACCAACCATAATCTCGTTGCCAATGCTGATAGAAATACCAAACAACATAATGAACAGAGATAGTTGGAAGTACAGCGTTTGCGCGGCCAGAGACATTTCACCCATCAGGCCGATAAATGCCTGTGCAGTCATATATTGCAGGATCCACACAAAATTTTCACCCGCGGCTGGCAAGCCGATATGCAGGATTTTACTCAACATATTTTTAGACCAGTTCACGAGCAATTTAGGCTCGAACTTGATCTTCAAACCACAAAACAGTAATCCACAGAGCAAAATCACAGCGACAGTACGACCAAATACTGTAGACCACGCTACGCCCTCAAGCCCATATTGAGGCAATCCAAAGAACCCATACAGCACGATCATATTACCGATAATGGTAAGAAAGTTGGCAATCAGTGTGACATACATGGCCGATTTCGACTTTCCATAAACCCGCATGCAGGCTGCCAAAATAATCGAAATTGCTTCGGGTATCAGACAGATACCAAGAATATGCAGATAAGCAAAGCCATCTTCCATCAGATTTTCGGGCAGGTTCATGATATGCAGGATTTTATAACCGAAGAACACCG
Source organism: Xenorhabdus ishibashii (assembly GCF_002632755.1). Lineage (NCBI taxonomy): Bacteria > Pseudomonadati > Pseudomonadota > Gammaproteobacteria > Enterobacterales > Morganellaceae > Xenorhabdus > Xenorhabdus ishibashii. The sequence goes on along the minus strand of NZ_NJAK01000001.1, from coordinate 903,727 downwards.
TGATCAGAGCACAACCGAAACCCAGCACAAAATTAAAGGCGATGGAAATATGAATCGCCTGACTCGCCTTATCGCGTTTTCCTGAGCCCAGATATTGTGCGATGACAACACTGCAACCTACACTGATGAAGTTAAAAATTGTAATAAAGAGATCAAAAACATGATTACCCACTCCCATAGCAGCAAGATAAGAAGAAGAAATATGGCTGACCATGTATGTATTGATTAATAACGTCGCCATATGCAGAAAGATATCAATGAAAATCGGCCAGCTTAATGAAAAAAGAGAGCGATCAACAACATCAGACTGATGCATTAGTAAAACCTATTTATTAGAAGTTAGATGAATGGTCTTTTACGGTGTGGCATACCCAGAAAAAGCATAGATGATTTTACAGGGTTTATTGATGAGTGAATAGTATTAGTAGTTTTATTACCCTTTATGACATCAGTCATTAGCATTGGCATCAGTAATAATTCTATGACAGCGACTGTAAGAGCCAACAAGGCAAACCAATTTATGGCGATAAAATTATTACAAATACTGAGTTAGATGTGCCATTAAAATGAAGAATGCTATGTTTGATAAAAATGAATAACTGGCAGATTGATATTCTGCCAGTCAGATAGATCAGGTCGAATACAATTATCTATAGATCGGGTAAATTTCGTCCGTAATAGATTTCCTGTATCTCTTTTTTGAGTAAACGGGTGATTTCTATTTTTTCCGTTTCACTTAGTTCTTCCGCTGTGGTATTGAACAAATATTCATTCAGATCGAATTCTTTCAACATCATTTTGGTATGGAAGAGATTTTCCTGAAAAATATTCACATCAATCATATGGTACTGAGATTGAATTTCTTCTGTCACATAATTCTGGATGGAGCTAATCTCATGGTCAATGTAGTATTTTACGCCATTAATATCTCGGGTAAAACCACGAACGCGATAATCCATTGTTACAATGTCAGATTCCAATTTATAAATCAGGTAATTAAGGGCATTAAGGGGAGAAATAACACCGCAGGTTGATACTTCAATATCTGCCCTGAAGGTACATATACCATCATCTGGATGGCTCTCTGGATAGGTATGTACACAAATATGGCTCTTATCCAAATGGGCGACGACAGAATCAGGGAATAGTTCGGGGTTTTCCGTATTATCCACCAGTTTGACAGCAATGGGTTCTTCACTAATCAGAATGGTAACGCTCGCTCCTTTGGGATCATAGTCTTGGCGAGCAATATTAAGAATGTTTGCACCAATGATTGAACAGGTTTCACTGAGTATTTCAGTCAGGCGGGTTGCATTATATTGTTCATCAATGTACGCGATATAACTGTCGCGATCGGCCTTCGTTTTTGCATAACAGATGTCATAAATACAGAAACTCAAGCTTTTTGTTAGATTATTAAAGCCGTGCAATTTCAGTTTGCGCAATTTAGTTCACCTCCCGGTTAATGGAGATTATTGGTTTTCAGATAGTGCATTCAGCAAGTATTGCGGCAGCGCAAAACTTCCTGCATGTACGGCTGGTGTGTAGTAACGGCAAGTTATAGCCGCATCTTCAAAGCGTTGTTGCAGCATTGTCAGAGGCACCTGACGCAAGGCAGAATTTTGGGTTGCCCATGCAAACGTCATGATCCCGCCGTAATAAGTTGGAATAGCTGCCTGATAAAAACTACTGTCAGTAAAATAGTGGCTCAGCTTTTTATGGCTATTGACAGCTTCATTCTGTTGAAGAAAACAGACACCATTTTGGGCAACAAAAATGCCACCTTCGTTTAAGCAAGCAGCGCAGCCTGCATAAAATTCAGAAGTAAACAGGCTTTCACCTGGTCCATCAGGGTCAGTACAGTCAGAAATGATAACATCAAATTTTTCAGATGTGGTTTTGACAAAATTAACACCGTCGTCAATCACCAACTTGAAACGGGGATCGTTATAGGCACCTGCGTTATGGTTTGGCAAATATTGGTGGCAGAATTCGATTACACCAGCATCAATCTCGACCATTGTAATACTGTCGAGATAGTGATGACGGCAAACTTCACGCAGCATCCCGCCATCACCACCGCCAATGATCAACACTTTTTTGGCTTGGCCGTGGGCAAATAGTGGTACATGAGCCATCATTTCATGATAGATAAACTCATCGCGCTCTGTGGTTTGAACCACACCATCAAGTGCCATGATGCGGCCTAGTTCTGTATTTTCAAAAATAATTAAATCTTGATGCTCTGTTTTATCGTGATAAAGCACGTTTTCAACTGCGAAATACTGACCGAAATTGGAATGCAATGTTTCATACCAAATTTCTTTTTGTGACATGTTCCGTTATTCCTCCATTGTGACATTCATCGGTATTGGGTGCACATAGTAGCCAATGGTTCACATGGTTGTCACTTAGTTTCAACATTAAACTAACTCTGGAGTTATTTAAAAAGCACTATTTTATATACGAGAGCAGACTGAGTGAGTTCTTTGCCAGAGAGCGGCATTTAACCTCATGGGGTAAGTTGATTTCCTTTAAATCGTTGTAACCTAATTGATTTAATTCTTTCATTAACTGGTTATTGTAGTTACTGAGATCCCATTTGTTACGTTGAGCAAAATAGATAATTGTACGCTTAATTTGAAAGTCTGGGATTTGTCTATAGCCGCAGTCATGTTTTAGATAGAGATAAACGGCTGTCAGATCGGCGAGATCCTCAGCTTCATTCTCAGACAGCGCTTGTGCTGGTTGAGTAAAACTAAACAGAACTAGAATGTACGCGAATAAGGCAATTTTTTGCATAATTTCTATTATACTAATTTTCTACCATTTTATTTAAATTAACATATTAATATCTTTGTTAGCTAAGCTTTATTTACTTAATTTTTATGAAATTACCATTTTTTCCACTGGTGAGAACATCGGGTTGTACGTTAACGAACAGGTTTGTATTTGACGAGTAGAATCCGGTCATTATGAATAATGATAGCTTTTGCTGAAATACGAAGAGTAAGCAACTAATCCCAAACTCCAGTAGAAAAACATACACCATTATTGGATTTACATTGTGCCCAACTGTTTTGCAACTTGAACCAGCCATCGGCGAACGACTATTTCGTCGGCATTGCTTACACCGGCGAGCAGTATAGTTTCAGTTGGCTGGACTGCTGATTTGCAGCGAACAAGCAGTTCTCGACCGGCATCGGTGATCTCGATAATTTGAATTCGGCCATGCTCTTTGTGCGGCCGTCGCAACACCATTCCTGCGCGTTCCAAATTGCCGACAATGACGCTCATCGTTTGTGGTGTCAGCAATGATAAGCGAGCTAGTTCAGCTCCCGAAGCCTTGGGATATTCGGCAAGCATGGTTAGCACCGAAAATTGAGGCAGGGTCAACCCAATGTCCTGCAATGCGCGTTCCATCCTTATTCTGTGGGCAGCATGAGCCTGCCGCAGCAGATAACCGATATGACCAGCCTCTCCTCGCTTACCTTCACCTATTTCTGGAATTGATGGATTGTGTATCCTTGACTTGCGCATAATGTTAGAGTTCTTATATTATTGTTCGAATTCTTATATTAATCGGTTGGAGTGTTTTATGAAACCTTTATTTGATCGACGAAGCGACTGGACTTCTTTTGAACAAGTTGCGCCAAATGTTATCGCCGCACTAGGAATGCTGGGCAAGGCAGTTGACGATTCAGGGCTGGAAAAACAGCTCACCGAACTACTGAAATTACGGGTCTCCCAGTTAAATGGATGCGCCTTCTGCCTCCAATTCCATTTGAATCTGGCACGCAAACTCGGTCTAGAACAGGCCAAAATCGACTTGGTGGCAACATGGCGCGAAGCGGGCGTGTTTTCTGTTCGGGAGCGTGCTGCTCTGGGCTGGGCTGAGGCGTTGACCTTAATGGCGCAACAGCACATTACAGATGTTTTATATGATGAGATGCAAGCCGCGTTCACCGAATCAGAAATCGCATTTTTGACCACCGCTGTGGGTGCTATCAATGCTTGGAATCGTATCGCAGGTGCCTTACAGTTTTCTCCGCCTATTCCGAAGGTTTAAATGACTGAGAGCGTGCGACGATGAGCAAGCAGAACTTAGTACTCCGCTTTGTCAATAATAAAGAAGATGTGTTCTCTGTTGCTTCCAACTGATGCAGCAGCTTCGTCCACACTTGCACTTCAAATCCCTATTGGTAGGTAGTCATAGTTTCAACCCTTCTTTTACTGTAGGTGATGAATTCTGATATGCTTTGCAAAATATTTTGTTCTCATGTTTTCTTATGTGTACGTATTTGTGCGGCGAATTGTGTATCAATCGGTGTATCAGTTTTAAAGAGTTATCACATAACCTGACATGAATTTGTTATTAAAAACAAATGGTTATATTAATGAAGAAACATATTGTAGAAGTGATGATCTCCGAACAGGAGGTCAAGCAACGTATTGCTGAGTTGGGACAACAAATTACTGCGCACTATCGTAATAGCGATCGTGAATTAGTGTTAGTTGGCCTGTTGAGAGGATCGTTTATCTTTATGGCTGATTTATGCCGTGAAATTCAGGTTCCTCATGAAGTGGATTTTATGACTGCATCCAGCTATGGCAATGAGATGAGTTCTACCCGCGATGTGAAAATTCTCAAGGATCTGGATGAAGACATACGTGGTAAAGATGTGCTGATCGTTGAAGATATTATCGACTCAGGCAATACACTGAACAAAATCCGCGAGATTCTTGCACTGCGTGAACCTAATTCACTGGCAATTTGTACTTTGTTGAATAAACCATCGCGTCGTGAAGTCGATGTGCCAGTTGAATGGATTGGTTATTCAATTGAAGATAAGTTCGTAGTCGGTTATGGCATTGATTATGCACAACATTATCGCCATCTGCCTTATATCGGGCATGTCACCCTGTTAGAAGATTAATTTTTGCGATAAGCAAATGGCAGCAAAAAAAGCTGCCATTTGTTTTTATAATTAATGGGTTATCCTTCGATCTGCTATTTTGTCTGGGATAATTTGGAAATAGCCTGACGGTAATTGAGTTCCAATTTTTCACGACTGTCAGCTGTAATATCCAGATCATGTAATTCACCATCCTTTAAACCATATACCCAACCATGAATCATCACTTTCTGCCCACGTTTCCATGCAGATTGCATAATGGTTGAGTGGCCAAGGTTGTAAACCTGTTCAATGACATTCAATTCACACAAGCGATTCAGTCTATCATTAGGAGGTAACTCACCAAGCATGGAACTGTGTTTGTACCACAAATCACGGATATGGAGCAGCCAGTTATTGATTAAGCCCAATTCAGTGCCATCCACGGCAGCTTCAATACCACCACAACCGTAGTGACCACAGATAATGATGTGTTCAACCTGTAAAACATCAACTGCATATTGTACAACAGATAAACAGTTTAAATCGGTATGGATAACGAGATTAGCGACGTTTCTATGAACAAAAAGATCGCCTGGAGCTGCATCAATCAGTTTTTCGGCAGGTACTCGGCTATCAGAGCAGCCTATCCATAGAAAATGAGGTTTTTGCGCTTTTGATAATTCTTTGAAAAAAAGTGGATTTTCTTCGTTTACGGACTTTGACCACTGCTTGTTCCTGGCAAACAGCTCTTCAATTTTTCTCATCATAACAAATAGCCTAGTAACATTTTTGAGATAGAATCATATACAACATTAATTGAGAATTTAATATTTAATTGAAGAATGTTTTTTATTTACCCCCTACGATTGCTAAGAAATAGAGGAAAAATAATGGCATAATTTCTATCTGGCAGCAGTCAGGAATAGCAAATAATAAAGGTATTTTTTACTTATGGCTTACGCATTAGAATTGACGCAGCTCACGAAAGTCTATGAGAGTGGAGTGAAAGCGCTGCGGGGGATTGATTTGCGTGTAGAAGCAGGTGATTTCTACGCGCTTTTGGGGCCAAATGGCGCTGGGAAATCTACCACGATAGGTATTATTAGTTCCTTGGTTAATAAGAGTGGGGGTAAGGTCAAGGTCTTTGGTTACGATATTGATACGGCTCTCGTCAATGCTAAACGGCAGCTTGGCCTTGTTCCACAGGAATTTAATTTCAACCCGTTCGAGACGGTGATTCAGATTGTATTAAACCAGGCGGGATATTATGGTGTTCCGCGCAATGTGGCATTGGAGAGAGCGGAAACCTACCTTACTCAATTGGATCTCTGGGGAAAACGCAACGAGCGGGCAATTCGTTTATCGGGTGGGATGAAACGGCGTTTAATGATTGCCCGTGCTTTAATGCACCAGCCAAAGTTGTTAATTCTTGATGAACCTACGGCGGGAGTGGATATTGAGCTGCGTCGATCTATGTGGGAATTTTTGAAAGAATTGAATGCGCAGGGAACCACCATCATTCTGACGACTCACTACCTTGAAGAGGCTGAGATGCTGTGTCGAAACATCGGTATTATCCAACATGGTGAGCTGGTGGAAAATACAAGCATGAAAAACCTGCTTAGCCAACTTGAATGTGAAACATTCTTGCTCGATTTATCACCGAAAGGGACGAAGCCTATTGTTGAAGGTTACGACTACCGTCTAATTGATGCAGTAACACTGGAAGTGGATGTAAAACGTGGTCAGGGATTAAATGATGTTTTCACCCAGCTAAGTACGCAGGGCATACAAATCAGCAGCATGCGTAACAAAGCGAATCGTCTGGAAGAACTGTTTGTCGGACTAACCAATAATAATCAAGGAGATAGATGATGTTCCAACTATATTGGGTAGCTCTGAAAACCATTTGGATTAAAGAGGTCACTCGTTTTGGTCGTATTTGGGTGCAGACATTACTGCCGCCTGTGATCACTATGTCCCTTTATTTCGTTATCTTCGGCAATCTGGTTGGTTCCCGCATTGGCGAAATGGGTGGCTTTGGTTATATGCAGTTTATTGTGCCAGGGCTGATAATGATGTCCGTGATCACCAACTCTTACGCTAACGTTTCTTCATCTTTCTTCGGCGCTAAATTTCAGCGCAGTATTGAAGAAGTGCTGGTTGCTCCGGTTCCAACCCATATCATCATTGCTGGATTTGTTGGGGGCGGAGTAGCTCGTGGGGTATGCGTTGGCATTATGGTGACATCGGTTTCCCTATTGTTTGTACCATTACAGATACATTCATGGGGCATGGTGGTGATCACTTTGCTGGCAACGTCGATCCTCTTTTCATTGGCGGGGCTGTTGAATGCCATTTTTGCGAAAACATTTGATGATATTAGTATTATTCCAACATTTGTTCTGACACCGTTGACCTATTTGGGGGGCGTGTTCTACTCCCTTACCCTGTTACCTACTTTTTGGCAGATAGTGTCAAAGCTTAATCCGATCGTTTATATGGTCAGTGGTTTCCGTTATGGTTTTCTCGGTATTATGGATGTTTCTCTGGCGATGACATTAGGGATGTTGGGGATCTTTATTGTTGGATTCTATACATTGGCCTGGTATCTCATTGAATCAGGGCGAGGGCTAAGAACCTAATAGCCAAAATATAATACTCCGCCGTTGATTGCGGCGGAGCGAGGGATACACACATACCCCACAATTAAAATCAGTCAACCAAATCAACCTGCTGATTATCAATCAGTCGTATTTGCCCCAGCCATGCAGCCATCAGGATCACGGCTTTTTTACTTTGTGCTGTTAATGGCATCAGGTTTTCTGCATCACGGATAAATAACTCATCCGGCATAAAGCCTTCTTCATGCAAATGTGCAGAAGCCTGTTCAATGAGTCGTTCAGTATCCCGTTCGCCATTTTTCAGCTTTTCTGCCATCGATTGCATAATTTTATTCAGCAAAGGCGCTGTTTTTTTCTCTTCAGCGGACAGAAGGTTATTACGCGAGCTTAGCGCCAATCCATTTTTATCACGGACAATCGGCACGGAAACCAATGTAATATCGTAGGCCATATCGGCAATCATTTTGCGGATAATTTGTAATTGCTGGAAATCTTTTTCGCCGAAGTAAACCAGATCGGGCTGGATCAGGTTAAACAATTTGCTGACAACGGTAGTAACGCCACGGAAATGTCCTGGTCGGCTGGCGCCTTCAAGGATATGAGAGAGTTCTTGAACTTCGATAAAAGTTTGGTTGCCGTTTAAGCCGTGTGGGTACACTTCGTTAACATTAGGGGCGAATACCAACTCGACGTTGCGACGGCTCAGTTTTTCGCAATCCTCCTGCAAGGTTCGGGGATAATTGACCAGATCATCTTCTCGGTCAAATTGCATTGGATTGACGAAAATACTGACGATAACGACGTCAGCTTGCGCTTTGGCGGTATCAACCAACGCCATATGACCATCATGCAGGTTCCCCATCGTGGGAACAAAAGCAATACGCAAGCCAGCTTGGTGCCAGCGACGGATTTCTCGGCGTAAAATTGGGATCGTTTCTATAATCAGCATTGCTGTACTCCTTTAATTAGCCGTCATGCTGGAAAATAATCAGTTGAATGAATGTGACTGGTCGGGATAGACGCCGCTTTCCACTTGTTCAATATACAGGCAGATGGCATCCCTTATATTGCCGGTTTCTTTGAGGAAGTCTTTGGCAAATTTTGGTGGTCTTGCGGTGATGCCCAAGGCATCATGCATAACCAGAATTTGACCGTCAGTCATATTGCCTGCCCCGATGCCTATAACCGGAATGTCCAGCGCTTCGGTAATGCGCTGTGCCAGTGTAGTCGGGACACATTCTAACACCAGTAGTTGCATACCTGCTTTTTCCAACGCAATCGCATCGTTGAATAACTTCTGGGCTGAGGATTCATCGCGCCCCTGAACTTTATAACCACCGAGTACATTGACTGATTGTGGTATCAAACCTAAATGACCACAAACGGGGACGGCACGCTCGGTCAGCATTTTGACGGTATCACATAGCCAGTCTCCACCCTCAATTTTGACCATATTGGCACCAGAACGCATTAATGTAGCCGCATTGTCAAAACTTTGTTCGGGGGTGGCGTAGCTCATAAAAGGCATATCTGCGATAAGAAAAGCATGTGGGGCGCCAGCGCGAACACTTCGGGTGTGGTAGGAAATATCTTCAGTGGTAACCGGCAGGGTAGAGTTGAACCCTTGTATGGTCATGCCGAGTGAATCACCAATGAGCATGACATTAATGCCTTGTTCAGCGAAAAGGTGGGCGAAACTAGCATCGTAAGCTGTGATAGTTGCAAATTTGCGCTTTTCTTTTTTTAACTGACTTAGATCAGCCAGAGTTGTTGGTTTCATCATTCTCTCCTGAATAGTTATACCCTCTATTTTTCAAGTTGCTTCTCTACTTTCTACTACAAGCTATAACCAAAGCGTCAGGCCATTTTCTGGAACTTTTTTTAATTGCTCTGCCAGAGTTTCTCCATCGGGAAATACAAGATCTGGTGCGATTTCTGCAAGTGGATAGAGCATGAATTCACGCTGTTTTAACCCGTAGTGAGGAACGGTCAAGCGTTCAGTATTGATGACGTGATGACCAAACAGCATGATATCCAAATCGAGTGTTCTGGGGCCCCAGCGTTCGCCCTTACGAACGCGCCCTTGTTCCAGTTCGATTGCTTGAGTGTGATCAAGCAATGCTTCTGGAGGTAATTGGGTTTCCAATGCGACGGCAAGATTGAGGTAATCTGGTTGATCCTGTGGCCCCATTGGCTTAGTTCGGTAAAAAGATGATCGCACCACAAAAGTGGTATCAGGGATCTTGCTTAAGGCAGCAAGTGCGTTTTTGACTTGCTGCAAAGGATCGGCCAGATTGCTGCCAATGGCGATATAGACTAACGTCATATTAACCATGATTCCTATTCTGGCGAACGCGTCCACCACGGTGGGGGCGTGTCCTGCGGCGAATGGGTTCGCTGCCCAGCCCTGATATCATTTCGCGTTGTTTTGATGAAGTTGATTGTTGGAATGCACTCCACCATTGCACCAGCTCTTTCAGGTCATGGCGTGTCTCAATGCTGGCGCGTAATTCTAGTAAGTCATACGCAGCGCGGAACTTCGGGTGTTCCATCAATTTATTTGCTCGCTTTCCTTGACGGCGCGGCAAGCGAAGCTGAAGTAACCAAATATCGCGCATGGTCGTGGTATGGCGTTTCGGGATCGCAATGGAGCGGCACTGTTCATCAAGAATATCATTCATTGCTAACGCAAAGGCGTCGTAATACTGTAATCCGCCTTCTTGTGTCAATTTTTCCGCATGCTCAATTAATGGATACCATAACATGGCGGCAAATAAGAAAGCAGGATTCACTCTCTTGTCACTTTGCAAGCGGAAATCGGTATTTTTCAGCACTTGTGCCAGCAGCTTTTCCATTGGCGAATCATCACGTTGGGTGAAACCAGGTTGAATAAGCGGAAACAATGGCTGGAATAACTGATATTCGCGCAGCAGTTTATAAGTTTTGTAACCCTGTCCTGTCTGTAACAGTTTCAGAGATTCTTCGAACAGACGCGCCGCTGGAATATCTTTCAACAGAAAAGCAAGGCGTGGGATAGGCTCAGCAGTTGCTGGCTCGATAGTCATATCCAGTTTGCTGGCAAAACGGACAGCCCGCAGCATACGCACGGGATCTTCCCGATAGCGAGTTTCTGGATCACCAATCAGGCGAATAATACCAGCGTTCAGATCTGCCATGCCACCCGCGTAATCCCGCAGTGCGAAATCTTCAATGCCATAATAGAGGCTATTGATCGTGAAATCGCGACGAACCGCATCTTCTTCTACTGAACCGAAAATATTATCACGCAGTAACATGCCGCTCTGGGCTTTATGTGACTGGTTGCGGTCATTGTTTCCAATTTGATCATGTGGCCCGCGGAAGGTGGCAACTTCAATCACATCAGGGCCAAACATGATATGGGCAAGGCGGAAACGACGTCCGACAAGGCGGCAATTGCGGAACAGTTGACGAACTTGTTCAGGTGTCGCATTGGTTGCTATATCAAAATCTTTGGGTTTTTTGTGCAACAGTAGATCACGAACTCCGCCACCAACCAGATAAGCTTCAAAACCTGATTTATTTAGGCGATGCAGAACCTTCAAGGCATTATCACTAATGTCCTTGCGTGAAATTGGGTGTTGTTCGCGTGGGATCACCGTGATCGGGGAGTCCGAAGGCATCGCCTTTGCGGATTTTTTCTTCATTTTGTCGTTTTCGGCATGTGATGAAGATGAATGATTCCCTCTGCTACGTTTACGCAAAGGGCTGCTCTCTGTTTGAGCAGAATGGTCAGATACGGTGACTGGCCTTTCACTGACTGCCGCTGTGTCGCGCTTTACTCTGTGATCGCGGATTAACAGATTACGGCAGAAAGTTGCTACTCGGTTAAAAATGGTACACCTCGGTAGTGACTGATCAATTAAAACAAAAAAACAGCCGCCAATCATAACTTACTGGACATTTTTTGAGAATGCCTACAGTATCAATAGAAAGACTTTATTTAACTTAGTCTATTAACTAGGTTTTTTTGGCGGAACCGTGTTTATATTCCAACCGATGATAGCCTGCTGTAGCAGTTGATCTGTTGTGAGATCCTGCCAGCCTGCGATAATGGGCTGATTTAAAAATGATAACGCATCAATAAGCAATGGCCTTGGATCGCTTAATGGGATCGGCTGGGCATGATTTTGCTTAGAAAGCTTATTTCCCTCTTTATTTAGCACGAGAGGTAAATGCACATAATTTGGTGTTGCAAAATTCAAATGCTGATACAGAGATAGCTGGCGAACCGTGGGTTCAATTAAATCAGCTCCTCTGACAATTTCAGTGACACCTTGATAGTTATCATCAATAACAACGACAAGATTATAGGCAAATAAACCGTCTTTGCGATAAATAATGAAATCTTCTTCGGCCATTTCCGTGGGGACAGTGATATGGCCTTGCAATTTATCGTAAAAACCGTAAATCGGCTGGTACTGTTTTAGACGAATGGCAGCGTTGTGAATTGGCAGATGTAAATGTTGGCAGTGACCATCATAAAAGCCGCCTAATTGTTGGATACGTTGGCGGGTGCAGGTGCAATAATAGCTATCTCCCTGCTGTTTTAATTGATCGAGGACGGCACGGTAAGCATCATGACGCTGAGATTGATAGAGTACTTCGCCATCCCAATAAAGTCCGTAATGCTCAAGGGATTGTAATATCCGGTTGGCTGCTCCAGGAACTTCCCGTGGAGGATCAATATCATCAATACGCATCAGCCATTTTCCGTGGCAGGCACGGGCTTGCAGATAACTGCCTAGTGCAGTTACCAGAGAACCAAAATGGAGATCGCCAGAAGGAGATGGAGCAAAACGCCCAATGTATAACGAGGAGTGTCTGGATTGAGTCATAGTGGATTCAATATAGGGGCATACGGCGCATTTAGCGCCGTACTTAACCCTAATGGTTAGCCAGCCATTTGTTTTTCACGAATTTCGGCTAACGTCTTGCAATCAATACATAAATCGGCTGTTGGGCGAGCCTCTAAACGGCGGATGCCGATTTCAATTCCACAGGCCTCACAATAGCCAAAGTCCTCTTCTTCGACCTTTTTCAGCGTTTTTTCGATCTTTTTGATCAACTTACGCTCACGATCCCGATTACGTAATTCAAGACTGAACTCTTCTTCTTGCGCCGCACGGTCAACTGGATCAGGGAAGTTTGCTGCCTCATCTTGCATATGAGATACAGTACGGTCTACTTCATCCCTGAGTTGATTGCGCCATGCTTCCAGAATCAGCTTGAAATGCTTTAACTGGGCATCGTTCATGTATTCTTCGCCTGGCTTTTCCTGGTAAGGTTCTACCCCAGCGATGGCGAGAATGCTCAAGGACGAGGTTTTACGTTTTTGCCCTTCTTGCATAATGCTTCTCCTTACACACGCACTATCAAACGACCCCTCGATAAGAGGGGGAAAAAAATAGGCCGCTATAAATAGCAGATGACTGCGAGGTTGGCAATTGTTCCTGCCATTAGTTTTGCAATGGTGTGAAGGCAGGCATGTTTACTGCCTAAATATGTTGCAAAACCCCTCTCGTTAGCAGGATTTGTTTACAAATTATCCCATTGATACGAAAGATAATTTGTCACTTAGAACCATCCCGTTTTCTGTCATGCTGGCCTTATAACAGATTACTTCGACCCCTGATTGGCATGCTTGTTCCAAAAGAAAAGCATAATCAGGGTCAATATGTTTTGCTGCTGCAACCTGACTGATCCCAGAATGTAAGACAGCAAATAACAAAACAGCACGCTGGCCTTGTTGTGCTATCAATGATAGCTCACGTAAATGTTTTTGCCCTCGAATTGTGACGGCGTCAGGAAAATATCCATAATTTCCCTGTAACAATGTGACTGACTTGACTTCAATATAGCAGTTAACAATTTGTTTTGATTGTAATAATAAATCTATGCGACTTTTCTCTTTTCCATAGCTAACTTCCCGACTCATGTGCTCATATCCAGATAATTCTGAAATGATATTTTTCTCAATAGCTTTATAGACCAGATCATTGGCTCTGAGGGTATTGACACAAATCCAGTGACCATCTTGGGTTTGCGTTAATTCCCAGCTATTGGGATATTTGCGTTTGGGATTATCGGATGTGGAATACCACACGGTATCCCCTGGTGTGGCACATCCTGTCATGGCCCCCGTATTGGCACAGTGTATGGTGAGTGTTTCTCCTTCTGGCGTGAGGACATCCGCAAGAAAGCGTTTATAGCGGCGGATTAAGGTTGCAGGCTTCAGGGATGGTGAAAATTCCATAAACTTTCCTTCATAACCAGTGGGCGAATAAAATCAAAGGCGCTAATGCTACAATGGCATCCATTGAAAGTTAATTCATTATGGTGATCCTTTGTCATTACCTATTTATGACTCATTACCCATTTATGATGTAGTGGGTTCCGTGATTGCTGCACTGCAAACGTCGAAGCAAGTGTTATTACATGCGCCAACGGGAGCTGGAAAATCAACCGGATTGCCATTGGCGATTTTACAGCAGGCACAGTTATCGGGGCGCATCATTATGCTGGAACCGCGGCGTATTGCTGCACGTAGTGTGGCTGAGCGCCTTGCCGAACAACTCAATGAGCCTGTTGGTATGACTATAGGCTACCGGATGCGTTCGGAAACCAAAGTCAGTGCTGCAACACGGCTTGAGGTTGTGACCGAAGGGATTTTGACGCGTATGTTGCAACAAGATCCTGAATTGAGCGGCGTTTCTCTCGTCATTCTTGATGAATTCCATGAGCGTAGCTTACAGGCCGATCTTGCACTGGCACTGCTGCTGGATGTACAGGAAGGATTGCGTGATGACCTGCGTATCTTAGTGATGTCGGCAACATTGGATAACCAGCGCCTTTCTTCTTTATTACCCGATGCGCCTGTGATTGTGTCAGAAGGGCGCAGCTATCCGGTAACGAGGTCATATCATCCACTCCCTTCTCATCAACCTTTTGAACAATCAGTTGCATCGGCGGTATTGCGGTTATTACAGCAGGAGACAGGATCGTTGTTGCTGTTTCTGCCTGGTGTCGGTGAAATTCAGCGGGTGTTGTCGCAATTGGAAGGCAAAGTGAATGACGATACGCTGTTGTGTCCATTATATGGTGCATTGTCGTTATCAGATCAACGCAAAGCAATAACACCTGCGCCAGTGGGAATGCGTAAGGTCGTACTCGCTACCAATATTGCCGAAACCAGTTTGACGATTGAAGGTATCCGGTTAGTGGTAGACAGCGGACTGGAACGATCTGGTCGATTTGAACCGAAGAGTGGCCTGACGCGTTTGATTACCCAACGCATCAGCCAGGCATCTATGGTTCAGCGAGCAGGGCGGGCTGGTCGATTGGAAGCCGGTGTTTGTTGGCACTTATTCAGTCAGGAGCAAGCAGAAAGAGCCAGAGAATATAGCGAGCCGGAGATCTTGCATTCAGATCTCAGCGGCGTACTGCTCTCTTTATTGCAGTGGGGGTGTCGTGACAGCACCCAACTTCATTGGCTGGACAATCCACCACAACCCGCATTGGCGGTTGCAGAATCTCTGTTGCTGCGTCTGGGGGCGTTGGATAATAATCAACAACTGACTGCCCGCGGCTGGCAAATGGCAGAATCCGGTAGTGAACCACGTTTGGCGGCCATACTCTGTTCAGGTAAAGAGAGTGAAGGGCAGGAACAAGGCCGTGCGGCATTGATAACAGCAGCGAAATTGGTTGCTATTCTGGAAGAACCCCCACGTCGTGGACAGCCTGATCTTCTTTATTGGATGACAACGGATCAGCGTCATTGGCAACAACGAATCCGTCAACTGGTCAGAAATTTTGCAAATCAACTGGCGGATAAAAACGAGACACAACGCGTTGCAAGCCATGCTAAGAACCTCAGATTGGATCTTGTACCTGAACTATTGGTACAGGGTTTCCCAGATAGGATTGCCAAAAACCGCGATAATCTTGGGCGTTTTCAGTTAGCCAATGGCTTGGGGGTAGCACTGGAACGTGAAGAGCCACTTTCGGGAGAAGCCTGGTTGGTGACTCCCTTGTTACAGCAGGGAAGCAGCCACCCTGAGGCGCGGGTTTTACTTGCTTGTCCGTTGGACATTGAACAGGCCATAAAGCAGCACCCTCTTCTGTTTACTGAACATACAACTGTAGAGTGGGATGATAGTAAAGGTTCGTTACGGGCGTGGAAGCGTTTGCAATGTGGGCGATTAATTGTCAAAGCCCAGCCATTGGCAAAGCCTTCGACATCAGAATTACAGAAAGCCTTGCTGAATTGGGTCAGGCAGGAAGGATTATCGGCATTGAATTGGTCACAGGAAGCGTTGCAGTTGCGCATTCGCCTGCAAAGGGCGACAGAATGGTTACCGGAGGTAGAATGGCCTGCAATTGATGACGAAGCGTTGTTGAACTCCCTTGAACAGTGGTTGCTTCCTGCTCTGGGTGGTGTTGATGACTTGAAAGGCTTGCGCCAGATTGAACTGTCCTCCTGTTTGATAGGATTGCTTGATTGGCAACAGCGGCAAATACTGGATAATGAATTGCCTACTAATTACACTGTGCCAACTGGGAGCAGGATTACTATCCAGTATTTCCATGACAAACCTCCTGCTCTGGCAGTGAGAATGCAGGAAATGTACGGAGAGCAGCAAAATCCAGTATTGGCGAAAGGACGGGTTCCGGTTGTCATTGAGTTGTTATCTCCTGCCCATCGTCCATTACAGATCACGCAAGACCTCGCTGCGTTTTGGCAGGGAACTTATCGTGAGGTGCAAAAAGAGATGAAAGGGCGTTACCCCAAACATTTATGGCCTGATGATCCTGCCAACACGGCACCGACCAGGCGTGTGAAAAAACAGATGTAATTGTTTCAGTTAATTAATAAACAGTTGGAGAATTCGGTATGTCTGATGATGATCGTCAGCCAATCGGACGCAAGGGTAAAAAATCCGAACTTCGTCGTGGGCAAACATCTAACAAACGCAATCGGCGGGATGACTATGATAAAAATGATGATTTTAATGACGACGATGATGGGGGTGAAGTCATGACTAAAAAAGGGAAAAATACCCGCAGTCCTAAGTCCCGCCCGCCTAAAAAAGGCGGGCATTGGTTTTTGTGGTTGCTGCTAAAGATCTTTATTGTGCTGGCAGTACTCATTGTCATTTATGGTTTCTATCTGGATAACAAAATTCGCGAGCGTATTGACGGAAAAGTCTGGGATTTACCGGCAGCCGTGTACGGACGGATGGTCAATCTTGAACCCGGTATGAATTACAGCAAAGACGAAATGATCCATCTGCTGGAAGGTATGCAGTATCGAAGAGTGACAAAAATCACCCGTGCAGGTGAATTTGTAGTCAGGGGGAATAGCATAGAGATGCTACGCCGCCCGTTTGATTTTCCTGATGGTAAAGAAGAGCAAATTCAGGCACGACTGACCTTTGATAATAACCATCTTGCCAGCATTGAAAACATGGAAAACCAACGCCAGTTTGGTTTTTTCCGCCTTGATCCGAAATTGATCACCATGATGCAATCGCCAAATGGTGAACAACGTCTGTTCGTCCCGCGTTCCGGCTTTCCTGATTTGCTGATCCAGACTTTGCTGGAAACAGAAGATCGGCACTTTTATGAACATGATGGCGTCAGGCCGTTTTCCATTGCCCGTGCGGTTTTAGCTAACTTGACGGCGGGACGAGCGGTTCAGGGGGGCAGTACCCTGACACAGCAATTAGTAAAAAACTTGTTCCTTTCTAATGAACGTACCTTGAGTCGTAAAGCGAATGAAGCTTATATGGCGTTGCTGATGGACGCACGTTATAGCAAAGATCGTATTCTGGAATTGTATTTGAATGAAGTTTATTTAGGACAAAGTGGTGATGAACAGATCCGTGGTTTCCCATTGGCGAGTTTGTACTATTTTGGGCGTCCGGTTGATGAATTGAGTTTGGATCAGCAGGCGTTGCTGGTGGGAATGGTCAAGGGAGCCTCGTGGTATAACCCGTGGCGCAATCCTAAGGCCGCACTGGAGCGTCGCAATATCGTTTTGAAAATCCTCCAAAA
Organism: Xenorhabdus ishibashii; assembly: GCF_002632755.1. NCBI lineage: Bacteria > Pseudomonadati > Pseudomonadota > Gammaproteobacteria > Enterobacterales > Morganellaceae > Xenorhabdus > Xenorhabdus ishibashii. Next base: position 886,110 of record NZ_NJAK01000001.1, on the reverse strand, counting down.
CCAAAAAATCATCGATCAGGAGCTGTATGATCTACTTAGTGCCCGTCCGTTAGGTGTAAAACCGAAAAGCGGGGTGATTACGCCACAGCCAGCCTTTATGCAATTGGTTCGTCAGGAATTGCAGGAAAAGATGGGTGATAAAGTCAATGATTTGTCAGGGGTGAAGATCTTTACGACCCTCGATCCTGTTTCGCAGGATGCGGCGGAAAAATCGGTTGAAGAGGGCATTGCTGCCCTGCGAAAAGCCCGCAAGATTGATGATTTGGAAGGGGCGATGGTCGTTGTTGACCGTTTCAGCGGTGAAGTTCGTGCTATGGTTGGCGGCTCCCAGCCACAATATGCCGGATTTAACCGAGCCTTAAATGCCCGTCGTTTAATTGGTTCGCTTGCTAAACCAGCCACTTATCTGACGGCATTGAGTCAACCGGATAAATATCGCCTGAATACCTGGCTGGCTGATGAACCTATCTCTATCCCTCAGGCGGGCGGAAAGCCGTGGGAACCAAAGAACTTTAGCCGTACTTTCAGTGGGCGTGTCATGTTGATCGACGCGTTAGCACGTTCGATGAATGTGCCGACAGTGAATTTGGGGTTGGATGTTGGATTAGATCGCATTTCCAGTACCTTGATTGCACTGGGTATTCCTGCAAAAGAGATCCAACAGAATCCTTCTATGTTGTTGGGCGCGATTAACCTAACGCCAATGGAAATGGCACAAGAATTCCAGACGATTGCCAGCGGGGGCAATCGGGCGAAACTCTCTGCGTTGCGCTCCATTATTGCTGAAGATGGTACGGTGATTTACCAGAGCTATCCACAGGCAGAGCGAGTTGTGCCGCCACAGGCCGCTTATCTGACGCTATACGGTATGCAGAAGGTAGTGGAGAGAGGTACAGGGCGCTCATTGACTGGGAAATATGGCAAATATCATCTGGCAGGTAAGACTGGAACAACCAATGATCTGCGTGACAGTTGGTTTACAGGCATTGATGGTAAAGAAGTCACGATTGTTTGGACTGGACGTGATAACAATGGTCCAACTAACTTAACCGGAGCGACGGGTGCACTGACGATTTATCGTCGTTATCTGGAAAATGAAACGCCACTGGAGCTGAATAACCGTCCACCGGAAGGTATTGCGGATATGTCAGTCAATGAAGATGGCAGTTTCAACTGTGAGGGAGGCGGTATCAGAGTATTGCCAGTCTGGACTGATGACCCACAGAGGCTGTGTCAGCAATCGGTACAACAACCGATAGAGGAGAATGAAGAAGAAGCGCCTGGCTGGTTACGTGAGATGTTTGGTCAGTGATAATTTTTTGAAAAATAATAAAATATAGCTCCCGACTCGAAAATGAGTAGGGAGCTTAATTAAATGAACTATCTTTGGAGGAAACCCGATTGCCTCGAATACTGCTTAAGAAAAAACTCGGTGCCTGAGGTATGATCATTACTTATTTTTATCCATTTTGTATTTTTATTTAAATAACTATATAAATAAAAAACATATCTTTAAAAAACTTGTGTTTATAATGAAATTAATTTAAATTAAAAGAGAATAGAAACATGCCATTCCATCCTCCTTTCATAGAAAAATTTAAAGCAGGTGATTTAATATATGGCCTAAGTGAGGCTAGAATTAATTATATTAATAAAAACCCCCACTTTAGAGATGCTAAAGATTACTTTAATGAAAACCGTTGCCCACCAATAATAATTGATGACTACTTGATTCCTGCGGAATTAGAATATAAGGATTTTTTGGGGAAGTATCTCAAAAATAAACTTTATAAAGATGAGGAAGAAAAAAATAAATTTCTGAGTGAAATTAAAACCTTTGAAGCAAAATGCGATTTCATTAATGCTAATATTAATACTTACAAAAAGTATGAAAAAGATTTCTTTACACATCTAAAAAATGATAATAAATATTGCAATGTAACTGAAAGCCATAGGGGATATAATATTTCAATTATTGGAAGAAAATGTAAGGGAGGATTATCATGGGTAAATACAAGCAATAGTGAGTTAACTCAGGATATACATGTACATTTTATACTTGATGGTATAGATATTAAACGGATAGCTGAAAAAGATGATAAAAATATAACTGGGAAAGAATTAAGATGGATTTTCAGACACAGAAACCACCCCAAAGTTATTAAAAAGGTACAATTCTGGGAGAATGGCAGCCCCACTTTCCCACCTTGGGAAGGTTTAAATCAACCTGTATGGAATAACTATGTAATACATCTGGAGGAAAAAGAAAGGTTATATGAAGAAAAATGTGAATATTTATCCAGATTATTTAATATCCTATGAGCATAGGGTGGGCAGGCATTTGATTGATTATTCTCTATTGCACGAAAATGTTTAATTTTGGCAAATGCATTTCCCACTCAATGACGGTATTTAAATGTATTTTGGTCGAAAGTCTTCCTCGGTTTTTTCTGATGGTTTCATCTTTCTTTGTGGTGGAACCCGAACTATGTTGGCGGTGATGTCAGCTATTCAGGCAGGGCGGGATTCCACTTTGTATTAAGTTTAATCAAATATAAGCTGACTACGGAATTCCGCTGACCACATTGCTCTTCGGCGTTTAGCGGCCTGACTGTCCTTTATACTGGTATTTTGTTTAATCACATTTAATGCAATTCGATTAAAAAGGGCCATTTGTGCCGCCCCATCAGGATCTTTCAGCGAGATTGCATCTTCCCGAAAAGTGACGTCCAAAACCCAGTGCAGCTCATTTTCCACCGACCAATGCTTTCTTATTGCCGTGGCCGCTAGCTCCGCATCTAAAGGGAGTGAACTGACATACCAGCGTGAATCACGGTGAGGGGGGTGGCCTTTCACACTTCGTTCACTGACCACTTCGATAACCGATTGTATTGAAGGCCATTTTGCCTGAAATTCTTCTGACAACGTCGCACTAATTTGCATAACATGACGGAACTCCTCTCGTCCATGACCACTGCTTTTTTCTGTAAATTCAACAAGTTCATGACTTTCATAATGTGCAGCAAAATGGGATTTAACAAACTCAGCCAGACTTTTTTGATTACCTTTGACACCCACAATAAAATCGCCGCCTCGTTGGGTAATTAACTCAAGGGTTTCTTTCTGACAATGCAGGGCATCCATCGTGACTACAGCCCCATCAAGCGCCAATAATTCAATGAGTTGCCTTGCGACTGGGCCTTCTTTCCCTTTACTTTCTGCGACCCGATGATATAGGGCAACACCGGACTCGACATCATAAGCACTGACCACATGGAGGGCTTCAAACAGGGTGCCTTTGCAAGTGCCTCTCATCGTTTTTCCGTCAATAGCGATAAGGCTTCTCCCTGCCTTGACCCGGCGCTGGTTGATCCAGTCATAAAAGGCTTCAACCAGTGCATCCTGCTCTATCATTTTGATAATATTAGCAATACAGTGACGACGAGGAATGCCATGAGTAAAGCGCGTATATTTTTTAAGCCACTCAATTTGTATCTCACCAAACTCTTGAATCGCTTTCCAGCCAGAAGCCCCGCATAACACGGCTGCAAAAGCCAAAAAAATCACATCCATTAACTCATGCTTTTTATTGATATCAGAACGCGGGTCATCGATCTTACTGATAAAGTTAAAAATACTCATTATTACGATCGCTATTTTTATGGAATAGCGTGATCTTATCGTTTTAATGAGAGAAAGAGCTATAAGAAGTTATATTCTGGTCTTTATTTAACCTAAATAGCCTTACTAAATATATGAGATCTCACCCTGGCTATTCAGGCGATACGAACTTTGGTGTGAATATTTATCCAGACGCCACTGAAATGGAAAACAGTGACGTCTGGAATTTCGGAAAACTGAATATCTTATTGCAGTTTTGCAAAACAACGTGCTGCCGCATCAACAGTACGTTGGATATCTTCCTCTGAATGAGCGATGGACATAAAGCCTGCTTCAAATGCAGAAGGAGCCAGATAGATACCTTCGTCCAGCATCAAGTGGAAGAACCGCTTGAAACGTTCTACATCACACTTCATGACATCCTGATAACAGGTAACGCTTTCCGCATCAGTAAAGAAGATACCGAACATGCCGCCAACGTGGTTTACTACCAGCGGGATGCCGGCTGCTGATGCCGCACTTTTTAAACCCGTCGTCAGTTTGTCGGTCAGTTCGCTCAAGCGTTGATGAACACCGACCTGAGCCACTTCTTTCAAGCAAGCAAGGCCAGCCGCCATCGCGATGGGGTTGCCCGAAAGGGTTCCGGCCTGATAAACAGGGCCAGTTGGAGCCAGTTTTTCCATGATTTCCAGACGGCCACCAAAAGCACCTACAGGCATACCGCCGCCGATGATTTTACCAAGGGATGTCAAATCTGGCTTAACATCGTAATATTCTTGTGCACCACCTAGTGCGACACGAAAACCGGTCATCACTTCGTCAATGATTAGCAGCGCACCAAATTCATCACACAGCTTACGCAGACCCGGCAGGAATTCTGGCAACGGTGGAATGCAGTTCATATTACCTGCGACAGGTTCGACGATAATACAGGCGATTTCTGCTGGATATTTTTCGAAGGCTTCACGGACAGAGCTCAGATCATTATAAACACAAATCAGGGTGTGTTTAGCGAAATCAGCGGGTACGCCTGGAGAGTTCGGCTGACCGATAGTCAGGGCACCCGATCCCGCTTTGACCAGTAAGCAATCGGCATGGCCGTGATAGCAACCTTCGAATTTAATGATTTTGTCACGTTGGGTATAACCACGAGCCAGACGAATGGCGCTCATGGTGGCTTCTGTACCTGAATTCACCATACGAACCATATCCATGGAAGGCACCAGTTCAGTGACCAGTTTTGCCATTTCCACTTCGGCGGCGGTTGGTGCGCCAAAACTTAAACCACGTTCCGCGGCCTCAATAACGGCGTTGCGGATAGCAGGATGGTTATGCCCAAGAACCATTGGTCCCCATGAGCCGACATAATCGATATAGGCATTGCCATCAACATCATAAAGATAAGCGCCATTAGCACGTTGAATAAAAACAGGTGTCCCACCAACACCGTTAAAAGCACGTACAGGTGAATTGACGCCACCAGGGATCACATGTTTTGCCTGAGAGTAAAGTGTTTCGGACTGGCTCATTAATAAAAGCTCCTGAAAAATAGCGGGATATGGGAATTCCATTCTAAATTACCCTGATAGGGAAGCCAAATCATCATATCCTCTCATTATTCGGGTTACGGCGTTCATGTGACAAAACTTGAACGAATCAGTCAGGTATTGGATAATCTCGGCTAACTGATCAGAAAGCATAAAATAACTTTCCGAGAATTTTTACCGGAGAACCGGACTGGAGTAAAAGTATGAGCGATGATGCTGCATTGCCTTTGCAGTTTACTGATGCCGCGGCCAATAAAGTCAAAGTACTGGTTGCTGATGAAGATAATCCAAACTTGCGCTTGCGGGTTTACATTACAGGTGGTGGTTGTAGCGGCTTCCAGTATGGTTTCACTTTCGATGACCAAATCAACGAAGGTGATATGACCATTCAGAAACAAGGGGTTGAATTGGTTATTGACCCCATGAGTTTACAATATTTGATAGGCGCTTGTGTGGATTATACCGAAGGGTTGGAAGGTTCCCGTTTTGTTGTTTCCAATCCGAATGCAAAAACCACTTGTGGTTGTGGCTCTTCTTTCAGTGTCTGATTGGGGGAGCCACGCTTGTAATAATTGATTGTAATAAATAGCCTCCTGTTTGGGAGGCTATTTGTGAGAAATGAAAACCACGTCAAATAATCCCAGCTATTCCATAGTTTCCACGATGGCTATTTTGAACAAGTCGATAAAGAGTTCATCATCAAAAGGAATGAGTGGCGTGACACGCATACCGGAGTTGTTTTGTTCAAAGATCGGTAATTCATTAAATCGATGCAATATTGGCTGAGGCTGGGGTTCGGCGCCTTCTAAGAAGGTTGAAAAAGCAATATTAAAGCCTATGGCAATTTTCCACAGAGTCGAAATCGTCGGGCTTGATTGACCGCGTTCAATTTGTCCAAGCTGACTCCTGTCAATTTAGCCGCCTAACTGAGACTTAATCCTTGAGAAGCTCTTAATGATTTAAATTTCTCAGCTATTTTCGATGTGATACCACTCATTGGTGTCTTCTCAGAACAATAAAAGCATGCACCAGGGATCGCTACTCTACAGGATGCGGGCTAATTTACTGGGTATCAGTTCCGCATTTTGGGGATTGTTCGGTGGGATCATTGCTCATGACATGATGAAAAAACGCACTGAGATGAAAAGATAGATTATTTTAGTTGGGATGATTTAACTGATTACAAAGCTGTTCTGCCGCTAAAATAACCCTCGGCCCTGCACGGCTAAACCAGTCATCGTTCAGGGCGATAATAGTGACATTCATTTGTGGCCGCCAAAAATCGGCAACCTGTTGTTTTTGCTTTTCCGTTCCACCTATGATGATCACTTCTGGTTTGCGGGTAAGCACTTGCTCACGATTAACTTGTGGCCACGGAACAGGACTATCCGCGAAAATATTTTTACCGCCACATACCGAAACAATTTCGCTTTGAATGGTATGGCTGGAGGAAGTAAAAATAGGGTGCATGCCAAACTGTAAGAGCACGGGTTTAGGGGGTAGGTTAGCGTACTTTTGTTTTAATTGATTGAACTTATCGCGAATATTTGCCGCTGATTGCATAGCCAGATCGGGATGTGGGCTATAGGCAGCCAGCCGTTCCAGATCTGTTGCAACATCTTCCACTTTTTTTATATCGGAGTAGAAAATCGGGATGCCGAAAGCAGCGAGTTGTTCCAGAGGTCGTTGGGGATTACCACCCCGCCATGCCAGAATCAGGTCAGGCTTGAGGGCAATGATCCGTTCAACATTGATGCCTTGCCAATCCGCAACCTGCTCTAATTTTTTAGCTGTTTCAGGATAATCGGAGTAAGCACTAACTGCGATAAGCTGGTCGCCCAGCCCCGCGGCATAGGCCAGCTCTGTCGTTGATGGGGCAAGGCTAATAACACGGGAAGCTGACGCGTAAAGTGGAGCACAGAAACCCCACCAAAAGCTACACAAAAAGAATAAGAATGCCAGCCAAATGGATCGAGGGGGAATTATTTTCAACCATGATTGCATTATCGATGCTCCACTTTACATAATGGACTACTGTTTACTCAGTTCGGTCAGCATGGCATTGACCATCCGTGTCGATTCACGCGCCGCGACCACCAAAAATTCATCAAAACTGATATGGGACTCTTGATCGGCAACGTCAGAAATCGCACGAACAACCACAAAGGGGACGTTATATTGATGGCAAACATGACCAATGGCTGCCGCCTCCATTTCAACCGCAGCAACTTTCGGGAAAGTAGAACGAATGCGAGCCAATGGCTCTGAACCATTGATAAAGGCATCACCGCTGCAAACCAGACCCCGAACGGCATTCAGATCGAGAGATTGAATACATTTTTCCGCCAGGGCAATCAATTTCTCGTCAGCAATAAATGCGGCTGGGCATTGCGCCATTTGTCCCGCTTCATAGCCGAAAGCGGTAAGATCGGCGTCATGGTAGCGAACTTCTTCGGAAACCACGATATCTCCCACTTTTAGTTTAGGATCAAGGCCACCGGCTGAACCCGTGTTAATCACGATATCTGGCTGGCAATGCTCAATCAACAAAGTGGTGCCAAGTGCGGAGGAAACTTTACCAATACCAGATTTCAACAAGGCGATATCAACGCCATTTAGTTTACCGGTATAAATTTCGCATCCACCTCGTGACAATGTTTGCAGACCTTCAATCTGGTCACGCAATAAAGTCACTTCTTGTTCCATTGCACCTATTACACCTATTTTCATTGTGTCATACTCGCTTGTTATTCATGGATTGATGCCTATATTAAAAGGCTGATTTAATCGGCAAGTGTATCATTGAATAGTTATTTACCGCAGATGCCAATTCTAAATAATCGTTTCATGTAGCGGGAGGGGTAATGTCTAAGATTGATTTCAAGCAAAAGTTGAATTACCAACGCAAGTTCAGTAAATCCTCTATTCATTCCGATGATGAAGAACAAGTGACTCGCCAATTTGAAAGTGATCGTGGGCGGATCATCAACTCAGCCGCTATTCGGCGGTTGCAACAGAAAACACAGGTTTTTCCACTGGAACGCAATGCGGCTGTACGCAGTCGGCTGACGCATTCGCTCGAAGTGCAGCAAATAGGGCGCTATATATCAAAAACGATTATCGCGGAGCTGGCAAAGCAGAACTTATTGGAAAAATATGGGCTGAGTGATCGCTTGCTTGCTTTTGAAAGCCTGATTGAGATGGCTTGCCTGATGCACGATATTGGTAATCCTCCCTTTGGCCATTTTGGCGAGGCAGCGATTAAGGATTGGTTCTCCCGTCGATTAGATCCTGACTATTTGCCCCATTTGCCGAAAACACAGAGTCGGCAGGATGCCTGTAAGGTCGCAGCATTGCGCCTGACGGGAGAAGATAAGAAAGATCTATTTCGCCGGCAATTGCGTAGAGATTTATGTCAGTTTGAAGGTAATGCCCAGGCTATCCGTCTGGCACACAATCTGCTGCGTTTAAATCTCACTTATGCCCAGATTGGTTGCATATTGAAATATACCTGTCCGGCCTATCGTCTGGAAGAAACTCCGGCTGAATTCAGTTACCTGATGAAAAAAATAGGTTACTACTGGTCAGAAGATAGCTTTATCCGTGAATTGAAAAAAGAACTGCAAATGGGAGATTTCTGCCGTTTCCCGCTGACATATATTATGGAAGCCGCAGATGATATCTCATATTGCATCGCAGATTTGGATGATGCGGTTGAAAAAGACATTTTTAATGTTGCTCAGTTGGTAGAATATCTGAAAAAAGAGTGGGAAGAAAACGGGGGGCACCGGAAAGGGGATTTGTTCGAATCCACCGTAATACAAGCTTATAAAAAAACCACTAATAACGAAGCCCGTCGTAATATCCATGAACAATTTTTCATGTATTTACGGGTATTTATCACAGGGAAATTGGTGCCTTATACCGCCAAATTGTTTATTGAACACCTGCCTGAAATCTATGCTGGTACATTTAATCATGCCCTGCTGGAAGGAAATGGCGATGAACACCGTTTATTGAAAACCCTGAAAAATGTCACCCGTAAACGGGTTTTCAATCATCCTGAAGTGGAAGAGCTGGAATTACAGGGATACCGCATTATTACCGGATTGCTGGATGTATATAGCCCTTTACTGGAATTGCCTCGACAGGATTTTATGGAACTGAACCAGCATAATTTTCACAAACAATACTTTATTGAAACGCGCCTGCTGCACAAACTTTCGACCAAGCATCGTTTGGCTTATAGTGAGGCCGTGGAAGGAATTGTTGCCACTGATGAGGCCGAAAAAGATGCGATCGAATTTTATTATCGGGCGCGCCTCATTCAGGACTATATCAGTGGCATGACGGATCATTACGCTTATGAAGAATATCGTAAATTTATGGTATCAAAGTAACGGATTGACTCGCCCTGAGGATATCAGGGGTAGCAGCCATGACATGATTAATTTCATCCATAAATTCCAGTAATTCTGGCTCCAGATCGACCAGTGCAGCCCCTTGTTGCAGTTGTTTTTCGACAAATTCGCAAATTGCTTTTAGTTTAGGCACACCGTTGTAGCAGCAACTGCCATGCAATTGGTGGACATGATGCTGAAAGTGTTTGCGGATGGCTTCACCATCGCCAGTCAAAACCTGCTCAATCCTATTTTTCATATCAGGTAATGATTGCACCAGCATCTCTAACATCTCCCGTGCCAATGATTCTTTGCCGGCGGTTTGCTGCAACGCCATCTCCCAATCAATGGCTTGTGGTTTTTTTTGCTGGCAATACTGGTGCAACAGTGTTTTAAGATGGTTTTCATCCAAGGGCTTGGAAAGGCAATCGATAAACGGTGCACTTTTTTTCTCATGGCAGGTAAAAGCGGTAACGGCCACAATGGGTGTCTCTTTGTGTTGAGGTAATTGATGGATCTGTTCAGAAGTTTGGATGCCATCCATATCCGCCATCTGGATATCCATTAAAATCAGATCCAGCGAATATTGTTGCGCTATTTCCAGTGCTTCTACCCCATTACTGCACAGCAAGGGATTTTCAACGAGTTCATTGAGCAGCGTGCCAATCAATTTCAGGTTTGCGGGATTATCGTCCACCGCCATAACGGTCATGGGTAAACGTGATAATGCCGAACAGACTGGCAGATGTTCTGGCAAGGCTCCGAATGAATACTCTTCTTTTTCCAGCCAGATATCAAAATAAAATACTGTTCCTTTCGCAACTTCACTAATAAAATCGATTTCTCCCTTCATTTCATTAACCAGTCGCTTAGTAATACTCAACCCCAATCCGGTGCCCCCGTAATGACGGGTAATACTGGCATCTGCCTGATTGAAGGCCTGGAACAGAATTGGACGGTATTCCGGTTTGATCCCAATACCTGTATCGGTCACAGTAAAATCAATCTGTACAAGGTGGTGTTGCTGTTGGCGTAATTTGATATCCAGCGTCACGCTGCCTTTATCCGTGAATTTAATAGCATTGCCAATCAGGTTAGTCAGTATTTGTTGTAATCGAATGGGATCGCCAATCATCAAGTTGGGTAACTCATCATCAATATGGTGATGCAGGGAAAGATTTTTCACGCTGGCAGCAGGTGTCAAAAGTTCAATAACTTCATTGACGGTATCCCTGAGCAGAAAAGGCACCTGATCCAATACCAGTTTATTAGATTCCAGACGTGAAAAATCCAGAATATCATTGATAATTTTCAATAGATTATTAGCCGATCTGTCAATGACATACAGATATTCCATCTGTTGTGGCGTAATGACGGTTTTTAACATCTGGCGGGTAAAGCCAATGACCCCATTAAGCGGCGTGCGTAATTCATGGGACATATTGGCCAGAAATTCCGTTTTGATCCTGACCGCTTCCTGTGCGCGTTTTTTGGCGATAGTCAGTTCAACATTCTGAATCTCCAACTGTTCCATCGTAATTTGCAGGTCGGAAGTGGCTTGATCAATATGAAGTTGCATCTCATATTTATATTTTGAGAGCGATTCTGCCACGGTATTAATGCCATTTTGGAGTGCAGCCAATTCTCCAGGCATAGCACCTGTCACGCGACTGTTCAGTTGTCCCTGACGGATGCGATCGACAGCTTTAACCATGCAATTCAGAGGTTGAGTAACTTTACGTACCAGCCCATGGGCAAACAAGGCTGTTCCCCCAAGGCACAAAATCAACAAAATGATGGCAGTGGAAATCTCTTTGTATTGCTGGAGCTGGGCAACGCGTAAATCCAAATCAATAGCGATATAGCCAATCGGCGGCGTATCGCTGGTGGACGTGTTCCAGGGATTAGGAGAAGAATTTCCTGAGATAATTGGCATCTTCAGGATGATACTGTTGTCGTATTCCGTTTGGGATAAGGTTGTAGGCATGGCTTCGTTGGCAGTGAGCTTCAAGCGATTGACATCATACTTGTCATTCGAAATATCGAATAACTTGTTATGCTTATCAAAGATCGCAATTGCCTTGACAATCTCAAAGTTTCGTCGATGCAGGCTGTTTATCAATGAGTCAACTTGCTGGCAGTTGTCCAGATTAATGCCAACCTCGCTGGCGATAGATAAGGGTTCAATAATGCTGATCCCTCTGAGGACTATCAGTTTCTTCAACTCGTAATAGCGGTATGAGATAAATGATATACTCACAAGCGTTCCGACCAGTAAAACAGGAACCAATATCAGGCTCATCATACGGGTGCGTAGGCTATATTTGGTCATAGGCGTCCATTGTGGGAAAATCAGAACTCAATTTTTCAAAGTCAGTCAGAATCATGGTGCAATTTTACTCCCCAAATCGTCGCTCCGTAAACCGAGGCATTATTTCCGTTACCGCAGATAACCTTGATGCACAAGGGCAAGGCATTGCCCGTCATCAGGGAAAAACCATCTTTATTGCAGGATTATTGCCAGATGAGCAGGCGCAGATCCAACTGACAGAAGAAAAACGTCAATTTGCTAAAGCAAAAGTTGTGAAAAGGTTATCAGATAGCCCGCATCGCGTCGCACCTCACTGCCCACATTTTAAGGTGTGTGGCGGGTGCCAACAGCAGCACGTTGCCACTGAGCTGCAAGTTAAAACTAAGGCTAGTGTACTGGAACGCCTGATCCAACGGGAAACAGGCATTAGCATCAGCGCTCATCCCATTATTCACAGCCCAGAATATGGCTATCGGCGCAGAGCCAGACTCGGCCTGCAATATCACGCTAAACAACGCACATTATTGATGGGATTTCGCCAGAGCCAGACCAATGATTTGGTGAATATTAAACACTGTCCGGTGATGCGTCCTGAGTTGGAACAATTATTGCAGCCGCTGTACCAGTGCCTGAATAGTCTGCATACGGTAAAACGGCTGGGGCATGTAGAATTAGTCTTAGCGGATAATGGCCCATTAGTCGTGTTGCGCCATCTTGACTCCCTTAAGCACGAAGATAAGGAAACACTGCGCCTCTTTTCGGTGCAGTACAATGTAGCAATTTATCTGCTGGGTGATGAAAAATCCCTTGAACCATTGGCGGCGGAACAACCCGCGCCGTGGTATCAGGTGAATGGGGTGAAACTGGTGTTCAGCCCGCAAGATTTTATTCAGGTAAATGATGTGGTTAACCAGAAAATGGTTGCACAGGCGTTGGCGTGGCTGGATTTACAACCAACAGACAGAGTATTGGATCTGTTTTGTGGCATGGGGAACTTTACCCTGCCGATCGCAACTCAAGTACAGGCAACTGTGGGTGTGGAAGGGGTTGCTGAGCTGGTGGCAAGTGGGCAATATAACGCCCGGCTCAATAAACTTAATAATGTCGATTTTTTTCATGAGAATCTGGAATCGGAGATTCACCAGCAGCCTTGGGCAGCACAAGGATTTAATAAAGTGCTGCTGGATCCCGCCCGCGCTGGTGCGGCGGGGGTTATGGCACATATTGTAAAATTGGCCCCCGAAAAAGTGGTTTACGTTTCCTGTAACCCCACAACACTCGCACGGGACAGCAAGGTTTTGTTGGAGGCAGGTTATCATCTTGTCAGTGTGCGGATGCTGGATATGTTCCCGCACACAGGCCATCTAGAGTCCATGGCGCTGTTTAGCAGTGAACCCATGATCGAGTAGGGAGAAATTATGGTTGCGGTAAGAAGTGCGCATCTCACACCGGCAGGTGAATTTGCGGTCGATAAGTGGATCGCGAGTTTAAACATTACTAACCCACAATCCAGTGAAAAGTTGGTCGAAACCTGGCGATATTGTCACGAAAAAGTTCAGGGTCACTCCAATGCGGAACTGTTGCTATGGCGCGGTGTGGAAATGGTGGAGATCTTGTCCACATTGAGCATGGATAATGACAGTATGCGTGCTGCGCTACTTTTTCCCATCCTTAATGCCAGGCTACTCGATAGCGAAACAGTGACAGAAACATTTGGCAAAGGCATCACGAATTTGGTGCATGGTGTATTGGAAATGGATGCCATTCGCCAACTAAAAGCCACTCATACCGATGCGACTTGCTCAGTACAGGTTGATAATGTTCGCCGGATGCTGCTGGCGATGGTGGAAGATTTTCGTTGTGTGGTTATCAAGCTGGCAGAACGCATTGCCCATTTGCGGGAGGTGAAAGATGCCAGTGAAGATGAACGGGTGCTGGCTGCCAAAGAGTGTTCCAATATCTATGCTCCTCTTGCCAATCGGCTGGGAATTGGGCAGCTAAAATGGGAGCTGGAAGATTTCTGTTTCCGTTATTTACATCCCGATGAATATAAGAAAATTGCCAAGTTATTGCATGAGCGCCGGATTGATCGTGAACAGTATATCGAGAAATTTGTGACAACTTTGCGTAAATATATGCTGAAAGAAGGGGTTCGTGCTGAAATATACGGGCGACCGAAGCATATTTACAGCATTTGGCGCAAAATGCAGAAAAAAGCCCTGTCTTTTGATGAATTGTTTGACGTGCGTGCCGTACGAATTGTTGTTGAGCGTTTGCAGGATTGCTACGCAGCACTTGGGATAGTCCATACTCACTATCGTCATTTGCCGGATGAATTTGACGATTACGTTGCCAACCCGAAACCGAATGGTTATCAGTCGATTCATACTGTCGTTTTGGGACCAAATGGCAAAACGCTTGAGATCCAGATCCGTACCCGTCAGATGCATGATGATGCAGAACTTGGCGTAGCAGCACATTGGAAATACAAAGAAGGCGCTGCGCTTGGTGGTGGTAAATCCGGCAGTTATGAAAGCCGTATTGCATGGCTGCGGAAATTGATCGCATGGCAGGAAGAAATGGCGGATACCGGTGAAATGCTGGATGAAGTGCGCAGTCAGGTATTTGATGATCGCGTCTATGTCTTTACGCCAAAAGGGGATGTCATTGATTTACCAATTGGCTCTACGCCATTGGATTTTGCCTATCACATTCACAGTGATGTCGGCCATCGCTGCATTGGGGCAAAAATTGGCGGGCGTATCGTACCATTCAGCTATCAGCTTCAGATGGGCGATCAGATTGAAATCATTACCCAGAAGCAACCTAATCCAAGCCGCGACTGGTTGAATCCTAACCTTGGCTATGTAACGACCAGCCGTGGACGCGCAAAAATCCACAATTGGTTCCGTAAGCAAGATCGTGACAAGAACATCATTGCTGGCCGCCAGATGCTGGACAATGAGTTGGCACATTTGGGGATCACGGTCAAGGAAGCGGAGAAAGAGCTGATTGCCCGTTATAACGTCCATACATTGGAAGAAGTGCTGGCGGGCATTGGTGTCGGTGATATCCGTATCCACCAGTTAGTGAATTTCCTGCAAAGCAAATTCAATAAAATTACGGCGGAAGAAGAAGATCGCGAAGCGCTTCGCAACCTGGAGAACAAAACCTATACACCACGTAATACCAGCAAAGATAATGGCCGTATTGTTGTGGAAGGGGTAGGTAACCTAATGCATCACATTGCGCGTTGCTGTCAGCCTATCCCTGGTGATGAGATTATTGGATTTATCACTCGTGGGCGCGGGATTTCCATCCACCGTGCGGATTGTGATCAGTTAGCGGAACTCGAAGCCAGCTCGCCGGAAAGGATAGTCGATGCGGTCTGGGGGGAGAGTTATTCCAGCGGCTATTCACTGGTGGTGCGCGTTGTTGCCAATGATCGCAGTGGATTATTGCGTGATATTACGACCATCCTCGCCAATGAAAAAATTAATGTATTGGGCGTCAGCAGCCGCAGTGATGTTAAGCAACAGCTTGCCACTATTGATATGGACATTGAGATTTATAACTTGCAAGTGCTTGGGCGGGTATTGGCAAAACTCAATCAGTTGTCTGATGTGATTGAAGCCAGACGTTTGCACGGTAATTGATTAAAGCATGGATTAAGATGAAACCAAACTCTATTGAACGACTAAAGGGGATTATGGCGCAGTTGCGCCATCCTCAGGATGGCTGCCCTTGGGACAAGGTACAAACCTCCGCAACAATTGCCCCATATACATTGGAAGAGACCTATGAAGTGCTTGATGCGATTGAGCGCAATGATGTCAACGCATTAAAAGAAGAGCTGGGGGATTTGCTGTTTCATATCGTGTTTTATGCCCAGATGGCTCAGGAGCAGCAACAGTTTGATTTTGATGATATCTGTGAAGCGGTGTGTGACAAACTGGAGCGCCGCCATCCTCATATCTTCAATCAACAAGCGGGGATTAGCAGCGAAGAGGCAATAGGCAGTTGGGAACAACGCAAGGCCGCAGAAAGGGCTGAAAAAGATCAGCATTCGGTACTGGATGATATTCCTGCCAGTTTACCAGCCCTGATGAAGGCTTATAAAATCCAGAAACGCTGCGCTTCGGTAGGTTTTGATTGGGATACTATTGGCCCTGTGCTGGACAAAGTCTATGAAGAAATTGATGAAGTCATGGATGAAGCGAAACAGGCGGTGGTTGATAAAGAACGATTGGAAGAAGAGTTGGGGGATTTACTGTTTTCAGTGGTTAATTTATCCCGTCATTTTGGGCATAAGCCGGAGATCGCACTACAAAAAGCCTGCCAGAAATTCGAGAATCGTTTCCGTAATGTCGAAAAACTGATCCTCGACAAAGGCTTGTCACTGGAAACGGCTACATTAGATGAAATGGAAGCGATGTGGCAGCGAGTGAAAAGTCAGAAGATATAGCAATCACAAACCAGGTGGCATTATAGACTCACGAGCAACTCCTGCGTTGCTTTATCCTGTCAAAAAATCATGGAAATAACGAAAAGGATGTCGCTTAAACGGCTAAATAACCTGAGTCAGTGAAAAAAATTCACGACATTAACATAATGAATTTAAAGAGAAATGAGAGTATTTGTTTCGCTGT
Source organism: Xenorhabdus ishibashii (assembly GCF_002632755.1). Classification (NCBI taxonomy): domain Bacteria; kingdom Pseudomonadati; phylum Pseudomonadota; class Gammaproteobacteria; order Enterobacterales; family Morganellaceae; genus Xenorhabdus; species Xenorhabdus ishibashii. Next base: position 869,582 of record NZ_NJAK01000001.1, on the reverse strand, counting down.
GTTACTGTTTATATGACACCTTACCCCATTTAGATGGTTTGTAGCGAAATTAAGGTTAGGGTATACTGCTTTCCCGTCCTGTTATATTCATCATCCTTTTAAACCTAAACTTTCAGGTTCAGCATGAAAACTAATTATATTTTTGTGACCGGCGGGGTCGTATCCTCTCTGGGTAAAGGCATTGCCGCAGCCTCTTTGGCGGCTATACTCGAAGCCCGTGGACTCAATGTCACCATTATGAAACTGGACCCGTACATCAACGTTGATCCAGGCACAATGAGCCCAACCCAACACGGGGAAGTTTTCGTTACCGAAGATGGCGCTGAAACTGATCTTGATTTAGGTCATTATGAACGTTTCATCCGAACCAAAATGACACGCCGCAATAACTTCACGACGGGTCGTGTCTATTCTGAAGTGCTGCGCAAAGAACGCCGCGGCGATTATTTGGGTGCAACCATTCAGGTTATTCCTCACATCACCAATGAAATCAAAGACCGCATTATCCGTGGTGCAGAAGGTCATGACGTTGTGTTGGTGGAAATCGGGGGCACTGTCGGTGATATCGAATCCCTGCCATTCCTTGAAGCCATTCGTCAGATGGCGGTGGAAGTAGGCCGTGAAAACACGCTGTTCATGCATCTGACTCTAGTGCCTTATATGGCCGCAGCGGGCGAAGTGAAAACTAAGCCGACCCAGCATTCCGTGAAAGAATTGCTGTCCATTGGTATTCAGCCTGACGTATTGATTTGTCGTTCAGATCGCATCGTCCCTGCCAATGAACGTGCAAAAATTGCGCTTTTCTGTAACGTTCCAGAGAAAGCAGTTATCTCCTTAAAAGATGTTGATTCCATTTATAAAATTCCAGCCCTCTTGAAATCTCAGGGCTTAGATGATTATATTTGTAAACGATTCAGCATCGAATGCCCTGAAGCGGATCTGTCTGAATGGGAACAGGTCATTTATGAAGAAGCCAACCCATCGGGTGAAGTGACCATCGGGATGGTGGGCAAATACGTTGAGCTGCCAGATGCGTATAAATCAGTGATTGAAGCACTGAAACATGGCGGGTTGAAAAATCGCCTGACTGTTAACATCAAGCTGATCGATTCACAGGATGTTGAAACACGTGGTGTTGACGTATTGAAAGGTCTGGATGCGATTCTGGTGCCGGGTGGTTTTGGTGGCCGTGGTATCGAAGGCAAGATCATGACCGCACGCTATGCTCGTGAAAATAAAGTCCCATATTTGGGAATTTGTCTGGGTATGCAGGTGGCTCTGATTGAATTCTCTCGCAATGTTGCGGGAATGGCTGAGGCTAACTCCACTGAATTCGATCCTGAATGTAAGTTACCGGTTGTTGCTCTGATCACTGAATGGCGTGATGAGAACGGCAACGTAGAAGTACGTAGCGAAGAGAGCGATCTCGGTGGAACGATGCGCGTTGGTGGCCAATTGTGCCATCTGACTGAAAATAGTCTGGTACGTAAACTTTATGGCCAGAATGACATCATTGAGCGTCATCGTCATCGTTATGAAGTGAATAATTTGCTGTTGAAACGCATTGAAGATGCAGGCTTGCGTATTGCTGGCCGTTCAATCGACAACAAACTGGTGGAAATTATCGAGAACCCAGCGCATCCGTGGTTCGTGGCGTGCCAGTTCCACCCAGAATTCACTTCAACGCCTCGCGATGGTCATCCGCTATTTGCTGGCTTCGTCGAAGCTGCCGGCAAATATCAGAAAGGCCAGTTGAAATAAGATATGGGGCAATGGATTGATATTAAGCAAATTAATTTTAAGGTAATAGTTTTAAGATGTTAGCTTTTAAGAGAATGGCTTTTAGTTTCAATTTGTTGTCCTGAATTTAACTTGTACTGAGGAAAACCTAATGTCCAAAATCGTTAAAGTGCTTGGCCGTGAAATTATCGACTCCCGTGGTAACCCAACGGTAGAAGCAGAAGTACACCTGGAAGGCGGCTTCGTTGGTCTGGCTGCTGCACCATCAGGTGCATCAACCGGTTCTCGTGAAGCACTGGAACTGCGTGATGGCGATAAGTCTCGTTTTATGGGTAAAGGTGTACTGAAAGCAATTTCTGCGGTTAATGGGCCGATTGCACAGGCTCTGGTCGGTCAGGATGCAAAAGATCAGGCTAACATCGACAAAATCATGATCGAGCTGGATGGTACTGAAAACAAATCTAATTTCGGTGCTAACGCGATTTTGGCTGTTTCTCTCGCAAGCGCCAAAGCCGCCGCCGCAGCGAAAGGTATGCCTCTGTATGAGCACATCGCTGAGTTGAACGGTACTCCAGGTAAATTCTCCATGCCTCTGCCAATGATGAACATCATCAACGGTGGTGAACATGCAGACAACAACGTAGATATTCAAGAATTCATGATCCAGCCAGTTGGTGCAAGTACACTGAAAGAGGCTGTACGCATGGGTTCTGAAGTATTCCACAATCTGGCGAAAGTGCTGAAAGCCAAAGGTATGAACACTGCGGTGGGTGATGAAGGTGGCTATGCGCCAAACCTGGAATCTAACGCAGCAGCGCTGGCAGCAATCAAAGAAGCGGTTGAGAAAGCGGGTTACGTACTGGGTAAAGACATTACTCTGGCGATGGACTGTGCAGCTTCTGAATTCTATAACGAAGAAACGGGCAACTATGAACTGAAAGGTGAAGGTAAGACTTTCACCTCTCAGGAATTCACCCACTATCTGGAAGGACTGACCAAAGAATACCCGATCGTTTCCATCGAAGATGGCCTGAACGAATCTGATTGGGATGGTTTTGCTTACCAGACTAAAGTATTGGGTGACAAAATCCAGTTGGTTGGTGATGATCTGTTCGTAACTAACACCAAGATCCTGAAAGAAGGTATCGAAAAAGGTATCGCAAACTCCATCCTGATCAAGTTCAACCAGATCGGTTCTTTGACTGAAACTCTGGCTGCAATCAAGATGGCAAAAGAGGCAGGTTACACAGCGGTCATCTCTCACCGTTCTGGTGAAACTGAAGATGCAACGATTGCTGATCTGGCTGTTGGTACTGCGGCAGGTCAAATCAAAACGGGTTCTATGAGCCGTTCTGACCGTGTTGCTAAGTATAATCAGTTGATCCGTATTGAAGAAGCACTGGGTAATCGTGCTCCTTTCAACGGCCTGAAAGAAGTGAAAGGCCAGGCATAATCGTCGGTTTTCCCTGCTAAAAAATAAATATTTTTTATGTTTCGGCGAAAGAGAGTTTTCTCTTTCGCCTTTTTATTGAAAGAAAATTTTATTTTTCATACCGGTTACTTATCTTATTACAGGGTGAAAGTGTGATATGACAACAGAAATTTAGTTCTTTTTTTAGCCAATAATTCAGTGGTCAGATAAATCCCGCGTAACAGATCCCAAAATTATACAACCCGTATTTTATTCTTTGCTAATACTCCTTATTATTTCACATGTAATGTAATTCCTTAACATTTGTGGCAATGATTCATCAATTATTCTTTTTACATTGCAAAGTTATGTTTCATTGTTTTATGGAGTCTTCATGGACGCTTCTGAATCTTTAACACCAGCGATTGGGCCTACACTCTCAAATAAAAGAGGCTTAATTATTCTCGCGCTGGACATCATTTTGCTTGTGACATTACTTAAGTTTTTACCCTATGGTGAAAAAGCAAATGCAGGCTTGGCATTAATGGTATTTGTTGGCGTGTTATGGTTAACAGAAGCCATTCATGTCACCATTACAGCTCTGTGTATTCCTATTCTGGCGGTTGGCCTGGGATTGATGAATACCGGTGATGCACTGAAATCTTTTGCAAACCCAATAATCTTTTTGTTCTTCGGTGGTTTTGCACTGGCAACGGCGCTACATATTCAAGGTTTGGACAGATTGATAGCTAACCGCTTGCTGATGATCGCCCGTGGACGTTTATCTGTGGCGGTATTGCTAATATTTGGTATTACTGCTCTGCTTTCTATGTGGATAAGTAACACGGCAACTGCAGCCATGATGTTACCACTGATCCTTGGAATTCTGGCTAATCTGGATGTGCGTACTGAGCGTAATACCTTTGTCTTTGTGCTGCTTGGTGTTGCATACAGCGCCAGTATTGGTGGCTTGGGAACGTTGGTAGGTAGCCCACCCAATGCTATCGCTGCCGCACAACTGGGTATGGATTTCTTTACATGGATGAAATACGGCGTGCCAATGGTCATTATTCTCATGCCCGTTATGGTTGGGGTGATGTACCTCATGCTGCGTCCAAACCTGAATCATAAATTTGAGCTGGAATTGGAGCACCTGGAATGGAACGGTAAACGTGTTATTACTATGGGCATTTTCCTGTTAACCGTAGTGTGCTGGATTTTCAGTTCATTCATTAGTGATGTACTGGGCGGTGTCAAAGATCTGGATACAATTATTGCAGTGAGCGCTGCCATCCTGATTGGTATCACTGGTGTATCAACATGGTCACAGATTCAAAACAACACAGAATGGGGAGTGTTGATGCTGTTCGGTGGTGGCCTGACATTGAGTGCTGTTTTAAAAAATTCTGGTGCCAGTGAAGTTATGGCGAATGGCATGGCGGCGACTTTTGGCACTAGCCCTTGGTTTGTGATCATTATTGCGATTGCTGCGTTTATTATTTTCCTGACCGAATTCACAAGTAATACTGCTAGCGCAGCGCTACTTGTACCTATTTTTGCTACGGTTGCAGAAGCGCTGGGAATGCCGGTCGTGGTTTTGACCCTGATAATTGGTATTGGGGCATCCTGTGCATTTATGCTACCTGTAGCAACGCCACCTAATGCAATTGTTTATGGCTCTGGTTATATCAAACAAATTGAAATGGTTAGGGTAGGCATAGTGCTGAATTTGGTATGTATTGCTATTATTTCTGGGATTGCCTGGTTCTTCTGGCTGTAATTCCTTTCGGCTCTTCATACTTAAATAAGCCATGATCAAAATCGCCACCTGTAAAGGTTAACACCATTCAGTTAAGAATATTTTGATTGCATGGGATAGCGGGTTTTCGACAGACGAACGGTCCGACTTTTGGGCCGTTTTCTTCAGGCAAAATATATCGCTTAACTCTTTCCCTCAGTCTCAGTGCTCTGAGTTTTTTGGGAATAGTGCTGGGAGCTGCTATCGTACACCATAAAGCTTCATCTTGAATATCCCGCAACGCCATAATAAAACTGATACGGAGTGGCGAGACGTAGCCTCGGCGGCTACTCGTCGCCAGACTATCTTATTTTTACAGAAGAAGTGGTAAAGGGGACTGATTGAAATGTTTACATTAACCTGAATTCTGGATAAGGAATTGATGAAGTGCCTGTTCCAAGAGCAAAGTTTTGGTGCACACCAAAACTTTGCTCTTGGAACAGGTTATGGACAAGTTAGTTGAAATTTTCTGTGATGTCGTGGTGCACTGGGAAAAGCTGCACTGTTTCTTGCGGGTGAAAGCCCCGTCGTAGAAGATTAGCCAGATCACTACGTAGCGAGTCTTGCATCTCCGGCGGTAACAAAGAAGATGAAGCGTAGACAGCGAAACATTCGAGCCGAAACCAATAGGTGAACGTGATAACTCCGAAATTCGCTGATTGTGTTGTGCCGATGGTATCCGTCGAACCAGCAGGCAATAGTTTCTGAATGGACACACTGGTGATTTTTTTCCAGTCAGAAGCACACACCGGAGTCTCAGGCACCGGCGAGTTTGTAGAGAACAGTGCGGAACCCAGAAGATCCTGACACCTCTCAAGGGAATGAGTATATCGGGCACAAGTGCCAAAACACAAGGCCTGAGAGATGGGTATCAGGAAGTCGGAGTCAGCCATAGTAGTGATGAAACGAGTAATGATCGCGGAGCGAAGGGCTGGCAGACAGATCGAACGTGAGAGGGAAACAATGACCGTACACAGCAACGACGGACAACCATGGTTAACAAAACTTGAGCGTATAGGCAAGAAATCAGCCTGTAACAAACAGGGCAAACGGGTCTAAATTATACTGATGGAAAACCCACCGTAAGGACTTTCAACATATAACTATTATCCCAGCCGGCTTTATGCCGCTTGGTTTTGATGCTCACCTTAACCGTTTTCTCATTTTTCAGCAGGTTTAACGCGATTTTATTCATTAAAAGGCGGAGCTTGTACATCAATTTGTGTAATTGCCTGTATCGATTATGTTTAACTAATCAACTTGTAGTGGTAGGATAGGCATGACTCAGCCCTTCTTTTTGCTTTTTTGTTTGTGGGAAATCATCAAAATTCGCAAAATTGGACTGAGTTTCTCTGATACTCCTACCATTTTGAAAAGTCATATAGAATAGCAAGCTTGTGAGATGTCCGAATTACTTTTACCACTTCAGCGTTCATATATATCATGTTTATGAATGAGGCGAAACTTTTAAAGCCAGTAAATAATAAAACGCATTTTTATTCCATCCAAGATTAGCAAAGCGCAAATAAGTATATAGTTCCTTTTTTTCGTGAAAAGGTAAATCTGCAGCTAATAATCGTTTACTCCATTCCTTTCCAGTTATGAAATAACTTTCAGTTAAATCATAGCAGTATGTCAATTTCATGCCGACTTTCTCTATCATCTCAATAAACATTCCCAAATTAATAATTTCGCCCCAACCAAACATAGCATTTTGGATAGAATCCTTAAAACGACTTTTTTGTACTTCTATCATAATTTCTTGTGAAATGAAAAAAGTATCTTCAATGATTAGTACTCCGGTTGGGGATAGTAACTTTAAAAGGCGCTTTAGTTGTTCAGGTTTATTTTTTAAATGGCAAAATGTTCCACAAAGAAAGATAGTGTCATAAACTTCATTAAGATTGACTGTTTCAAAACTGGTAATGTGAATAACAGCTTTATCATCAACATGACGAAATACATAGTCGCTTTGTTCTTTGGAGGTACTTATTCCAGTATAATCTACATATTCAAAACGTTCTCTGATACGTTTCAATAGACATCCCCATCCAGTACCGACTTCAAGAATTTTAGTACCATCGGTGACATTTCCTTTCTCAATCAACTTATCAAGCATGTTCTTAACACTCTGTTCCAAAGTCACCGTATTATGTAAAAATAGTCCAGTAGAGAACTTCATATAAGGTTCTAAAAACGATTGAAATATGTGTAGATCTTTATCATATTGAGTTTGAATAATTACATTTTTCATCTGAAATATCTCCTTCTAAAAATATTTAGATGGCTGGAATAACAAATGTCTTTATATGGGACGAAAGACGGTTGGCGTGTTCGGCACTAACCAAACTCATATGTTCTCCTGAAGATACAAGCACATTCAATTCAGGGAAAAAATCCTTATAGTACAGCTCATGTTTCGGCTGAAGTTGACGGTAGATCTCTCCCTCTGCTCCGAGAATAACTAGAGTGTCACTATCAAAGCAGCCTTCTGGCTGATACAGACAAAATAGTGATACATGATGTTGATAGAGTGCATCAGACTCACTTGTCATATGCCTGAGTGCTTCGTGGAAACTTTCACTGCTAAAGAAATCGCTCATCACTACGCCATTTTGCTCTGACGAAGATTGAGGCGACTTACTGCTTCCGAAAAACTGCTCAGGAGATGTCAATGTCCCATCGATGACAATGAGCCTAACGGACAGTCCCGCATTCTCAAAATAACGTCCCACTTCAAAAGCGATTGTTGCGCCAAAAGAGTGCCCGGCCAGAATAATTTCCCGGCTGCCTGAAAATGTCTCAATCTGATGGCAAAAATATGCCTGTAACGCTTCTATACTAGCGGATTCAACAGCATCATGTTCCGGATATTCCAGAATCCTCAGCTCGCATTCTGGTGCGAATGACTCGGCCAGATGTCGGTAAGCTGTGCTTCTTAATCCCGCTGCCGGGAAAAACCAGATCACTGGGCCAGATGAAGGAAACCAGATTTTATAAGGTGGAGACTCATCCAACCGATTTTCAGTAATGAAAGATGCCAGTTCATCAATAGTTTGATAATGTGCAATTGCGGTCCCAGGAAGCGTAAGCCCCAGCTTTTGGTTAATCCTTGCCAGGCAAACAATAGCCAGCAAGGAATGCCCTCCACACTGGAAAAAATTGTCATTAACACTCAACCGATTCAGGCCCAGTTCTTGCTGCCAGATGTCTGCAATTAGTTTTGTAAGCGTCCCGGAAGGTAAAACCTCTAGTTCATTGTTGTCTCTGTTCTCCTCCGGTACGGTCAGTCTGAGCCTGTCTGTTTTTCCGTTAGGAGAGACAGGCATCGCATCAAGCCTTACCCAAGTATCGGGGATCATATGCGCCGGAAGTATCTGTTTGAGGCAACCCGCAATTTCTGCACGGGTCGTATTTTTGCCCTTTGCTGAAACAAACCAAGCTACCAGTTTTTGTCCATTTCCATGAGCACTACATGCCTGGACACAAACCTGATCCACCAGTTCTGTAGACTGAATGGCCGACTCAATTTCACTAGGCTCAATACGGAATCCGCGCAATTTGATCTGCCCGTCGCGGCGACCCGTGAATTCTATGACACCATCAGACCGGTAGCGACCCCTGTCCCCGGTCCGGTACATACGGCCACCACCATCAAATGGATTCCGAATAAATTTTTCCTGTGTCATATCATCACGGTTCAGATAACCTAATCCGACCCCCACACCACCGATATAGATTTCCCCATCTATACCCTGAGGTACTGGGTTAAGGAAATCATCCAAGATATAAATTCGACAACCGGGTATGGGGCATCCCAGAGGGATCGTCCCTATCGGTAATGGCGAATCTGGTAAATATTCTGACCAAATAGCGATATCTGCACACTCGGTAGGACCATAAGAATTAATCAGCACTTTACCACTGTTGAGGATAGTTTCCGCGAGCGCTGGTTCGATAACCTCTCCACCCAAAACGATCTTTTTCAGTGACTGACATCGTGACGATCCGGCAAATGCTCTGTAAGCCGAAGGTGCACAGCAAAGATAATCAGGCTGGAAAGCACTTAGAGCGCGTAAAAACCCTATAGCGTCCGCAGGGCTGCTGTCAGGGATAATCACCGAGCCACCACAGCTCAATGGTCCGAAGATGTTTTTCTGCGTCAGGTCAAAACTGAATGAACTTGCTATGATAACTTTCTCACCCGGTGACATTTTGAGAGCTTCGTGAACATACCAGTAGACCAAATTTGCTATGCTTCGGTGGGTATTCAAGGCTCCTTTTGGTTCTCCGGTTGAACCAGACGTATAAATGCAATAGATAACATCATCTAGGCTTGGTTGTCCGACTGGATTGGTCTTCGGTTGATCACGGAGAATATCAATCAAATTGCACAATTCAAAGACAGGTACACCAGCATCAATTCTATTCTCGCCATAAATCCCTGATGCGATGAGTGCAACGGCTCCAGAATTCTCCAGCAAAAACTGTTTACGATCCTCTGGATAATCCGGGTCGATAGGAACATAAGTAGCTCCTGTCTTCAGTATTCCGTATATCGCAACGATAAAATCTGGGTTTCGTGGAAGACTAACAGCCACGCGCTGCCCTGCTGTTATATTTTGACTTTTCAGGTAATGAGCAAGTTGATTAGCTTTGCGATTTAATTCCTCATATCTCATCTCCCCACCTCGATAACAGAGTGCAACTGACAGTGGTTGCTCTGCTGCCTGACGTTCAAACAGGCTAAGTACACTAGTCTCTGCTCGACCGTCTTTCACGGATGGGTTCCAACAATTAAGTATCACCTCACGTTCTGCTTGGCTCATCATGTTCACAGAAGCAAGTGTGCATGAAAGGTTTCTCGTTATCTCATCCAGCAATGTGCAGTAATGTCGAAGCATGCTACTGATCGTTTCTTCGTCAAAACAACCTTTCCTGTATTCCAGAATGATTTTCAGGCTGTCATCATGCTCAGCCAAAATAAAATCAAGCTCAAAAGCCGCAACCGCGTTAGGGATGGGAACTGCTCGTACGCTTTCAGAAGTAAGTTCTCTTTCACTGACACGAGCATAGTTCACACATACCTGAAAAAATGGGTTTCTGAAGCTGGTACGTTCGGGGTGTAATTCTCTGACCAATTGATGAAAAGTGACGTTTCGGTGCATCATAGTTCTGACAAGCCTGTTACGAATCTGTCCGAGCATTGTGCTTGCTGTTGTGTCTGCTTGTGCAATAAGCCGCAACGGGAGCACATTGACAAATAGCCCCGCCACAAGAGTTGAAGCCTTATCGTTTCTGATGGAAATTGGTACCCCCAGTACAATGTCCTGGCTCTGACTGTAGCGCATCAATAAGAAGGTGCAAGCTACAGTATGAAGCATAAAAGGTGTGACAGAATAAGCTTGGCACAGCGAAGTAATACGCTCGCTGATGTCGTGAGCAATATGTTTAATAACCGTTCCAGCTTGCCGAGTATCCGTTTCGCCTCTACCAGAAAAAGGCAATAACATTTCAGAGGGGGCATCAGCTAGCATTTTTCGCCAGTATTCCATCGAGCGTTCTGAAGGAGACTCGGAAAATAGCATCTCGAGATATGTCTGTGCTGCTATATCATGTGCCTGGACCAAAGAACTTTGCTCCTTAGACCAGAGTCTGATGAAATCCTGTGAAAACACAGCGGCAGACTGACCATCAAAAATAATATGATGAATAACAAAAAGCAGAGTGGCAGCCCCCTTGGTGTGTTCGAAAAGCGTGATGCGATACAATGCGTCGTCTCTGAGGGCGAAAGGTATTGCGGTCTCCTCCTCCAAACGCAGTACAAGATACTCCTCATTGCTCTCTTTTAGCGCAACAATCCTGAGCTTGACCGGTGATGGTGTCTGCATGTACTGCCGCGGTAAACCTGATCCATCTTCAGTAATACGAGTATGAAAACAATAATGCGCATTGATGAGCGTATTTATTACAGTCTGAAGGTGTGCATGGTCTGGCCTTGTCGTAAAATCAAAACGTATGGGAACATTATGAGAGCGGCGTGAACCATACAGTTTCTCCTGATACCATATTCCTTCCTGTAGTTCAGACAATCGGTACATTTGTTTTTCTGTCACAGAGAACCTCCCAATTCAGAGACTGACAACGGGAATATCGCTACCATCTCCTGTGTAATTCACCATTCTTGCCTTACGCAGAAAATCAGCAATATCTTCATCAAGCATTAATAATTCCCCCATCCACTGCGCCTGCGACTTATATTTCACCAACGGCAAATTATGTCTGATGGCGGGGCACGATTTCCCCTCAATGATTTCAAGCTTTTCTCCGTTCAATTGAAACCAGAAAGGAAAGACACGGCAGTCGATCGGCTTGTAAGCATTCTTACTCTGCCGAGGTGACACGCAGCATCCCATATCCGCAGGCACGACTTTCATCCCCTGGTGGTAATCGTTATCGATAATATGGTAATGGCTGAAGCTGTAACCGAGCGCATTGGCACTCTCCATTTCCCCCGGCAGAAGCAAAATGTAAGAGTTGCTATAGGTGCAGCAATCCCAATTGCATCCCCCTTGTGACACTAGTAAGTATTCCATTGCGCGAGGAGCAAAAATCATACTCTAGCCCGATGCCTCTAGGTTTATATGAAAGGACTTTTCCATCATTTAAATGATGCAGGGTTTCATAGCCATCGATATGACAACAAATATCCAGCATTATCTGCCCCGTCACGCCTATACCTGAAAGCCTTGGGCCTATTTCCAGTAGATAAATTTTGCCTCTCGGAGTGATACGAAACTCAGCATGGAAAGGAGACATATCCAGTCCAGATAACGTTATGACGTCTTCGAGTATTCGCGAAAAAACGCTACCTTTTGCAGAACAAAACGGTGAGGTTATATAGGCTGTTTCATGAAAATATGGCCCAGTTAAATCAGGGTATTTCATGTGAAAAAGAAGAGAATAAATTTTACCATCTTTCACAAAACCATCAATGGCACATTCCTTTCCTTCAATATATTCCTCAATAATAATCTCTGAATGGCCGTGAAGCTTTTTGAAGAGCCTACAGGCCCGTTTAGTCTGCGCCCAGGCATGAGCAAATGATGCTGCACCACATATTTTAGTGACACCCGTGCTGTAAAATCCGTTGGAGGGTTTGATAACTACAGGGTACCCTAGCATCTCCTCAGTGCGAAGCTGGGCTGCATAGCTGTCTTTACAGTTTTCACCTGAATACCAGCGAGCAATAAATTCCGTATGACTAGGGTCTGTTGATGTTTTAAGGTCATAATTCATTCAACCCACATGGGCAACCAGACAATGATAAACGCCAGAGCCAACATACTGGCGTAATTCCGTTCAAGCTTATCGTATCTTGTTGCTATTGCACGAAAATGTTTAACCCTAGCGAACGCATTCTCCACCAAATGACGATAACGATATAAACATTTATCAATCTGTTTATCCGATTTTCGGCTATTTTTCCGGTAGGGAATAATCGGTGTTGCTCCTTGCTGTTCAATATGATTTCTGAAAGCCTGACTGTCGTACCCTTTGTCAGCTATCACAAAGTCCGAAGGGGGCGATTGTTCGACTAAACTTTCAGCATGAACAATGTCATGCACTTGTCCCCCGGACAATTCAAAATGAACAGGCAAGCCATAACTATCGACGGCCAAATGAATTTTGGTTGAACGTCCACCACAACTTTTGCCAATCGCCTCATCATCATCTGAAGCCGCTCCGGCACTGTGCTGATGAGCACGGACGATACTCCCATCAATAAACAACCATTCCCTATCAGCAAACCCAGATAACCACTTGAAAATGAGCTGTAAAACCCCTTTCTTTGACCACGCATTGAAACGTTGAAAGACACTATTCCATTTGCCGAATTCTGGCGGTAAATCGCGCCAGGGAACGCTCGTTCTCATTCGGTAAAGAATGCCTTCAACGGTCAAACGGTGTTCAGGTTTGTGATAAATCCAACCCGCATGTTGCATTAACGCAGATAGCTTATTCCATTGGAGATCTGTTAACATAGTTCGCGGCATGATGGTGAGGTCTGGTTGTTTTTTGGCGAAAGTAATTATACCAAATCATCATGCTATCTAATAATCCCTCACAAAACATCAACACGCCCTAAGAAGACGTTTAAATTTAATTTTATCTGTCAGTATCGCGATAGATTCGGGGTTACGATGAGTAAGACCAGCCGACATCTTGAGTATATCAATGGCTATCTGGCTGGCATCACTGAATGAAACAATATCATCATACCCATGAATATCATGATTGCTCATAACGGAACGTATAGCTAAATCATATCAATATGACATAATATCTAAACCTAAGATGACAAGGCATAAAATGAGATGGGTTACAGCTTAGATTTTCGAAAGAGAGTATTGGCATACAAAGACAAGCATTCGTTGACTTTTGAACAAACGAGTGCCCATTTTGAAGTCTCCATGCGCACCTTGTTCCGGTGGTGCAATCAGATAGAACCTTGCATGACCCGCAATAAACCTGCCACGAAAATCCCTGATGCAGTGCTCATGGCGGATGTCCAACACTTTCCCGATGACTATCAATGGGAAAGAGCAAAACGTTTAGGTGTCTCACAATCGGCTATTCATTATGCCTTGAAACGGCTTCGGATCACCCATAAAAAAAACGTTAAAACACCCTCGCGCTGATCTTCAGGCTCGTCAGGTATTTATCGAGCGCATCAGCGACTATGAGCGGGCTGGCAGGCCGATTGTGTATTTGGATGAAAGTGGTTTTGCTCAGTCGATGCCACGTCAACATGGCTATTCGGAAAAAGGGTTACGCTGTTTTGGTTCGCATGACTGGCACGCAAAAGGCCGTATCAACGTCATTGGTGCCATTCTCGAAAATACCTTCGTCACCTTAAGCTTGTTTACCGAGAATATTAATGCCGATGTTTTTTATGCGTGGATGACACAAGATTTGCTGCCAAAGCTTCCACACGGCACCGTGATAGTGATGGACAATGCGCCTTTCCATAAACGGAATGACACGGCACAAGCGATAGCAGACAGCAGATGTCAACTGGAATGGCTTCCCGCTTATAGTTCGGATTTGAACCCAATAGAACACAAATGGGGCGGAGCAAAAGCGATCAGGAGGCAAAAAAGATGTTCGGTTGATGAGTTGTTTACGGAGCATATTGAATATGTCAGGTTATGATGATTCCGCTATATCCATTCATTCCACACATCTGAATGAAAAGGTGGATGCTCGACAAAGTCAATAATGAACCCTTTGCTCTGGGCATAGGTGAGGTAGTGACGGGCATGTTCGCTCCGTCCGATATATAATATCTTTTTCATATTATTAACTCTTAATCAATGTGCTGCTATTTTTCCCCACAGTAATTTTGTCTGATTATTGATTTCATCAAATCGGACCAACATTCTCTCCAATATCGACACAGAAAAAGTGGCTTCATATTTTAGCGCCATTATAGAAAGTGCATGCCACGCTCGTCTGAGTGACTGTACGCTGTCGCGGGTATCCACATCAAAGTTCTCCAGTTCAAGTGAATTCTCGAGCAATTTCAGGCCAGGTAAAATGTAGAGCACTGAAATATGATCGAATATTCTCCTTGCTGCCTTTGCAGCCATTGCGTCTTTTCTGATAAGCAAGACAATATTATCTTCCTTGTATTGTTTTACCGCTTCATAATAACGAGTGTGCGATAAAAACTGCTTTGCCTGCCTGATAAGCGCGTCTTTCGTGCCCGGTTCGGGAAGGTCACCGGTGAGCCGCAGTATCCAGAAAACCCCCATGTGATCGTGTGTTTCACTACGTACTCGCTCTGATATGGCTTTCTCGAATGCATGGGCCTGCAACCAGGCGTTACAAGCCCACGGAGTGCGATCAACAATCAGTGAGTCAACCACATGAACAGCAGAGCCATCATTACGAATACCTGTAATCAGTAAAGCGTGAAGGTACCCGGTGCGCTGATTATAGACTTGTGCGTAATCAAGCCAGCGGGAGTTTACCCATACAATCACTCAGCCTTCCTGACTGAGAAGCGATGCAAGCTGTCCGCGCCAGTGACTCGTATCAATGCTCATTTTTAGTGGAGTGCCTCCATACTTGCTGGCGCCTTTCAGACCAACCTGCTCAACAGAAAACGTTATCTCTGGCATTCCCCATTCATCCACTCCAGCCTCAAACAGATATCCACCACTCTGCGCTAAAAGCTCACTTTCAGTGACCTTCTGTCCCTTTAAATCGAATAATTTTTCCATACTCCCGTAAAGCAATTAATCGATGGAGAGGGTTGGTTTCCGAGCCTATACATGTAATTACTCCTTGATGCTGTAGTTTTTCTGTGCCAACTGGTTTTCCTGGTGGCGAATAGCGTGAAATATTCTTAAGAAATACAGCGTGCCGATCAGCAATTCAAAAACAGAACCGATAATCCAGATAGTGACCAATGCATCAGGATTTTCACGATGATTGTTCGCCGTGTAATAAATAAGAGGTACACTGATAAACCACATAATGATGACACGACCCCAGAACATAAATCGGGTCATTCCAAGGCACTCCAGTACAGCAGCACCAGTCATGGAGAAAACAAATGTGAGAGAATAGGTCCACAGGACTCTTTCCGTACTGATGGCAAGATCGTAGACCTGGGTGTTGCCGTCAAACTGACCAAAGAGGCTGAGCAGTAATTCAGGAAAGCCCACCTGAACAATTGATACCGTAGCAACGTAGCACATTTCAATGCATATCGTCACCAGCAGGATCCGCTGAATATGGTGATAACGACCAGCACCAACAGCATTTCCACACAAAATACTGCACCCAATCCCCAGACCAATTATGGGAATAATAGCCATATAGTTGATGGTCAAGTTGACATTATTTGCCGCAAGAGCAACTGGCCCCATGACACCCGCAATCCAGACAAAAGCTGTATTGCCCATTTCATCAATACCGTTAGTCAACCCGGACACAGAACCCCGGCGCAAGCGGAACAGTAACAACGAAGTCAAATGCGTGACACGGCCTGACAGTATCTTACCTGTCTCCGCGTAAACTTCTCGCGGTAAAAGGCTTAGATAAATGCCTGACATGGTTATACTTGCAATCAGGGTGCCCAGAGCAGCCCCTTTCATACCCATTTCAGGCAAGCCGAAATAGCCAAAGGTCAAACCGACAGTGAAAATGACATCACAAATCTGTCCCACCAGCCCCACTACAAATGTTATACGGGTTCGGCCCGTACCATTAAACCAGGAGGCTAGAGACACATTGAATACCATGAAGGCACCAAAATAGGTGGCGATAAACAGGTACTGCGACTCAAGGGCAATACTGCCTAGCGTACGGTTACTGAGTTCTGGAATGGCTGAGATTAGCGGTGAAAGCAAAGCGAGCACCAGCCCAGCCAACACACCTGTTACCATGCCAGCGGCTCCCTCGAAGCGAGCCGCTTTCTCCCCCTCTCGCCCCCATGCTTGTGCGACAAATGCACGATATATGGCAACGGTAGAACTAAAAAAGGCAATGATTGTCATTGCCGTGAAAATAGCCGGCCCTGACGCTTCCAGTGTCTCCTCTGAATAACGGGCAAGACACATACGGTCAATGACCATCATCAGCAAATTTCCCGTCATACTACCCATCAATGGAAGCGAGACGCTGATTATTTTGCTGCAAATGCGTGCATATGAGTCTTCATTATGTTCTTTCATGCCCGCTCCTCTTCAACGCACAGAGAGGCTTCATTGATCCGTTCATAAAGTAATGTGTTATTAAATTCCGGAATTTTGCTGATGAGACTGAGTAACAGTCTTTCCATACCAAATGCCACACAGGAGGAATGCAGTTCTTCGTTAGGCGAATGGGTATGGATATTAAATTTTTCCGTAAACAAGTTACGGTGATAATTACGCGATCCGACGCTAAGTGCATTCCCAATATGGCAGGAAGTGATCACTTCCTTTTTTACACCTAATGCCCGCTGAATTTTTTGGGTCACAACGCTATTTTCACCGTAAAACACATCGTTTGCAGTCTCTTGCCTGAAATTGTCATCAATGTAGTTAAGAAAACGTAAAATACGTTCGAATATTCTGTCGCAAAAGTGAATGACATCAGTCGGCGGGCCGATGAGGATGAATTCTCGCATTGTAAAATTCACAAGCCGCCCAAGAGCATTAACATCAGGTTCAAAGCGATGACACTCACCTTTAGCGGTGTAAAGGGTAGGAGCATTTTGATGAATCTTGTTTTCCAGTGCAGCAAACGTGTGGTAGCACGTAGAGGGGCTTAGCACTAATTTGCTTCCGGGTTGTGTAGGTGGAATGTGGGGCAATGCAAACATAGGGTTGGCAGGAAGTTTGTCAAAAAAGCCGATACGATCCAATACCTCGGTTGGTAGCAGTGTGTTGCAGCTGTGCGGAATTAATACCCCTTCCATGCCCGCAAGGGATATCAACATCTTGTCCAGAAGTTGGTATGTCTCATACAGCTCACCATGAAAACGATAGCCAATCAGCCTTTCCGAACTCCCATTTAATGACAACCAATTGCGGTCGATAAGTGTATTAATCATTATTTATCACCACAGAAGCAGGAAGTACCTTCTTAATAGCCTCTGTCAGTGCATCCAGAGAATCAAACTGCAGAAGTTCATCACCCAGATCATCAAGGAAAACGCCCATTCTTTCTTCCAGCGTAACTATAAACCGCATATACGCCAGTGAGTCATGAATAATATCTCCAACTGATAACGCCAGATCAGTTTTATCTTCAGGTATCATTTCTTTCAGAATACTGGCGATTGTCTGTTTCAGCGTTTGCATACTATAAATCCTTGCAGATAAAGTTTATCTAATGAGGTATTCATGAACGTCTCAAGTGCAGTACGAGGATCAAGAATCAGAGGCTGCCCTTTCACATTGAAAGAGGTATTTACGACGCATCCATAACCGGTCTTTTTACTCACTTCTTGAAGGAGGCGGTAGAAAACTGGGTTGAAACGCCCACTAACAACTTGCGTACGCGCTGTCCCGTCTGTATGTATAACTCCGCTGACTGCACCAACCATGCCTTCTCTGACGTTTGTGGTGCTGAGCATGTAATAATATGGGGTAAGATGTTTGACATCGAAAATCTGCTCTAAGCATTCATCGGTGACTGCTGGTGCAAAGGGTCTGAATCCTTCCCGAAATTTCACTGTCCGGTTAATACGTTCTTTGATGTTTTTTCCTGATGGCAGCGCGAGAATTGATCGGTTGCCCAGGGCACGAGGGCCAAACTCCATTCGTCCATTAAACCATGCGATGATTAGGTCATCCTTTATGGCTTGAGCTGCCGACTCGAAATACTGGTTGCTCAACCCTGTATGGGAAACACTGAGGTCTTTATACTTTAGTTCTTTCAGAATGGCGGTAATATCTTCATCGGTATATGACGGGCCAAGATAGGGTGAAAATAGCCGTTCTCCCTTATAGTCATATTTCAGGCAGGCAAGTGCAGCTCCTAGTGCGCTACCATCATCACCGGATGCAGGCTGAATAAACATATCGCTAACCGCTGGCAGCGTCGAAATCTGCTGGTTCACCCGGCAATTGAGAAAAACCCCACCGGCAAGACAAAGATGCGTATGACCGGTTTTACTGAGCCACCAGCTTGTAAGATGACAAAATATTTCAGCAAAGCGCTTTTGCAATGCAGCTGCAAAATCAGTGTGGCTGTTGCTGAGTTCATCAGATGACGTGCATGGTGTCAGCCCTGTCGATGTCTGCAGCCAGGCCATTGCATGAGGATACCCTTCTGCCGCTGATTTCAGTGCTCCCTGCGGCCAGCGGATAACAATCTGCCCGTTGTTATCATCGAAACAGATAAATTTTTCAAAAAACGCACTATACTTTTCAGGATTACCATAGGCAGCAAGGCCCATGACTTTATATTCATCACTGTTAAACATGAACCCCAGAAAGCGCGTACAAATTGAATAACAGATCCCCGGAGAAGACGATATAGATTGCGAACTCAGACGCTCAAGCTTATCATCATGGCAGTTGAAAATACTGACGGAC
Organism: Xenorhabdus ishibashii; assembly: GCF_002632755.1. NCBI lineage: Bacteria > Pseudomonadati > Pseudomonadota > Gammaproteobacteria > Enterobacterales > Morganellaceae > Xenorhabdus > Xenorhabdus ishibashii. The sequence continues at coordinate 850,534 of NZ_NJAK01000001.1, read as the reverse complement.
TCAGTTTCCCCCATACCATCAGCAACGATGCACAATGCTGAGTTAAAACCCGATGGGAAAAAGGCAGATGCAGCATGAGCCAGATGGTGGTCAACCGGCCGAAAGCGCTTTTTGACAGATGTCCATCCATCTTGTTCCAACATACTGATAACTGTTTCTGAGCGATATACCGCATCAAACATGGTTTTGTCTGCGGGGGAGATAAAAAAACGACGGTAGGCATTATAATTAAATCCATGAGCGATAATATCGACCTCATCCTTTGTTACCCCAGCGCTTTGCAAACAATAGGCAATCGCTTCTTGGGGGAATTGGCCTGTGCCTTTAATTCCAGTAAATCGCTCCTCCGCTGCAGCAGCAATAATCTTGCCATCTACAACGATGCAAGCTGCACTATCTAGCCCCTGACAAATACGGGTATCAAGAGGATTGATGTTCGGATAGCTATCGGTAAGCCATTTCTGAGCTTGTGGTAATCCACTTAATCCAAGAACAATCATATTTTTTCCTTAATTCACATTAACCCTTCAGGGTAACCGAAAGAGTGAAATGGCATTATTCCCGCCAAAGCCAAACGAATTATTCTGTACATACCTGATCCGTTTGAACGGGGGGGAAACTTCCGTGACCAGATTGAAATCAAATTCGGGTGTGATGGTTTGGGTAGGTGGTACCTGTTGTGTTTTTAGGGTTAGGCAACTCGCAACGGCACCTATGGCACCTGCGGTGCCCATCATGTGCCCAACAGTACCCTTGATTGCAGTCACCTGAGCGCGAGGATAATCTTGTGCAAATATAGCTGCCTCCACTACATCATTCGCTCGCGTCCCTGTGCCATGTGCGTATATTACATCTACATCATCTGCGCTGATGCCTGCGGTAATAAGCAGTTGTTTGTGACATACGTGAACACTCTCGCTGTCCGGATTAGTGGGATGTTTCGCATCATTATTACTGAAGACAGCCACCAGCTCTGCAATAGGTATTTGATGCGGCAGCAAACTATCCTCACGCTGCAGAATAAGAAACGCAGCACCTTCCGAAATAGTAATAAAACGACGATGAGATGAAAAAGGAAGGCATCGTTGTTCACCTAGGGCATTAAGCATATAAAACCCAGACCAAACCTTAAGGGAAAAGGCATCTGCAGCACCGACAACAGCTGTATTTATCACGCCAGATTGTAATGCCTGTAGTGCAGTTTCCATGGCCACATTAGCTGACGCACAGGTGTTATGGACGGTCATTATAGGCCCTTTTGCGCGAAGGCTTTTACGGACATCTGCAGCAACTTGGTAACCGCTGTAACCATACTGGATCCAGCGCGAATCATTACCTTCAACACGTTCATCCAAAATGTCAGCCTGAGCCTCATTGTTGCCAGCAAATACCGCAGCCTCCCTCAGTACCTCATCCCCCGATTCAAGGCCCGCGTCCAAAACGGCTTCATGAGCTGCGGTAAGTGCATATAAAGATGAATCGGGTAAATCACCATAACGATTTCTCAGTTGTCCTTTAAAGCCGTAGTACGTTTCACTCTTGGCGGCGCAGAAGCCATAATCGGCTTGTCCTTTAAAACGTGCACAACCTTTCGCGCGTTTAAAGAGGCAAACGGGCAGAGGAAATCCATCAATAATATGCACCGGCCGGTCGAACGCACCCAATAATATCGCCAGTTCCTCTTGCAGTGGTTGTTTAACAAACCAAAGATTCGAAATCTGTTTAGCAAAATTGGCGCGTGAACCCAGCCTCGGAAACCACTCGCGCCAGTGGCTATTAAAGTATGTCCAAATGCCTTTATCTGTTGAAAATCCTAAAAATTCACCCACGACTTCCATCGTGATGGCTTCGGCATCGCTGAGTTTAGGCGGAAAGCCTCGGCTTCTGAATCGTGTACCTTGCTGTAATTCTGCTAAATTTTCATCTACCCAACAAAATACCCAAATGATAAAATCTTGCTGTGACATAGCCTTTTGTTCCTTTATTTCTTTTGGTTTGGTCACTTAAAGTTATAAAGGACGGGCTATGTCATTTCAACTCTCCTCGAAAGTCGAGCATCGCGTAACAACCCTATTATTAAACACAAAGTCGGTTTACTTAATTTAGCGGAAGAACTCGGCAACGTTTCTAAAGCTTGCAAAGTGATGGGTGTATCACGCGATACGTTTTATCGTTATCAAGAACTTGCCCAAGAAGGCGGTATTGATAATCTTATCAACCAAAGCCGTCGTGTTCCTAATTTTAAAAATAGAGCGGATGAGGCGACTGAGCGTGCCGTTGTTGAACATGCGGTAGAGTTCCCTGCTCACGGGCAACATCGAACCAGTAATGAGTTACGACAAAAAGGCATTTTCATCTCAGGGAGTGGTGTACGCTCTATCTGGCTCAGGAACCACCTTGAGAACTTTGCAAAACGGCTCAAAGCCCTTGAAGCTAAAGTTGCTGAAGAAGGTATTACGCTCAATGACGCTCAAATCGCCGCCCTTGAGAAGAAAGCCCATGATGACGAAGCTTGTGGTGATGTTGTGGTCGAACACCAATGGAAACATTACTAGATGGAAAACGACTCTGGGCAGAAAAAAATCTGAACCAGATTTAACCTGACAGACACCTGTATAAATAACCGGTAACTGTCAGGTCAAGTCTGAGCTAGTACGGCTTATTCGACCTGTACCAAACTGTAAGCTAGGAGAATCCCCTATTTCCTGAATAACGCCTTCAACTGACTACGCAGCAAAATGCTGTCTTCTAACATCTAGTGCTTTATTTCGCCGTAGCTGTTTTCGATTTCCCATCGCTCAAAATAAACATCCAAAATAGCTTGGGCTGGATACGTTTCCGCTTCGGTGAGTGAACACAGTACACCGAGGAGATGATCCTTACCTGTCGGTGTTGGTGTCGGTAGAGCAAGAGTCTGGCTGTCCAACGTTCCGGCAGGCTGGCATCAAGCTTACGGGCATGCGAAGAGACGGCCATTTCGACCAAAAAATCATTCTCACCGAGGGCCCTTAAGACGTGCATTTCGTGTTGTGCTTAATCGGGGTCATCCTGCGGCTGTATTGCGCTGGGGGCGACGGTTCCACCCGCGCTATTTTGCACACTTAAGTCCAACTTAGTGACCACTTCGGAGATTGAACGATCGCGAAAAAATCCCATAGTGACCACTAACCAAACCACGAGTTCAGCCGGTAATTTGCGTCGACGAATGCTGAATTTTTGTGTTGATTCAAGGGATTGCTCAACCCACTCAAGCGGTATGGATTGCTGAAACGTCGATAATGACTCAGGCGCAGCAAATGTCTCTGTATCAAGTAACCCATGATTAAGCAAAAAATACCCTCATGACCTAATAGTGATGAGGGTATTTTGAACCAACCTTAGGCTCGGTCAACCGAACTGGAGAAAATAATTTCTTAACTGAATGGTGTTACCTGTAAAGGTGGCGATTGGGTTAATCCTCTTTGGTACTAATATAGATATTTTTTACTTCGGTGTAAGCATCTAACATCATTTTGTGGGTTTCACGTCCAAGCCCTGATTTTTTATAGCCACCGAAAGGCGCATGGGCGGGCAATTCGTGATAGGTATTAATCCACATGCGGCCTGTTTTTATTGCCTTGGCGATGCGTAGGGCACGGTTAATATCCTGCGTCCATACGGCACCTGCCAGGCCATATTCGGAATCATTGGCCATTTCGATGACTTCTTCTTCATTGCTGAATGGAATAACGCATAGCACAGGCCCGAAAATTTCTTCCTGTGCCACTCGCATCTTATTAGTGACATTAGTAAGGATTGTCGGTTGGATAAAGAATCCATCATCATATCCTGTTCCGGTTATGCGTTTTCCACCAGTCAAAATGGTTGCACCTTCCTGTTTTGCCAGAACGATGTAACCTAAAATAGTGTTCATCTGTTCTTCGCTGACTTGGCAACCCATTTCTGTTTCTGCCAACATAGGATCGCCCACTTTGATGGATTCAAACACGGTTTTCAGTGAATTCAGGAATTCATCATGAATATCTTTATGCAGGAACAGGCGGGCACCGGATTCACAGGCTTGCCCTTGGTTCAGCAAAATTGCATTGGCTGCATATTTGATTGCCTTTTTCATATTGGCATCAGGGAAAACAATGTTGGCCGATTTACCTCCTAATTCCAAAGTTGCTGGAATGAGCCTTTTCGCCGCTGCTGCGGCAACGTTGTAACCGACTTCTGTCGAGCCGGTAAAGGCTACCTTGTCAATACCGTTATGGTCGAGGATCGCTTGGCCTACAACTGAACCACGTCCTGTAACAATATTGACAACGCCGGCAGGCAGAACCTGATTCATAATACGCCCCAGCTCAAGCAGAGTGATTGGGGTCAGACTTGCAGGATTGATAACAATAGTATTACCGGCAGCAAGGGCGGGCGCGAGTTTCCAGGCAGCCATCAATAACGGGAAATTCCACGGAATAATCTGTCCGATTACACCAATTGGTTCTCTGATGACTAAGCTCAGTGTGTCATTATCGAGGACATCAGTAGTATCAGAATGAGCTCGGATAACGCCGGCAAAGTAGCGGAAATGATCAACAGAAAAAGGAATATCGAAATGACGACATAGAGCCTGAGTTTTACCACCATCCAATGTTTCAAGGACAATAAAGCGTTCAGCTTCAGTTTCCAGTAGGTCGGCGATTTTCAGTAATAAAGATTGTCTTTCAGCCGCAGATGTTTTGCTCCAGGCTGGCAGCGCTTTTTTGGCAGCCTTGACGGCAAGCTCAACATCTTCGGCATTTCCTGCTGCATATTCTGTCAGCAATTCACCTGTTGCAGGGCTGTAGCTTTGCATTGTATTTTTTGAAACGCTATCAACCCACTTACCATTAATCAGCATCTTATAAGATTTACAAGGTAAAAATTCTTTTTCGATATCATGTAATTTTTTCATTATATTCTCCGGGTACTTTGGTTTTTGGTATGTTAGGACATATATTCCTAATTTATTATTAGACTAATTCTTAATTTTTATCAAAATTGCATTGAAATATAAAGGATCTCTATCAATAAACATGAGCATTAATGGTTAATAAATAACGCGAAAAATTGCTTTGTTGCATATGATTTCTTTTTCTGATGGAATATCTGCCCTGAAATTAATAACGTTATGTTATGTGTTGCTATTTTTTTATTTTTGGATGATGGTATATCCCCCCATTTATAGCAGGGGGGGTATAAAATTTTATTATTTACTGTAGGTGATGTAACTTATTTATTTGATATTTTTTCTACTGAATTTTGCATATCACTATTTAATATTTGATTCATTCTTTCTTTATCCAAAGCATTTTCCCAGCGGGCTACAACAATGCTGGCACAAGCATTGCCAACTAAATTTGTCAATGCACGGCATTCAGACATAAATCTGTCAATGCCCAAAATAAGAGCCATGCCTGCTACTGGTACGCTAGGAACAACAGATAAGGTCGCGGCCAGCGTAATAAAACCTGCTCCCGTCACACCTGCCGCACCTTTTGAACTTATCATAGCAACTAATAATAAAGAGATTTGCTCATATAGACTTAATTCAATGTTAGTTGCTTGAGCAATAAATAATGCAGCCATCGTCATGTAAATATTAGTACCATCAAGGTTAAATGAATAACCTGTTGGAATAACTAAACCAACAACCGATTTTTCACAACCCAGATTTTCCATTTTTTTCATTAGTCCAGGTAATGCTGCCTCTGAGGATGAGGTTCCTAAAACTAACAATAGTTCGTCTTTTATATATTTTATTAATTTAATGATAGAGAATCCATTATATTTGGCAACCGATCCTAGTATAATAAGAACAAAAAGCAATGATGTAATGTAAAAAGTTACAATTAACATCATCAAATTCCCGATCGATGAAATACCATATTTACCTATGGTAAAGGCCATTGCTCCAAATGCACCAATTGGTGCTAGTTTCATTAAAATCCCTACCATTTTAAAGATAGGTTCTGAGAGGTGTTGTAAAAACTCTAAAACAGGTTCCCCTTTTTTCCCTATAGCGGCTAAAGAGATACCAAAAATAACTGAAATAAATAAAACCTGGAGAATATTGCCATTCACAAGCGGGCTGACAACAGTATCAGGGATGATATTCATGAAAAAGTCAACAATGGATGATTCATGGGCTTTTTCCACATAACCAATAACCTTGCTGCTGTCTAACGAATTAGGAGATATATTTAGACCATCGCCGGGACGGACAATATTGGCGATAATTAATCCAATAACTAATGCAATCGTTGAAAATGTTAAAAAATATAACATTGATTTTGCTGCAACATTTCCAACCTTTTTTATATTATTCATTCCAGCTATCCCTGTGACTACCGTCAAAAAGATAACAGGTGCAATAATCATTTTCACAATTTTAATGAATGCATCACCTAATGGTTTTAACGATGCTCCAATATCAGGATAAAAATGACCAAGGGCGATACCCAGAAAAATGGCAAATATGACTTGAATATAGAGTATCTGGTATAAAGGTTTCTTTTTTAAAGTTGTAGACATAGGATTCCTGTTTCTTATCCATAATGTTAATATTGATATTGATGGTTTGTTTTTTATTAATTAATTTAACGTTTCCTTTTGTTTAGAAATTAGTAATACCTTCCATAATAATGAGAATCCATATCATTATTATGGAAGGTATTATTGGTGCGATAAGATTAATGTTAAAATTACTCTGGATTTTTGTTGCGGGAAAGTAGTAAAAACATAAAATCAATCATTGTTTATTAAATAGATAAACATTATATAAGAAACCAGTATAAAACTATATTGTTTTATAATTTTACGGTAAGAGATCCCCACTCGAAGGCGAGTGGGGTTGATCCAGAAGAGGAGTTATTTTGCGGTTATCCAGAAGACACCATTACCATCTAATGCTGTAAAGGTTTGGTGAACATAAATATTGTCTGCGTGAGGATCAATATCTTTGAAAAGATTGGGATGTAACCATTTTGCAATGGCTTCTACAGCAATAATATTGAATGGAGTATCATAGTATTGATGATAAATCGCCATCACACGTTTTTCACGATACGATTTTAGAATCTTTAGTTTGGGGCGAGAGAGCAGCTTTTGAAAACGTTTCTGCGATGTAGTCAGTTCTCCGGTATAACCTAAAGGGACAGATTGACTGTTTGAGTGAACTGTGTCCCAATCTGCCGTTGTCATCAGATAATAATCGGGATTGGTAGCCAATAATTGTTCTTCATTAATTTTGCCTCCCATACCAGAAAACCATTTGCTCCCCATATTCTCGCCACCTGCGGCAGTAACAAACTCTCCGAAGCTATTGGTGGCAAAGGTATTGCAACAATCTTCAGCACCTAACATGCCTGCATGACGCTCAATAAAAACGTTGGGAATTTGCTTGGCAGATAATACCGCGATACGTTTATTAATTATGGACAGACGATTTTCATAAAATTGAATGAATTTATTAGCGTTTTCTTCTTGTTTGAAAACCTTCCCTAATAATCTCATGCTGGGAACTGTATTAGATAGAGGATGTTGGCGGAAATCGATGAAAATGACAGGAACTCCTATTTTTTCCAACAAGTTAATCGTATTACTGCTATCCAATTTGGATTTCAGACCAATATCTAAAATAACCAGATCAGCCTTATACATTATAGCTTTTTCAACATTGAAATCACTGGTATAGGGATTAGGGAAAACCGGTATTTTTCTTAGTTGAGGGTATTTCTTTTCATAGGCTACCGCAAGATCAGGAGATTTTTTCTCCAATGCATGATCCCACGCAACAATATCTTTTAATGGTTCAGAGGGATGCAGGATATTCAGGGCAATAACTATTCGGCTATCTGCCAGCATAGCGCGTTTAACAGGTACGTTGATTGTTACTTCACGTCCCATAATATCTTTGACGGTAATTTTTTCTGCTTGAGCATATATGGGAAGTAATATGAATAATGCGGACAGAAAACATTTTATGGGATAATTCATATTAAACATTATTTCTCCTTATTATTTTGAGTTATATAAGAGATGTCAATATATAGGCATGGTTAAATTACTTATTATCTTGACTAAAAATAGATAATAATAGTTATTATTTAAATCAATCAACCGTTTTTACACTTTTACTGAGATAAAAACGTTTTTTTATAATTTTTTACTTGAATAACAATCCATTAAGACAAAACCACCGTTGAATCTTTTCAGTTGCTGGCATAAACTTCTGGTGAAGTGGTTTTTATAAACATTTCTGATTTAATAATAAAAATTTTCCTTAAAATAATTTATATGTTCCCATTCTTGCTATTATTACTTTATTGGTAATAAGCGGAGTTGATCATGAAAAAATTGTTAATTATTTGTTTGTTGGGATTTGCATTGGCTGGATGTGATAATCAACTCAAAATTGATGGAAAAAATGAAATCGCTGTAAAAACATCCATTGAGAAGATCAGAGATACTTTACCAGAAGATAAAAGATTACAATTTGATGACTCATTAAATATTGTCATGAGCAATAGTATCGACTTTGATGATCTGTTTAAGGATAACAAGAATGGAAATATCAAACATGCAGATATACAAAAGTTGGAACAGAAATTTTTTCAATCCCTTCATGGAAAAACTGCTGATCAACTTATTGAAGAAGCAGAAAAAATTAAAGCGGCCAGCATGAACAAAAAATGAGGATATATCTCATTTCCATGATAAAGCGCCACTTTTTTCCATGCGGGAGATTTCCCAATCTTGTTGTCGGAAAAAAGGAACTCTAACGGATTTCATTACGGCTTAATAGGGTATTTTTGATCATAAAAAAACCCGCAGTATTTGCGGGCTTCGTAGGCTAACAAAGAATTTATTTCAATCCTGCCGCAGAGCGCAGAATTTCCGCTTTATCTGTTGCTTCCCACGGGAATTGTTCACGACCGAAATGACCGTAAGCCGCGGTATCGCGATAAATGGGTTGTAACAGATTCAGCATTTTAATCAGGCCATAAGGGCGCAGATCAAAAAATTCACGTACTAGTTGGATCAATGTGGAAGTTGGAACTTTCTCTGTACCGAACGTTTCCACCATGATAGATGTTGGCTCTGCAACACCGATGGCGTAAGAAACTTGGATTTCACAACGATCAGCCAGGCCTGCCGCGACGATGTTTTTGGCAACGTAACGTGCTGCATAGGCTGCCGAACGGTCAACTTTGGATGGATCTTTACCAGAAAATGCTCCACCACCGTGACGGGCCATACCACCATAGGTATCAACAATGATTTTACGGCCAGTCAGCCCACAGTCACCCATTGGTCCACCGATCACAAAGCGACCTGTTGGGTTGATGAAATATTTGGTCATCGGAGTAAGCCATTCGGTAGGCAATACAGGTTTGATGATCTCATCCATCACGGCTTCATGCAGGGCTTTTTGATCGATATCTTCGCTGTGCTGAGTTGAAAGGACAACGGCATCAATACCAACAATCTTGCTGTTCTCATACTGGAAAGTGACCTGACTTTTTGCATCAGGGCGCAACCACGGCAGGGTGCCATTTTTACGAACTTCAGCCTGACGCTCAACCAAACGGTGTGCATAAGTGATAGGTGCTGGCATGAGGACATCAGTTTCGTTAGTCGCATAACCAAACATCAGACCCTGATCTCCTGCGCCTTGTTCCAGAGGATCTGTACGATCAACACCTTGGTTGATATCAGGGGATTGTTTACCAATGGCACTGATAACTGCACATGAATTGGCATCAAACCCCATATCTGAGCTGGTATAGCCGATTTCACGTACGGTACTGCGAGTAATTTCTTCTATATCAACCCAAGCGCTGGTAGTGATTTCACCACCAACCATGACCATGCCTGTTTTAACATAAGTTTCGCAGGCTACGCGAGCTTTAGGATCCTGTTTTAAAATTGCATCAAGGACGGCATCGGAAATCTGATCAGCAATTTTGTCTGGATGTCCTTCTGAAACGGATTCAGAAGTAAAAAGATGTGTAGTCATTATATTTTATTACCTTAAATATAATCTTGGTTTAAGGGCGGATTGGGATGTATTACCGTCTAGACGGCTATTTTAAGTCACTCTTGCTAAGGTTACCAGTTTTTTTAATTTTAATTACCTTTCAGTGTGTAACATTTTAGTTTTCATACCTAAAAAGTATATGGAGGTGTTCATCTCCGTGGTTTCATCCTCGTTTAGATAAATTTCGTTTTGCAATTTTTCTGGATTACAGGTATAAACTGCGCGCGTAACACAAGTCATTTTTTGCACTTGGAGCTACAGGCGTTTGCAGGAGATGTACATGTTCCTGCTTCTCAACTGAGAAACGGCTTGCAGTAAGTAAGCCATGTGGGGGTGAATGGGGTTATGAACCATTATCTGCTGAGTGTTAACGGCCAACAGCTACATTATGCCATTAATGTATCCACATCTTATTCCTTCCTTTTATGTATGCAGTTATTTCGATGTTACCCGCGCAACTAAGCCGCAGATAAATTGGGTTCTTATATAGCCACACCGTAAATATGTTGTTTAGTACTCTCTAAACATTCCTATAATCTAAGAGCATGCTGTTCCCTGACATTTTTTAATGCGCAAGATACGCACGATAAAATAGTGTCTTGGGTTATTGACTTTACAGGCGAAGGCAAACCTCGACTCCATGAAGGAGACTGCCATGAATGATAATATCGCTCGCAAAATGCGACAGACCTATAACATCGCATACTGGGGTGGCGGCTATTACTATGTCAATGATCTGGGTAATGTCAGTGCTTGCCCAAACCCTGACTTACCGGGAGCTCAAATTGAACTCGCCGCTCTGGTGAAGAAAGTTCAGGATGAAAAAGAACAATTGCGTTTGCCGGCATTGTTTTGTTTTCCCCAGATTTTGCAACATCGATTGCGTTCGATTAATGCAGCATTTAAACGTGCACGTGAATCTTATGGGTATAAAGGAGATTACTTCCTTGTTTACCCGATTAAGGTTAATCAGCATCGCCGCGTTATTGAGACATTGGCAAATGCTGATGAACCGATTGGATTGGAGGCCGGTTCCAAAGCGGAATTGATGGCAGTGCTGGCCCATGCAGGCATGACGGGTACTGTGATTGTTTGTAATGGTTATAAGGATCGCGAATACGTCCGTCTGGCATTGATCGGTGAAAAGCTGGGACACAAGGTGTATCTGGTTATCGAGAAAATGTCTGAAATTGAGATGGTACTGGAAGAAGCCAGACGCCTGAATGTTATCCCGCGTTTGGGAGTTCGAGCCCGTTTGGCATCTCAAGGTTCTGGCAAATGGCAGGCTAGTGGCGGTGAAAAATCTAAGTTCGGTTTAGCTGCTGCGCAGGTATTGCAATTAGTTGAAAGGTTGCGTTCAGCAGGGCAGCTAGATAGCTTGCAATTGCTGCATTTCCATTTGGGTTCCCAATTGGCAAATATCCGTGATGTGGCTACGGGAGTGCGTGAATCTGCCCGTTTTTATGTCGAGTTGTCCAAACTCGGTGTCAAGATCCAGTGCTTTGATGTTGGTGGCGGTTTAGGTGTCGATTATGAAGGGACTCGCTCTCAGTCGGAATGCTCGGTTAACTACGGTTTAAATGAATACGCGAATAACGTTATTTGGGGCATTGGTGATGCGTGTGAAGAACACGGTCTGCCTCACCCAACCGTGATTACGGAATCTGGTCGTGCATTGACCGCCCATCATACGGTTTTGGTCTCCAATGTGATTGGGGTAGAGCGCAATGAATTTACTGAAACAACACCACCGGCAGAAGGTGCAACGCGTCCCTTGACTAGTTTGTGGGAAACCTGGCAGGAGATGCAATCCGACAGTAGCCGCCGCTCTCTGCGTGAATGGCTGCATGATAGCCAGTTTGATCTGCATGACGTCCATACCCAGTATGCTCATGGTATGTTGGATCTGTCAGAACGTGCATGGGCGGAAGAACTGTATTTAAATATCTGTCGCCACATTCAGCAAGATCTTGATCCAAGCAACCGTGCTCATCGTCCGATTATTGATGAGTTACAGGAACGTATGGCAGATAAATTCTATGTCAATTTCTCATTGTTCCAGTCAATGCCGGATGCGTGGGGGATTGATCAACTTTTCCCTGTTTTGCCGATTGAAGGTTTGGATAAGCCGTTGGATCGTCGTGCTGTTTTGTTAGATATCACCTGTGATTCTGACGGTACAATTGATCACTATATTGATGGCGATGGTGTGGCGACAACGATGCCAATGCCAGCTTATGATCCAGAAAACCCGCCATTGATTGGTTTCTTTATGGTCGGAGCTTATCAGGAAATTTTGGGTAACATGCATAACTTGTTTGGTGATACGGCTGCCATTGATGTTTATGTCTCAGAAAATGGCGCAGTAACTTACAAACAGAGCGAGGAAGGTGATTCGGTCGCCAATATGCTTCAATATGTCAAACTGGAGCCGCAGGTATTATTGACCCGTTTCCGTGATCAAGTGAAATCGACCGATCTGGATGAAAATTTGCAGGAACAATTCTTGCAAGAGTTTGAGAGTGGCCTGTATGGCTACACTTATTTGGAAGATGAATAATTCTGACTTCTCAAAGTAGTGGTAAGCAGAAAACATGTCTAATACCATATGCTCATTTTATGAGTAGTTGTTGGGTATTTTTCTTGTGCGTATACAAATGTGTACGCATTTGTTTTGATAGCGTATTTGGAAAATTAATCTTCTAGTGTAAATAAGCCCCTGTGTTACTTGTTACTGCCAATATTGGAGACGGGTGATAAGCCTGCATGGGATCTTTGAGGATATATCATGAGTATTAGCTCCTTAGGAAACCAAATTGATAACTCTTTGGTTTCAAATGCCTTCGGTTTCCTGCGTTTTCCATTGAATTTTCAGCCTTATTCCAGTGATGCGGAATGGGTAATTACCGGTGTTCCTTTTGATATGGCAACATCGGGACGTGCGGGCAGTCGCCACGGGCCAGCCGCTATTCGTCAGGTATCGACGAATCTGGCATGGGAAAGCTGCCGTTGGCCGTGGAACTTTAGCTTACGCAAGCACCTAAATGTGGTGGATTGCGGGGATCTGGTATTTAATTTCGGTGATGCTCAGGATATGAGTGATAAGTTGCAGGCACATGCTGAAAAGGTGCTGGCATCGGGTAAACGTATGCTGTCTTTTGGTGGTGATCACTTTGTTACTTTGCCACTGTTACGTGCCCACGCAAAACACTTTGGCAAAATGGCGCTGATCCATTTTGATGCCCATACGGATACTTATGCAAATGGCAGTCAATTTGATCATGGTACGATGTTTTACCATGCGCCAAATGAAGGGCTGATAGATCCTCACCATTCAGTACAGATAGGTATCCGCACAGAACACGATACGAATAATGGTTTTACTGTGCTGGATGCTGCCCAAGTTAACGATCGCGGTGTTGATGATATTGTTGAGCAGATTAAAACCGTGGTTGGTGATTTGCCGATTTATCTGACATTCGATATTGATTGCCTTGATCCGGCATTTGCACCAGGCACAGGAACGCCAGTGATTGGTGGATTGACGTCAGATCGTGCCTTGAAAATAGTGCGCGCCTTACAACCATTGAATATCGTTGGCATGGATGTGGTGGAAGTGGCACCGGCTTATGACCAATCTGAAATTACGGCATTGGCCGCCGCAACAATTGGACTGGAGTTGCTGTATTTGCAGGCATCAAAGAAAGATCTGTAATGCATTAATCTTGTAAGTTGTTTTTAAAGGCTCATCTAAAGGTGAGCCTGTAATTCAATCTGTTTTTATGCTCTTTCTTTCATAAAATAGCTCAATGTTCCATCACTGCACAATGTACGTCAATACTTGCTGCTGCGGCATTAAGGCAAAATTTCCGTGGAATTGCGAGCCAGCTCGATACTCATCAGATAATGTTTGCAGTAGTTTTATGCTTATAGCGTAATCTCTGCAATCAATTGACGTAATTTCAGCCGCATGGAAATCAAAGAAGCGTTTTACATGGGGATAAAGCGCCTTAAACAGACTCTCCTTGATAGAGAACGCAAGAGTAAATACCTGTGCAAAAGGTAATGGGCATTCTGTCAGTAATTTCACTTCATTGTCATTGATGATGCTAGATGAAACACTTTTGATGGTATCTGGTTTAATCTCTTGCTCAATATCTGCGCCTATCATGCGGTATTTACTGCCAGAAGCCGCAAAGGCAATGGCACAGTTGGTTGAATGAGAAATCGAGCCACAAATATTGTCAGGCCAGATTGGGGAGCGATCTTGGGCATTGATTACCTGAAAACCAGGGTAACCTAAACGATTTAAAGCTTGTTGAGTGCAATAACGGGCGGCCAGATATTCCGCACGCCGTTTATTAACCGCATTTTGTAACTGGTTTGGGTAGGTAATGCCACATTCGTTAAATAGTGCATCCCGATAGCAAGACGGATCAAAATACGTTTTTATAATTTGCAGATCGGAATGTTCTGACAGTGTACCTGTTTGTATATCTGTAAAAAAAGGATCATTTATGGTAGCGGTTTGAGCAGAGGTAAGGATAGAAGTAAAAGTCATTTGTTTCATCATGGTTTTTTATTATCGGCTGCGATTATTAGAGAGCGGATGGATTAATAACAAAAATATAACTAATTTTTATTAAATAAATAAACCTCATTTTTGACGAGGTTGTTGCTGAATTAACATATTAAGTGCAATCGACGGGATATTAAAAGGAGTGAGTCAACTGTGATACATTTCATAGCTCTCACACCCGCAATCATGGCCTGTTATGCATTGTAGTTGTAGTGATGTGATGGACTCCCCCTTTTTCAGCAGCAAATAGTGCCATCTTTTTTTCCGATGCACTGAATTTCGGGAGAACATCTCATGAATGCGATTAAAGTCATTGGCATTGACCTCGCCAAAAACGTTTTTCAAGTCTGTGTCTGGATGGCGGACGGTTCTGTCGCCTCGAACCGAAAAATTTCACGGCAAAAATTGCTTGATACTGTGCGCACTTTTTCGCCAGGAACCCTCATTGCTATGGAGGCCTGTGCAACTTCTCACTATTGGGGCAGAACCCTTCAGGCGATGGGATTTATCATCAGGCTTGTGCCGACCCAGCATGTTAACGCTTTCAGCCATCATCAAAAAAATGATGCCAATGATGCACTGGCTATCTGCGAAACGGCCTGCCGACCCGGTCTCCATTTTGTTCCGGTCAAGACGGTGGAACAGCAAGATATCAAGGCACTGCGCAGTGCCCGACAACTCATGGTGGAACAACGTACCGCACTCGCCAACCAGATTCGGGCTTTCCTCGCAGAGGAGGGGGTGATCGTTCCTGCTGGTCTTCAGAAACTGCAACAGTACCTGCCTGAGATTCTAGAAGAGGAGAGCCATGAGCTGTCCTCTGTACGACGACGTTTGCTTCATACTTTGGGGGAAGACCTACGGGATCTGAACATTCGCATTCATGAAATGGATAATGAAATAGCGGCACTTTCTCGTCAGCAAAGTGGTTATCACCATCTGCTCACGATCCCCGGCGTCGGTCCTCTTATTGCAGCCGCCTTCGTGAGTGAAGTCAGTGCGCCCCAATTTGCCAATGGCCGGCAACTTTCTGCCTGGTGTGGCCTGGTTCCCCGACAACACAGTTCAGGTGGAAAAAACCGGCTGTCTTCCCTGAGCAAAAATGGAAACCGTCATCTCCGAACGTTAATTATCCACGGTGCTCGTGCCGTGATGCGCTGTGTCCAAAATCGTGATGATTGTCTGGGAGAATGGTTGAGAAAACTGATTGCCCGATGCGGGTTTATGAAAGCCACGATCGCTTTAGCCAACAAACTGACCCGGATTATCTGGCGTGTTCTGCGGGATGAAGTGGATTTTAATATGCAAAAAGCTTTTACTATTAATTAATTGAGCAACAAAAATAGACGCATTATCGAGTTTGCAAACACTGATGAGAAAACGGCTACCGTCCCTGTCATAGCCTGAGTTATACCAAGGTAGTGATATACCGGTGTAGTGATAAGGAAACAGGGTGCGGATGACATCATGGCGCGGATATTATAATTACACTCGCCCCCATAGTTTTAATGGGGGCATTTCTCCCGTTGAATACGAAAAGCAATGGGAGCAGGCTAAAATGGTGTCCGGAAGTTCTTGACCGCTACACTAACGTTATAGGGTGTTAAAGTCGAGCATCGCGTTAAATTTAGCTTAAATACTGATCCACCTAATATTTAATAATATAATTATTATTCAAATAACTATAGATTTCTACATGAGCATCTCTTCATCCATTATTGTTATTCAAGTTAAACATTTCATTATCAATAACTAACTAATTTTTAGTACACTGCATAAAAAATGCATGTTTGATAAGCAAAAATTAATATTTTAATTTTTTTTAAAATAAAATAATGTACCTGTCAACTCAAAAGCATTAGCATATTGTATTGAGTTTATGTGTTAATAGAAATCCAATTAAAAACTGGGAAGGTTTTTCTCTTAACTTATTTTTATGTTATAAATGGTAACGTTATGGATAGTTTTGACCAGCTATACTTCTTTAATGATCTAAGAAAAATCTCTAATTTAAATAAATCCTCTTTCCATGTTCTTCCTATACAGAACATAGAGTCTTTAGATAAATCGAAATTCAAATGGCACTATCATTATTTACTGAATAACTTCGTTAAATTTGAAAAAACAATTACACAGCCATTTTTTGATTCTCTTGTTTGCCCAACAAAACAACTAAAAATGTCGATGGAAATGGCTAAAAACGTATTTGGTACGGATGCAACTTTATATGTAACGTGTGGCTCTAGTCTTTCTAATCAAATTGCTGTAAGTTCATTATGCAATAAAAAATCTAAAGTTTTAGCACAAAAAGGCATACATCAGTCTTTACATTTTTATCTCCCTCTAATTACAAAGGATATAACATACATAGAAGATGTTGAAATATGCAGAGAACGACAGGTTACAAAATTAGATTTAAATAATTTTATTACAACACTAAAAGATGCAGAGAATGTAGGAAAACCTTATGATACAGTCATCATTAACAGTCAAACCTATGAAGGTTTAATAACCAAAATAGATGAGGTTTTGAAACAAATAATCACTTCATCTAAATCAATAAAAAATATTTTGATAGATGAAGCATGGGGTGCCTGGACCTCTTTTGATGAAGAATTAAAAAAACATACTGCAATTTATAATGCCAGAAATTTTTCAAGAAAATACAATGTTAATATTCTTGTAACTCACTCCGCCCATAAATCTCTATTTTCTCTCAGGCAAAGTAGTTTACTTCATGCATTTGGGAATGAAGAATGTATTAAGCGTTTGTATGACACACACTTTAAATTACATACAACTTCACCAAGTTACCCAATAATTAGCAGTACAGAATTATCTATTCTACATGCTGATAAAGAAGGTAATAGTTATTCATCTAACGCTGCAATTTACGCCTGCGAATTAAAAAACTTTGTTAATAAAAAATTAAAGCTATTTAGCCTTTACAATGACAAAAAAAATGACCCAACTACTATTTGGGACCCAACCAAGGTTTGGATAAGAATAAATGATAATGTATTTAATGGAAGTAATGTCAGAAATATCTTATTCGATGAATATGGCATCTATTTAAGTAGATTCAGTAAAACCTCCATATTATTTAATTTCCATTATGGTATAACAGAAAAATGCACCAAAGAATTAATGAGTGCCCTAGAATCGATTGAACGGAAATATTTAACCTCAACTTTTCAAATAAGTTCAGATGGAAAAAATAAATATAACGGATTCGTAATACCTTATCCACCGGGAATTCCATTATTAATACCTGGGCAAGAAATATCTGAATCTATTCTGGATAAAATTAATCTTGCCAAGATTAATTCAACATCATTGATTTTTATAAAAGAGGAGGAGCTATAATGATCCCATTAAGTAAAATCAAGGAGATTTCCTCTGCTCGTGGCGATAGACAAGCCATAGTTTTCAAAGAAAAAACTACAACATGGAATGAATATGAATCTATTGTGGAAAATTTATCAAAAAATCTAGCTAACTCTATCGACATTTCTAATATTTTATCTGTTTGCTATATTTCACCAAACCGACCAGAATTAATTTACTTAGCTTCGGCAGCAGCAACTTTAAAGCTATCATGCATTGGAATTGACTACACTCAAGATCCTAATAAAATTGTAGAAATGATAAAAATTGCGGGGTGCGGTATAATAATCGTATCTTCATCCTATTGCATTGCAAATAATATTGATTTAAAGATGTTAGCATCAGTAGCAACAATATTAGATATCGATAGCTCTTTAAATCATGGATTGCGATACGATAATCTACAAAAACTTTGTTTAGAGTCAATAAAAAATGACCTTTCCAATAGGCCATTTAGAGGAGTTTCATTTACATCAGGTACATCAGGAATACCAAAAGCAGTTATTCGAACCAAATCATTTGACGCTAGACGTTTTTCCTATTTTACTGCCCGATATGGGTTTAATTCCGAAGATAGACATCTCATGGCTATGCCCATGTATCATGCTGCTGGTAATGGTTGGGCCAGACTTTTCTTGCAACTTGGTGCAACAATAGTTATTGCCACTCCACATGATACAAAAGAAATGAGCCGTCTTTTAAGAACCGAGTGGATAAGTACCAGCGCTATGACACCACCATTGCTTAGTGACATTTTACAAAAATATCAAGGATTAAGAGTTGAATCAAAGGAAAATAATCTAAAATTTATCATAGTTGGAGGAAAGCATTTCCCTCCACAAACCAAACTATCAGCTATTAATACATTTGGCCCCATAATTTATGAATATTATGGGACTACAGAAACTGGTGTAAATGCACTTGCAGAACCTAGTGATATTATTTCAAATCCTTCTAGTGTTGGTAAAGCTTATCACGGTAATAATATCATTGTCGTTGACTCAAAAGGCATTCCATTGCCTTTTGGGCAGCAAGGACGCATTGCAATATCTAGTTATATGAACATGGATTATTATGAAAATGCACAGGCGGAACCTATATTAGTTGATGGAAAAGAATATTTAGTAACTGCTGAAACTGGTCATATTGATGAAAATGGATCTCTTTATCTTATGAATCGTTCACAAGGAGAAAATGAAGTAAATGTATATGAATTAGAAAATGAAATTGGATATCTTAACGAAATTCAAGATGTGGCTGTTATCGTAAATGATACATCATCAAACCAAGTTGAATGCGGTATCGTCATAGCTCCTGGTTATGAAGATGAATTTGATATCATTCAATCTAAGGTTAAATCCATAATGAAAAATCAGAAGGTGAAAGGGAAGAAAATATGTATGTTACCTTACATCCCTTATTCACCATCAGGAAAGGTACTTGCACCTAAATTAATTGAAATGATTTCAACTGCTAATAGCAAAACACAAAATCATAATGAAAATAAAAAATCTCAAAAAAGTTCTATTAATAACAAAAGCATAATGTCATTTTTGATAGGAATCTTATGCTTAATTAGTACAGCAATTGCTTGGGGAGGAATGTTTCCTATCGCCAAGAACGCACTGGATACCATGGATGCTGTGCATATAAGTTTAATTCGTTATGGAATTGCTTCACTGATATTCCTCGTAATTCTTGCATTAAAAGAGGGTAGTGGAGCTTTAAATCCAGGGAAGCATGTTCTTAAGCTATGGTTCTTTGGTACTTTAGGTTTTGCTGGATTCAGTATATTAGCTTTTGCAGGACTTGCATATACAAAAGCACAGCATGGTGCAATTATTATGTCATTAATGCCTCTCATCTCAGTCGTAATGATGTGGTTGATGAAAGGTATTAAACCGGAAAAATTTACACTTGTATCTATTATTTTTGCATTATTGGGTGTTATTTTAGTCGTGACTAAAGGCGATATTACAGCCTTAACAGGAGGGAATTTACTGCCATCCTTAGTCATTTTATCTGGAGCATTTTGCTGGGTAGCTTATACTATAGGAGCCAGCTACGTACCTGAATTTTCGACCTTGCGTTATACCGCTCACTCTGCGTTTTTAGGTGCATTAAGTATTGTAGCAATAGCTTGGTTAACTAATAGTATTAGCCTTACAGCCATTCCTTCAATAAATCAAATTCTTTCAATAGGATGGGAGTTGTTTTATTTGATTACTATTGCAGGTGTAATAGCTGTCTTCTCTTGGAACACAGGGATACAAAGATTAGGGCCTGTAAACGGCATATTATTCATTAATTTAGTACCAGTTACTGCTTTTACAATTGGTATTATGACGGATAAACCATTTACTAATGCAGAAGTGGTAGGTGCATTAATAACAATATTATCTCTAATTATAAATAATATTTACAGCCGAGGTTGGTTTAGAAGATCTAGTAAAAAAATAGTAACTAATCATCGCTAATAAAAATCCCCCTTCGTAGGAGGGTGTCGTAAAAGGGTGGGGTCATTTTTTCAATGCGTTAAGTTGAGACCCTCTCCCATTTTTCAGTGCCTGTTATTTGGACAAATAACAGGCTGAAAATCCCCCATAATATCAGAGTCACTGCTCTTGATAAGTTATAGGCCATCGCATGCAGGGTAAATTCCAGCTTGACCGCTACACCCCAAGGGAAAGAGAGCCATCCAATACAGGTAAATGCTGCGCTTTGACAAATTGACGTTGGGTGTGAACAGACGGTTCCAGTTTTCGGGTGAATAAGGTCATAAAAGATCGATGCCTAAAGGAAGAGCGCCAATCTTAATGGATAACATGAGCTTTTACGACACCCTCGTAGAAGGGGGGATTGATTTATCCCTATGAGAAAGCATAAAATTTGCAAATTATTCCATATTCGATCTCTAAACCTATTAACAAACAGAACAATAAAAAAATTGACATTTTTACAAAAACTTTTTTGATTTAATACAAAAAAGAGAATGAAAAAAACTCATTTCATCCCATCAAAAATTCTTTTCAATTCATCAGAAACTAATCTACCCGCTGTCATTTGCATTGTATGCTTAGATGTCAACATCCATATTGAGCGTATTATAGGCTCATCTAATTCTACAGAAATTAATGGACTATCTTTAATGGCCAATGATGGAAGCAAGGCTACTCCATATCCATTTTCAGCAGCAATACGTTGAGTAGTAACTGAATTTGATTGGAAACGAATGGATTTATTTCCAAACCGTCTAATTAAATATTGAGATTCGGGTAAATGGCTAAAGTCACTGTTAAAAGTGATAATACTAACACTTTCTTCATTTTTTATTTTTTTTATAATTTCTGGAATAGCACAAAGTTTATAAGTAATCTCACCTACTTTTTTGCTTAAATACTCTCCTTTTTCCGGAAGTTCTAAACGAAATGCTATATCAGCTTCTTTTCTAGGGATACTGACGTTACGATTTGACACGTCTATTTCCAGCCGAATTTCTGGATATTTTTTGATAAAATTACTTAGTTTGGGGATTAAGCAATATTCTGCCATTGATGAAACCATTGAAATAACTACACTTTTCTTGAACTTTCCCCCAAGACTAAAATACTCTTCTAAACTTTCAACATTTTCTCTCACCAGAGATGTTTTTTTATATAAGATTAATCCTTCCACTGTTGGAACATAACCTTCCTGAGTCCTATCAAAAAGACGTTGTCTCAAAGTATGTTCCAAGCGTTCTATTCGTCTTGATACTGTTGCATAGTTCACATTTAATCTTTTTGAGGCAGCAGAAACAGTGCGGCATTCTACCAACGCTGTAAAAAACCTTAAATCATCCCAGTTTACACTATCCATATATACATTCTGTAATCAATAAAACATAAATTGTAACAGTTATAAATTAAATTTAACAGTTGTTGTGTGTTGGTGACGAACTGATTAATAAAAACTTTTTTGCACATACTATATGCAATATTTCACAATTACTTTTGGTATGGCATTTCGTAACCTAGGATACGCTTAATTAACAAATAAAGGATAAGATAATGAATTCACCAAAAACGTTACTAGAAATTTCTGGAGCACCAAAAAAGAATCTTGATTGGAATAAAGCAGCGCTCGTATTAATTGATTTTCAGAGAGAATATTCCGATGGTGTTTTGCAATTGGGCGAACAAGGCCAAGAAGCTATTACAAACGCAGCTAAACTATTAGCGTATGCCAGAAAAAACAATGTTCCTATTTTTCATGTTGTACATCATGCCAAACCTGGCTCTGTGGTGTTTGATCCCAACACCAATAATACAAATTTGATTAAGGATGTCGAAGCAAATAACGAGGAAGAGGTTATCACAAAATCATTACCTAGCTCATTTTACAACACAGAATTGTGTGACCTATTGTCACTAACAAGCCGTAAGCAGCTAGTGTTAGCTGGTTTTATGAGTCATATGTGTGTCACCGCTACCGCCATAAAAGCGTTAGAGTTAGGATACGAAAACTTTGTCTGCGCTGATGCTTGTGCTAGCCGTGACTTGAAATATATTGATGGCTCTCTGGTTAAAGCAGAATCAGTGCATAAAGCTGCAATGGCTGCTTTGAACGATAGATATGCAACCTTGATCAATTGTTCTGATGTGATCGACTAACTATTCTTATAGATCATCAGAGCCAAAAGGATTATTCCTTCCCTCAAATAATCTGATGAGGCGATATATAGAATAGCTCAATCACACTCCTTCAACCACAACACATAGACAATAGTGTGCCTGTTATGCTACGTGATTTAAAAAGAGTGACAGCTAAATAGCTTTTCAAAATAGCAGGCGAATCAAAGAAACTCAGTCCTATTTTTGTGAACTTTTTAATCGCAAAACCAAAAAAATACAAAAAGGAAGGACTGAGTTATAGCCATCGTACCTCGTTTCCGTCAATCGCCATTGCTAATAATGGCGAGGATTTATGAATAGGCTTGGTAAAGCTGACAGGGTGATGATGTGCATTCTGGTCATGACTTACTGAATGGCTGACACTCAATACCTGTATTTCATCTTCCCAGTCTGCTTGATATCGGTTTCCAATTGATTCGGGCGTTGAATATCCGGCTGAAATTAAATCAGAATATTACATTTTTTAATTTCTTGTAATACCAAATCAGATTGATATCTTATTTTACTGCCTCTGATTTATCGGGTTTTTGTTTACCTACCTGGGATAACTTCTTGATTAGTAAAGAACAGATCAATTAAAAATGTTTATGGTCTGATTTTGCCATACCTTAATTTTAATTCACTAATGTACTAACTCTTTTTATACTCGTCGTTGTTATCATTTTTGAAAAGAGGTTATTGTGGAAATATTAGTGACGGGTGGGATGGGATATATCGGTAGCCATACTTGTGTTCAAATGATTGAAGCTGGAATGACGCCGATCATCATCGATAACTTGTGTAATGCCAATCGTGAAGTGCTGGCTCGCATTGAGGCATTAACGGGGATACAGCCACTGTTTTATGAAGGAGATATTCGTGATGAATCCTTCCTTGATGCTATTTTTTCCCGTCATCAAATTCAGGCAGTGATTCATTTTGCAGGTTTGAAAGCGGTTGGTGAATCTGTCGCTAAACCTATCGAATATTATGACAATAATGTCAATGGAACGCTGGTGCTGGTGCGTAGCATGCGTAAAGCGGGTGTAAAAAGCATTATTTTCAGCTCATCTGCGACGGTATATGGTGATCCGGACGTTGTGCCTATTACTGAACAGTCTGCGGTAGGTAATACCACTAACCCTTATGGCACCAGTAAGTATATGGTTGAACGCTGTCTGTCGGATCTCCAGCATGCAGAAAATGATTGGTCTGTGGTGCTATTGCGCTATTTTAATCCAGTTGGTGCTCACCCTTCTGGCACGATGGGGGAAGATCCTCAGGGAGTTCCCAACAATTTGATGCCTTATATTGCCCAGGTTGCGGTAGGTCGTCGGGAAAAATTGTCTGTGTATGGAAATGATTATCCAACAACCGACGGTACTGGCGTACGTGATTATATCCATGTTATGGATTTGGCTGACGGGCATGTCGCTGCCTTAAATGCCGTTGGTAAGAAAGCGGGACTGCATATTTACAATTTGGGTACAGGTAAGGGCACCAGCGTACTGGAAATGGTAGAAGCTTTCAGTCATGCTTGCGGCAAACCAGTGCCTTATGAAATTTGTCCACGTCGTCCGGGAGATATTGCAGAATGTTGGTCAAGCCCGGCGAAAGCCGAGCGAGAACTAGGCTGGAAAGCAAACCGAACTATCGTAGAAATGACCGCTGATGCCTGGCGTTGGCAGTCTCAAAATCCCAATGGCTACAAAGCGAAGTAAGAAACAGCAAAAAATGTTTGGCTTTCTGTAAGGGGGGTGTGGTGAAAGTAAGGGGGTATCCAAGATGTCAAAGATGCGATTCAATTCTGCTGATTGTCCACATAGACGATATAACCCTTTGACGGGTAAGTGGATTATTGTTTCACCACACCGAACTGAACGACCGTGGAGTGGCATTGATGAAAAACCACTTCACGTTGCCTTGCCAAGTTACGATGAACACTGTTTTTTATGCCCGAATAATACCCGTGCTTCAGGTAATAGTAATCCAGATTATCAGGACGTTTATATATTCCAGAATGATTATTCTGCCTTGCTACCGGAGCGCTTTGATATTAGTCCTACCGATAACCCATTATTTAAAATTGAGCCAGTGAGTGGCGTTTGTCGGGTTCTCTGTTTTTCTCCTGATCACAGCAAGACATTGCCGGAGCTGCCATTGGAGCAAATCCGTCATGTGATTGATGCATGGAATGCGCAGATTGAGGAGTTGAGCCAGCGTTATATTTGGATTCAGGTTTTTGAGAATAAAGGAGAAATGATGGGATGTTCTCAACCCCATCCTCATGGACAGATTTGGGCCAGTGATTTCCTGCCTGATGAGCTGGCACGTAAAGATGAACTATTGCGGCAATATTATTGTCAGCAAGGAACTAGTTTATTGGTGGATTATCTTGAAGCTGAGTGCAAAGATGGCGCACGTACGGTAGTGGAAACCGAATATTGGCTTGCGGTTGTACCTTATTGGGCGGTATGGCCGTTTGAAACGATGCTATTGCCGAAAAATCCTATCCGCCGCATGAGTGAACTGACGGAAGCACAACGTGATGACCTGGCAGTGGCGATGAAAAAATTGACCAGTCGCTATGATAATCTGTTTCAGTGTGCTTTTCCCTATTCAATGGGCTGGCATTTTGCTCCTTTCTTCGAGCATCAATGCGATGACAATGCCATATCACACAAACACAATATTGATCACTGGCAATTACATGCACTGTTTTACCCGCCGTTATTACGTTCATCCAGCGTCCGTAAGTTTATGGTGGGTTATGAGATGTTGGCGGCAGCTCAGCGTGATTTAACGCCAGAACAGGCCGCCCAACGGTTACGGGATGTCAGCGACATTCATTTTAAGCTACGCTGATTTTCGCGAGGAAACGTTTCTGGAGGAAAAAGAGATGAAAACTTTAATCCAAAACGTCACTGAATCTTTTGAGGCGTGCTTTAATTATTCTCCAACGCATTTTTTTCAGGCGCCGGGGCGGGTGAATCTTATCGGTGAGCATACGGATTACAACAGTGGTTTTGTCTTGCCTTGTGCGATTAATTTCCAGACAGTAGTTGCCGCCGCTAAGCGTGGGGATATGCGTGTCAGAGTGATAGCTGTTGATTATCATAATCAGTGTGATGAATTTGATCTTTGCCAACCCATTCTCTTTCAGCCAGAAAAAATATGGGCGAATTACATCCGTGGTGTGGTGAACTCTTTGGTGGAGAGTGGTTATGCATTTGGTGGTATGGATCTCGTCATTAGTGGCAATATTCCACAAGGTGCGGGTTTGAGTTCATCTGCGTCATTGGAAGTCGTGGTTGGGCAAACCATTAAGTCGCTTTATCAACTCGATATTAGCCCCAAAATGATTGCATTGAGCGGGCAGCAAGCAGAAAACCAATTTGTCGGTTGCAATTCTGGCATTATGGATCAGTTAATCTCTGCTTGTGGCGAAGAGGATCACGCTTTGTTGATCGATTGCCTCACGTTGACAACACGATCTATACGTATGCCTGATCAAGTGGTTGTGATGATAATCAATTCTAATAAACAGCGTGGCCTGGTGGATAGCGAATACAACCTACGCAGACAGCAATGTGAAGAAGCCGCTCATTTGTTGGGAGTGAAAACATTGCGTGATATCACTCTTGAGGATTTCAATGCTAATCAAACGTTACTCGATACATTGCTCGCCAAACGGGCTCGCCATGTGATCAGTGAAAATTTGCGGACTAAATTGGCGGCTGATGCTTTAAATGCTGGTGATTTATTTCTCCTTGGTCAGCTTATGGCTGCATCTCATATTTCCATGCGTGATGATTTTGACATTACTGTCCGTGAAATAGATGTGCTGGTGGCGATTGTTAAAGATGTGATTGGCGATCACGGCGGTGTCCGTATGACAGGGGGTGGTTTTGGTGGTTGTGTGGTGGCGTTGGTTCTTCCTGATTTGGTGAAAAGTGTCGAAAGGGCGATTGAGCAACAATACAAGGCTAAAACAGGTTTAAAAGCGGATATCTATCTTTGTCAGGCCACAAAAGGTGCAAGCCAACTGGAATAAGCAAAAGATAGCGCGTCGAAAAAGTTTTTCCTAAATGGTATGTTCTCTCAATACCTAACGTTAACAATGAAGGGAGTATGATCGTGAGTTACAACGCACAGCTAACAACGCTCCAGCCACAGTGGACAGAAGTTGACGATTACCTTAAACAAGCCTTGTTACCTAAATCTCTGCACCTTGAACAAACTCTTGAATATATGGTCACTCAAGGCTTACCAGCCATTAATGTCTCTGCGCTGCAAGGGCAGTTTTTGATGATGATGGTACAAATTAGTGGCGCAAAGCGTATTCTCGAAATTGGCACATTGGGAGGATATAGCGCCCAATACATGGCAAAGGGATTGCCTGATGATGGGATCCTATTCACATTGGAAAAAGATCCCCGCGTAGCCGAAGTAGCCCAGTACAATATTGAAAGAGCGCAGCTTGCCCACAAAATCAAAATTATCGTGGGAGAAGCCAGCGAAACCTTGCAGACGCTAAGTTCTGAGGTTCCCTTTGATTTGATTTTTATTGATGCTGATAAACAAAACAGTCCATTGTATCTGGATTGGGCTGTCAAGTTGGGTCGTCCGGGAAGCATTATCATCATGGATAATATGATCCGCGAAGGCGAAATTGTACATGAGCAGCGGAGTGAGTCGGTCGAAGGTGTGCGTCAGGCATTGGATAAAATGTCCAATTACCCTGAACTGACTGTTACGGCTTTACAGACTGTGGGGGAAAAAGGTTGGGATGGGTTTGCATTATTACGGATCAATACGGATGGAAAAATCACGCAATAAATTTTTATGAGAAATAATGGGTTATAAAAAGGATGGTTTATCAAAAATAAACCATCCTAATATTACAATCTTTGGGTTGTAGGCTAATTGGCTGATGTTAGTGTTCGGGCTGATTGACATGCTTTGCGCTCACTGGGTTCACGCTCTTGAATGATTTTTGCTGTTTCATCTATGGCGGGAAGAGGAAAGCCCATATCATCATAGGCACCAAAACCAATCAAATGATAACTACTTAGTGGGATATTTATCGGGATACGAAATTCTTTCTTTTCCCCTGACGCCAATGGTTCAAATGAGTACACTGTCAGTGTATCTGGCTCACATTTAGCATTAAGAGGTAAAATGGCCAGATACCCCCCCGCCACAGGCTGGTCGCCTTTATTTTGCAGTGTACCACCCACAAAGAATTTACCGCTGGCTCCCAATCCCATGTGGAATAACAAATGCGCTTCCCCTTTTGCCCATAATGCAGGGGAAAATAGGCTGCTTGCCATTAATATTACACTGTATGTGTAACCACGCCATTTCATCTTTATGCTCCCGTTTGTTGATGATGAGTTCATGACTATAAATTAATACAGGAATCAACATCACCGTATTTTGTGACTCTTTTGAACACATCTAAATCTAATCTGGCAATGTAGTCGATTAAATAGTGGCTACATAACGGCCCATCTGAAATATCTACATTGGTTTGAGGTTTAAACTCGTTGATATAGTCCAATGAGGCATATCCCAAGATTTTAGGGGGCAGATGAGGTATGACATCATCGAGATAGTTGAACACCGCAAAATTGCTAAAGTTTTGGGTAACGTGTTTGGAGAATTCTCTGTTTCCTGGTCTTGGGCAGGCAAATAAGCAGGCTGAGTGATTGAGGGTTATAGGGCCAATTTCATACATCAAATAGGATGCAATTGCTGCGCCAACACTGTGACCGACGATAGTGAATTGATTATTTATCCCTATAAATTGAGCAATCGCTTCAGCTAATTTGAGATTGCTGTAATCACGGTGAGATTCAGATTCAATGGTAATCAGCTTCATGGAGTCGTAGACGCTAAAAAACCCCTGGCTGACTTCTATCCTGGGGAAGCGGATCCACGGTGATATAAAATTAATCAGTCCATCATGGACATCTTCTAGCAAAATGGTGGGATCGGTTCCACGTATGGCAATAATATGTTCTTCTGGAAAATGGTTTTTTTCGGTCACTTTTTTTGCCACATAGCCATAACAGACATGATCGGGCAATTCGCTTTTTCTGGGCGTTACTGAGAAAGACAGATCATTGGCTGAGAGATAGGCTATAACTTTCCATCCGTTTTCTTCAATGCGCGGATCGGCTGGAGGAGTTGGATTATTGTAGTACTGTTCATTCATTTTCGCTGCATATAACACGAATGCCGCAAAATTGGCGGCCTCTCTGTATGTATACATAGATGCCTCTTTTGTTTGTTCTTTGTTGTTGAGGTGATTGGTTATTGAAATGTTTATTTTATGTAATTTAGCTGTAGCCATCTTACCGAATTTTCTGGATTAAGGAATATACAGATTGATTGATATTTTGTTTAGATTGCAATGAAACTATTATTATGAGGATTTTATTTCCATAAAATTCCTGTTATTAGAATTAATTTATTATTAAATGATAAATTAATAAGTTGGGAGCAGAATTTAATTTATCAATATTGAATTAATTAATTCCCTTTTGTTATATGTAGTTTTCTTTTGTTCTTTCAAATTGATTGCTATGCAGCGTTATTCTTTCCCAATCTGAAAGTTTTATTTGCAAATTTTACTGATTATCAAGAGGCAAATATGGCAGCACCACGTTCGGTTCTTGAACTGATAGGGAATACACCGCTACTGGAATTGACTCATCTGGATACAGGATCGTGCCAGCTATTCATTAAGTTAGAGAATCAGAATCCGGGCGGATCGATTAAGGATCGTGTTGCACTTTCAATGATTGAACAGGCAGAAAAACAGGGATTGTTAAAATCAGGGGGCACTATTATTGAAGCCACGGCAGGTAATACGGGAATTGGATTGGCGTTGGTTGCCGCCATGAAGGGTTATAAACTCATTTTGGTTGTACCTGATAAGATGAGCAGGGAAAAAATTTATCACCTGCGAGCACTGGGAATCGATGTCCGCCTGACACGCTCTGATGTCGGAAAAGGGCATCCAGAATATTATCAAGACTATGCTCTGCGCCTGTCGAAAGAGATCAGCGGAGCTTATTATATTGATCAATTCAATAATTCTGCAAACTCAGCCGCGCATCTTACTACCACGGGGCCGGAGATTTGGCAGCAGATGGAGCAGAATGTCGATGCTGTGGTAGTGGGGGTCGGTTCTGGCGGGACTCTTGGTGGCTTGAGCCAGTATTTTAAGAAAGTTTCCCCTCATACGGAATTTGTTCTCGCAGATCCTAAAGGTTCTATTCTTGCCGATTATGTTGAGCATGGTCACTATGACGAAGCGGGCAGTTGGTTTGTGGAAGGTATCGGAGAGGATTTTGTCCCGCCTCTTGGCGATTTTTCTCAGGTTCACCATGCTTATCGTATTACCGATGCAGAAGCGTTTACCTGCGCCCGTGATTTACTACTGACAGAAGGGATCTTGGCTGGCTCTTCTTCAGGAACATTGTTAGCGGCGGCGCTACGTTATTGTCGTGCACAAACAATGCCGAAACGTGTAGTGACGTTAGCTTGTGACAGTGGAAACAAATATCTGTCGAAGATGTTTAATGATTACTGGCTATTGGAACAAGGGCTATGTTCACAACCACAAGAAAATAATTTGAGCGATTATATTACTTATCGTTATAAGGATGGTGCAACGGTCTCAGTTTCCCCGCAAGATACCTTGCAGATCGCTTATAGCCGCATGCGCCTGTATGACATTTCACAGTTACCGGTGATTGAGAACGATCAAGTTGTCGGACTCATTGATGAATGGGATCTCATGCATACCATTCAGGCCGATTCACGAAATTTCTCGTTGCCTGTTACTGAAGCGATGACCAATCAGGTTCATACGCTCAATAAAAAAGCGTCACTGGAGCAGTTAATTGCTACTTTTGATGCTGGTCATGTGGCCCTGATTGTTGATGATGACAATCATTTCTTGGGTCTTGTTACTCGTACCGATGTACTGAACGCATGGCGTCAACAACTCAATTAATCTCTTTCAGGAATAAATTAATGGCTAAGTTTGATAGGACTAAGAATAAGATTAAATTTGATACACAAAGCGTTCATGCAGGCTATGTACCTGATCACACTGGTGCAGTGATGCCCGCAATCTATGCCACATCCACTTATGCTCAGCCTGCACCTGGCCAGCATACTGGATATGAATATTCCCGTAGCGGGAATCCGACGCGTGATGCTTTAGAGCGTGCGATTGCTGAATTGGAGAATGGCACACGTGGTTATGCTTTTGGCTCTGGTCTGGCCGCCAGTTCGACCATCCTGGAGCTACTTGATAAAGACAGTCACATCATTGCGGTAGACGATCTTTATGGTGGGACTTACCGACTGTTGGAAAAAGTGCGTCGCCGGACGGCAGGTCTGAGAGTCACTTATATTGAAGCGGGGGATACTGCGGCGTTGGAAGCGGCAATTCAGCCTGATACTAAAATGATTTGGGTGGAAACTCCCACTAACCCACTGCTGAAATTGGCTGACTTAACGGCGATTGCCCAGATTGCTAAGCGGCATAATATTATCAGCGTGGCAGATAACACGTTTGCTTCCCCTTATATTCAGCGTCCGCTTGATTTGGGTTTTGATATTGTTGTGCACTCTGCAACTAAGTACCTGAATGGTCATTCTGATGTTGTCGCTGGCCTTGCGGTGGTGGGAAATAACGCAGAGTTAGCCGAGCAAGTTGCTTTCCTGCAAAATTCCATTGGTGGCATTCTTGATCCGTTCAGTAGTTTCCTTGTTCTGCGTGGTATCCGGACATTAGCGCTGCGCATGGAGCGCCATATTGACAGTGCAGAGAAGATTGCACGTTGGCTTGAACAGCAGCCACAAATTGAGAAAGTGTATTACCCTGGCCTTGCTTCTCATCCTCAGCATGAATTGGCAAAGCGTCAGATGCGAGGTTTTGGTGGCATGATCTCTATCGTACTGAAAGGAGATGAAGATTATACGTGTCGTATTATTAAAGCACTGCAACTGTTCACATTGGCGGAAAGTTTAGGAGGAGTGGAGAGCTTAATTGGTCAGCCATTTACTATGACCCATGCTTCTATTCCGCTGGAAAAGCGTCTGGCTGCCGGAATTACGCCACAACTGCTTCGTATCTCTGTCGGTATTGAAAATGCAGATGATCTGATAGCTGATTTGTCTCAGGCATTTGAAAATGCGAGTTTATAACGAAAAATAAACCAAGAAAATTAGGGCGTGTTGATGTTTTGTGAGGGATTATTAAACAGCATGATGATTTGGTATAATTACTTTCGCCAAAAAACAACCAGACCTCACCATCATGCCGCGAACTATGTTAACAGATCTCCAATGGAATAAGCTATCTGCGTTAATGCAACATGCGGGTTGGATTTATCACAAACCTGAACACCGTTTGACCGTTGAAGGCATTCTTTACCGAATGAGAACGAGCGTTCCCTGGCGCGATTTACCGCCAGAATTCGGCAAATGGAATAGTGTCTTTCAACGTTTCAATGCGTGGTCAAAGAAAGGGGTTTTACAGCTCATTTTCAAGTGGTTATCTGGGTTTGCTGATAGGGAATGGTTGTTTATTGATGGGAGTATCGTCCGTGCTCATCAGCACAGTGCCGGAGCGGCTTCAGATGATGATGAGGCGATTGGCAAAAGTTGTGGTGGACGTTCAACCAAAATTCATTTGGCCGTCGATAGTTATGGCTTGCCTGTTCATTTTGAATTGTCCGGGGGACAAGTGCATGACATTGTTCATGCTGAAAGTTTAGTCGAACAATCGCCCCCTTCGGACTTTGTGATAGCTGACAAAGGGTACGACAGTCAGGCTTTCAGAAATCATATTGAACAGCAAGGAGCAACGCCGATTATTCCCTACCGGAAAAATAGCCGAAAATCGGATAAACAGATTGATAAATGTTTATATCGTTATCGTCATTTGGTGGAGAATGCGTTCGCTAGGGTTAAACATTTTCGTGCAATAGCAACAAGATACGATAAGCTTGAACGGAATTACGCCAGTATATTGGCTCTGGCGTTTATCATTGTCTGGTTGCCCATGTGGGTTGAATGAATTATGACCTTAAAACATCAACAGACCCTACTATCAGGTAAGGCAGTGCAGTCTACTAGTGCATAGTATATAAAAATAAAAGATCCTAGTAATGATAATCATAAGAGAGCATTAGAATGACTGCGTAAAAGTTTATACTCAATACTATAAGATATTAATTCTATAAAATCCTCAACGTAAAGGATCATTGGGAGTCCTGTTTACGATTTTGTGTAATAAACATTTCATCTTATTAAATATGACTGTTTAAGGTGTATTAGCTCAAACTCGATCTGACAGTTATCGGTTATTTATACTGGTGTCTGTCAGGTTAAATCTGGTTCAGATTTTTTCTGCTCAGAGTCGTTTTCCATCAAGTAATGTTTCCATTGATGTTCGACCACAGCATTTTCAGGAGCTTGAAAAGTGAATGGGTTCCTGAAGAAGGATATTCAGATTTTAGAGCAGACTTTCATTCCATCACGAATTATATAATCGGTTATTATAGCCAGCTTCGGCTCCATTGGTATAACAATAGATTGCCCCCAACGAATCAGAACGATTATTTTGGGAAAACGCTAAGTCAGTGACCAATTTTTATTGACCACTTCACTTATTTTATTTCCGAAGGAATTGGGGTTACACCATGGAGTCCATTGGCCAGAGGTAAACTTGCAAAGAAGACTGATACTACTCGTACACAATCTGACAAGGTATTGTCATGGCTATATGAGCCCGCAAAGCAGAGTGATGAAAAAATAATTTCTGTTCTACATGACCTCGCAGCAAGTAAAGCATGTAAGCCTGCACATGTAGCTTTAGCTTGGTTGTTATCTAAACCATCAATCGCTTCACCAATTGTTGGTGTGACATCAGTAGAGCAACTTATAGACAATACTTGTTGTATGAATGCATCTCTTAGTAATGATGAAATTGCTGCACTGGAGGAGTTCTATACTCCGCATATGAGAGCCGAGTTATCCTAAAATAGTTATTGGGGGATTTATGCGAGTCCAAAAACCGATCAATTCAGGATTTAGCGCGTCATCAACAGCCTCGGATGTACTTAAAGGTATTGATATTAAAGGTAAGACCGCTTTTATCACAGGTGGACATTCTGGATTGGGATATGAGGCTACTAAAGCGCTATCAGAAGCAGGTGCTCATGTGGTAGTGGGGGCAAGGGATATGAAGAGTGCATCTAATGCTTTAAGTGAGTTAACCAATATTACCATTCTTCCACTTGATCTTTCGGACATAAATTCTGTCAGGACATTGGCGGCTTATGTCAATGCGAATAGATATATCTTTGATTATGTGATTTGTAATGCTGGCATCATGGCTTCTCCAGAAAAACGGGTTGGTCCAGGATGGGAATCGCAGTTTGCTACAAATCATATTGGCCATTATGTACTGGTGAATCTTATATGGAACAATATCCGATCTGGAGGGAGAGTTGTATGCGTTTCATCTGCTGGGCATCATAATTCTCCAATCAGATGGGACGATATCCAGTTCACTAGTGGTTATGACAAGTGGGTGGCATATGCACAGTCTAAAACTGCTAATGTGCTTTTTGCATTGCAACTGGATACGTATGGAAAAAACAAGAACATCAGAGCATTTTCTTTGCATCCGGGTAAAATATTTACCCCACTCCAACGGCATTTGTCTTATGAAGAAATGGCGAATGAGGGATGGATGGATAAGGAGGGTAATCCGATTGATCCAACTTTTAAATCTCCTGCGCAAGGGGCTGCAACTGAGGTATGGGCAGCAACAAGCCCTGTCTTGAACGGACTAGGTGGACTTTATTGTGAAGATTGTGACATTACCGGACTTGCATCAGATTATGAAGAACCCTTTGTTGGTGTTTGTGAATATGCCGTTGATCCGGTAGAAGCCTTAAGATTGTGGAATTTCACAGCTAATCTTACAGGTGTAAATGTATTTGCAGCTATTAACTAAATCGCAAGTAGTCTCGTGACAACCTAAGATCCCAGGCAGCATACTATTTTTTATGATATTAGGAATCCTAATTCATTGTATTTTCTTCCTTTGTAGGAGGATTGAAGCAGAAATGGAGAAGATCATATACAAAGCTCAGGCCTATGTAGCCCATCTTCATTTTATCCTTTGTCATTTGAATCCAGATATTATGTCAGATTAATATGATTTTGCTATATACCTCTTACTGAATCTCAACAAGTCGTATATTGTTAATATTTGTCTATATTTCAGTCAGTTGTTTAAGTTTTTGTGATGTATGTAAAAAAACGCCCTATCCGATTAACCGGACAGAGCATTTAACTGGTTGGTTTTAATCAAAAAATGATTATTTATGCGTATGTGGACGCATTGCCGGGAACAGGATAACGTCGCGGATGGTATGGCTGTCAGTAAACAACATTATCATACGGTCGATACCAATGCCCAAACCTGCTGTTGGCGGCAAACCATGCTCCAACGCAGTAATATAGTCTTCATCGTAGAACATCGCTTCGTCATCACCCTGATCTTTCTGGCGAACCTGCTCTGCAAAGCGTTCTGCCTGATCTTCCGCATCATTCAGCTCCGAGAAGCCGTTACCAATTTCACGGCCACCGATGAAGAATTCAAAACGATCGGTAATGAATGGGTTGTCATCGTTACGGCGCGCCAGCGGAGAAACTTCTGCCGGATATTCTGTAATGAATGTCGGCTGAATCAGGTGGCTTTCTGCGGTTTCTTCAAATATTTCACACTGAACACGGCCTAAGCCCCAACCCTTTTCAACATCAATGCCCAAGGATTTCGCGATAGCAACCGCTTTGTCCATATCATCCAAATCTGCCATATTGGTCTCTGGACGATATTTGCAGATCGCTTCTTTCATGGTCATCTTGGCAAAAGGCTGACCAAAATCGAATTCTTGTTCGCCGTATTTCACCAATGTTGTACCCAGTACTTCTTGAGTCAAGGTACGGAACAGTTCTTCGGTCAGTACGATTAGATCCTGATAATCCGCGTATGCCATGTAGAGTTCCATCATGGTGAACTCTGGGTTGTGGCGCGGAGAGACGCCTTCATTACGGAAGTTACGGTTGATTTCGAAAACCCGCTCAAAACCACCTACCACTAAACGTTTCAGGTACAGTTCCGGCGCAATACGCAGGTACATGTCGATATCCAGAGCGTTATGGTGCGTAATGAATGGACGTGCACTTGCACCGCCAGGGATCGCCTGCATCATTGGCGTTTCAACTTCCATGAAACCTTTTTGGATCATGAAGCTGCGTAATGCCGACATTACGTGGGAACGTATCTGGAATGCCTTGCGCGATTCATCATTCGAAATCAGATCTAAATAACGCTGGCGGTAGCGAGTTTCCTGATCCGCCAAACCGTGGAATTTATCTGGCAGAGGGCGCAATGCCTTAGTCAGCAGGCGCAACTCAGTACAATGGATAGAAAGTTCACCAGTTTGAGTTTTGAACAGCTTACCGCGTGCGCCTAAAATGTCACCCAAATCCCATTTCTTGAACTGAGTGTTGTAAATACCTTCCGGCAGGTCATCACGGGAAACATAGATTTGAATGCGACCACCCATGTCTTGCAGAGTTGCAAAAGAAGCCTTACCCATGATACGACGTGTCATCATGCGGCCGGCAATGGTCACTTCGATGTCAAGCTCTTCCAATTCTTCCTTAGTCTTGTCATCGTATTTCACATGCAAATCTGCGGAAATATTTTCGCGACGAAAATCATTTGGGAAAGCAATGCCGTCATTGCGCAAAGCAGCCAGTTTTTCTCGGCGGGTTTTCAGTTCGTTATTTAAGTCAGGAGCCTGTTCAGCTCCCTGCTGTTGTTGTGACATTTTAGTTCCTCATAGGCCAGCTTTTAAGCTTGCTTCAATGAATTTATCCAAATCCCCATCCAGCACTGATTGTGTATTGCGGGTTTCTACACCAGTACGCAAATCCTTAATGCGGGAATCATCCAAAACGTAAGAGCGAATCTGACTGCCCCAACCGATGTCCGATTTGTTTTCTTCCATTGCTTGTTTATCTGCATTCTTCTTCTGCATTTCCAGTTCGTACAGTTTTGCTTTCAACTGTTTCATCGCCTGGTCTTTGTTTTTATGCTGAGAACGATCTGTCTGGCATTGGGTTACAAGCCCCGTCGGTACGTGGGTGATACGTACTGCAGATTCGGTTTTGTTAACGTGCTGACCACCAGCACCAGAGGCGCGGTATACATCTATACGTAAATCAGCCGGATTGATTTCGATATCAATATCATCATCCACTTCTGGATAGATGAAAGCAGAACTGAATGATGTATGACGACGACCACCTGAGTCAAAAGGACTTTTACGTACCAAGCGATGGACGCCCGTTTCTGTACGCAGCCAACCGTAAGCATATTCACCCATGATCTTGATAGTGGCCGATTTCAACCCAGCAACTTCACCATCAGACTCTTCAATGATTTCGGTCTTAAAGCCCCTGGATTCCGCCCAACGCAAATACATGCGCATCAACATGCTGGCCCAATCTTGTGCTTCTGTACCACCAGATCCCGCCTGAAGATCCAGATAGCAGTTTGCACTATCATATTGACCAGAAAACATACGCCGGAATTCAAGTTGACCCAGTTTTTCTTCTAGCTGTTCCAATTCAGCGACTGCTTCATTGAAGGTTTCTTCGTCATCAGCTTCAACAGCCAATTCCAGCAGACCGTTCACATCTTCCAATCCCTGAGTAAGCTGAACGATGGTTTCTACGATGCTTTCAAGTGATGAACGTTCTTTACCTAACGCCTGTGCCCGTTCCGGCTCATTCCAGACATCAGGCTGTTCGAGTTCAGCATTGACTTCTTCTAAACGTTCTTTCTTGGCATCATAGTCAAAGATACCCCCTCAGAACTACTGTCCGTTCAGACAGGTCCTGAATGTGATTTTTTACCGGATTAATTTCAAACATATTTTGTGTCTTATACGCTGTGTATTATGAATAAACGATGGCCGCATGGATATTTTCGAACCGTGTATTGTAACGGATCTATCAGGGGGTTTATACCCTTCATCTTTTAAATGCAGTTCGAAAATCTCAGTTCATTCAATAGGGCCAAATATGCTGGATCAAAAGCTGAACATCACGATTACCACGAAATTCATTAATATCCAGTTTATAAGCCAATTCTACCGTTTTGACACTATTATCCGGCCAGCGACTGACATCAATATTAAATGCGATACCATCTAACATTGGCCCACCATTTAATGGCTCAAGCATCACTTTTAGGTGCTTTTCACCCACAAGGCGTTGTTGCAATAGTTTGAATTTGCCGTCAAAAACCGGTTCTGCAAATGCCTGCCCCCACGGCCCCCCCTCACGCAGAATTTCAGCAACTTCCAGCGATAATTCCCCCAAAGCTAACTCACCGTCACTCCAGATAACACCTTCAAGTTGGGTAATATCCAACCAGTCTGCCAGCAGTTCGGAAAAATAGCGCTGAAAGAGGTCAAATTTGTCTTGTTCAATCGACAATCCCGCTGCCATAGCATGACCGCCAAATTTCAACATCAATCCTGGATGCAGCGTATCAAGACGCTCAAGTGCATCTCGCATATGCAAGCCATTTACAGAACGTCCTGAGCCTTTCAAAGTGCCATCGCCTGCCGGAGCAAAAGCAATCACCGGACGGTGAAAACGCTCTTTAATGCGTGATGCCAAAATGCCCACAACGCCCTGATGCCATTCGGGATGGTAAATTGTCAATCCGTAAGGTAGCTGAGTATGATTTCGTTCGATTTTATCGCAAATCTGCAAAGCTTCTTGCTGCATTCCCTGCTCGATTTCCCGACGAGTTTGGTTCAGGCCATCCAGTTCACAAGCAATCTGGCGGGCTTGCACCATGTCATCAGTCAATAGCAACGCGACCCCAACAGACATATCATCCAGACGTCCGGCTGCATTTAATCGTGGCCCCAACGCAAATCCCAAATCACTGGCTACCAATTTTGTCGATTCCCGTTTAGAAACTTCGAGCAGCGCCCGTATTCCTGCACAGCAACGTCCTGCTCGAATGCGATTGAGTCCTTGATAGACCAAAATTCGGTTATTGGTATCGAGGGGAACCACATCTGCCACCGTACCCAATGCCACTAAATCCAGCAGCTCCGCTAAATTAGGCAAGGGAATGCCTTGTTGCTCAAACCATGTCAATTTGCGCAATTCAGCCCTGAGTGCAGACATCAGATAAAATGCAACACCAACCCCTGCCAACGCCTTAGAAGGAAAGGAACAGTCAACTAAATTGGGATTAATAATGGCATCTGCGGCTGGCAGTGTTTCGCCCGGTAAATGGTGATCAGTGACGATCACTTTGATGCCATGTTGATGTGCTGCGGCTACACCATCATGGGATGAGATCCCGTTATCCACGGTGATAATCAGATCTGCGCTTCTTTTGATAACTTCATCAACCACCTGAATGCTTAATCCATAACCATCCTCAAAACGGTTTGGAACAAGATAGTCAAGGTTACGATATCCCATTGCACGCAGGGCGCGGATGCTCAGTGCGGTACTGGTTGCTCCATCAGCATCAAAATCACCAACAATCACAATGCGCCAATGTTCATGTAATGCAGTGACCAGCAAGGCAACTGCCTGCTCAATGCCATTGAGGGATTGGTAATTGAGAAGTCCCTTTGCACTACGCTCCAGTTCATTGGCTTGACGTATGCCACGCATAGCGTATAAACGGCGCAATAACGGATGAATATCGTTGGGAAGATGGTCAGGATCCGCCACCGGACGGCGGCGGAGTTGTGTTTCTCTGCTCACAGTTTTTTATTCACCATTACGTTCCAACTCAGCTAGCAAATCTTTCGGTGACAAATAACCACCGAGTACACTGCCATCTTTTAGAACAATCGCCGGTGTACCTTGGATACCAAACTGCAAGCCTAGCTGATATTGTTTCGCAATATCTGTCTTGCAGTCCTGAATTGGAGAGACTTTTTCACCTTTGAAAACCGAGTTCAGTGATTTGTTCGGTGTCGCACTGCACCAAATGGATTGCATATCTTTAGCTGATTGATGTTGCAAACCATGACGAGGGAACGCCAGATAACGGACAGTAATCCCTAAGTCGTTATATTCTTTCATACTCTCATGCAATTTACGGCAATAACCACAGGTAATATCAGTAAAAACGGTAACAGAATGTTTTTCTTTTGGTGCTTTGTAAATAATCATTTGCTTTTTCAAAGCTTCCAGTTTTTTAACCAGAATCTGGTTGCTGATATTTTTGGGTATTTTTCCACTAATATCATAAAGTGTCCCTTGTAACAGGTACTTACCATCATCAGATATGTAAATAATGCCATGTTCAGTTAGAATTGAACTCACACCTGGCAGTAGTGATGGGGTGATGTTTTCTGCCTTAATTCCCATTTTAGACAGGGTGTTATTGATGGTGCTCTCATCAGCAAAGGCATTGCTGACAACAGCAGTCAACAGTAATGAAAAGCAAAACGCGATCTTCTTCATTATTTGTTCCTTTATTTTCACCTAATCCGCAGTTACCCACGGGGATGATGTTGTTGATGCAGCACTTTAAGACGTTCGGTTGCTACATGAGTGTAAATCTGAGTTGTGGAGAGGTCACTATGACCTAATAACATCTGCACAACACGTAAATCTGCACCATGATTGAGTAGATGCGTTGCAAAAGCATGGCGCAAGACATGGGGTGATAAGCGTTCAGTATCAATGCCTGCCAATACGGCATAGTGTTTGATCCGATGCCAGAATGTCTGGCGTGTCATCTGTGTTCCCCGCTTACTGGGGAAAAATACATCAGATACAGAACCATTCAATAACCACGGCCGTCCATATTCCAGGTATTTTTCCAGCCAATAAACAGCCTCTTCTCCCAAAGGAACCAATCTTTCCTTATCTCCCTTACCCACAATTCTGACCACCCCCTGACGTAAGCTCACATCAGATAAGGTCAGGCCAACCAGTTCTGAAACTCGCAATCCGCAAGCATAAAGCACTTCCAGCATAGCCTTATCTCGCAATTCGATTGGCTGGTCAACCAAAGGTGTGTTAAGCAAATCTTCAACCTGTTTTTCACTTAAGTCCTTAGGCAGACGTTTAGGTAATTTAGGCGCCGATAATAGTGCTGTTGGATCAT
Source organism: Xenorhabdus ishibashii (assembly GCF_002632755.1). Lineage (NCBI taxonomy): Bacteria > Pseudomonadati > Pseudomonadota > Gammaproteobacteria > Enterobacterales > Morganellaceae > Xenorhabdus > Xenorhabdus ishibashii. The sequence continues at coordinate 809,579 of NZ_NJAK01000001.1, read as the reverse complement.
CTTCCCGCATTCTTTCACGATATAGATACTGAAACAACCGCCGCATTGCGCTCAGCAATCGGGCTGAACTACTGGCTTTATAACCGCCATCTACTCGCTCAGCTAAAAATGATTGTAATTCTATCGACTGCACTGAGAGTAAATCATGACCATAATGTACTAACCAATTATTCAAAGCTTGTAAATCAAGCCGATAAGAAGTCAAGGTATTTTCGGCCAGACCTTTTTCCAGCCAGATGGTATCAAGAAATTGCTCTATCAGGGGATTTGCCGATGGATGTGGTTCCGTTGGATGCTGTTTAATTTCATCATTTTCCAATGAATGGTTATCTGATAGGTGATATTTTCTTGGCACAACTCCTCCTTTCTGTCTACCTATCTACGCCTTCCAATCGGCTATTATGCCTGAAAAAGCAATTATTCTGGTACAATACCGATCCTGATATTCGAAATTCCCTGATAAATAATGATGAAAATTGGTCTCTTTTACGGCTCCAGTACATGCTATACAGAAATGGTAGCAGAAAAAATACGCGATATACTCGGTGAAGATCTGATCGACCTGCATGATGTCAAGGATTGTGATCCCCATTTGATGGAAGAATATTCCATCCTGATCCTCGGTATTCCCACCTGGGATTTCGGTGAATTACAAGAAGATTGGTTGTCTATTTGGGATCAACTTCCCTCGTTAGATCTGGCAGGAAAAATCGTTGCTATGTATGGAATGGGTGATCAAATCGATTATGGTGAATGGTTTCTGGATGCATTGGGAATGCTGTATCACCATCTGCTACCAACGGGTGCACAGTTTATTGGGTTTTGGCCAACAGACGGTTATGAATTTACCAGCCCGAAACCGCTATCCGAAGATGGTAAACATTTTGTCGGGCTGGCACTGGACGATGTGAACCAATTCGAACAAACAGACGAACGTTTAAGCGAATGGTGTATGCAAATATTAGCTGAAATGGAAGCACTATTTTAGCCGTCGTCACTGTTCAGGATATTGGCGCATCAATTGATTCAAATGACGCCAGGCAGCGGGCGACATACTATCTGATGCTATCCATAATCGAATTGGCGGTTGGTAACATATATTTTCTGCCCGACTAAATGCATGGAGCATAACGACCATTCCATAGTGATGGAACCACGGTGGCTGAGAAATGCTCCAGGCAGCTTTTTTCCAATGCACTTTGTTGCCTTTGAACAGTACCAACCGGCCTTGACATTGCTGGATATTTTTCTGGCTCCATGCCCAACTGCTTATAATAATGGCAAACAGTAGAAACCAGAAAAATGGAAGCCAAAAACCAGCACTGTTAATCGGCCAGGGTGCCAGCAAAGCAGCAATTGCAACTGCACCATGCACACCCGTAGAAAACAGGCGAGTATGGCGAGATTCCCTTAATTTATTGTTCCACAGGACCACGGGCTTGGTTTCTGCTCTGGATCAATTTCACCATATGATACAGCTCATCATCTTCGGGGCGTCCATGATTCATGAGCCAATTGAAAAGGTCGGGGTCTGGGCACTCCAATAAACTAACGAAAATTCGTTTGTCATCATCACTCAATGAATCATATTCATATTCAAAAAATGGCATGATAGAAATATCCAGTTCACGCATTCCACGACGACATGCCCAGTGAATACGTGCTTTATTATCAATATCCATGTTTAAAAAGCCTCTTTATCATTTTCATTCGTGCCATTAAGACGGCAATAAGATTATCAACGATTCTGGCCTGTTTTTCATCATCCGCATCGGTGAAATCATTCGATATATCGACAAGATGCGAAGCCTATCGCAACAGATTGACAATGCATGTCTTATCTATAAATAACAGAATAACTCCTTTGCATTAAACCGCTTCTCTTTTACCATTAGTGTTATTTCTTAGTTAGTTTACTGGCAGGAGCTGTTATGACTTACCAAATTCCGTTTTCTGCACAATATCCATCTTCTTCTGCAACACTACCACTGACTTTAATGTCCCTTGATGATTGGGGAATAGTGACAGCGATTGGCGCTGATGCGAAAAAGTATCTGCAAGGTCAGATTACAGCCGATCTTATTTCCCTGAATGATAACCAGCATGTGTTAACGGCTCATTGTGATGCCAAGGGCAAAATGTGGAGTAACTTACGACTGTTTCAGCGTGGTGAAGGTTTTGCCTATATTGAACGCCGCTCATTGTTGGAAACACAATTAACCGAATTGAAAAAGTATGCCGTGTTTTCCAAAGTGACATTTGCCAAAGATGAAGAAAGTATTTTGCTCGGTATCGCCGGCACAGGAAGTCGGGAAACGTTGACTGCCCTTTTCCCAACCCTGCCCGATATAGAATCTCCTGTTATCCAGCATGAAACCACAACCCTTCTCCACCTGATTCTTCCCGCTGAACGTTTCCTTATCGTCACGGATAAAACCACCGCCGCTAAAATAACTGAAACGCTAACCGAAAAGTTTCAAGCGCAGTTGAATGATAGTCAGCAATGGCTGGCGCTGGAGATTGAGGCAGGGCTACCAGTGATTGATGCAGCCAGCAGTGCACAATTTATTCCACAAGCAACTAACCTTCAGGCTATCGAAAACAGCATCAGCTTTAAGAAAGGTTGTTATACCGGCCAGGAAATGGTAGCCAGAGCCAAATATCGCGGGGCAAACAAGCGAGCCATGTACTGGCTGGCAGGTAATGCCGCTTCCCTGCCTGTCGTTGGCGATGATTTGGAGTGGCAGTTGGGCGATAAATGGCGTCGGACTGGCTCAGTATTAGCAGCGGTCAAACTGGCTGATGGTTCAATTTGGGTACAAGTTGTCATGAATAATGATATGGAAGCAGACAGTGTATTTCGTATCCGTGATGATGAAGGTAGTGTTCTTACCATTCAAACATTGCCTTATTCCCTAAACGAAGAAAAATAATTATTGAGGTTTTTGTATGTCATTAGCTGTATCTCCTGTTGATTTCGGCCCTTTCACCGATGTTATTGCGTTTATTATGGAACTGGATCAATTAAAATATGTCCATCGCAAAACGAAGTTATTAAATAATACGCGCCATGAAAACTCCGCTGAACATAGCTGGCATTTTGCTATTGCTGTGCTTGGCTTTGCTCCTTATGCCGGCGATGTGGATATTAGCCGCGTCGTACAAATGGCTCTGATTCATGACATTGTTGAGATCGATGCAGGTGATGTTATCGCGTTCGATCTGGTGGCCCGTGAAGCCATTCACGATCAGGAGGTTAAAGCGGCTCACCGTATTTTTGGTTTACTACCGGAAGCCCAGAGAAAATACTTTCTGGAACTTTGGTACGAATACGAAGATGCCATCACCCCCGAAGCGCGTTTTGCCAAAACCCTCGACAGAATTATGCCGGTATTTATGAACCTGCATAACGAAGGACAGAGTTGGGTTGAGAATAATATTCGCTTCGAGCAAGTTTACAACCTGCTCCACTTTGTTGCCGAAAGTTATCCTGAACTATGGAAATACCTGCTGCCTCAATTAGAAGCAGCAAAAGAAAAAGGCTGGTTGGAATAATTTTCCCACCTTGTCTCCTCTACTCCTCTAAAACAAGCTGTCAGGTACAACTGGCAGCTTTAAAATTCTTTCTTATCTCCTTTCTTAAGTAAAGCTCACGTTAGTCATATTCCTCTGTCGAGTATTTTCATCTTTTAATAACGAACGCATAAATAAATAAAATTAAATTAACTTATTAATTTCAATGTATAACATTATACATTCTAATATTTTTACCATGAATAAATTGAAATACAGCAACAACATGTCCGCTACTTTTCGTTTTGACATATACATGACAGCGTATATATTAAGCAGCTATTTTTAATTCATCAGAATTGATAAATATTTTCACTTATCTGAAATTAATAAATTAAATATATACCCTTATTTCAGGATACCAACAACACTGCAACTTGAGGGATGGGTATATGTGCAAAGGGGCATTCTTACAACATGCCGCTTTGAGAAAAAGGAGTCAGTTGTGAAATCTTTTGAATATTTTTATCAGTGGGAACTTGATTACTTAAGACAACTTGCAAAAACGGCGAGTGAAGACAAGTCACATCTCAGCGATGTCCTTAGTGGCAGAGATCCTGATGCTGAAAGGCTTAATGAAGGCTTTGCTGCTTTGATGGCACGCCTGAATCAGAAAGTGAAGGATGCCTTTCCTGAGCTAACTCAACCATTGTTACAAAAATTGCGGGCACAACCGATAAAAGGTATTCCCGCAACCAGCATTATTCAGTTTGACAGTGAGGCGCAAGGGGATTTCGCTTTTTCCATTCCGGTGGGAACAGAAGTTTATACTCATCATCGGCAACCATTTGTAACGTGCCGTGAATGCCCTATTGCACCTTTGGTATTGGTATCACGTGAAATTACACATCAGGTACAGACAACCAAAATCACCTTAAAATTCCGTTACACTGGTAAAGAAGAGGAATGGCTGATCCAGCCGGTTAATTTGTTCCTGAGCAGTGATGAGCAAGTTGCAGATGCCCTGATGCTGGGGCTGACGCAATATTATGATGGTGCTGAATTACATCATGATGGGCAAGTTTATAAAGCACTCGGCGATCGGTTTGAACCTCGCTCAGGCGCTTCTTTGCTGGCTTTATCATCTGCTGTCGGGGATAACTGGGCACCGCAGCTATTAATTGAGTCACTTTACCTGCCACATATTAACCAATTCTTGAATCTGCCCTTGCCGACAATGGCAAAACAGTTGAAATTGGCAGAACAGCGTGAATTCAGTGTCGTTTTGACTTTGAATACAATATTGCCGTTATCAACCGCTCAAATAAAATCTGCATTCCAGCTTCATTGCGCACCTGTGGTTAATATGACGCGTAATAGCCAGGTGACACTGCCTTTTACGCCAGAAACAGCGCGCTATCGCTTACCCCTGATGCCGACTCAAGGTGTTTTGCATATTGCAGGTATTGAACTAAAAAATGAACCAAACACAGAAGAGGAAAGACGCGGAGATGAATACCTGTTTTATCCAGTCAGCCTCCTGACAGGGATGGAACGTTATCACCCAGAGTACGATAAGGCTTGGTTCTACGCACTTGAAGTCAGTAAAGACGCGCTGGGCAGAATACAGTACGAACTGATTTTCTATGACAGCAAAGCGCAATTGATGCATACCCCCCCAGAGCGTGAATTCACTTGCCATTTTTATGGTTTTGAACAGCATCAGGCGCCGCTTGCATTGGGCGAGATCTGTCTGGCAGGTGAAAATGTTCCCGAAGTATTTCAATTGCAGAACATCACGCCAACTTCGCAAACGTACCCACCGATTGTTGATAGTCACCGCCATTGGAATTTGTTATCGCACTATTCTGTCGGCAGCTATTTATTGGAGATGACTGCATCGGTCAAACAACTGTTACAGGACTTTGATCTGTATGCAGATACTGATCGCGCCTCCAGCCGGAATCTCCGGCGCATGATCGGGGGGATCGCCAATATAGAGGCAAAATGGGGTGACAGAATGATCCGCGACAGACCCGTTCGCTGTCTGCTGGTTACCCTGATGCTGGATGAAACCGCTTATACCGATGCTGGTGAAATGTACCGATTCGCCAATTCACTCTATCAATTCTTCCCGTTCTGCCTTGCCCAAGGGACATGGCTGCGAATGCGCGTGCTCAGCCAACCTTCAGGGACAGAATGGTATCTGTCACCGTCAATGATTCAAGGTTATCGCTCAATTATGTAAGGAGTTTCTGCAATGGATGGATTAGTTTTCACTTGCCAGATAGGTACACTGCCGCAGACAACGTTTCAAGTCGTGGATTTCAGCTTACAGGAAGGGCTATCACAACTGTTCCACCTTTCTATGACAGTCGTCAGTGTTTTTAACAATGTAGCACTCAATGAACAATTGGGTTCCAGTGCCTATCTGACGATCACTCGTGATGGAGTCACTGAGCGAACCATCAATGGTATTGTGGCTGGTGCAGAACAGGGTAATACCGATGGGCGGCAAACCTATTACACTTTTATTATCCGCCCAGAAATGTGGTTAATGACGCTTAATCAGGATAGCCGGATTTTTCATCATCAATCCGTGCCAGATATTCTTGGTCAATTGCTGAAAGAACATCGCATCAAAGCCGACAGTAAATTTTATAAAGATCACCAGCAGCACTCGATACGGGAATATATCACCCAAAAACGTGAATCCGCTTATGAATTCTGGTGCCGACTAGCTGCGGAAGAAGGCATTATGTTCTGGTTCGAAGAGGACAAACTGTTTTACAGCAATTCCCATCTCGGCATGTTAGCCGCGTTGACCTTGACCTACAACGTACAGGCAAACACGGATAACCATGATTTGACAGCATGGCAATGGCATTACGGCGAATATTTGTGTCCGGATGAAGCGATCCACAAAGATAATAACTTTCTTCGACCTTCCTATCCTCTGCAACATCTGGCTGCACTTGACGGTGGCGGGAACCATTCTGTATTTGAAAGTTATGGTCGTTTTCAGAGGGATTCAGAAGGCCGTCCTTTCACTCAATTGCGGCTGGAGCAGTTGCAGAGCCAGAGCAAAGTCGGTAAAGCAAATACCAACTGTATCAAATTAAGACCCGGCAGGATCTTCATTCTGCAATCCCACCCGATTGCAGCGATGAATGATCGCTGGCAAGTTGTTACTGTCACACATAGTGGGCATCAACCACAAGCCTCTGGAGATGCCGGTGAAGGGACAACTTTAACCAATCACATCACCTTTATTCCGGGCAGGCAGGATTGGCGCCCGCCATTCCGATATAAGCCGCTGGCAGATGGCGATGAAATGGCAACCGTCGTGGGGCCGGAAGGTGAAGAGATCTACGTTGATAAACAGGGCGCTATCAAAGTGCATTTCCACTGGAATCGTTATGATGAGGCGGATGACCGTGCTTCCTGCTGGGTGCGTGTCGCACAGGGGTGGAATGGTGATGGCTATGGCTTTATGGCGATCCCTCGCATCGGTCAGGAAGTGATTGTTTCCTACCTGAATGGGGATATCGATCGCCCGATCGTCACAGGCTGTACCTATAACGGGCGCAACCGCCCACCTCTGGATCTGCCCGCAGAAAAAACCCGCACTACATTTAAAACGCATACCCATAAAGGAGAAGGGTTTAACGAACTACGCTTTGAAGATGCGAAAGGCAGTGAAGAGATCTATATCCACGCCCAAAAAGACCAGCTTATCCAGATAAACCACGATAAAACCCAACGTGTCGGTCACGATGAAAACCACCAAGTCCTGAACAACCGCAAACATGAAGTCGGCAACGATGAATTCATCCGGATCATGCATGAACAGCATATCCAGATTGACCTAAACCAGTTTGAAACCATCACCAAAGATCGCAAAACCCGCATCAACAACAACTGGCAGGAAAATATCTTTGCGGATCATCTGCAAGAAGTCGGACGGGACAAAACCGCCAGAATCAACAACAACTATACCCTGAATGTGGTCAACAACATCCAGAGCCTGACGAAAGTCCATACCCTACAGGCCAGCGAATCTGTGCTGATCAAAGGCAAGGCGGGGTCGATTAAGCTGGATGGTTCAGGGGTAACTATCACTGGAAAAATCACCTTGCAAGGGGATGTTTCGGTTACGGGTGGCAGCCCAGGCACGGTGCCGTCACTCAGCGGATCAGCTAATGAAGGGTTGGCAATGGCAGAGGATTGCCGGGAAAAAGCCAGTAAGCAGCAGGAGCCATCAGAATAATGTCCTGGATACCCGATTATGCCGAATATTGGGTGGTGGATTATTCCTATGCCACGCAACAAGGTGAACACTTTTCTGCCCAAGCGATTGTCTCTGCAACGAGCAAGCCGCAAGCGCTGTCGACGCTGGTGGAATATGTCCTACAAACGGGGCATTCACCGGAACAATACCAAAATATTCAGTCGTTGCCTGAATACCTTGCCGCCAGCTCTTATGTCGAATTGCCGCTATTGCGGAAGTTCCAGCAGGGAGTGGAGCGGAATGCACGAGTTATCCCACTGAACGAACATAATATCAGCACCCTCTTGCCTGCCGAACGTGGTGTATTGCAGTTCTCCGTGACAGAAACCATGCCCATCAGGGAGAGTGGGCAATATCGCTATATGGTGATGGATGCCACAGTTTACTGTCAGATCATGGGCAGTTTTATCGTACCTGACCTGATGGTCTCCAATCTGCGATGGGAAAGCCTGTTTCAGGGGGAAACCCAAATTATGCTCGAAGACAATGCTCCTTATCTGGTGGAATTAACCGATGACACAACGGTGCACTCTGCCTTTCAGCAAAAGATCACACAACCGAGCACGCCAGAGCTGGGTATTTTTATCGACAGTGACCAGCCATTTCCTGTGATCCGTAATCACCTGCGCAAATTCACCTACCTGAGAAATGAACAACAGCAATCATGGGTGTTTTACCGCTTCTATGTACCGCAAGGCCTGCTCCCGTTACTAAAAAGCCTGCCGGATGAACAACTGATGCACTTTATGCGCCCGATAACACGCATTGGTTATTTTGATAGCCAGACGGCGCAGTACTACGCCTTTTCTTTGGCTAAAAACACCTTGGATCAGGAGAAAACGGCTCCCGTAGCAATCAATCGCTATCTGATTGACATATTGGCGGGGCAGACCCAAGAACGGGCAGTGGCTCAAATAGTCAAATTTATTGCAGAGACTCAACCGGAACTGTCACCGGATCAGAAAAAACAACTGCCAGCCTTTGTGGTGCAACAGATCAATTTGGCTTGTCAGGCGGGTTTCGCCAATCAGCGTTCCCTCCTGTATCTGGTGGCGGGCAGAAGTCTGGCTAGAGATAACAAAGAGCTCTGGCAACGAGCATGGCAGCATGCTTGCACCAAAGCACAACTGCAAGAGGCACGGGCGTTAATTTGTTATGAATATTGTTTTAAAAACCGGAAATTAAGTTAACACAAGGAAATAAGATAAATGGAAAAACCGATATTAACAAACACAAATGACGCTCTTGAGACCGCCGCGAAAAAAGTGGAAAAAACATTCGAAGAACTTGTCGATATGGCGAGGGAATACATACCCCATGAATTGGATATGGATACGGTTGTCAGACCCTGTGACGTCAATATCCGGCCTGTTTATCCAGCCAGATATGCATATATGAACTTTTTTGGTTCAGCAAAAAACGCAAAAGCCGAGTTACCATCCCCAATATATAATTATATTGACCCAGAAATTCTGTCACTATTTCCGGCAGATGGATATTGCATTCGAATGCCCAGAGCTGGTTGGATATATGTAAAGGAAGAAGAGCCGTTAAAAACACGGGGATCTAAACATAAAGGGAATTTATTGATTTTCAAGTATGGTCCACAAGTTGTAGAGGTCAAAGATGGTGTAAGAGGATTAATTGTAAAATATACCCAATATGAAAGAAAATTGGATAATGCATCCTGGGAAAAAATACAACCTGCTAATGGTTCAGCGGGATTAGGCTATCCTTTTCTTGCTCTTAATAAAGACGTATCCAAAATTAGTATTGTTTATAGTGAGGTTCCTTTTTCCGAGCGAATCCTAGACAAGATAGATAATGATGAATCTTTTCGCAGAAATGCAATGCAGTTTGTTGATCTGGATGATGAAAAATCTTCATATGCTATTGATGCCACAGAGGAGCATTTAAAAACCCTAATAGAAGAATTTAAAGAGGTTGGAGAACAATTTGAGCGCTATCATGAACATTTACAAGATCTACAAGAGCCAAATGCGCCTCCCGTCAATCTTGGTGATTTAACTACAGAAGATACTTATAAAATGGACGTCGATCTGGTGATGCGTCAGATGGAAAGTGTGCTATGTCCGTATTATAAAGACAAAGCGAAAATTGTTGTTTTACATGACCCAGTTGGATATCAGCGTGATCTTTTGAATGTTCATACTTTGCTTTCTATTTGGCAGAGAAGTTACATGGCTACCAATATATATCCTCTCACAATAGGCCAATTTATTGAGCAATTGGAATATGCTGTAGTAGATAATTTTACACTGAGTGAACAATTTAAAGACAATATCCATTTAGATAATTGGAAAACGTGGTGGCCTAAACTTATCGATCCGATTAAAGACGTAAATGAAACTCAAGAATCAACTGTTGCTTTATATAGGGGGTTCTTTGAAGACCCTGGCGTTGCTGATAAATTAGGTGGCCTGACCCATTATTTCAGTCATTTCTTCTCGGTGAATGAGAAAAAAGGTGATCTCAGTGAAGAAGATGCCAAAGAATTTAAGATATTTTGTACCCTTATTTCAGAGTTACTTGAACCACTAAAAAGTTCAGATGCAGGAATGTCTATATCACTGCGGGTATTAGCGGGGGATCTTGCCTCAGAAGCTAGTAGCACTTGGGATGTTGTTCGCAACGGTGTTGTCAATACTTTAGGGCATGATGGAGCAAACAAAGATGTGATGGCAAAATATATTACTATCGGGGTAGATAAATTATTAAATGCCACGGCTGAAATTATTGCACATTTATTTGTGGTTGGAGCGGAAAAGGCAAGTCAGATATCGATGTATGCCTATGCAGGAAATGTTGAAAAGCTAAACCAATATTTCACTATTAAGTGTTTATCTTTTTTAGGTGTTGAAATACAGAAAGGAAAACATGTTGTATTAGATGAAAAAGAGTGGAACAAATTATTAAAAAAATTAGAAGAATATAAAAATCAAGGAATTCCAGATAAAATTAAAGGAAGTATGTCTAAAATTAGTGCTGAGCTGAAAAAATGGGGAGGAAGGAAAGTATTCAACTGGTCCAAAAGAGTTGATAATTATACTTATAGATTATATGTAAAAATACCTACAATTAAATTTAATCAACCAAAATTCAATGTAGTGGCTATGCGTCATTTACAACATCAAACCAGTGTATTATTTGATTGCAGTTTGAGTGGATTAGATTTATATATGAAAATGTATACATTTTACTCATTAGCGTCACAATCTAATTTTGACCAAAATGACCCGTTGAAAGCGAGTAGAAAAACTCTTTATATTCGTCTTACATATTTAAACACAATCATTGGTGGAATGGTTGCAGCAAGAAATTTTTCTGAATACTTAGGAAAGGCAGCAGCAAGGGCGGAATTACTGGCACAGAAAATAAATCGTCCTGCAATTGGATCCTTGCTGGGAACAGCATCACGCAATCTTATGTTAAATAGTGATTATGTGAAAATAATAGCAAAGAGAGCTGTGGTGGCAACGGGAATTTTAAGTGGAGGGCTTTCATATTATGACGCTTATCATGCTTATTCTATAAGTAATGAGATGGAAAGTTATTCGCACGCCGCTATTGGTACAGGTACATTAATAATGACTGGTACATTTTTGCTATCCACTCCGGCAACTGGAGGAGCAATTGGAGCAGCCGCAGCAGGAGGAACCGGATTAGCATCATTAGGAGGACCTATATTTTGGGCTGGCATGACATTAGCGGCAATAGGTTATATTGGAGTGATTATGTTTAGTAAAGATGAATTTGAAAATTTATTAAATAATTGTTTTTGGGGAAGAGGGAGTAAATATGCATTTTGGAACAGGGATAGACCTGACAATATAAAAAAACAGCTCGAGATAACTAGATTAATGAATAAAAAAACAAAGAAAGCATTTATAATTGAACACCAAGAATTTTTAAATTTATTTATTAGACCAATTTTAAAAAAAGAAAAAAACAAAAGAGGAAAGATAATTTATAGTTTTCTATTACCTAATTTTAGATTGGGAGAATCAGAATTGGTTTATAATGTCTCGAAATCTTCTTATGGTGAAGAAGAAAGAAGCCACCCTAGTTATTATTTTACATTGAAGGCTTATGAGAAAGCTAAGGAAAGATTTGAAAGTTTAATGAAAGATGCACTATCAAATATATTTAATAAAAACAAAAAATCAGGTAATGAAAATCCAATTGATGAAAATGGTGCTCTTACCTTTTCATTAGAAATTGAAGAGGAACATGTTAAGTATTTAAATCTTTCTTGGTATTATATGCCCACTGAGGATACTATTTCTCCTTTACGTTATAAATGGGGAGAAGAGCCAATATGGGAAAATGCAATTTATGGATATAATGATGATAAATTGCTCTAAATTGAAATTTAAATAATAAAAAGATTAATTGTAGAATTATTAATAATAAAAGAGTTGAAAAATGAGTAATAAAATAACCAATGAAATAAAAGTAAATCGTCTATCAACAGTGTGTGATCCTCTTTTGAAAGAAGACATTGGAATATTAGATAAGGAACAATTAGAAAATGAGGGTACTATTGAATTAATTAATAATAAAAACTGCGTAATAATTAACGAGACTAACAATTACCGAAATAATATTATCATTCCTGCTCTTATAGGATTTTTATTAGGATTCTATTTTTTTATTAATGATTTTATTAATGCATGGGAAGGTAATAAAGATGCTTATTTGGACACAGTTGAATATGCAAAAAAAGTATATGGAGATGAATTTTATTTGAATCCTAAATTACCAAGCCATTTGAAACCATATAAATATATTACTGATTCCAAAAATATATCTTTATTGCAATATTTTCATATTAGATATATGGATAATGGATTCTATGAAAAATCCACTGTGCGAGGTTACTTATTACTAGACGGTGGTTTTTTCCTGCTTTTCCTGACTGTGAATTCTTTTTTCCTGTATTTGCTCTTTTTCTCTCGTAAATTAGCTCCATTTGTTATCGATAGAGAAAAGAAAATTTTTTACACGTGGGCAAAAGGAAAAATGTATGTTGCACGCTATACACAATTAGAGGCTGTACATTATAAAAATATATTGCTTTTAAGAACTTATGGATTTGATGAAAATAACAATTTGTTTATTCATACTTTCAGACCTCGGATTCCTAATATTCATAATTCATGGATAGGAAAGGCCTATTTATTGACCTTTATGGCGAAATATTTAATTCAAGGAAAAGAGGCTGTCAGTTCAGTCGATTTTCAACGTCAAAGAACGCTATTTGCATCGTTATTTATTTTGCGTCAAGAACCCAAACCAACTGATTGGGAATCTCAAATCGAAGATATTTTGGTTGAGTTGGATAAGATTATGCCTCCAGATACATTGAAAAATGAGGAAATATCTGAGGATAGTGTTTGATGAAAAAATGGATTTGAGTACCAAAAATTTATCATTTACCAGCAGAGCGTTTATTAATGCTCTGCGACCATTTTAAAAATTAGAGTGATATTACATGATGAATCCAATCGTAAAATGGTTAACAAAAAAACCTGAATATAAAAAGAACAATGGTATTAATGTTAGCCGCCTATCAACAGTGTGTGATCCTCTTTTGAAGGAAGATATTGGAATATTAGATAAGGAACAATTAGAAAATGAGGGTACTATTGAATTAATTAATAATAAAAACTGCGTAATAATTAACGAGACTAACAATTACCGAAATAATATTATCATCCCTTCTCTTATAGGATTTTTATTAGGATTCTGTTTTTTTATTAATGATTTCATTAAAACATGGGAAGGTAATGAAAAAGGATATTTTAGAATTATTTCGTATGCTAAGAAAGTATATGGTAATGAGTTTCATTTAAATCCTAAATTACCAGAGGATTTAAAGCCATATAAATATATTGCTGATTCCAAAAATATATCTTTACTGCAATATTTTCATATTCGTTATACGGATAGTGGATTCTATAAAAAATCTACAGTGCGAGGTGATTTATTACTGGACGGAGGTTTTTTCTTATTATTCCTTACTGCGAATTCTTTTTTCCTGTATTTGCTGTTTTTTTCTCGTAAATTAGCTCCATTTGTTATCGATAGAGAAAAGCAAATTTTTTATACGTGGACAAAAGGAAAAATGTATGTTGCACGCTATACACAATTAGAGGCTGTACATTATAAAAATATATTGCTTTTAAGAACTTATGGATTTGATGAAAATAACAATTTGTTTATTCATACTTTCAGACCTCGGATTCCTAATATTCATAATTCATGGATAGGAAAGGCCTATTTATTGACCTTTATGGCGAAATATTTAATTCAAGGAAAAGAGGCTGTCAGTTCAGTCGATTTTCAACGTCAAAGAACGCTATTTGCATCGTTATTTATTTTGCGTCAAGAACCCAAACCAACTGATTGGGAATCTCAAATCGAAGATATTTTGCTTGAGTTGGATAAAATCATGCCTCCAGATATATCTCAGGAAGATGAAAGATCTGAAAACAATATTTAATGAAAAAATAAGCATTACAAAAAGTAACAAATAGAATTCAGAGCGTTAATAAACGCTCTGTAAAACCACTTAAATAAATTATTGATTATATTTTTATCAAGACAGGGCAATATATTTTCTAGGCTAACTCTTTGATAGGAAATAGTGATAAATTTGTCATCTATCACCTAATTCATTATTTAAAAATGAATATGATGACCAGATAATTACTTTCTATTACTACGCCAAATGAAAAAAGCTCCCGAAGGAACTGAGTTTATATTAGCTTTATCTTATCCATTGAAGAAATAATAATTTTATTGATAAAAAAGCAGTGTTAGAAACCTTTCCTAACACTGCTTTCGATGAGTCTCGTTAATTTATTTATAACTAACGATAATCTTCAATTGGTGCACAAGAACAATGTAAATTGCGATCACCGTAAACATCATCAAGACGTTTAACCGTCGGCCAGTATTTATTGGCTTTCGTTTCCGCAGTTGGGAAAACAGCTATTTCACGGCTATAGGCATGATCCCAATCAGAAACCAGTTCAGTCTGAACGTGTGGAGCATTGACTAATGGGTTGTCTTCCAACGGCCATTCTCCGCTTGCCACTTTGCTGATCTCTTGCCGAATTGCCAGCATTGCATCAATAAAGCGGTCAATTTCAACTTTACTCTCTGATTCTGTTGGTTCAACCATCAAGGTTCCCGCAACTGGGAATGACATGGTTGGTGCATGAAAACCATAGTCTATTAGGCGTTTGGCGATATCCATCTCACTAATGCCGAATTCTTCTTTCAGTGGGCGAATGTCCAAGATACATTCGTGAGCAACATACCCATCACGTCCGGTATAGAGGATTTCATAAGCATCTTTCAGGCGGGCTGCAATGTAGTTTGCATTCAGGATCGCAACCTGGCTGGCCTGTTTCAGCCCTTTTGCTCCCATCATGCGAATATACATCCAGCTAATTGGCAGGATAGATGCACTGCCAAATGGCGCTGCGGATACTGCACCTAATGTAGTAATTTCATCCATCTCAACCACTGAATGACCTGGCACAAATGGGGCAAGATGTTTTTTCACACCAATAGGTCCCATGCCTGGACCACCACCACCGTGTGGAATACAGAAGGTTTTATGCAGGTTCAGATGCGAAACATCCGCACCAATAAAGCCCGGAGTTGTAATCCCGACTTGTGCGTTCATGTTCGCACCATCAAGATAAACCTGCCCCCCGTTTTGATGAATAATTTCACAAATTCCACGGATGGTTTCTTCATAGACACCGTGCGTTGACGGGTAAGTCACCATGATACAGGCAAGATTGTCACTGTATTTTTCCGCTTTTTCACGCAAATCGACCAGATCGATGTTGCCTTCTTTGTCACAGTCCACAACAACAACGGTCATCCCTGCCATATGAGCAGAAGCCGGATTTGTGCCATGCGCAGAGCTTGGAATTAAGCAAATATGGCGATGTTGTTCACCACGGCTGGCGTAATAGCGACGAATTGCCAGCAGACCGGCATATTCCCCTTGGGCACCGGAGTTTGGCTGCATACAAACAGCATCATATCCCGTCAAAAGAACCAACCAATGGGAGAGTTGGCCGATCATCTGGTGATAACCTTGCGCTTGTTCTGGTGGGCAGAAAGGATGCATATCGGTAAATTCAGGCCAGGTAATCGGCATGATTTCCGCCGCTGCATTCAGTTTCATGGTACACGAACCCAGCGGGATCATAGCTTGATTCAAGGCCAGATCTTTACGCTCCAGACTGTGCATATAACGCATCATGTCGGTTTCGCTATGGTAGCGACGGAAATTATCATGTGTCAAAATTTCGTCATTACGCAGCATGGAGGCAGGAATAGATTGGCTGCCTGTCGCGATTTCACGATCAAGAGTATCAATATCCAGCACGGTGTCAGAACCTGTTATCACTTGATACAGGGTTACCAAATCATCGCGGCTGGTTTTTTCACTCAATGATACACCCACGGCACCAAGAATATCGGTACGCAAGTTAATTTGTGCTTTAGCCGCTCTTGCCAGTACCTGAGCCTTATCTGACACTTCAATCGCCAATGTATCAAACCATGTCTTATGACGCAGTGTGATACCCGCCTTTTGCAAACCCGCAGCCAGAATATCTGTCAGTCGGTGAATACGGCTAGCAATGCGCTTCAACCCTTCAGATCCGTGGTAAACAGCATACATTCCCGCAATATTTGCCAGTAATACTTGAGAAGTACAGATATTGGAATTCGCTTTTTCACGACGAATGTGCTGCTCGCGTGTTTGCATCGCCATGCGGAGTGCTCGGTTACCCGCTGCATCACGGGAAACACCGATAATACGACCCGGCATAGAACGTTTGAATTCATCTCGGCAAGCAAAGAAGGCTGCATGAGGGCCACCATATCCCATCGGCACACCAAAACGCTGTGCAGAACCAAATACAATGTCGGCACCTTGTTTGCCCGGCGCGGTCAATATAACCAGAGCCATGAAATCCGCGGCAACGCTGACAATGATTTTACGTTCTTTCAGTTGTGCAATCAGCTCACTGTAATCATGGACTTCCCCCGTCGTTCCTGTTTGTTGCAGCAGGACACCAAAGATCCCTTCCAGCTCCAGTACTTTTTCTGCTTTATCAACAATGACTTCGAATCCAAATGTTTCGGCACGGGTACGTACTACATCCAACGTTTGTGGGTGAATATCATCTGCCACAAAGAAACGTTCAGCCCCTTTCAGCTTGCTGATCCGTTTTGCCATTGCCATCGCTTCTGCGGCTGCTGTTGCTTCATCCAGTAATGAAGCAGAGGCAAGATCTAAGCCGGTCAGATCAATGGTGACTTGCTGGAAATTCAATAAAGCTTCTAATCGGCCTTGAGAAACTTCCGGTTGATAAGGGGTATATGCAGTATACCAACCCGGATTTTCCAGCAAATTACGCAAAATAACGGGGGGAAGAATGGCGGGGGAGTATCCCATACCGATATACGATTGATAGCACTGGTTCTGGCTCGCTATTGTTTTCAATTCAGCCAGAGCCTGTTGTTCAGTCACGCCTTCACCAACCGCAGGAGGCTCTGATAATGCGATATCACGAGGAACGATTTTATTGGTCAGATCATCAAGAGAATTTGCACCTACTATCGCCAGCATCTCTGTTTTCTGTTCAGCAGAAGAACCAATGTGGCGACGAATGAATTCACCTTGATTTTCAAGTTGGATTAATGTCTGAGTCATTGATGATAATTTCCTGAAACTAGCTATGCCTTTATCTTTCAAGTTACAGTTTTGGTGCCTGTCACTTGAAATCTATCGGCGATAAAAAACAGCACATAAGAAAACGCCCCATTCACAAAGTGATATGGGGCGATTCAAAACATTACTCGTCTTCTTCCAAGAGTGACTGATAGCTTTCGGCATCGAGCAAATTAGCGAGTTCACTCTCATCGGTTATTTTAATGCGGAAAAGCCAACCTTCGTTATAAGGTTCACTGTTCACTAATTCGGGAGAGCTTGCCAACTCAGGGTTAACCGCGATAATCTTACCACTCACTGGTGCGTAAATATCAGAAGCCGCTTTGACTGACTCTACAACAGCACAATCATCACCACTATTTACTTCTGTGCCTATTTCAGGCAAATCAACAAATACCATATCTCCCAATAAATTCTGGGCATGTTCGGTAATACCTACGGTATATTCACCATTTCCTTCCGAGCGAACCCATTCATGTGATTCTGTATATTTCAATTCTACTGGTACATGACTCATCGTTGCCTTCTCCTTGTTTTTGTTCAATCTACAAGTGATTTGCCCATCCGCACAAAGCCAGGTTTAACAACCTGAACAGGAATTTCACGATTACGGATCTGGGCAACCGCCTGTTCACCAATACCCTGCGGTACACGTGCAAGGGCTATACTAAATCCTAAGGTTGGGGAGAATGTTCCACTGGTAATGACTCCAGAACGTATTTCGCCGGAACCATCAGTGAAACTGACAGTTAAACCACCACGCAATACCCCTTTTTCACGCATGACCAGTCCAACTAATTGCTCAGGATCCGTTTCGCGCTGTCTTTCCAATGCTTCACGACCAATGAACTGACGATCTTCCGGTTTCCAGGCAATTGTCCAGCCCATGTTGGCAGCCAGTGGTGAAATAGTTTCATCCATTTCTTGACCATAAAGGTTCATGCCCGCTTCAAGACGCAATGTGTCACGCGCCCCCAACCCAGCAGGCTTTACCCCTACAGACAACAACTGCTGCCAGAAATCTGCTGCGTGTTCTTTAGGTAGTGCAATTTCATAACCTGCTTCACCGGTATAGCCCGTCGTTGCAATAAATAGATTTCCCGACTGGACGCCAAAGAAAGGTTTAATGCCAGTTATCGCCTGTTTCTGCTCATCACTTAGCAATGATTGAACTTTGACTTGCGCGTTTGGCCCCTGAACAGCAATCAGAGCCAAATCATCACGCACAGTAATCTCAACGTCATATTTCTCAGCATGTTGGTTAATCCATGCCAAGTCTTTCTCGCGGGTCGCTGAATTCACAACCATGCGGTAAAAGTTATCAGTGAAGAAATAAACAATCAGGTCATCAATAACGCCAGCGGAAGCATTTAACATTGCGGTATACAGTGCCTTGCCCTGCTCGGTTAGTTTGGCAATGTCATTAGCCAGAAGATAACGGAGAAAATCACGACAACCTGTGCCGTGTAGATCCACAATTGTCATGTGGGAAACGTCGAACATACCGGCATCAGTACGCACTGTATGATGTTCGTCAATTTGTGAACCATAGTGCAGGGGCATCATCCAGCCATGAAAATCTACCATGCGTGCTCCGCATGCCAGATGTTGATCATATAGTGGGGTGTGTTTTGACATTATTTCCCTCTTTACATTCTTGACATGAAAACATTCGTGACCTGAAAAGACATACGGCGCATTAACCGGCAGGTGTTGGATCATGAAGCAAAGAAGCGGTTAATCACGCAAACGATACCTTGGGATAAGAAGTTATCACTGAAACAGGAAATGAACCATAAAATAAATTGGCTAGGTTGCAGTAGAAATCCAAAAAGACACTTATTGTCATGCAGAATTTTTGTCTAATTTTTTGCACAAAAACACTCAAAGTTTTTAACAAATGGCAAAAAACAATCTTTTTTGATTAAAAAAAGGCTAAAGTATGAAGTAAATCGACTTAACACACTTTAGCCTAACATGAGAAAAACTAATTATAATTCACGCGCTGAATTAGATTTTTTCAACCGAAGAGGTTTGAGAGATCAGCCAATCAGGAAGGTCATTGAGACCCATTGCGTGACGAAGCAATTGCGGCTTCATTGCTGGTAAGTGATCAGCCAAGGTTAACCCAATACCGCGCAACAATTTTTTAGCTGGGTTGTTGCCATCAAATAGCTGACGAAAACCCTGCATACCTGCAAGCATGACCGCAGCACTGTGTTTACGACGACGCTCATAACGCCCTAAATAGAGATACTGGCCGATGTCTTTCCCTTGCAGGTTTAAGCGGCTCAATTCACCTATCAGTTCTGCCACATCCATAAATCCAAGATTAACCCCCTGACCAGCCAGTGGGTGGATAGTGTGTGCTGCATCGCCCAAGAGTGCCAATCGATGAGCGGCAAAATTGCGAGCATATCGTCCGGTCAATGGAATGGTTTGTCGATCACTGATCAGTTCACATTGACCAAGACGCATATCAAATGTCGCGCTTAGTTGCCGATTGAACAACACGGGTTCCATAGATTTGCGCTGTTGCGCAGACTCAGCCGGTAGTGACCACACAATTGAACATAAGTGAGGATCAGGCAGGGGCAGGAAAGCCAGTATGCCATCACCGTGGAAAACCTGACGCGCGACACCTTCATGAGATTCCTCAGTACGAATTGTCGCTACCAAAGCGTGGTGTTCATAATCCCAGAAAGTCAGCGGAATATCTGCATGTTGACGCAGCCAAGAGTGGGCACCGTCTGCACCAACGACTAAGCGTGAAGTCAGCATCCTTCCATCAGATAAAGTGATGAAAGCTTCGTTTTCTCCCCAGGCAACATTTTTGAGAGAAGATGGCGTAAAGATCATCACATCTGGCAAATTTTCCGCGCGTTGCCAGAGTGCTTGCCGGATCACACCGTTTTCGATGATATGTCCCAGGTGTGTCAGGCCATTTTCCGCCGCATTAAACTGAATGCGCCCGAAGCTATCCTGATCCCAGACTTCCATCCCCTGATAAGGGCTGGCTCGCATTGCGAGGATATCTTGCCAGACACCGAGATGGATGAGTAATCGTTCACTGGCTGCATTGATGGCTGAAACACGCAACGCATATTCATCATTGGCACTAAGTAGCTTTGTCGGTGGGTGCTCTTCTACAATCGCGATGCGCAAACCATTACCTTGCAAACCACAGGCCAGCGCAAGGCCAACCATTCCGCCCCCTGCGATCACCACATCAAATGATTGCATTCTTTTTTTCCTCTTAATCTGCCAATGGTGGCTGTGCAACCCAACCTAATGTCTGACGGGCAAAGAGATCCCGCATTGGGGATAGCCTTTCCATTGTCATCAAACCAAGATTACGTCCAATTTTTAACGGTAAGTAGTCATTGGCAAATAACCTGACCAACCCATCCGTGATCCCAATGGTGGTTTCACGATCCGCCTGACGCTGTTGCTGATATTGTGCCAGTACTTTATAGGAACCAATATCCTGCCCAGAAGTAGCCGCTGCTGAAATGATTTGTGCCAAAGTCATCACATCGCGCATCCCTAAATTAAAGCCTTGCCCAGCGATCGGATGCAAGGTTTGGGAGGCATTACCTACCAGGGCTAAACGGTGGCTAATTTGCCTGCTGGCTGTCGACAACGCCAATGGATAACTATGTCGTTGACCGGCTCCCAACATTTTCCCCAAACGCCAGCCAAATGCTCTTTGTAGCTGTTGGAGGAATTCATATTGGCTCCAGTTATTGACTTCTGGCTGTTTTTCCAGTGGATGACACCATACCAACGAACTACGTCCTTCCGACATAGGCAACAACGCCAAGGGTCCATGTTTGGTAAAACGCTCAAATGCCCTGCCTTGAGGATGTTCAGAAGTCAGCACATTGGCAATAATGGCTGTCTGCTCATAAGATTGCCGTTGGAACGGTATATTGCACGCCTGGGCTATTTCAGAATGGCTACCATCCGCCGCAACCAGCAGCTCTCCTGTCAATTTTTCGCCACTATTCAGCGACACCACCACGGAACTTTCTAGACGTTCAACGGAACTCACTTTAGCCGGACAGTAAAGTTTAATATTTGGAGATTGTTTTAATAAATCAAAAAGATGAATTCCAGCATCATGTAATTCAATGACATTGCCCAATGCCGAAATATCATAGTCACTGGCGCGGATGTTGACGAAACCGCTATTACCGCGGTCGCTGACATGAACGTGAGTTATTGGGGTAACACAATTTTGCAATGCAGGCCAAATGCCGATCTGATGTAAGCGCTGACATGTACCATAAGCTAAGGCAATAGCCCTTGCATCAAAGCCAGGATGTGCCTTGGTAGGTTCTGCTGCTTCAATCAAGGAGACTTGTAATTGCCCCCGACTCAGCGAGGCAATAGCCAGAGCTAATGTCGCTCCTGTCATTCCTCCGCCCACAATAATCACGTTCATTATAACTTCCTGATTAATATAACCTTAACTGTGCTTTACCTGTGCCATCAGAGCTTCTATCTCATCTGGATCTTTCACGACAAACTCAGTCAGGTTTTCATTTCCTGTTTCCGTTATCACAATGTCGTCTTCAATACGGATACCAATACCACGGTATTCCGGCGGAACATCTGCATCGGGTGCAATATAAAGCCCAGGCTCTACAGTCAGCACCATACCTGGTTCCAGAATTCGATCGCGATCAACACCGTAATCGCCTACATCATGTACATCCAGCCCCAACCAGTGACTCAAACCATGCATGAAAAATTGACGATAAGCATTGGTTTCGATCAATTGTTCGACTTCACCATGCATAATTCCCAATTTTACCAATCCTTTCACCATGACACGTACCACTTGCCCCGTAACATCGCTGATACTGGTTCCCGGTCTGTACA
Organism: Xenorhabdus ishibashii; assembly: GCF_002632755.1. Lineage (NCBI taxonomy): Bacteria > Pseudomonadati > Pseudomonadota > Gammaproteobacteria > Enterobacterales > Morganellaceae > Xenorhabdus > Xenorhabdus ishibashii. The sequence goes on along the minus strand of NZ_NJAK01000001.1, from coordinate 787,098 downwards.
GTTCAAGGGAAAGGTTGATGGCTTCCAGCACAAGATCATAGATCTCACGTTGAGGGCGCGTAAACTGACCATTTACCGGAAATGTCCGTGTGATGTCGCCGGCATATCCCTTATATTCACACCCTGCATCGATTAACACTAAATCGCCATCTTTCATACGACGTTCATTTTCGGTGTAATGCAGGATACAAGCGTTTTCTCCTGCGCCAACAATAGTGTTATAAGCAGGGTAACGGGCACCCTGATAAGTAAACTCATGGTGAATTTCGGCTTCAAGCTGATATTCAAACATGCCAGGGCGGCAAACCTGCATCGCTCTGGTATGCGCCTGCGCGCTGATTTCTCCGGCTTTACGCATGATTTCTAACTCAGCTTCTGATTTAAACAGACGCATTTCATGCAGCCACGGGCGCCAATCTGCTATGACCGTTGGTGTCTTGAAGTTACGGCGACTGTTTTTACGCAATTTATCCAAGGCACCGAAAACGATGTTATCGGCGTACTCAAATTCGCCTTGGGCGTGATAAATCACCTCCAAGCCATTCAACAACAAATAGAGTTGTTCGTTGAGATCATCGAATGGCAGGGCACGATCCACCCCCAATTTTTCCAATGCAGCTTCTTGTCCAAGACGACGACCAAACCAAATTTCCGCAGTCAAATCGCGAATACGATTAAACAACACACTGTGATTGTGGGTTTCGTCGCTTTTGATCAGTATCAGAACCGCTTCTGGTTCACTGAACCCTGTCAGATACAGAAAATCACTGTGCTGACGGTAGGGATATTCACTATCTGAATTACGTGTCGCAGGCGGAGCCGAAAAAATAATAGCCGCACTGGCCGGTGCCATTTTTGATAATAATGCCTGACGACGGGATAAATATTCTTGTTTAGTCATACCCTCTCCTGCAATTCCATGTTATTAGTTGATATACCCCTTATCTTCCAAGTTGCAGCTTGGTAGTCGTATCCACTCCCCCAGTGATATAAATAGTTATATTCCAGAGAATTAATTTCTTTGCCATTACACTGCAACCTGAAATTTATTGGGTGAAAACCACTAATCAGTGCAATGTTGGTTTTTCATTTTTTACACTGCCTGCGGTTTTAGGTGTCGCTAACGCGATATAGCAGAGTTGAACCGCAACACGGACATATTCCAGTACTTCTTCAAGGGCTTGAGAGAGTTCTTCCTGATCTTCGCTTTCATCATAGCCCAACATGCCGATGTTACGTAAATCGGTGATAATTTCCTGAATTTCTGGCTTTTCTATCATTTTTGGATTGGCTACACCCAATCCAAGCAGAAAGTGGTTCACCCATCCCGCCAACGCATCTGCGCATTCAAAAATCCCCGCCTCTTCATCAGGGAGCAACAGATGGAACGCGAAATTATTGTCATCCAGCAATTCAAATGTCGTTTCGTACAATTCCCTAAGTGGCAGAGCCAGAACCTGAGAAAATGCCAGACCATCATTTGCCAGATCATGCACCAGTGTTTGCCAACTACTATCGTGATTTCCACCACTATGGTTTCCACTACATAGTAACCCACTAATTAAGCCATGCATTTCTGCTGCTGTCAGGGCAACGGACTGTTGATGCAAAATTTCATCAAATGATTGATAATTAGGTAATGAGTTTTGTATAGACATGTATATTGATCATCGTTGGCGATATAAGTTTATGCTATGCTACCATCAAGGGGAGTCGCTATACCAGACAGCATACACCGATATAAGGAGGGAGGCTTTTGGTATTGTATGGTAATGATTGGTGTCGGCCTTGTTTTATACCATAATTTACTCTATACCCAATAGATTCCAAATTACAGCACTGCCAACAAAGCTGTAATTTGAAAGATAAGGGATATATATCAACATCAAGGTATCGGCACAATAATAAATCAGGAAGGTGTCATGTCTGCACAACCAGTAGATATTCAGATTTTTGGGCGGTCATTACGTGTCAATTGTCCAACAGAGCAGATTGAAGCGTTGCAAGCTGCTGCTGTGGAGCTTGATCAGCGTTTGCATAACCTTAAAGAACGCACCAGAGTCACTAACACTGAGCAACTGGTTTTTATTGTAGCACTGAATGTTTGTCACGAGTTGGCACAGGAAAAGATGAAAACCCGTGATTATGCTTACAATATGGAACAAAAAATAAAAATGCTCCAGCAATCCATTGAAAAGGCACTGTTAGAGCAAGGTAAAGTTACCTGATACTCTTACCCTTCAACGTAATCTTGTTGATAAATCAGGCTGTAATCACTATAGATTAATATAAGCAGTTGCTTTCTTCGTTCAGTTCCATACAATAGGCTTCATAGCATTGTTTAAAGCCTATTTAGGTAGTTTAAGCAGCAAAAAGTTTTCTCTGAGGTGTTCGTGAGCAGGGAAGTCCCCTGAGCCGATATTTCATCTCTATAGAATGTGGTGTTACGTTTCTTGTGAGCATGCTTGGCCAGACCAAGAAGCCTAATAGCAACGACTCTGCGTTCACCTTGAACCAAGGGTTCAAGGGTTACCACCTGTAACGGCATCTTGGAGAACCTCCCATTTTTTATCTGTTTTGTATCCTTTTCTGCGTTGATTAACAGGCAGGTATCATGCAATCAGATTCTTCTCTTTCTCTGCGTCAATCCATTAGAAAAAAAATTCGGCAACTACGTCAAAATCTATCTCCCGAACAACAATCGCAATTTGCCAACCAAGCCGTTAAACAGGCTATAGCTCACCCTAAGATCCAGCAAGCTGATAAAATTGCCCTCTACCTTTCCTTTGATGGGGAATTAGATACACGTGCGCTAATTCAACAACTTTGGCAGCAAAACAAACAGGTTTATTTGCCAATATTGCATCCTTTCAGCCGGAATCACCTGCTGTTTCTCCGTTATTGCGCCGATACGCCTCTTATTCGCAGCCGCTTTAATATCGAGGAGCCTCAGTTGGATATCCGGCGGGTTTTATCCATCTCTGAACTTGATGTTATGTTTATTCCTCTGGTCGCTTTCGATTGTACAGGGCAACGACTGGGGATGGGCGGCGGTTTCTACGACAGGACTCTCGCAAGATGGCAACAACAGAATTTTTATCCGATTGGATTAGCTCACAATTTTCAGTTAGTTGCAAAACTGCCTAGTGAGAATTGGGATATTCCTCTGCCAGAGATCATTACACCAGAAAAAGTATGGCAATGGATATGAATTAGTATTCTACTCAGTGAGTTAACAGGGACTATTGTGCTTTCAATAGCCCCTTATTTTTTAATGCGTTTCGTTTTAATCAACAATGACCTTTTAACCAGCCATTATATCTTAGTAAAGCAAGCGAGAACGGATCGTGCCAGGCAAGGATTTCAGTTTTTGTAAAACCAGTTCAGCCTGGGCTGAATTCTGCGTCGTGATATCAATCACCACATAACCAATGTTGCTGTCAGTCCGCAAATATTGGGCATCAATATTGATTTCTTGCTCAGTGAACACTTGGTTAATGCTGGTCAAGATACCAGGCCGATTTTCATGGATATGCAGTAAGCGGTTAGTATCCTTGGCATGAACAGGAAGCGATACTTCGGGGAAATTGACCGCTGATAATGTAGAGCCATTGTCCGAATATTTGACCAGTTTACCCGAAACTTCATAACCGATATTTTGCTGGGCTTCTTGCGTCGATCCCCCAATATGCGGCGTCAGCAGTACGTTATCAAACTGGCTTAATGGTGAAATGAAAGGGTCATTGTTTGTTGCCGGTTCATGGGGAAAAACGTCAATCGCTGCGCCAGAGAGATGCCCTGTTTCCAATGCCGTGCTGAGTGCATCAATATCGACCACAGTACCACGTGATGCATTGATCAAAATTGAGCCTGGTTTCATCAATTCCAGTTCTGCTGCACCAATCATATTTTTGGTTGAAGTTGTCTCAGGAACATGCAGGCTCACAACATCACTCATATTCAACAATTCAGACAAATGATGAACTTGTTGTGCATTACCTAATGGCAATTTATTTTCAATATCATAGAAATAGACATTCAGGCCAATATTTTCAGCCAAAATGCCAAGCTGTGTACCAATATGCCCGTAGCCGATAATACCTAATTTTTTTCCACGTGCTTCGTAGCAACCTTTTGCCTGCTTATCCCATATCCCACTGTGAGCTTTTGCATTCGCCTCAGGAATACGGCGCAATAGCAACAACAGCTCACCTAATACCATTTCGGCGACCGAGCGAGTATTAGAAAAGGGGGCATTAAATACCGGAATACCACGCTTTGCGGCGGCTTTCAGGTCAACCTGGTTAGTACCAATACAAAAACACCCAACTGCAACCAGTTTTTCCGCGGCGGCAAAAACCTCTTCGGTCAATTGGGTACGGGAACGAATTCCGACAAACCGAGCATCACGAATCGCTGCTTTTAATTCTTCAGGTTCTAATGCCCCTTTGTGATATTCAATATTGCTGTACCCTGCCGCTTTCAGGCTATCTACTGCACTTTGGTGAACACCTTCCAACAGCAGAAATTTAATTTTGTCCTTTTCTAAAGATACCTTAACCATTTACCCGCCCTAGTTGTACTTACTTTTATAATGCATATCGATTGCACCAAAATAACAAAAAAAACGGTAACGGCAATACAATCGATTGCTTATATTACAGAATAAACAATAGTAAATAAGTTGTTATGCAAAGTAAAATAATTCGTTATAAGATAAAAGCAGGATTTTGAGGCTTTTTTAGACAAAACCGTGATATATATCACTAAATTTTCTATTTTGAATAAATATAAAAATATTTTGAGGGCAGACTATTCTACCCTCAATAAATGATTATTCAGTGAGCGTTTTAACGCCATCAGCAGTACCTACCAGCACCACATTCGCTCCTCGATTAGCAAAGAGTCCCACAGTTACCACGCCAATGATCCCATTGATCTTATTTTCTAATTCAATGGGATCAATAATAGAGAGATTGTGGACATCCAGAATATGGTTGCCATTGTCTGTCACTACATTTTCACGATAAACTGGTGTTCCTCCCAATTTCACCAGCTCACGAGCCACATAAGCCCGCGCCATTGGGATGACTTCAACTGGCAGAGGAAATTTGCCTAACACATCGACTTGCTTAGACGAATCAATAATACAAATAAATTTCTTCGCAACCGCCGCGATGATTTTTTCTCTGGTTAACGCTGCGCCGCCGCCTTTGATCATCTGCATTTGGCCATTAATTTCATCAGCACCATCAACGTAAATATCCAAAGTGTCGACCTCATTGCAGTCAAACACAGGAATACCGAGACTTTTCAATTTCTCAGTCGATGCTTCTGAACTCGACACTGCACCGACAATTTTATCTTTGATAGTGCCTAACGCATCAATAAAATGTGCTGCGGTAGAACCTGTACCGACACCGACAATTGTGTCTGGTTTAACGTATTCCAATGCTGCCCAACCTACTGCTTTTTTCAGTTCGTCCTGAGTCATATTGATCACAGCCTATAATCAGTTACAAGGAAAAATCTGACGGCTAGTATAAACAATATTGGCTCACCTCATGCAAAAATATGGCATAGTGCTAATGGCATAATGCTAATTAGGCCACATAATGGTTTTAATATTGAGCTGTAACACGAAAAGAGCAAACACGGAGAACCTTATTTTCAATGAAACGTCCTGATTACCGATCATTGCAAGCACTCGATGCAGTGATCAAAGAACGTGGTTTTGAGCGAGCAGCGCAAAAACTTTGTATTACCCAATCAGCGGTATCCCAGAGAATCAAACAATTAGAAAATATGTTTGGTCAGCCGCTATTGGTACGCACTGTTCCTCCCCATCCTACAGAACAAGGGCAAAAGTTACTTGCGCTATTACATCAGGTAGAACTGCTGGAAGCGCAATGGCTTGGTGATGAAAATAGTAATGAAATCCCGTTGTTGCTCTCCCTGGCTGTTAATGCGGATAGCCTGGCAACGTGGCTTTTACCCGCTCTCCACCCTGTTTTGTCTGATTTGCCTATTCGGCTAAATATTCAGGTGGAAGATGAAACCCGGACTCAAGAACGTTTGCGGCGTGGTGAAGTTGTCGGGGCGATTAGTATTCAGTCCCAGCCTCTGCCAAGCTGTTTGGTTGATAAATTAGGTGCTCTGGATTACCTGTTTGTAGCCTCTCCAGCATTTGCAGACCGTTTTTTCCCAAATGGCGTCACACGTTCGGCATTACTGAAAGCACCTGCGGTTGCATTCGACCATTTAGATGACATGCATCAAGCATTTTTACAACAGAATTTCGATTTATCGCCGGGAAGTGTACCTTGCCATATTGTGAACTCTTCGGAAGCCTTCGTTCAATTAGCAAAACAAGGTTCAACTTGTTGTATGATCCCACACCTTCAAATTGACAAGGAGCTAAAAGCCGGCGAGTTAATCGATCTAACACCAGGACTGTGCCAGCGCCGTATGCTTTATTGGCATCGTTTTGCTCCTGAAAGTGGAACAATGAGAAAAGTCACTGACGCCCTGCTAAAACGAGGACGCCAGATGTTACGTCAGGAAGATGAAACTCATTAACGCTGTAATTCAAAAACTGTATCAACGTGATCAGAAAACTCAATACTCTGTGGTTCGTAAGTTTCACTGGCTGAGTCAGAAGCTGGTGCTGCCAACAGATTTGCCTGGTATTTCAGGCGGCTCATTGGGACAGGCACAGCTTCAGGCGCACGATAATTAATGCTATATACAGGACCTAACTTACTATTGAATCCTTTCGCCAAGGTAGTTGCCTGTTGGATAGCATTCTCAATGGCTTTTTGTCTGGCCTCATCACGGTAACGTTGCGGATTACTTACACCAAACTGAACGGAGTTAATCTCATTCAGCCCTGCTTTCAGGGCACCATCCAATAAGGTATTCAGTTGCTCCAGTTTATGCACTTTCACTTCAACCGACCGCGACGCCCTATAACCCGTAATACTTGATTTTCCACTCTTTTGCTCATATTGATATTCTGGCTGAGTGCGCAGATTAGCGGCATCAATATCTTTCTTTTCGATGCCACTGTTTTTCAGAAAATCAAAATATTTCGCAACGCGCCCGTCTACCTTTTGCTTTGCTTCTGCCGCACTCTTTTGAGTTTCACTCACATGGATTACCAAAGTAGCCATATCTGGTGTCGCTTTAACTATCGCGTTACCAGAAGTGGAAATATGGGGAATAGATAGTGAATCAGCAGCGGAAGCAGTCATACAAGACAGGCTTCCTAAAGCCATCATCGCAGCCAATACCAGTGATTTATGTTTCACAAGACCTCCTAAAATGACATGAGTAAGGTGCTTTCAAAAACATTAGCACACTATTTATAGAGAAGTAATCTATGGAGCATCTATAGAGAGAAATTGTAATCAATAAAAAATCTGTATCCTTGCTTGATAAGATTCCAGGCGATATACCACATCACGCAGCCAACAAAGATATTGATGATCCTCTGTGCTCTGGGTTGATTAAGCACAGGTGCAAACCACGCAGACAAGCATGACAATGCAAAAAACCAACTGATCGATGCCATTACCGCTCCGGTGGTAAACCACGGCCGAAGCTCGGCTGACAATTGCCCACCTATGCTTCCCAATACGACAAAAGTATCCAGATAAACATGAGGATTCAGCCACGTGACTGCGAATAGTGTCCCAATGACTCGCCAACGGCTTTGAACAATTTTTTCTGTACGAGAAAGTTCAACTTCTGCTGATAGTGCTGCTCGAAAAGCGCCCCACCCATACCAGAGCAAAAATGCAACACCTCCCCATGTCACCGCCTGCAATAAAAGTATTGATTGCCCTAACAAGGCGCTTCCACCAAATATCCCTGCAATGATGAGGAATGCGTCACTGGTGGAACATAATGTGGCACTCATTAAGTGGAACTGTTTTCTGCTCCCTTGCTGCATGACAAATACATTTTGTGGCCCAAGCGGAAGGATCATGGCAGCACTGAGGAAAAAACCCTGAATAAATGTCGAAAACATGCAAAGATTCCTAATAGTTATTCAATTAGTTACGATATCAATGCATATTAATCAAGATGATGCATTAGTAAAAATGAATGATTCTAATACACCATTAGGAAGAATGATGATGGTCTTATCCAAACTTGCGATCAAACAAGTCAGATTTGGTGTGAGAAATTCTCACACCACGATTATCTTGATTATTCGTTCGCCTTCTTCTGTAAGGCACTATTTTGCTGGTGTAAATAAACATCCATTTGTGGGAATGGAATGCCGATATTGTGTTTATCCAAAGTACGCTTAAAGTTTTCCATCAAATCCCAATATACATTCCAGGCGTCACCATTAGTGGTCCATACACGCACAATAAAGTTCAATGATGAAGGAGCCATTTCATGCAGGCGGATCGTGACGCCTTTTTCATGTTGAATACGTTTATCTGCTTTAATCACATCACCCAACACGCTTTTCACTTCATCAATATCCGCATTATATGCAACTCCTACCATAATTTGGGTACGGCGGTTAGGCTCACGGCTGGTATTAATAATATTGTCCGCAATAATCTTACCGTTGGGGATCACAATGATACGATCATCTGCTGTGCGTAATGTTGTTGAGAAAATTTGTACTTGCATAACTGTTCCTTCCACAGCCCCAATACTGACATATTCGCCAGTACGAAGTGGACGGAAAAGGACTAATAACACACCAGCAGCAAAATTAGACAGTGAGCCTTGTAAAGCCAGACCTACTGCCAAACCTGCGGCACCGATGACAGCGATCACAGATGCAGTCTGAATGCCCAATTTCCCAAGAACGGCGATAATCGTAAACGCGATGATGGCATAACGAATAATTGCGGACAAAAAATCAGAAATGGTAGTATCAATACCACGCAGTGACATAACACGCTTAGTCGCTTTATTAGCCAATTTGGCAACAAATAAGCCAACGATAAGAATCAAAATGGCAGATACAATGTTTACCGCATACTGAATCAGTAGATCCTGATTGTTGGTAAACCAGCTTGCCGCTTTATCAATCTCATGTGACAGATTGATCTTTTCCATATAAAGTCCACCGTTATTGTTGGAACCTATCTCCATTCAATGCCATTATTCACACTGAATGCCACCGGCAGGATATAGGCTCCTGTTTCAAAAATAGTTTTCTGTTCAAAAAATAGAAAAACACTATCGCAACACAAAAATGTAATGGAATATAAATTATGGCTGAAAGCCTTCATTGCTTGAACACTAGTACTTACGTTTTCTTTTTTTGCAAAATAAATTCTCTGTAATCAGCTAGCATACTGATAAAATCGTCTGTCCCACAAAAAGCCAAACTCTCGTTATCGTAGTAACTCATTCCTTCTTCTATAACCTCTGTATCAAATTGCAGTTGATTAGCCCGGATCATGATCTCACCTTCACTCATCAATAACGTATATTCATGGCCAGCCAACTGCCACTGGCGCTCACTGCCTTTAATCTCTTGCAAAGCCACAATGATTTTATCCAATACGCGAAAATCGCCTTTCACTTCTTCATTCAACCAATGACCGATGGCTTCATGATCCATTGAAAAGGATGTTGTTATCTGGCCGGTAACGTCCTGCATAAATTCATATTCCATCACATACCCCCTCACTATTTCTACACAATCCAAATAATTTCATTTGAATTTTAAACATTTCTGCTACTTCCACATCTGAGCCAACCCACAGACTGATACAAAAACAAAAAAAGGGGAAGCATTTGCCTCCCCATTCGCTGCAATATACTTTTTTATACTGCGGTTTGGAAGATGACATCTTCCGCTTTTTCTGTGTATTGATTCAATTGATCAAAATTGAGATAGCGATAAGTATCTGCTGCGGTTTCATCGACTTTATCCATGAACTGCAAATACTCTTCTGGTGTTGGCAAACGCCCCAACAGTGAAGCTATAGCCGCCAACTCCGCCGAAGCAAGGTAAACATTTGCACCGGAACCAAGGCGGTTAGGGAAGTTACGAGTAGAGGTAGATACTACGGTTGCACCATCCGCCACACGCGCCTGATTTCCCATGCACAATGAGCAACCTGGGATCTCAATGCGTGCTCCGCTCTTGCCGAAAATGCTGTAATAACCTTCTTCTGTTAATTGGGCGGCGTCCATCTTAGTCGGAGGGGCAACCCATAAGCGAGTCGGTAGCTGGCCTTTATGTTGATCCAGTAATTTACCCGCCGCACGGAAATGACCAATATTCGTCATGCAAGAGCCAATGAAAACTTCGTCAATTTTACTGTTAGCTACTTCGGATAATAGACGTGCATCATCAGGATCATTAGGCGCACATAAAATAGGCTCTTTAATGTCTGCCAGATCGATCTCAATAACGGCTGCGTATTCAGCATCTGCATCCGCTTCCAATAATTGAGGATCTTTCAGCCAGTTTTCCATGCCGATAATACGGCGTTCCAATGTCCGGCGATCACCATAACCTTCTGCAATCATCCATTTCAGCAAAACAATGTTCGACTGCAAGTATTCAATAATTGGCTCTTTATCCAGCTTAATGGTACATCCTGCCGCAGAACGTTCCGCAGAGGCATCAGCCAACTCGAATGCCTGCTCAACTTTGAGTTCTGGCAAACCTTCAATCTCAAGAATACGGCCAGAGAAGATATTTTTCTTACCTTTCTTTTCAACGGTCAGCAAACCTTGCTGGATCGCATAATAAGGAATGGCATGAACCAGATCACGTAAAGTTATACCAGACTGCATTTTTCCTTTAAAACGAACCAGTACAGATTCTGGCATATCCAACGGCATGACGCCTGTTGCCGCAGCAAATGCCACCAGACCTGAACCAGCAGGGAAAGAGATACCAATCGGGAAACGGGTATGGGAATCTCCACCTGTACCTACAGTATCTGGCAATAACATGCGGTTCAACCATGAGTGGATAATGCCATCTCCCGGACGCAACGATACCCCACCACGGTTCATAATGAAATCAGGCAGAGTATGGTGCGTTGTCACATCAACAGGTTTGGGATAGGCAGCGGTATGACAAAATGATTGCATGACCAGATCCGCAGAAAAGCCCAGACACGCCAAATCTTTCAATTCATCCCGCGTCATTGGCCCAGTGGTATCCTGAGAGCCAACAGAGGTCATCTTAGGTTCACAATATTCCCCAGGACGGATACCTGCTGTACCGCAAGCACGACCAACCATTTTCTGTGCCAGTGAGAAGCCTCGATTACTTTTTGCCACCGCTTTTGCCTGACGGAATACATCACTGTGTGGCAAGCCCAGAGCTTCACGCGCTTTGCCTGTCAAACCACGGCCGATAATCAGTGGGATACGGCCACCGGCACGTACTTCATCGATCAGAACATCAGTTTTCAGTGCAAAATTCGCCAATAACTCATTGGTTTCGTGATGGCGGATTTCACCTTTATAGGGATAGATATCAATCACATCCCCCATATTCAGTTTGGAAACATCCACCTCGATTGGCAGAGCACCGGCATCTTCCATCGTATTGAAGAAAATGGGGGCAATTTTTCCGCCCAATACCACGCCTGCACCACGTTTATTGGGTACAAACGGAATATCTTCTCCCATAAACCACAAGACGGAGTTAGTTGCCGATTTACGGGAAGAACCCGTACCAACAACATCCCCAACGTAAGCCAACGGGTAACCTTTTTTGCCCAAGGCTTCAATTTGCTTGATTGGGCCTACGATACCGGCTTGATCAGGCTCGATACCTTCACGGGCATTTTTCAGCATAGCCAAAGCATGGAGGGGAATATCAGGACGTGACCACGCATCAGGAGCAGGAGAAAGATCATCGGTGTTGGTTTCCCCCGTAACTTTAAAGACGGTAACGGTGATTTTTTCCTCTAATTCAGGGCGCCCAAGGAACCATTCTGCATCAGCCCATGATTGCATAATCTGTTTGGCATAGACATTACCCGCTTTTGCTTTTTCTTCTACATCATAGAAGCTGTCAAACATCAGCAAAGTATGAGAAAGAGCCTTCGCCGCAATCGGAGCTAACTTTTCATCATCTAAGGCATCAATTAAAGCGTGGATATTATACCCACCCTGCATGGTTCCTAACAATTCAATGGCTTTTTCCTGGGTCACCAAAGGAGAGGTTGCTTCTCCCTTAGCAACGGCAGCAAGGAAACTTGCTTTAACATAAGCAGCTTCATCTACACCAGGAGGAACACGATTGGTCAGTAGATCTACCAGAAAAGCGTCTTCACCTTTAGGTGGGTTCTTCAGTAATTCGACCAGCGCTGCTGCTTGAGCTGCGTCTAACGGCTTAGGGACGATGCCTTGAGCTGCACGCTCGGCTACGTGCTTACGGTATTCTTCTAGCACGACTTTCTCCTCGCTCTCATTGTCATTTTATATACCCGGCTGTCAGCACCCGCTAATGATCAGTAGAAAATGATCATCTGAAAACAATCATCAAAGGTGCAAGGTCAGAGGATTTTGCTCGCATAACATCAGAATTATGCTCAGCTTCGGGCATTTAGCATACCAAAATTTGAATAGCATGTTAATTCATTCACATAAAATCAACATTGAACCATGATAAAATTCTGGATAAATTAGCTCAGAAAGGGTATTAAAGTTTTAAATGCTATTTGTTGTTATTCTGGCCTGAAAATCCCTTAACTTCTATCAGAATCTTCTACTAGAACACGCGAACTTCCATATTAAGTTTTTTTAACATAGTTTCTAATCATGGTATATCGCTCAAAAATCTTTCAATATCGTTTAAAAGGATATTATTATGCCCAACAGAGAAGAACATGACGCTCTAGCAGGAGCAGATTATAATCCGGAAATTTTTACACCAGAAAAATTTTATCCTGAATATCAGGCCAGAATTAAGGAAGTTAATCAATATGGTATGCTATCTGCGCTTAACGAAATCCAGAGAAATGAATCCAGTTGGTTTTATGAACCTATCATAGGGGCAATGTTTAGCAATAGACATGCTACATTCATCAGTACATGTAACTCGATAAAAAGAATCTTTAATGATACAAATGTGACTGGAGGTCTACAGAACTATCGCCATTTTATCTGTTCATGTTCAGTTACAAATAAAGCCGTTGGGCTCATAATATTGAGCCTTGCCAAGCCTAATCTATCTGATGATAACGTTGACCAAATATCATTCATATTAACCTATCCTAACGGTTATGGTTATGGTGGCCTGCTGGTTCAACATGTGATCAATATATCTCTCTCTTTAGGCCATCAAGGTATATTAGAAGTTAAAGCAGAACTTGATGCCGAAATTTTTTACCAAAAATTAGGCTTTTTATTTATTGGTAATTTTATTAATTTGAAATCTATGAAATTAATCCCTGCTACGAGCAATAAATGGCATAAAATCAATGGAGAATATCAACTTAAGAGAACTCCTCACCCACGTAATTCAAATTGGCAATGCCATTTATTGTAGATTTAATCCAATTTTTTATGGAAAAAATTATGGAAAATAATGCGTGGAAAATGTATCTATAAAAAACCACAGAGAACACAATTTTATTTATTATCTTAAACTTATTAAAGAAATGCATATAGGAGATATATGATGAAAACCAGAGAACTGTTTCACAATATTTTCTCAAGAATACATATAAGAGAATCACCAAAAGAAAGATACTCTCGGTTATTCCAAACAATTATAAAAGAAGTCAATCAAAATGAAATGTTTCTCGCACTCGCTCAAATTAAGGGCAACATATGTGATTGGTATTCAACATTAAATTCTTCCTCCTATCAAGATATAGAAAGGTATAATACTTTCATTAGCGTATCCCATGAAATAGAGAATATCTATCAAGACCCTCACCAGATAAATAGCGTGAAACATCATCGTTACTTTATCTGCCAAGTGAAAGGAATTCCCATAGGAGTAATGACTTTTGTCACAGGGGGTTCCTCTTTTTACAATGAAGGTACAGATAAAATAGGATTTATGCTCACCCATCCTGGCAATCATGGATGTGGCAGTTTACTTGTCGAAAAAGCAGTAGAATTATCAAAAGATGAAGAGATATTGGTAAGTGCTAAACCTAATGCGGTTCCTTTTTATCAAAATTTAGGGTTTGAACAATATGGCTTCCCTGATGTTGATACAATATCAATGAGATTAATTCCTTCTGAAAGTGAAAAATGGATATTCGTCGGAAATTATTATCGTTTGAGAAAATATCTTTAAAGATACTAAACCTATTACAAATAAGTTACTCTGTTCAATGGAAAACATTATCTATAACAGTTGCTAATAAAAACGGCTTCCCTATTTGAAAGCCGTTTGAAATTTTGCTTAACCTACTGCTAAATCTAAAGAATTACTTCTTTTTCTTCGCCTTAGGGTTTGGCAAGTCAGTGATGCTGCCTTCGTAAATTTCCGCAGCCATACCAATTGATTCATACAGTGTTGGGTGAGCGTGGATAGTCAGAGCGATATCTTCTGCATCACAACCCATTTCGATAGCCAGACCGATTTCACCCAGCAGTTCACCACCGTTAGTACCAACAACGGCACCACCGATAATACGGTTAGACTCTTTATCGAAAATCAGCTTAGTCATACCATCTGAGCAGTCAGATGCAATCGCACGACCGGATGCTGCCCAAGGGAAAGTCGCAGTTTCGTAGCTGATGCCCTTTTCTTTCGCTTCTTTCTCAGTCAGACCAACCCATGCCACTTCTGGCTCAGTGTAAGCGATGGATGGGATCACTTTTGGATCGAAGTAATGTTTCTTACCAGAAATCACTTCAGCAGCAACGTGGCCTTCATGGACACCTTTGTGCGCCAGCATTGGCTGACCAACGATATCACCGATAGCAAAGATGTGAGGTACGTTAGTACGCATTTGTTTATCTACGTGGATAAAGCCACGATCATCAACTTCAACACCCGCTTTACCGGCATCCAGCAGTTTACCGTTTGGTACACGGCCGATAGCAACCAGAACCGCATCATAACGCTGTGGCTCTGCCGGTGCTTTCTTACCTTCCATTGTTACGTAGATGCCATCTTCTTTAGCTTCTACCGCGGTCACCTTAGTTTCCAGCATCAAGTTGAACTTCTTGCTGATACGCTTAGTGAACACTTTAACAACGTCTTTATCCGCAGCAGGAATAACCTGATCGAACATTTCTACCACATCGATCTGAGAACCCAGAGCGTGGTAAACCGTACCCATTTCCAAACCAATAATACCACCGCCCATAACCAACAGGCGTCCTGGAACAGTTTTCAGCTCCAGTGCATCGGTAGAATCCCATACACGAGGATCATCATGCGGAATAAATGGTAGCTGAATTGGGCGTGAACCCGCTGCGATAATGGCATTCTCAAAATTAATCGTTGTTGCACCATTTTCGCCTTCTACTACCAGAGTGTTAGCACCTGTAAATTTACCAACACCGTTAACAACGTTAACTTTACGGCCCTTAGCCATGCCGCCCAGACCACCTGTCAACTGAGAAATAACTTTTTCTTTCCAGAGACGGATCTTATCGATATCAGTTTGTGGTTCACCAAACACGATACCGTGTTGTGCCAATGCTTTTGCTTCTTCAATCACTTTGGCAACATGGAGCAGAGCTTTGGATGGAATACAACCAACATTAAGGCAAACACCACCCAAAGTAGAGTAACGTTCAACCAGAACAGTATCCAAACCTAAGTCCGCACAACGGAAAGCAGCAGAATACCCTGCCGGGCCTGCACCAAGCACCACTACCTGGGCTTTAATTTCAGTACTCATCATGACCTCTTAATTGTTTGTCCGGCGAGTCAGACGAAAAAAAACCATATTCCACCGGGACGTACACACCGCGAGCAGTTTACAGAATTGTAAATAACCTGAAAAGCGCGTTAACGTGACAGAAATCCCAACCTGCCAGATGCAAGGTGAAAATATCTGTCACGGTAGTAATCATTAGGCCGGTTATTTACCGGCCTTTGCATTACATTACCAAACGGCGGATGTCGCTCATCAATTGATTAATATAAGTGATGAAACGTGCACCATCTGCTCCGTCGATCACACGATGGTCGAAAGACAGAGACATAGGCAGAATCAGACGCGGAACGAATTCCTTACCATTCCAGACTGGTTTCATGGAAGAACGAGACAGACCCATGATCGCCACTTCTGGTGCATTTACAATTGGTGCAAAACCGGTAGTACCGATACCACCCAGACTGGAAATGGTGAAGCAGCCACCCTGCATGTCGGAAGCGGTCAGCTTACCAGCACGTGCTTTCTTAGAAACTTCAGCCAATTCTCTTGACAGTTCCATGATGCCTTTCTTGTTGACATCCTTGAATACAGGAACAACCAGTCCGTTAGGTGTATCAACCGCGATACCGATGTTGACATACTTTTTCAGGATCAGCTTCTGACCATCTTCAGAAATAGAGCTGTTAAAGCGAGGCATTGCTTCCAGTGCTTTCGCAGCGGCTTTCATCACGAATACCAGCGGAGTGATCTTCACGCCAAGCTGTTTCTTTTCAGCTTCTTTGTTCTGTTGTTTGCGGAACTCTTCAACTTCAGTGATATCCGCTTCATCGAACAGGTTAACGTGAGGGATCATGGCCCAGTTGCGGCTCAGGTTAGCACCGGAGATTTTCTGGATGCGGCTCATTTCAACTTCTTCGATTTCACCAAATTTGCTGAAATCAACTTTCGGCCAAGGCAACATGCCAGGCAAACCACCGCCCGTAGCAGCAGGTGCTGCTTCTGCACGTTTAATCGCATCTTTCACGTAAGTCTGAACGTCTTCACGCAGGATGCGACCTTTACGGCCAGTTCCTTTAACTTTAGCCAGATTTACACCGAATTCACGAGCCAGACGACGAATTACTGGAGTAGCGTGAACATAAGCGGCATTTTCAGCAAATTCATTTTTGCCTTCTGTTGGCTTGCTTACTGCCGGTGCTGCTGCTTTCGCAGGTTCAGCCGCAGGAGCCGGAGCCGCCGCTGGCACTGCCACAGGGGCTGCACCCGCAACTTCAAATACCATGATCAGAGAACCGGTTTTCACTTTATCGCCAGTCGCGATTTTGATCTCTTTCACCGTACCTGCAAATGGTGCAGGAACTTCCATCGAAGCCTTGTCACCTTCAACCGTGATCAGTGATTGCTCTTCAGCAATAGTATCACCTACTTTTACCATGATTTCGGTCACTTCAACTTCGTCACCACCGATATCTGGTACGTTGACTTCTTTGACCGCAGAAGCCGCAGGTGCTGCTGGAGCCGCTACCGGTGCTGCCGCTGGAGCTGCGCCAGAACCTGCAACTTCAAATACCATGATCAGAGAACCGGTTTTCACTTTATCGCCAGTCGCGATTTTGATCTCTTTCACCGTCCCTGCAAATGGTGCAGGAACTTCCATTGAAGCCTTATCACCTTCAACCGTGATCAGTGATTGCTCTTCAGTAACAGTATCACCTACTTTTACCATGATTTCGGTCACTTCAACTTCGTCACCACCGATATCTGGCACATTCACTTCTTTGCTTTCTACTGCTGCTGGTGCCGCTGCTGGCGCTGCTTGTTGCGCAGGTGCAGCTTCTGCTGCACCGTTTGCGGATTCAAAAATCATGATCAGTTTGCCGGTTTCAACCTTATCACCAACCGTAACTTTGATTTCTTTAACTACACCCGCCTGTGGAGAAGGAACTTCCATAGAAGCTTTGTCACCTTCAACAGTGATCAGTGACTGCTCTTCAGTCACAGTATCACCCACTTTTACCATGATCTCGGTAACTTCAACTTCATCTGCACCAATATCAGGTACGTTAATTTCGATAGACATTAATCTTTACCTCTTATGCCAGACGTGGGTTAACTTTTTCTGGGTTGATGTTGTATTTATTGATAGCTTCTTCAACGACTTTCACATCAACTTCGCCACGTTTAGCCAGTTCACCCAGAGCCGCAACAACCACATAAGAAGCATCAACTTCAAAGTGATGGCGCAGGTTTTCACGGCTGTCAGAACGACCGAAACCGTCAGTGCCCAATACACGATAGTCGCTTGCAGGAACGAAGTTACGTACTTGCTCTGCAAACAGTTTCATATAGTCAGTAGAAGCAACTGCTGGCGCTTCATTCATGATCTGAGCAATATAAGGAACACGAGGTTCTTCTGATGGGTGCAACATGTTCCAACGCTCACAATCCTGACCATCACGAGCCAGTTCAGTGAAGGAAGTTACGCTATACACATCGGAACCGATGCCGTATTCAGCGGACAGGATCTTCGCAGCTTCACGAACATGACGCAGGATAGAGCCAGAACCCAGCAACTGAACTTGACCTTTCGCACCTTCCAAGCTTTCCAGCTTGTAGATACCTTTACGGATGCCTTCTTCAGCACCTTCAGGCATGGCTGGCATGTGGTAGTTTTCATTCAGTGTGGTGATGTAGTAGTAGATGTTCTCTTGTTTCTCACCATACATACGCTCCAAACCATCTTGCATAATAACAGCAACTTCGAAAGCGAATGCTGGATCGTAAGAAATACAGTTAGGAATAGTCAGAGACTGAATATGGCTGTGACCATCTTCATGCTGCAAACCTTCACCGTTCAGCGTTGTACGACCAGAAGTACCACCAACCAGGAAACCGCGAGCTTGCTGGTCACCCGCTGCCCAGCACAGATCACCAATACGCTGGAATCCGAACATGGAGTAGTAGATGTAGAATGGGATCATTGGCAAGTTGTTGGTGCTGTAAGAAGTTGCAGCAGCCAGCCAAGATGAAGCAGCACCCAGTTCGTTGATACCTTCTTGCAGGATCTGACCTTTTGAGTCTTCTTTATAGTATGCAACTTGCTCACGGTCTTGCGGAGTATACTGCTGACCATTAGGGCTGTAGATACCGATTTGACGGAACAAACCTTCCATACCGAAGGTACGAGCTTCGTCAGCAATAATTGGAACCAGACGATCTTTGATTGACTTGTTCTTCAGCATGACGTTCAGTGCACGAACGAAAGCGATAGTGGTAGAAATTTCTTTGGATTGTTCTTCCAGCAGAGAGCTGAATTCTTCCAGCGCTGGAATTTCCAGTTTTTCGTCAAAATTAACGCGACGGCTTGGCAGATAACCACCCAATGCGTTACGACGCTCATGCAGGTATTTAGATTCTTCAGAGTCTTTGTCGAAAGTGACATATGGCAAGTTTTCGATCTGCTCATCAGATACAGGTACATTGAAACGATCGCGGAATTGACGAACGCCTTCCATGTTCATTTTTTTAACCTGGTGAGCGATGTTCTTACCTTCAGCGGTATCACCCATACCGTAACCTTTGATGGTCTGTGCCAAGATTACAGTTGGTTTGCCAGTAGTATTCTGTGCTTTTTTCAGTGCAGCATAAACTTTCTTCGGATCGTGACCACCACGGTTCAATGCCCAAATTTCGTCATCAGTCATATCTTTGACTAATGCAGCAGTTTCTGGGTAACGACCGAAGAAGTGTTCACGAACATAAGCACCATCTTTGGACTTGAATGTTTGATAGTCACCGTCCAGCGTTTCGTTCATCAATTGAACCAGTTTACCGCTGGTGTCTTTACGCAGCAGTTCATCCCAACGCTCACCCCACAGGACTTTCAGTACCTGCCAGCCAGCACCTTCGAAGATACCGTCCAGTTCGTTAACAATTTTGCCGTTACCGGTTACTGGGCCATCCAGACGCTGCAAGTTACAGTTGATGATGAATACCAGGTTATCCAATTTTTCACGAGTTGCGATAGTGATCGCACCTTTAGATTCTGGCTCATCCATTTCACCGTCGCCCAAGAAAGCATAAACGGTTTGTTTAGAGGTATCTTTCAGACCACGATTTTCCAAATACTTCAGGAATTTAGCCTGGTAAATAGCGGAAATTGGTCCCAGACCCATTGAAACAGTTGGGAACTGCCAGAAGTCAGGCATCAGTTTTGGATGCGGGTAAGAAGACAGGCCATTACCACCAATTTCTTGACGGAAGTTGTTCATCTGCTCTTCAGTCAGACGACCTTCAAGGAATGCCCGAGCGTAAACGCCTGGAGAAATGTGGCCCTGGAAGTATACCAAGTCACCGCCGTCATTTTCGTTACGAGCGCGGAAGAAGTGGTTAAAACAAACTTCATAAACAGTAGCGGAAGACTGGAATGAAGCCATGTGACCACCCAGTTCCAGATCTTTTTTAGATGCACGCAGAACGGTCATCACCGCATTCCAGCGAATAGCAGAACGGATACGACGCTCTAAATCCAGGTTGCCAGGGTAAGCAGGCTCATCCTCAACAGGAATAGTGTTGATGTAATCGCGGCTTGCAACACCTGCAGCAACGCTAACGCCACCTTTACGAGCTTCATTCAAAACCTGATCAATCAGGAACTGAGCACGCTCAACACCTTCTTCACGGATGACCGATTCGATCGCCTGTAACCAATCGCGAGTTTCGATCGGATCCACGTCATTTTTCAAAATATCTGACATGGTGTATTCCTTATCTGTTATCTATTTTCTAATGGTTATTGGAGCCTATCTTCTGGTCATACCTTTTGACGATACTGCCTGTTATGACCGGAAGATAGGCCCTGCTATATATTGCCGCTAAAACTCTCGGTAAAGAGTCGACAAACTGTACAAACGCAGCAGTCAGGATCTGTACAGTTAAGTTAGAACCTACCCATTCGGGAATTTGATTTGTCTATGACGCCCCAAGGGGTAGGCTCTTATTCCTGATGTTGCTGGAGCCGTCTCAATGAACGCTCACGACGAGTACGTTCACGAGTCAGATCCAATAAAACTTCTTCAATAAAGGCCAAATGACGATGAGAGGCCTCTCGGGCTTTTTCCGGTTCTCTCGCCATGATAGAGCGAAAAATTTCAGCTCTATGGTCACTAACCGCTGCCAACATTTCTTTACGGGTATAAATGACTTCAAAATTGCGCCTGATATTTTGTTCTAACATTGGGATCATACAGCGCAATAAATGCAGCAATACCACATTATGGGCAGCTTCTGTGACAACAAGTTGGTATTGCAAGACAGCATCAGATTCCGCATTCACATCACCACCTTGTTGTGCTTCTTGAATGGCAAGATGGCTTTGCTCAATGCGTTTAAAATCCTCATCAGTCCCTCTGAGGGCTGCATAATAAGCAGCAATCCCCTCTAACGCATGGCGTGCTTCAAGGAGATCAAACTGGGATTCTTGATTCTCTGCAATAAGTTGGGCAAGCGGGTCGCTGAAACTTTGCCACAGATTGTTCTGCACGAAAGTTCCGCCCCCTTGACGACGGAAAAGAAAGCCTTTGGCTTCCAATTTTTGAATGGCTTCGCGCAATGAAGGACGTGATACTTCAAACTGCTTTGCCAGCTCACGCTCAGGCAGCAGTTTTTCTCCCGGGCGTAGCGAGCCTTCGAGAATGAGCTGTTCAAGACGCTGCTCAATCACATCTGATAACTTTGGTTGGCGGATCTTGCTATAGGCCATATCTGCTGTAAGCCATTCAATAAGTAAATGTTGCTTCGGACTATGTCCTGCTCAGCTCAGTCTTACTGACTAAATCTTAGTCATTAAGCCATGGTCAACAGGCCAAAGTCAATTGGTAATACCAATTTAGAATACAGGGTCTTAAAGTAACAAAGTATTCACTAGCTGTCTATAAAGACCTTGGGTTAAATCATAAAAATCTGCAAATTTTAACAAAATATTTTAAATTTTATTAGAAAATTATAACCAAAAAGGATTTTAAGATGGGAGAGATTAGAGGGAAACTTAACGTTCTTAAAACGCATAGATGAGCCAATTAAAACGTTACATCAAGACAAAATATCAATAAAAATGCATAAAATATGAATTAAAACTCAATCAAAGTAATTGATACAGATAATTCTAAAAAGAAAATCAGAAAAATAAAGGGCGTACCCAGCCCTCTATCTCTCTTATTTATCAAACTAATGCCCCATAAATCGTCAACAGTGCGACAATAATCACAATGGCAAAAGTCGCTTTTTTCGCTAACGTGACAGCAGCAACAGGCGTTTCTATAGGGTTAAGATGGGGTTCTTTACTTAATGCAAATTGTGCTAATTGACTGACTACCTTGTATTGTGATGATCGAAAATCAGTGAGTGATGCAATCCAAGCTGGTAAGGCTTTCTCTCCATGTCCTAACAAAGCATAGGCAATACCTGCCAAACGTGCAGGAAACCAATCCAGCCAATGCAATATACCGTCAACTCCGGATTGTGCTCTCTGCACTGCCGTTGCGTGCTGTGCCAACCAGCCTTGATAAGCTCTGAGGCAACCATACCCCATCAAAACGGCCGGACCAAATTTACCCAATACAGCTAACCAAAAAATAGGGGCAAGATAATAACGGAAATTTATCCAAATCAATGAATTCTGTATCTCACGCAACCGCTCTTCTTTTGTGGTGTCAGGTAATGTGCCCTGAATCATGGTCAGACGAGCAAGATACTTTTTCTGCTGTCCAAAATCATCTTGGCGCACAGCCTGAAGATATCCACGGTAATCATGCCGCAACCTGCCTGCTCCAATACATAACAGACTGATTATGATACCCAACACAATCGCGAGAATACCAAAAGCAACAGAGCTAGAAATATCAATAAGCTTCCATGTTAATAAGGTGACCAGAAAGGTCATGCCCAAGCTACCCCATAGTGAATGCGATTTGAGTTTGGCAAAACCTGGGGCTAAATAGCGTTCCAGTTGCCAGTGATCCCTCATCTTAAAAACACGTTCCCATGCCAGTATTAACAATAGAATAAAGAGAGTCATCCAACTCGCTCCTTCAATAGTTGACGATAATGTTCCCAATAAAAATAAGGCCCAGGATCAGTTTTCCTTCCCGGTGCGATATCACTGTGTCCTGTTATATTGTCACGAATATCAGGATATTGGCTAATAAGCAGCTCAGTAACCTCCGCTAACTTAGTGTACTGAATTTCGGTAAATTCTTCATGATCTGTGCCTTCCAATTCAATGCCTATCGAAAAATCATTACATTTATCACGGTCACAGTAGCAGGAAACGCCGGCATGCCAAGCTCTTTTATTGAAAGGAACATATTGTACAATCTCACCATCACGCCGGATTAAACAGTGAGCAGATACACGTAAGTGCTTAATCTCATCAAAAAAAGGATCGGTTTTAGGATCTAATGTCCCCGTAAATAATTGATCAATATAAGGACCACCAAACTTGCCGGGAGGTAAGCTGATGTTATGGATAACCAGTAATGATGGTATTTCTCCTTCTGGCCGCAGATCACAATGTGGGGAAATAACCTTTCTCGCACCATCAATCCACCCTTCATGCAGCTTCATTCTTTTACCTTCTCTCTTAATACTTAATATCACTTTGCCAAAATCACCATTCCAATATGAACCGCATCATTAAGCGTAATACTACGGCTTAAAGTGTAACAGGTTAGCATGTTAGCACCTTCAATCAGCCAATATATCCGATGTTTTCTTATTTACGGGCAGGTTCGAAAAATTTGTGCAATAAAATGTAACATAAAATTATTTTTTCGATCTGACTTCATGAATTTTATTAACGATATTTTATTTTTCTCTTTTTCCTCCATGATCATTGGCGTCGATATCCAATAGATTGCAATTCAAAAAATGAAGGGTATATCTGTTATTGGATATAGCAATTAATCCAGATGCATATATAAGGAGAAAAGATGAAACAACAGGGATTTACATTAATTGAAGTGATGGTTGTTATGGCAATTGTGTCTATTCTCGGCGCAATTGCCATTCCCAGTTATCAGGGATATATACAGAAAGCAGCATTAACCGATATGCTACAAGCTATTGTACCTTATAAGTCTGGTGTGGAACTGTGTCGCTTTGAAGCTGAAAATTACAAAGATTGTCACTCTGGTCACCCTTCCATTCCATCAGGCCACAATAGCCGCTATATCAGCACCATTTCAGTAAAAGATGGGGAGATAACGGTAGTAGGTCAGCAAAACCTCAACGGACTCCATACCACGTTAAAACCTATTCAAGATACAAAAACTGGTTTCACTCAATGGCAAGCGATTTGTGAATCTAACAATGAATCATTAAAACTAAAATGTCAGGAAACCTTAAAATTTTAAACACCTCTTGTCATTCCCAACAGGCTTTAAGTTTAAAATAAAATAATCACGCAACGCCAATACTAAAGGAATAAAGATAATGATAAATAAGGAACATCTCTTAATGGAAAAAGAAATAAAAGAGCTATGTCAACAACATCAGGCCATTTTTATAAAAAAAGATTTCCATATTCTCACAATTGCCTGTAGTAAATCACCTAATGAAGATTTTATTTCTGCACTGAGATTTATTTCAGGTTTAATCGTTAATGTAGATATCTGGCCACAAGCAAAAATAGAATCCATGTTGACAGAAAAAAATTCATTAATACCAGAAAGAAATTACTGCTCAGAAAATAATGAAGAGGAATCGTACTGTATAGAACGCCTTGATAGCAATTATGTTCATTACAATGACACAATAAAAACCAATAATCTCCATGATGAGGAAATAGATACACCGGTTATTCAATTAATTAATCAAACGATATTAACGTCAATACAAAAAAGAGCTTCAGATATCCATTTTGAACCATCTCAACGTGGCTATCAAATACGTATTCGAGTTGATGGTACATTACATACCATGCAGACACCGCCTCCTCAAATGAATACGGGTATTCCTGCCCGCTTAAAAATCATGGCAAAGCTCAACATTGCTGAAAAACGTCAGCCTCAAGATGGGCAATTTGACTGGAATGACAACAAAAACAGTTATGCGATTCGTATATCAACACTCCCCACACTGCATGGGGAAAAAATAGTCCTGCGTATTTTAAATACTATACACCAGCTATCCCTGGAACAATTGGGGTTGCCTGAACCACAATTACACCTTTTAAAACAGAAACTCCATTTACCACAAGGAATGATTTTGGTCACTGGCCCGACTGGCAGCGGAAAGACAGTCACATTATATAGCTGTCTACAATATTTAAACCAAACTAAAAAGAATATCTGTAGTGTTGAAGATCCTGTCGAAATTCCTTTAAATGGCATCAACCAAACACCTGTGAATAACAAGATTGGTCTCGATTTTGCCAAAATTCTCAGGGCATTATTGCGGCAAGATCCCGATATCATTATGGTTGGTGAGATCCGTGATAATGAAACTGCTGAAATATCAATGAAAGCAGCCCAAACAGGTCACTTGGTTTTATCAACACTACATACTAATTCCACTCTTGATACGTTATCTCGCCTGCATAACCTGGGAATTTCAGGTTATACCACAACCTCATGTGTGAAATTGATTATTGCACAGCGGCTGGTTCGTAAGCTCTGCCCCCATTGTCGACAACAAGACAGTATTCCCACAGTTATTCCTAATATTACTGGTTCAACAGAGGAGTCTATTTCTGTAACACCGGATTCTATAAAACAATCATTCTCCATAAAAAAATGGAATGCAGTTGGTTGTGATCACTGTTTCTCTGGCTATTACGGCAGAACTGCCATCTATGAATTTCTCGAAATCAAACCGGAACTTCAGCAAGCTCTGTCTGAGTGTTCTAACGCCAGCCTTTCACATTTATTTGCCTCACAACAAAATGCAACGCTTTTTTCAGCAGGGCTGACATTAGCGGAAAAAGGAATAACTACTCTTGAAGAGATTTATCAGATTACAGGCCATGAAACAGTATGAAAATAGAATATATTTACCAGTGGCAGGCAATTAACAAGAATGGAAAAGCCATCACAGGGGAAAGTATTGGTTACAGTAAAAAAAGTGTATTCCAATACCTCAGCCATCTCGATCTTCAACCCTATACCATTAAATGTAAAAAAATCATTTATTACAGCAAAAAGGAAGTTGCCTATCGCCTGCATTTTATTCACCAGTTAAGTACGTTACTGACTTCAGGTATCCCTTTACTCAAGGGACTGACTATTTTACTGCAAGAGTGTAAATATGCTCTGTGGCGATGTGTATTAGCAGATATGATTCAGAAAATTCGTCAAGGAGAATCATTCTCTACAACACTTGAATACTATCCGAAGTTATTTTCTCCCTTGTTTTGTCAACTTATCGCAGTAGGAGAACAAACCGGCCAGCTTGAAAACTGCTGCCAATTAATCATTAATCGCCTGGAACAGCAAAATAGGTTGGGAAAGAAAATAAAAAAGGCTTATCACTATCCCTTAATAGTCGCTTTTGTAAGCTTTTTGGTTATTATTCTTATGTTGATTTTTGTTCTGCCAGAATTTAGGCAAGTCTATTCTTCGCTAAATGCCACCCTGCCCTTGTTAACACAATGGGTTCTATCAGGCTCTGATTTATTGATCCATCATGGCGTATTACTACTGTTAATAATATTTATATTGTTAACCAGTTATTTATCGCTACGCCACCATTTTCCTATTTTTAAAGCAAAAGAAAAAATGGTTTTCCTGAAAATTCCTATTTTTAAGCAACTTACGATTTATCAACAGACTAATCAAATATTCCATATCCTTTTCATGACACAGAAAGCTGGATTAACACTAATGGCAGGGCTTGAATGTGCCCTCAGTGCAACCCAGCATCCTGTTTTTATCGCAGGAGTGAAAAACCTACACAGGCAAATTCAACAAGGCATTCCAATGAGTGACGCATTAAAACAAACAACATATTTCCCTGCGTTATGTCAACAATTTGTCATGATAGGTGAAGAGTCAGGAGAATTAGAATTATTTTTATTCAATCTTGCAGAATGGTATCAAGAAAAATCAATCAACCTTGCTGATAGTTTGGTTCAATCATTAGAACCTTTGTTGATGCTAATAATGGCCTTAATCGTCGGTTTATTATTACTGGCTATGTACCTGCCTATTTTTCAATTAGGCACCATATTAACCTAACAAAGTATTTACATGTTTCGTTATCTTTTCTCAGGGCTGTAAAAGCAAGAATTGTACGTGTTTGTTTATAGCTCATCAGCTTTCCTTGAGTTACAATTTGATTATGCTATCAGAGATCTTTAAAGGGATAGAATGACTTATATTGTTGCACTTACAGGTGGAATTGGTAGCGGTAAAACGACTATCTCTAATGTATTTTCATCCCTTGGTGTCACGCTTGTTGATGCAGATATTATCGCCAGAGAAGTTGTAGCCCCTGGCACTCCCGCACTACAAGCAATCGCAGAGCACTTTGGAGCCGACATATTATTGCCCGATGGTAGCCTTAATCGTGCCATGCTGCGCCAAAAAGTTTTTGCTGTCCCGAAAGAAAAACAGTGGCTCAACGCACTTTTACATCCACTGATCCAAGTGGAAACACAACGGCAATTAAACCAAGTAACCACCCCCTATGTCATCTGGGTCGTTCCTTTGCTCATTGAAAACAATTTAATGCATTTGGCAGATCGTGTTTTAGTTGTTGATGTCCCAATTGAAATACAGATCACCCGAACCATGGCCCGTGATGGAGTGAGCCGTGAGCAAGTAGAAAATATTCTGGCTGCACAAGCCAGCCGTCAGGACAGACTGGAAAAGGCAGATGATGTCATCGTTAACCACAGCAATGAACAGGATATTCCCCCTCTTGTGGCCGAACTACATCAACAGTATTTAAAACAAGCAGAATCAGTCAGACAGGAAAATCGTAATGAGTGATGCAACCTCTACTATTATTTTTGAACATCCACTCAATGAAAAAATGCGTTCATGGTTGAGGATTGAGTCTTCACTGCAACAGTTGGAAAAACAACGTTATCTGGATTCTCAGGCGAGTAGCCTCTCGTTTTTCCGTACAATTGCCGAATTAATTGAGATCCTGGAACGCGGTGAAGTGCGCTCTGAATTATTGAAAGAGTTGGATCGCCAACAGGTAAAATTGAAACAGTGGCTCGGTGCTCCGAATGCCGATACAGCTATGATACATAGTTTGACAGAGCAACTTAAAGAACGCAGCACTGCCTTGAATCAAGCTCCACGGCTTAGCCAATATATCAAAGAAGACCGGATTATCAGTATGGTACGTCAACGTCTCAGCATCCCAGGAGGATGTTGTAGTTTTGATTTGCCAACATTGCATCTGTGGTTACATTTACCACAATCTGTCAGGGATAAATCTGTCAAAGCCTGGCTGGATAGCCTTCGGCCATTACAACAAGCTCTGGAAAGTATTCTGAAACTCATACGCCATTCTGCCGTTTTCACCCCTAAAACCAGCCATAATGGATTTTATCAGGGGAATGCAGATGAAGCCGATCTACTGAGATTAAAATTGGACGTGGTACTAGATGCATTGGTTTACCCACAAATTTCCGGCTACAAAACACGTTTCGCAATCCGCTTTTTACCAATGGATAGTGAGCATGGTGTTGTACCTGCCCATTTGTCATTTGAATTGGCCTGCTGCTAACATATGCCCAATAAATTTCAAGTTGCAGTACGACAATAAGGGAATGAGTTCCCAATAGCATGGCTAATTTTGTATTGATAGAACTCTATTTTATCGATACGTCACTGAAACAGTGAGTTCAGCCAACAAAGCTGCGATATGAGAATGGAGGGTATGACCTTCAAATCAAGCGGGAGAGAGTATTATGTCTGAAGTATTGACTGTCGAATGTCCAACATGTGGCAACACGGTAGTATGGGGAGAAATTAGCCCACATCGCCCATTTTGTAGTAAACGTTGTCAATTAATCGACTTGGGCGAATGGGCCAGTGAGGAAAAGAAAATACCAAGCCAAAGTGACAGTTCAGAAAATGATAACTGGAGCGAACAGCCGGAATAGCATAAGTAATATCATGTAACGTATGTTATAGCGGTGCCTTTTTATTTGGCGCCGCTTATATTGGATGATTTAACTACCCCAATTTATTAAAAACTCTTTAACAGGAACCATTTTGGGTTAGAAAACTGACAATACTACGGTTTGCGGGAGGAAATTCATCAGCAATTAATTCTGATTGTAAAACCCAACGGGAAGGTTGCCCTTCTTTACCAAACGGCTCTTCCTCCCATTCATCAACCAGAAAAAAATCAAGAGTGATGCTTCTATCAGGAAAATCATGTTTGATGGTGTCAATTAATTCACAGTGCGTTACCGTGATCCCAACTTCTTCCTTTAATTCTCTAATCAATGCTTGCTCAGGTGTTTCACCCTGTTCAAGTTTTCCTCCAGGGAACTCCCAAAAGCCACCCATGTGTGAATCAGCCCTACGCTGAGTAATAAAAATTTCATCATTGCTATTTTTAATGATACCTGCTGCAATGTGCAGATGTTTTTTTTCCATAATCGTTTTTCTTACAGTTTATTATTTAACTTAGGTAACTATCTCTTGCAGATTACATTAAAATTAGTTTAAGCCGCAAATTTGTATTTCATTCCAAATATAATCTTTTTATTACCAATTACCTCTCTGGAAAAAACATATCATGTAAAAACAAGCTATAAACGTGTCAAAAATTAATCGACAAATAGAATTGAAACAACTATTTAAACAATTAAGGAAGCACGGTTTATGCTAAATGATGTTCAATCATTGATAGAAGCTAGGCAAATCGGCCATCAATTTTATGGTGAAGCCACTCCCTTGTTTTCTGGTATCGATATATTCCTAAATGTAGGGCAACATGCGTTAGTTGGGCGCAATGGTATTGGAAAATCCTGGCTGGCTTCGATATTGGCACAGCAGCTCCCTCCTACAGAAGGCAGTGTAAAACATTTTTGTGCTGTAGGTTATTTGTCACAAGGGTTAACACCTTTTTCCGGTAATGCCGCTGATATGCTGGGATTAAGCGAAATCATGAGAGCCAGTGAACGTGTTCTGGCGGGGGTTGGTGACGAAACAGATTTTGATGTTATGGAAGGTAACTGGGACTGGCAATTTCAAACTGAGTCTTTACTGGCAGAAGGTGAACTCAACTCAAGCATATTAAATCAACCTTTTAATTCCTTGAGCGGCGGAGAACAAACACGGGTCAGGTTGTTGGCTCTGAAACGTCAAGGCGCAGGTTTTATGATTTTGGATGAACCAAGCAATCACCTTGACCGACAAGGCCGCCAGTGGCTGGCTCAATGGCTAAGTGCTTTTGATGGAGGTATTTTACTGGTTACCCATGATACCGAACTATTACAATATGTATCGATTATTTATGAACTTAGTGGATTGGGACTATCTCGTAGTATTAGTGGATGGGAAACTTGGCTGGAAAGTAAGGAACAACTAAGGCTTGGTATCCAACGTGAAGTGGATCAAACTCAAAAAAATCTGAAACAAGCTTTGCGTGATAAACAAAAAGACCGTGAAAAAATCAGTAAAAGGCAAAGTCAAGGCAAACAAAAACGAGAAAATGCCAATCAGGCTCAAATCCTCCTTGATCGTCAACTTGGACGCTCAGAAGCCACTCTGTCACGGCAAGCAATACAGCACAAAGAACGGATTCAAAGGAGATCATCACTCGCCACAGATGCCAGAGAGAAACTGGAAATTATCGATCCGTTATCCATTGTAGTTGCAACCCCACAAACAGCTACAGCTCCTTTACTTTACTTACAAGATGTTATCTTACCTTTTGGATCAGAGTCCCCTATCAGCTTAACCATCAATAATAATGACCGCCTTGCTGTTATCGGTAAAAATGGCAGCGGGAAATCTACTCTACTGAAAGTAATGACTGGTTTACTTGCTCCCAAGCACGGCACTTGCCAAATAACATCTTCATATCGCTTGATGGATCAACATTTTTCGTTTCTTGATAAAAACCAATCTGCGCTGCATAACTTTCAATTGCAGTCACCAGGCTGGACAGAAGATCGTTACCGTACTCGGTTGGCACAATTGCGTATTCGCGGTGAGGAAGCCTTGAAACCTGTCGGTTATCTAAGTGGAGGAGAGCAACTTAAAGTCGCTCTGGCTTGCCTGTTTTGTGGGCCATATGCACCAGCCCTGTTGTTATTGGATGAACCAGATAACCATCTGGATATTGAGTCACGTGAACTGCTGCAACAAGCACTCTATGATTATACGGGTGCTATGGTACTTATCTCCCACGACGATAAATTCATTGAAAATGTAGGCAATATGCAGGAACTCGTATTATGACAAAACCCTCAAATCTATGCCTTAAGCAAGTTTTATTGAAAGATATTCTTGCAGGATAGGATCTAAGGGTTTTCATTAAATTAACCCGTGCCAATGGTAACTTAATTAACCACTTCCACTGGCACGACTTTTTTGCTTATAAACGACCGTGGCAATGCTTGTATTTTTTGCCAGAACCACATGGGCAAGGATCATTGCGTCCAACTTTACGCTCCCCCGTTGCCACTTGGGCTTCGGCTTTTGACATCAACGCGCCCTGTTCAACTTCATGGCTCAGATGTTGTTGTCTTGCCAAACGCTCGGCTTCTTCACGACGCTGCTGTTCAAGTGCCTCGACTTCTTCCGGCATTCTGACCTGAACTTTACTCAAGGTACTAATCACTTCATACTTCAGTGATTCCAGCATGTTGGCAAACATGGCAAAAGATTCACGTTTATACTCTTGTTTTGGATCTTTCTGAGCGTAACCGCGCAAGTGAATGCCTTGACGTAGATAATCCATTGCTGCCAGATGCTCTTTCCACAATGTATCCAGAGTTTGCAACATGATGCCTTTTTCAAAATTACGCATCATTTCTGTACCGACAATTTCTTCTTTTTGCTTATAAACTTCTATCGCCTTCTCAAGAATACGTTCACGCAATGTTTCTTCGTGCAATTCAGGCTCTTTGTCCAACCACTCTTTGACTGGCAAATTCAAATCGAAATCGTTGCTTAAACGTTCTTGTAAGCCTTCAACATCCCACATTTCTTCCAGTGATTGTGGTGGAATGTAAGCATCAATTGTTATTTTGAAGACATCTTCGCGAATGCTGGTGATGGTTTCGCTGACATCGCCCACATCCAGCAAATCGTTACGCTGAGCGTAAATTGCACGACGCTGATCGTTGGCAACATCATCATATTCCAGCAATTGTTTACGGATATCAAAGTTACGGCTCTCAACTTTACGCTGAGCATTCGCAATCGCTTTAGTTACCCATGGGTGCTCAATTGCTTCCCCTGGCTGCATACCAAGTTTACGCATCATACCGGTCACACGATCGGAAGCAAAAATACGCATCAAGGAGTCTTCCATTGAGAGGTAGAAACGTGAAGAACCCGCATCACCCTGACGTCCCGCACGACCACGTAATTGGTTATCAATACGGCGTGATTCATGACGTTCTGTACCGACAATATGTAAACCGCCCGCGGCCAATACCGCGTCGTGGCGCTCTTGCCATTCTGCCTTGATTTTCTCGATTTGTGCTTCAGTTGGCTCTTCCAATTTAGCAACTTCCGCTTGCCAGCTTCCTCCCAACATGATGTCTGTACCACGTCCAGCCATGTTGGTTGCAATCGTCACTGTACCAGACTGACCAGCCTGCGCGATGATATCAGCTTCCAATGCGTGGAATTTTGCGTTCAGAACGTTATGTACAATGCCAGCTTTCGTTAATGCGTTAGACACCAATTCCGATTTCTCAATCGAGATTGTTCCCACCAAAACAGGCTGACCACTGCTTGTCCGCTCCCTGATGTCTTCAATGATCGCATCAATTTTTTCCTTTTCTGTCATATAGATCAGATCCGGTAGATCCTGACGAACCATTGGGCGATTGGTTGGAATGACAATGGTATCTAGTTTGTAAATGGATCTGAATTCAAAGGCTTCCGTGTCGGCGGTTCCTGTCATACCTGCCAATTTTTCGTATATACGGAAATAGTTCTGGAATGTGATTGACGCCAGAGTCTGGTTTTCATTCTGAATCTCGACACCTTCTTTCGCTTCTACAGCCTGATGCAGACCATCAGACCAACGACGTCCTTGCATGGTACGCCCTGTATGCTCATCAACGATGATGACCTCACCCTCTTTAACGATGTAGTCAACATCACGGGTAAACAGGGCATGAGCGCGCAGGGCGGCTGTCACATGGTGCATCAGCATGATATTGGTCGGCGAATATAAAGATTCACCTTCATCCATCAATTTGGCATCCACCAATAACTCTTCAATCAATACCAGACCACGCTCTGTCAGGTTGACTTGGCGTGTTTTTTCATCAACAGAGAAATGTCCTTCTCCTTGGAAGGTATCTGAATCCTCTTTTTCCTGACGAACCAGTTTCGGGATCAGCTTGTCTACTTTGATGTAAAGCTCAGAGCTGTCTTCCGCAGGTCCTGAAATAATCAGTGGGGTACGAGCTTCGTCGATCAGAATCGAGTCAACTTCATCCACCAACGCATAGTGCAATTTACGTTGAACTCGCTCTTCTGGACTAAATGCCATATTGTCACGCAAATAGTCAAAGCCAAACTCATTGTTAGTACCGTAAGTGATATCCGCAGCATAAGCCTCACGTTTTGCCGGCGCTGGCATATTCGGTAAGTTAATGCCGACACTCAAACCAAGAAACTCAAACAGGGGGCGGTTATTTTCAGCATCGCGTTGTGCCAGATAATCGTTCACGGTCACAATGTGAACGCCTTTGCCACTTAGGGCATTAAGATAAGCGGGCAATGTTGCGGTCAATGTCTTCCCTTCACCAGTACGCATTTCTGCTATACAGCGTTCGTTCAAGACCATCCCGCCCAACAACTGCACATCAAAATGGCGCATACTAAATACACGCTTACTGGCTTCACGTACCGTAGCGAACGCTTCTGGCAGAATTTTATCCAGTGATTCTCCCTCTTTTAAACGGGCACGAAATTGTTCTGTTTTCGCTTTCAGTTCTTCATCAGAGAGTTTTTCAAAGTTCGGCTCCATACGGTTGATTTCATCAACCACTTTGCGCAAACGGCGCAAGGTACGGTCATTGCGGCTACCAAAAATCTTTGTCAGTAATTTAATCAGCATAATTAGTACATCTCAGATAGGGCTATTGTTGTAGCCACTCAATCATTTATTAAAAATTGTCTTATTACACTTAGATTGAAATAAGACAGCAGCATTAAAGCAAAAATAGATGATTGAGCGTTGGCCCTGCCCTAATTCCCTGAACTTTAGCAATCCAGAGAGCTGGAGTATAGGTTTCAGGAAGCACAACATCTGCCATCGCAACATCTGAGATAATTTCTTCAAATGGCGCTGGTGCTTGTGTCAGCATGGCATACAACGTATCCAGCATAAGCCGTTGCATGGATGGAGAAGAAATCCGGGTACTTGCTTTTGCGTCTTCGTACTTGACGGGTTCAGCAACTGAAAAAGCAAAAGAAAGTTGACGGATCACATTACGGACGGCATGTTGCTGCCAGTAATTTAGATAATTAGCGGGTTGACGCTGAACACTTTTTAATTGGAGCAAATGTAATTTAAATAAGTGTTCAAAAGAGGAAAGCGCTTGATGGTGGCTACCCTGAGCAGACGAAGCATTTGTATGATGCGGGCCTTCTGCCACTCCGGCGAAAACAGTAGGAACACCAATTCCTGTAGCAACCATGCCCAGTAAAAGGTGAGACCAAAAATAACGCCTACCAAATTGTCGCCAAAGATTTAAAATACTCATTAATCCTTCATTAATAAATACTGGAACTGCCCCTATTATGCGAGATAGCCGCCCACAATCACTGGATAAGCTGTTTGAAGACGCGGCAACTGTCGGAAAAAGCCCACTTCAAATCATTCAACAACATGCCATCGCATTACTAAAACTCAACCGAGCTGTTCTCAGTTTGCTTCCTGCACAATTGCACCCATGGTGCAGGGTTGCCAATTATCGCAAACAAATTCTGGTACTGGAAGCAGGAAATGCCAGTTGGATGACTCGGCTGCGTTATGAGATCCCTGTCTTGTTGTCCACATTGAGGAGCGAAATTCTACCATCTTTATCCTCAATCGACATCAGGATTAACCCATCATTAATGGTTAAGTGTGATAATAATGAACAAGAGTTCCCAAAATTATCAACAAAAGTATTCAGTAATGATAATCAGGAATTGCCAAAGCGCCAGCTTACTCATGCAAGTGCAAAAACATTAATGATATTGGCTGAAAACAGCCCTGAAAGATTAAAAAGGAAATTGGAACGGTTGGCTGCACTGGCCGGAGAGGGTACCAGTACAGCCAAGAAGAAGCGCTAACGCCGAATGAAAAACATCAGAGAAAGGAGCGTAATAGATAACATAACCCATTGGTGCATCATAGGAATGTTCTCAACATTCTTTATCAATACACATGTCAGCCATTATGCCAACACCAGTGATGGAGCGCGGAAAGCTAATGGCATTTCTGCTGCATCTTCAAATGTGACAAATTCCCAAGCGCTTTCTTGTGCTAAAACAGTTTGCAATAACTTGTTGTTTAATGCATGACCTGATTTAAACGCAGTAAAGGCACCAATGATATTATATCCACACATAAACAGATCGCCGATGGCATCTAACATTTTATGGCGGACGAATTCATCTTCAAAACGCAAACCATCTTCATTGAGCACGCGGTAGTCATCAACTACAATCGCACAATCAAAGCTGCCACCGAGGCACAAGCCTTGAGATTGCAGATACTCAATATCGCGCATAAATCCGAAAGTACGCGCACGACTAATTTGGCGAACAAACGCATCCGCAGAGAAATCGAGGCTATAGCGCTGTGTACTCGCATCAATCGCCGGATGATTAAAGTCGATGGTAAAATCCAGGCTGAAACCATGATATGGCGCTAATTCCGCCCATTTATCACCGTCTTCCACACGAACATTTTCTTTCATTCGCACAAATTTCTTCGCGACATTCAGCTCTTCAATACCCGCATCCAATAACAGGAAAATAAACGGGCTAGCACTGCCATCCATAATCGGGATCTCTGGTGCATCGACTTCAATAACAATATTGTCGATCCCTAAACCTGCCAGCGCTGCATTCAAATGCTCAACTGTTGAAATACGCACATTATGCTCATTCACCAGACAAGTGCAGAGCATAGTATCACGCACAGATTTGGCATCTGCCGGAAAATCAACCGGAGGATTCAAGTCAGTACGACGATAGATGACCCCGGTATTAGCCGGCGCTGGACGCATTGTCAGCGTGACTTTTTTACCGGTGTGCAAACCGACGCCGGTCGCTTGAACAATACGTTTTAGTGTCCTTTGTTTGATCATCGTTTATATCTCGCAATGTAACTTATCCCGCCAATCACTATAATGCATGACTGGCAGGATATTTTAACACAAAAAGCGGAGAAGCCAATTTTTTAGCAATTAATCAGCCTGCTTACGCAAAAATGCAGGAATATCCAGGTAATCAGGCTCTTTGCTCGTATGTGCATTCTGGTCATTGACAACTTTTGCTACCGTTTTATTCTCATCGGATAATGAAGAGATTCCACCCGATATTTGCTGGTAACGGCGCTCCATCGTGTTTGTCTGAGGAGTCTTGTTATTGGTCACCAGGGTGATTTCTGGACGTTTATCCATGCCAATGCCGGTTGCCACAACGGTTACACGCAGCTCATCATTCATGTCTGGATCCAGTGACGTACCGATAACCACCGTTGCATTATCAGAAGCAAATGCACGGATTGTGTTACCCACTGTTTCAAATTCATCCAAACGCAGGTCGAAGCCCGCTGTAATGTTGACCAGAACACCACGTGCACCAGAAAGATCAATATCTTCCAACAATGGGCTGGAGATAGCCATCTCTGCGGCTTCTTCCGCACGATCTTCGCCTTGTGCAATACCTGACCCCATCATGGCGTAACCCATTTCCGACATCACGGTACGAACGTCAGCGAAGTCAACATTCATCAGACCTGGGCGAGTAATCAGTTCGGCAATACCCTGAACCGCTCCTTTCAGAACATCATTGGCTGCACCGAATGCATCCAACAGGGAAATGCCTCGTCCCAGGACTTTCAATAACTTGTCATTTGGAATAGTGATCAATGAGTCCACATGTTTGGACAGTTCAGTGATCCCTTGTTCCGCGAAGGCCATACGTTTTTTGCCTTCGAAATTAAATGGCTTAGTGACGACGGCAACGGTCAAAATGCCAAGTTCTTTGGCAATTTCAGCCACAACAGGGGCTGCCCCCGTTCCCGTACCACCCCCCATACCTGCGGCAATAAATACCATATCTGCACC
Source organism: Xenorhabdus ishibashii (assembly GCF_002632755.1). NCBI lineage: Bacteria > Pseudomonadati > Pseudomonadota > Gammaproteobacteria > Enterobacterales > Morganellaceae > Xenorhabdus > Xenorhabdus ishibashii. Next base: position 749,790 of record NZ_NJAK01000001.1, on the reverse strand, counting down.
TTCTAGTGCAGTACGCAATGATTCGCGGTCTTCTTCCGCAGCAGTACGACCAACCTCAGGGTTCGCACCAGCGCCTAATCCTTTCGTAATGCCGTTGCCAATCTGGATAGTCTGACCAACAGCCGTCTTACGCAGTGCTTGAGCGTCCGTGTTAACCGCAAAGAAGTCAACTCCTTCAATACGCTCACGCACCATGTGCTCCACAGCATTACCGCCGCCGCCGCCGACGCCGATGACTTTAATCACCGCGTCGTTGGTTAATTCCAGTGGTTCAAACATAATTTCTCTCCGTTTTGTGCCTTTATATCGAGGCCGGCGACATTGTCATGGCCCCTGTATAAAAAATCAAAATTCTTTTTTCAGCCAGTTGCTGACTTTCTTAAACCAGCCACTTACTGACGTTCTTTTATCGGCATCAGAATCTCCGCCAAGGTGGGATTCTTTGCCATAATGCAGAAGTCCAAGCGCTGTTGAGTAGCAAGGCTCCTGCACATAATCTGTCAATCCAGTGATGTTCAGGGGGCGGCCAATGCGAACCTGGGTATGAAATACCCGCTGAGCACATTCGGCCAGACCATCAATCTGGGCGCCTCCTCCTGTCAGGACAATCCCTGCCGCCAGGTGGTGTTTTACTCCCTGCTGCCGCAATTGCTCCTGCAATCGCAAAATCTCATCGTTCACTAAATTCAGCAGTTCGGTATAACGGGGTTCGATCACTTCAGCCAATGTTTGACGCTGCAAGCTACGAGGAGGGCGTCCTCCCACACTCGGAACTTCTACACTCTCATCCTTGCTCACTATCGAACCCAATGCGCAACCATGACGAACCTTGATGGTTTCAGCATCACTTGGAGGAGTACCAAACGCATAGGCGATATCACTTGTCACCACATTGCCTGCATAAGGAATTACCTTGGTATGACGTAATGCACCGCCAGTGTATACAGCGATATCCATCGTGCCGCCGCCGATATCAACGACGCACACCCCCAATTCACGTTCATCTTCTGTTAACACAGCATAACTTGCTGCCAGTCCTGCAAAAATAAGTTGATCAACTTTCAACCCACAACGTTCTACAGCTTTTACGATGTTTTTCGCCATGTCGTTATGGCAGGTAATCAAATGGACTTTCGCCTGCATACGCACGCCAGAGAGTCCAACCGGATTTTTGATCCCTTCCTGATAGTCAATCGCGTATTCCTGTGGGATCACATGCAAAATACGGTGTTCATCACGAACACGAACTGACTTAGCTGTATGGACAACACTGTCCACATCATCCTGTGTGACTTCTTCTTCCGAAACCGGCACCATGCCAATTTCGTTCTGGCAACTGATATGCTTGCCGGAAAGTGCCAGATAGACTGAAGATATCTGGCAATCCGCCATCAGTTCAGCCTGATCAATGGCACGCTGTACGCACTTGACGACCGATTCAAGATCGTTGACACCGCCTTTATCCATGCCGCGGGATGGGCAATTTCCTACTCCGATAATATTGACCATACCATCGGGCAGAATTTCACCAACCAAGGCAGATACCTTTGCTGTACCAATTTCAAGGCCAACTACCAATTTTCTGTCCGTTGATTTGATCATCGTTATTCTGCCTGTCTCTGTATTATTACCAGTCACTGTTTGTTTTCTTGCTCGTTTATTGAAACCGGCGTATCAGTTAATAAAGGAGCCCAACCTACTGCAGCACCGCTGTCATAACGCAAGTCAACATAAGCCACACGTTTTTCAGTGTTTTTTAACAACACCGGATAAAGTTCAACAAAACGTTTCATTCGCTCCATTTTATCTCGATTTCCTAGCTCTAAACGGATATCGTTATCCAATATCAGTTGCCAGGAATTACGTGCTGTCATGATCACTGCTTTCAGTTTCATCTGGTGTTTTTCAAGAAAAGCTGCCATTGTGTGGTATTCACTCAATGCGTCCTTTTCTTTGCCTTCTGGTCCATACAACATCGGATACTGCCCATTTGCACTGCGCTCTATAGGCAGGCTAAATACCCGACCTTCATCATCTAACAATTGGGTATCATTCCAGCGCACATAAGGTACGTATTCTACCAGATGTATTTTAAGTTCATCAGGCCATTGTTTCCGAACAGTGACCTGCCGGATCCACGGCAGTTGTTCAATCTTTTCCTGAATGCCGTTGACATCCTGAGTCATAAATGTTCCAGGAGATCCCAGGGACAAAATAGACTGCCTTACATCATCATTCGTGGTGTAATGTCGCTCACCAGTCAGTACCAGCTTTGAGAGTGGTAATCTGCTAGGATCTTTCATCCAATCCAGTGTCATCCAGCCCCCCCATATGATGATACCGACGACCATCAAGAAGAAGGCAATCCCAGTCAGATAGTAGCCATTACTGGGACGAGCTCTCTGCGCTTCAATCTCCCGCTCCCGGATATTCCGGGCTGCCTGCGACATATTAATCAGCCAGCTCCAAAATTTTCGCTACGAGTTGAGAAAAACTTAATCCAGCCTGACGCGCAGCAGTTGGCACAAGGCTATGACTGGTCATACCCGGGGAAGTATTGGCTTCCAACAGGTAGAAATTACCCTTCCCATCATCCATGATATCAACTCGCCCCCAGCCATGACATCCCAGCGCCTTATATGCCTTTAAGGCGATATCTAATAGCTCTTGCTCTTTTTCCGCACTCAAGCCGCTTGGACAAAAATATTGCGTTTGGTTCGAAATATATTTCGCATCATAATCATAAAATGTGTTTGAAACCTGAATACGGATAGAAGGAAGAGCCTCATCCCCCAAAAATCCGACGGTATATTCAGGACCAAACAGCCATTTTTCGACCAATACATTAGTATCGTATTTAAATGCCAGCTCCAGAGCGTCACGCAATTCAGCATACTCATTCACTTTGGTCATCCCTACACTGGAGCCTTCCAGATTCGGTTTAATCATTAATGGCAAACCTAGTTCTTGAACATACTCTTTGAGTTGTAAATCATTAAGTTGTTCAAATTTTAGAGAATTAATTACGACATAAGGTGAAATAGGCAGTTTTGCTCCCTGCCAGAGCTGTTTTGTGCGCATTTTGTCCATTGACAAGGCAGATGCCATTACTCCGCTGCCGGTATAAGGAATTTGCAAAAATTCCAGCAAACCTTGCAATGTACCATCTTCACCACCGCGACCGTGCAGTGCGATAAAGACTTTATTGAATCCTTCCTCTTTGAGTTTAGTCACATCAAAGTCTTTTGTATCAACTGAATAGGCATTAATGCCCGCTTCCTTCAGCCCTGCCACAACCGCATGCCCTGATTGCAATGAAACTTCGCGTTCAGCGGAAGTTCCGCCCAACAGAACAGCAACTTTATCAACCATGATGTTCTCCCTCATAAAAAGATGGCTGCAATTTTGTTTCAGCCAAATTGCGCGCTATTTTACCGATATTTCCGGCACCCTGTACCAAAACTAAATCATTGTTTTCTATCACCTGTGACAGAATGATTGAAACTTGTTCAGGTTCTGATACAAAAATCGGGTCCAATTTGCCACGACTGCGGATAGTACGGCATAAAGAACGGCTATCCGCGCCAGGGATCGGCGTTTCACCTGCGGCATACACATCCAACATTAATAGAACATCTACCTGACTCAGAACATTGGCAAAATCATCATATAAATCACGAGTTCTTGTATAACGGTGTGGCTGGAATACCATGACAATGCGTTTATCCCCCCAACCCGCTCGTGCAGCTTTAATCGTGGCATCAACTTCTGTTGGGTGATGACCATAATCATCAACCAACATCACACTACCTTCTTTGTCATTAATATGTTTAAGAGGAAAATTTCCCAGAAAATCAAAGCGGCGTCCGGTTCCCTGAAACTCAGCCAGAGAGGCCAGAATGGCGGTATCATCAATGCCTTCTTCTGTTGCCACTGCAACCGCGGCAGTTGCATTCAGCGCATTGTGGCGGCCAGGGGCATTTAACACTACATGCAAATCCGGCAAATCCAACCGGCTGATAGTGAAAAATCCCTGAGCGCCTTTCTGCTCATAGTGGGTAATACGGACGTCTGCTTCCTCACTGAAACCATAGGTTGTGATATAACGCCCAATTTGGGGGATTAGTTCTTTCACAACAGGATCGTCAATACACATAACCGCACGCCCATAAAATGGCAGGTTATGCAGGAAGTTAACGAACGTTTGCTTTAAGTTTTCGAAATCCCCTTGGTAGGTATCCATGTGGTCAGCTTCAATATTGGTGACAACTGCCATCATGGGCTGCAAGTGCAAGAATGAAGCATCACTTTCATCTGCTTCTGCAATCAGATAGCGGCTGCTACCTAAGCGAGCATGCGTCCCTGCCGCTTTGACCAACCCACCATTCACAAATGTAGGATCAAGACCTGCCTGTGCATAAATGCCAGCAATCATTGCCGTCGTCGTGGTTTTTCCATGCGTTCCCGCAATAGCGATACCGTGGCGATAACGCATCAGCTCTGCCAGCATTTCCGCACGACGGATAACCGGGATACGCGCTTCCCGCGCAGCCACAATTTCTGGGTTTTCCGCCGAAATAGCCGTGGATGCCACCACTACACTAGCGTCACGCACATTTTCTGGACGGTGATTGAAATAAATAGTTGCACCCAGTGCAATCAATTGCTGTGTGACAGGATTGGGCGCCAGATCAGAACCACTTATCTGATAACCTTCATTAGCCAACACCTCGGCGATACCACCCATGCCAGCACCACCAATGCCAACAAAGTGGATATGCCTGACTTTTCTCATTTCAGGCACTGAAGCTCTTAATTTCGCCAACTGTTGTGTATTCACGTTTTAATCTTCACTCGTTATGTTTACGTCACCGTTCTATCTGGAACGGCCTGAATGATTTTTTGCAGCATCGATTAACGTTGCTGCCACACGCTCGGTTGCATTGATAATAGCGACTGAACGTGCTTTCTCTGCCATTTCTAACAATTGTGGACGTTGCCACTGGGTCAATAACCCGACGACAGCATCAACCGTAAATTCGGGTTGTTCGAGTATCTTTGCGGCTCCCGCTTTTTCCAAAGGCAAAGCATTCCAATATTGCTGGCGATCTTTATGCTGGAAAGGAACAAAAATCGCCGGTAAGCCTGCGGCGGAAACTTCACTAACTGTAAGTGCACCGGAGCGACATACGACAATATCAGCCCACGCATAAGCCTGCGCCATATCATCAATAAATTCAGTCACTTTGAATTCAGATTTAACTGAATTCTCATATTGTTTTTGTGTCTCTTCTCTGGCGCCCTTGCCTGCCTGATGCCATAAAGTGATTTTATCGCCCAAGCGAGCGGCTACTTCTGGCATAGTTTGGTTCAATATTCTTGCGCCTTGACTACCACCAACGACCAGAACCCGAACAGATCCTTCACGCCCGGCCAAACGCTGTATTGGTTCTGGCAATGCCAGTACGTCTTCCCTTACGGGATTACCAACAACGGGCGCGCCAGGGAATGCCCCCGGAAACGCCTGTAACACCGTTTTGGCAATTTTGGCCAACCAACGATTAGTCAGCCCTGCAATGCCATTTTGTTCGTGCAGTACAACCGGAATGCCACACAACCATGCCGCTATTCCACCTGGCCCGGAGACATATCCTCCCATTCCCAGCACAACATCGGGCTGATAACGGCGCATAATGGCTTTTGCCTGTCGAATAGCCTTAAAAATTCTAATTGGGGCAGCAAGTAACGCTTTCACTCCCTTGCCCCGCAAACCTGAAATCTGAATAAATTCGATATCAATGCCATGTTTCGGAACTAAATCAGCTTCCATGCGATCTGCGGTTCCCAACCAGCGAATATCCCACCCCTGCTCTTTTAAATGGTGAGCAACGGCCAGCCCTGGGAACACATGCCCCCCTGTACCACCAGCCATCACCATCAAACGCCGGTTTTTGCCACTCATTTAGGGCTCCTTACAAACGCCTGCGCTTTTGCCAGACGTACTTCATAATCAATTCGCAACAACAAGACGATGGCCGTTGACATCACTATCAAACTAGAGCCACCATAGCTGACTAAAGGTAATGTTAATCCTTTCGTTGGTAACATACCTGCCGCCGCACCAACGTTAATGAACGCCTGAAAGCTGAACCATATGCCGATTGCACAAGCTAAAAAACCAGAAAACCGTTGATTAAGCTGCAATGCCCGACGGCCGATCATCATGGCGCGGAAAGCGACGAAGAATACCATTGCCAGCACTAAAACCACACCGAAATAACCCAATTCTTCGGCCAGAATGGAGAAAATAAAGTCAGTATGAGCTTCCGGCAGGTATTCAAGTTTTTGGACTGAATTTCCCAGTCCCTGGCCAAAAAAGTCCCCACGACCAAATGCCATTAACGATTGGGTTAACTGATAACCACTGCCAAAAGGATCTTCCCACGGATTCAGGAAAGAGGTTACCCTGCGCATACGATAAGGTTCAGCCACAATCAATACGCACACGGCAAATATTCCGCAACCAATAATCGCCAGAAACTGCCACAATTTCGCCCCTGCCAGAAACAGCAGAGCCAATGTAGTCACAAATAACACAACCACTGTCCCCAAATCGGGCTGTGCCAACAACAAAATCGCCAATGCAACCATGACACTCATTGGTTTGCAAAATCCCCAGAAGTTGTTTCTTACTTCCTCAACTTTTCTGACCAGATAGCTGGAGAGATAACAAAAAAGTGATAGTTTTGACAATTCTGCCGGTTGAATGCGTAATGGGCCAATCGCTACCCAGCGTGATGCCCCGTTAACTGAACTCCCCACAAACAGCACCACAACCAGCATCATGATTGTCATTAATAACATGACGTTGCTGTAACGCAGCCAGAAGTCCATCGGAATGCGCAGCGTGATCAGGGATAAGAAAAAGCACAGTGACAAATAAATTGCATCACGTCGAGCAAAGATAAAGGGATCTTGAGCAAGACGTTGACCAACTGGCATGGATGCCGACGTTACCATGACAAAGCCAATTGCAGCCAACCCTAATATCATCCAGACCAGAGTACGATCATACATAACGGTATCTGTGGCATCTACTTCCACATTTCCCGCCAACCAAGTTTTAAATTTACCAAGGCCTGGAATGGTCATCAGCCTAACTCCTCTGCCAAACGAGCAAATTCATGACCACGATGCTCAAAGCTGTTGAACTGATCGAAGCTCGCACAAGCGGGTGACAACAATACCATGTCGCCAGAAACCAGCTTGGGGGCAATTTCTCTCATCGCCTGTTCCATTGTTTCCGTCAGTGTTGCAATTTCCGGGCGCAATTGTGCTAATTGCCCCCCGTCACGACCAAAACAGTACAGACGAACATGTTCCCCCGATATATAGGGTTTCAGTGGGATAAAATCTGCCGCTTTGCCATCTCCCCCCAATAAAAGATAGAGCGTCCCTTCCAGCTTCAATCCGCTCAGTGCTGCTTGGGTGCTGCCAACATTGGTTGCCTTAGAATCATTCACCCAACGAACACCATTTCTCATGTGAATCACCTGAAAGCGGTGTTCCAGCCCGGAATAAGTACGTAACGCCTGAAGGCTGGCAACACGAGGAATGCCTACAGCATCGGCCAGTGCTAACGCGGCTAATCCATTGGTATAGTTATGTTGACCGACCAACCTCATTTCACGTGTTGCCAACACAGGATGTTGATTAACCATCAGTTGTTGGTGTTCACTGTCAAACTGATAATCACCACTATCCACACCGAAGCTAATACAACGGCTATCTTTGCCTGTTTCTGGTAGTGTCAGAGCATCCTGTTCATTAACCACACAAGTTTTCGCCTGATGGTAAATGCGCAACTTCGCTGCACGATACTGCGCTAATCCTTCGGGATAACGAACCATGTGGTCTTCGGTCACATTCAGTACTGTCGCTGCCGTGGCTTTCAAGCTGTAAGTAGTTTCAAGTTGAAAACTGGACAGTTCCAGTACATAAAGCTGACAAGGCTGTTTCAGCAATTCCAGTGCAGGGACACCAATGTTGCCCCCCACGCCAACCTGCCATCCCGCTTCTTTCGCCATTTCGCCAAGTAGGGTGGTCACGGTGCTTTTGCCATTTGAACCCGTAATGGCAACAATCGGCGCAGTAGCTTCGCGGCAAAACAGCTCAATATCACCGATAATTTCAACACCCGCATCAGCCGCTGCCTGCAATTCAGGCGTTGCCAGCGCCATACCCGGGCTGGCAACGATTAAATCGGCCTCCATCAACCACTGTTTATTGAGGCTGCCTGTATGACACTCAACGTTATCAGGCAGCTTATTGCTGCCTGGTGGCACTATACGGGTATCCATCACGCGGGGTGTTACGCCACGTGTAATAAAAAAATCAACGCAGGACAGGCCGGTCAGCCCTAAGCCAACGATAACGACTTTTTTACCCCCGTATTCCGTCTTAAATAGTTCAGCCATGATTAACGTACCTTTAACGTTGCCAGACCAATCAACACCAACATCAAAGAAATAATCCAAAAGCGCACGATAACGCGTGGCTCTGGCCAACCTTTCAATTCATAGTGATGGTGAATTGGTGCCATGCGGAAAATGCGTTGTCCACGCAATTTGAATGAACCCACTTGCAAGATGACAGACAACGTTTCCACCACAAAAACGCCTCCCATAATGATCAGCAGGAACTCTTGGCGCAGCAATACGGCAATGGTTCCCAATGCCCCGCCCAAAGCCAATGACCCAACATCTCCCATAAACACTTGCGCCGGATAAGTGTTAAACCACAAGAAACCCAGTCCTGCACCGACAATCGCAGTGCAGACAATCACTAGTTCACCCGCGTGGCTCAAATAAGGGATATGCAGGTAGTTAGCAAAATTCACGTTACCTGTTGCCCATGCCACCAAGGCAAAACCTGCTGCAACAAGTACTGTTGGCATAATGGCAAGGCCATCCAATCCATCAGTCAGATTCACCGCGTTACTGGTTCCTACAATCACAAAATACGTCAGCAGAATGTAAAACAAACCCAGTTGCGGCATAACCTCTTTAAAGAACGGCACGACTAATTGTGTTGCAGATGTATCTTTGCCGATGCTGTACATAACAAACGCGACACCCAGAGCAATAACGGACTGCCAGAAATATTTCCAACGAGCAATTAGCCCCTTGGTGTCTTTACGCACCACTTTGCGGTAATCATCCACAAATCCCACAACGCCATAACCGACTAAAACAAGCAAAACACACCAGACATAGGGATTATCCAAACGAGTCCACAGCAATACAGAGATCGTAATGGAGAACAAAATCAACAATCCCCCCATTGTCGGTGTCCCACGCTTACTAAAATGGGATTCAGGACCGTTATCGCGTACAACTTGGCCTATTTGCAATTTTTGCAGATAAGCGATCAACCTTGGCCCCATCCATAACGCGATGAATAATGCAGTAAGCAAGCCGACGATGGCTCTGAACGTCAAATATGAGAAGACGTTAAAACCGGTGTGATACTTAACCAGATATTCGGCCAGCCAAACTAACATTGGAAGTTCTCCTTCAGCACGTTCACAACCTCTTCCATTGCGGCACTACGTGAACCTTTAATTAATATGGAAATCATTTCATGTTGTTCCAGTAAAAGAAGCAGCGCTGCAACTAATTCAGCCTTGTTCGCAAAATGCTGCCCCCGACCACTCGCTCTACTAATATGGGCACTGAAAGCCCCAACGCTGAGTACCTTATCTATGTTTGTCGATGCCACGGCTTCGCCCACCTCACGATGGCACTCAATCGCCTGCTCTCCCAATTCTCCCATATCACCAACAACCATGACTCGGTAACCAGACATCTGCGCTAGCACATTCGCCGCTGCTATCATGGAGCCGGGATTGGCGTTATAAGTGTCATCTAATATCGTTTTTCCCTCAGTCAGGACGACAGGAAATAAACGTCCTGCAACCGCTTGCAACCCCGATAATCCGGTACGAATATCATCCAGTGATGCACCAACAGAAATTGCCAACGCGCTGGCTGCCAATGCATTGGCTACATTGTGTTTCCCCGGCAATGGCAATGTCAGTTCAACACGCCCAATGGGGCTATGGAGGCAAAAATGCGTTGCCAACGGTTGTTCTAAAATGTCCGTTGCGTAAAAATCCGCTCCCGCCGTTGATGAAGCGGAAAAGCGCCATACTGTTTGCTGATCGCTAATGCTGTGCTGCCAATTTTCCCAATCATTGCTATCCAGATTGATTATGGCGGTTCCAGTTGGAGCAAGGCCTGCAAAGATTTCACCTTTTGCCTTTGCCACCCCGACCAAAGAGCCGAAACCTTCCAGGTGAGCAGAAAAGAGGTTATTGACCAATGCACTTTCAGGACAAGTCATTTCAGTGGTGTAAGATATTTCACCAATATGGTTCGCTCCCAGTTCAATAACGGCAAACTGGTGCTTATCCGTCAACCTGAACAACGTCAATGGCACGCCAATATCATTGTTGAAGTTGCCTGCGGTATATAGGGTATCGCCACACTGACGCAGAATCGCCGCTGTCATCTCTTTAACGGATGTTTTACCTGACGAGCCTGTTAAAGCCACAACGCGTGCTTTACTTTGTTGACGAACCCAGCCCGCCAGTTTTCCCATCGCCAGACGCGTGTCTTTAACCACAACCTGAGGGCAGTCAATATCCAGACAACAACTAACCAATAAAGCACCAGCGCCCTGCTGTGCTACATCAGCAGCAAAATCATGGGCGTCGAATTTTTCGCCTTTTAAGGCAATAAACAACCCACCACGCACGATCTTACGGCTATCCGTTTCCACAGTATTAATTTGCAAAGTTTCAGCTTGCTGTTCGGTAATGCGATATAACGTGCCACCGGTCAAGTGTGCTAATTGCTGTAGGGTCAGAGGGATCATGCAATTACCTCCAGCAAACGCGCAACAGTCAGGCGATCTGAGTAATCCAAACGACGATTGCCAACCAATTGATAATCTTCATGACCTTTGCCGGCCACAAGAACCACATCGTCTTCATTTGCCTGCATAATGGCACTGGTGACGGCCTCAACCCGCCCATGAATCGCCGTCGCCTGTCCTGGGTCGATGAACCCTTGCAGGATATCAGTCACAATTGACTGAGGCTCTTCACTGCGTGGATTATCATCAGTGACAATCACATGATCAGCGCCCTGCTCTGCAATGCCCCCCATTAATGGACGCTTGCCTTTGTCGCGATCACCGCCACAACCAAATACACACCAAAGTTGCCCTTTACAGTGCAGGCGAGCCGCAGATAATGCTTTTTCCAAGGCATCAGGTGTATGGGCATAATCAACCACAACCGTCGGACGACCCGCAGCAGAAAAAACTTCCATACGGCCACAAACAGGTTTCAGACAAGAAGCCGTCGATAGCAGTTTTTCCAAGGGATAGTCCAGAGACAACAGAGTGGTAAGCGCCAATAGTAAATTACTCACATTAAACGCGCCCATAAGAGGGCTATTGAATGTCCCATTCCCCCAACTGGAATTAAATGTGATGGAAGCACCTTTGTCGTGGTAATGCACCTCACTGGCCGATAGCCAACGCCCCTGCCAATTTTCGGGCAAATTATTTTCCATCGAAACAGCAACGGCATCCGGCAGGTGAGACAACCACTTCTGCCCAACCGCATCATCAGCATTGATGATTTTCTGCTTTACATCATGGTCACTGAACAGTCGCCATTTGGCATCTTCGTAATTTTCCATATCACCATGATAATCAAGGTGATCACGGCTTAAATTAGTAAAAATAGCGGCTTGAAATGGCAATGCTGCCACTCTTCCCTGAACCAGACCATGCGAAGAGACTTCCATCGCAGCAAAAGTAGCGTTTTGATTAACCAATTGTTGTAAATCAAGCTGAATATCAACCGCAGAGCCAGTTGTATTTTCGCTGGGAACGATCATACCCAACAAACCATTTCCGACCGTTCCCATCACGGCACTGGTTTCGCCAAGCCCCTGACTCCATTGCGCCAACAATTGGGTTGTTGTTGTTTTCCCGTTGGTGCCCGTCACCCCAATCAATTTCAGTTTATTGCCGGGATGCTGGTAAAATTCGCCGGCCAGATTTGATAATTTGCTATTTAAATTATCCAGATAGATAACAGGCACACCGTGCATTTTCTGCACAGTGCCGTTATCTGCTTTTCCCTTCGCTTCTGCAATCACCGCAGCGACACCTTGAGCGATAGCTTGAGGAATATACTTTCGACCGTCTGTCTGATGCCCTTGAACCGCAACAAACAGATCTCCGGCAGCCGCCTTACGGCTATCCAATGTCATTTCACGCAGCCGAAGCTCCGGTGTATCAACACCCCATGGAGCCAATAAATCGCGCAAATTACGATCTGCCACTTTTATCCTCTTTATTTATTAATCACAAATTCGTTTTTATCGCCTATAGGCAATGCATCTGGTTCAACATTCATGGTACGCAGAACACCACTCATGATTGTGCCGAAGACAGGTGCAGCAACTGCACCGCCATAATATTTACCTGCTTGTGGATCATTAATGATCACAACCAGTGAAAACCGTGGATTACTCGCCGGTGCAATTCCGGCGGTATAAGAAATATGCTTATTATTGAGATACCTGCCATCTGGCCCGACTTTTCTTGCTGTACCCGTTTTAACAGCAATGCGATAACCTTTTATCGCTGCCCGTACACCGCCTCCCCCTGGTAATGCCACACTCTCCATCATGTGCACCACTGTTCGCATGACAGTTTCAGGAAATACTCGTGTACCCGGCACGGGAGGATCGACTTTGGTAATGGACAATGGGCGATAAACACCCAGACTGCCTATCGTTGCATAGACTCGCGCTAACTGTAACGGCGTTACCATCAGCCCGTAGCCGAAAGAAAAGGTGGCCCTATCAAGATCTGACCACCGTTGTTTATTAGTTGGAAATAAGCCACTACTTTCTCCGACCAGCCCCAAATTGGTCGGTTTTCCCATCCCAAAGCGTGAATAAACATTTACCACCTCTGAGGCAGGCATCGCTAACGCCAGCTTGGAAACACCAACGTTACTCGACTTCTGTAAGATTCCTGTGATAGTTAATTCAGGACGTGGCGCAACATCTTTAATTTCATGCCCTCGCGATCCATACGTTACTCGGTATGGTCTGGTATCTAACACGGTATTTTCTTTGACAATGCCACTATTCAGTGCACTCATCACCACCAGCGGTTTCACCGTAGAACCTGGCTCAAAAATATCGGTGATAGCACGGTTACGCATCGCATCTTTCGGCGTTCCAGCCAAATTATTTGGGTTATAAGATGGGCTGTTTGCCATTGCCAATACTTCGCCTGTATTGACATCAACCAGTACGGCTGTACCTGATTCGGCTTTGTTCAGCGCAACGGCTTTGGTTAATTCGCGATATACCAGCATCTGAAGGCGCTCATCTATGCTGAGCGTTAAATCGTGGGCGGCTCGGCTATCTGTCGATGAAATATCCTCAATAACACGCCCTGTACGATCTTTACGAACAGTTCGGCTTCCCGGCATACCTGTCAACCAGTTATCAAAGCTTTTTTCAACGCCCTCAATACCTGCACCGTCAATATTAGTGACGCCAATAATATGTGCTGTCACCTGCCCTGCCGGATAATAACGGCGGGATTCCTGACGCAAATAGATACCAGGCAGCCTCAATTTCTCGACATAATCGCCGATAGATGTATTCACTTGACGAGCAAGGTAAACAAAACGCCCCTTGGGATATTCGTTAATTTTGCTGGTTAGTTGTTCAAGAGGGATAGAAAGGGCATCAGCCAAAGCCTGCCAACGAGAGTCATTTGTGATACCCCCTTTTTCAAACACTTCCTTAGGGTCTGCCCAGACCGCATCAACAGGCACACTCACTGCCAGTGGGCGCCCATTGCGGTCATTGATCATGCCACGGGCAGTCGGGACAGATTGGATACGCAGGGAACGCGAATCACCTTCTTTTACCAAACGATCAGGATTGATGATCTGCAAATAGGCAACACGAATCAAAAGCCCGATTAAAGCAATCCCAATGCCTCCACATAGCAAGGCAAAACGCCAGCTTACAAAACTTGCTTTATCTTCTTGCTTTTTCAACTTTAAAGAGCGTGCAGCTTTCATCGCCCACCTTTTGGTTGTCAACTGGACTTATTGAATGATCACAATATTCTCTTTACTTGGATCAACGTGTTGCATCAGCAATTTTTCAGTCGCAATCCGTTCAACCCGACTGTGATCACCCAGTGCGTTCTCTTCAAGGAGCAGATTACGCCACTCAATATCCTGAGCATCAAGCTGGATAACTTGACGCTCTTTTTCCGCAGTCAATAAGCGGGTCTGATGTGTGACCGTCACAACACTGATGGCTGAAACTACAACTGCTACCAGCAAAATCAGTGGGAGTTTGGCATTACGAATTAAATCGTTACCAATCACTCCAACTAACCCATGACGTTCACCAGCCATCAGTCACCCACCTTTTCAGCAAACCGCAAAACCGAGCTACGCGCTCTTGGATTTGTGGCTACTTCATCCTCTGAGGGTTTCATTTTGCCAATGGATTTCAGACTTCTTCCCCCCAGCGTTTTTAACTGCGCTTCTGTGAGAGGCAAACCGGCTGGAACCTGTGGCCCCTGACTGTGTTGTCGGATAAAGCGTTTCACTATGCGATCTTCCAACGAGTGGAAACTGATGACTGATAATCGCCCTTGTGGTGCCAGAACGTGCAGTGCACCCTCTAATGCACGTTCTATCTCTTCCAGTTCACTGTTAATGTAAATCCTGATGGCCTGAAAGCTGCGTGTTGCCGGATGCTTATGTTTTTCTTTAATCGGGCTTGCCTGAGCAATCAACTCTGCCAGCTCGCGCGTACGCGTAATCGGTTGTTCCTGATTGCGTGCCACAATGGCTCTTGCGATACGCTTGGCAAAACGCTCTTCGCCAAATGTTTTTAACACCCATGCGATGTCATCTGCTTCAGCTTTCATCAACCATTCTGCGGCAGACTGCCCACGAGTGGTATCCATACGCATATCCAATGGCCCATCACGCATAAATGAAAAACCACGTTCAGGATCATCCAATTGTGGGGAAGAAACCCCTAAATCCAGCAATACGCCATCAATTTTTCCAACCAGACCAGCCTCTTCTACATAAGTTGCCAATTCAGAAAATGGCCCATGAGTAATAGAAAAACGCTTGTCCGTAATGGCCTTTGACGCTTCAATGGCTTGTGGGTCACGATCGATCGCCATCAAACGTCCATTGGGTCCCAATTTCGACAAAATCAGGCGAGAATGTCCCCCTCGCCCAAACGTTCCATCGATATAAATTCCATCTTCTTGAATATTCAATCCATTGACAGCTTCATCCAGCAGTACACTGGTATGCTCAAAATGACTATTTGCCATGTTATAGTGATAAATCCTGTAGCCTTGCTGATAGAGGTTCTTGTGTGGATTGCTCAACCGCAATATCATCCTGTACCTGTTGATACCAAACTTGTTCATCCCACAATTCAAATTTATTAAATTGCCCAACCAGCATGACCTCTTTTGTTAGCCCTGCGTGCTGTCGCAGTGTGCTGGCTAATAAAAGACGTCCTGCACTGTCCATTTGACATTCACTGGCGTGTCCCAATAACAAACGTTGAACACGACGTTCGGCTGGATTCATGCTGGATAAGCGAGATAATTTTTTTTCGATGACTTCCCATTCGGGTAATGTATAAAGCAACAAGCACGGCTGATGAAGATCAATAGTACAAACCATCTGGCCTGTTGATACTTCATTCAGCATTTCTCTATATCGGGCTGGTACAGTAAGCCGCCCTTTGCTATCGAGATTAACCAGCGTTGCTCCACGAAACATACTCAGGTTACCCCTTGATGGCTCAAATCTCCACATTATCCCACAAATCACCACAATTAAGAGTTTACGGATGGTATGAAAACCTTGTCAAGCCAGAGCCTGGGCGCTTTAGCTAGATTTACAGAAAGATTCGGAAGAGAAAAAGAAGGATTTTTTAGTTTTGGCTGTATTAATAATAGATAACATCATGATAATTTTGAATAATTTAATAAATCTGTAGAGAACCTTATTTAAGATGGCATTCAGTACAATTAATTACCACTTAAATTAATTTATGTAACCCATATCTCACTACCGATCAATTATTAATCGACATAAAATTATCAATAATAACTATATATTTAGGTTACAATAGCATAAAAAATAATAACATATTGAAATTTTGTATTTACCTAAAAACATAAAATGGTTACATATCAAACAAGTAAAAAAATAATTCTTAAACAACAAATACCCCATATAAACAATAACGCGTTATTACAAAATTATTCATCCTGTGAATTTAAATAACACATTATCGATTTTCACGGTTATAAAAATCTGTTTAGAAGAATTTTAGTAAGAATAATCTCAAAATTGCCTCAACGCGCGTATTTTGATGATATCAGGCAGGCAAATAGCACCCTCATCTTTAATGAGGGTACTCAATTAGGCTTTTCGGCTTAACTTACCACGACGACATAGATGACGACGCATTCGGGTTATTCCGGGAGTTGGACGCTGCTTTTCATCCAAACTGGCTAATACCAGTTCAAGAGCACGTTCAGCAACATCACGATGACGCTGTGCCACCGACAATACCGGACACTCAAGGAAATCAAGCAATTCATGATCACCAAATGTGGCAATAACCAATTGACTTGGTAAACGGCCACTGCGTTTGAGAAGCGTATCCATGACACCCTGAAGTAACGCAAATGAAGTCGTATACAAAGCCTGAGGAACAGGGTTTGCGTCCAACCATGATGCAAATACTTCTGCCGCAGCTTCACGTTCATAGCTATTGGCATAAAGATAGTTTACTTCCCGTGGATCATGCTGCCACGCTTCGCGGAAACCTTGTTCACGCAAGAAACTGACCGACAATTCAGGTAATGCTCCCAAATAAAGGACAGATTCAGCCGGAAATTGACGCAATTCCTGTGCCAGCATCTTCGCATCTTCAAGATCATCCCCAACCACACTGATAAAATGTTCGCTGTCCAAGGCACGGTCAAGTGCGATGATTGGCAATGAGCGATTTGCCCAACGCTGGTAGAAAGGATGCTCAGGCGGCAAGGCGGTAGAAACAATGATCGCATCAACCTGACGTTGTAAAAGATGTTCAACACAACGCATTTCATTATCTGGCTGATCTTCAGAACAGGCGATCAGTAACTGGTAGCCGCGTTGCCGTGCCTGACGTTCAAGATAATTGGCAATACGTGTGTAACTCGTATTTTCCAGATCGGGTATGACTAAACCAATTGAACGGGTTCTCCCCGCCCGAAGGCCAGCGGCGACAGCATTAGGATGATAATTATGCTCCTTGACCACTGCCATCACTTTTTCTACTGTTTTATCACTAACCCGATACTGCTTAGCTTTACCATTGATAACATAACTGGCCGTAGTACGTGAAACACCTGCTAAGCGGGCGATCTCATCCAGTTTCACATTAACCCCTCAGTAAGATGATGAAAAAGCCCTACTTTACAGTAGGGCTCAATAAATATCTGTATTTTAACCCGCAGATTACGATTTTTCATCGCATAATTTTATCTCCGCGAGAGACACCAACGATGCCCGAACGCACCACTTCAACGATCTCCGCCACGTCTCTGATTGAATCAAGAAAAGCGTCCAGTTTTTCACTTGTCCCTACTAATTGGACAGTATAGAGTGCTGAAGTCACATCAACGATCTGACCGCGAAAAATATCGGTACTGCGTTTAACCTCTTCCCGTGCATATCCACTGGCTTGTAATTTAACCAGCATGATTTCCCGCTCAACATGAGGCCCTGCTGTTAATTCATTGACCCTCAATACATCCACCAATTTATGCAACTGTTTTTCAATTTGTTCCAATACCTTGGCATCACCTTTGGTTTGGATAGTCATACGTGACAATGTGGGATCTTCAGTAGGAGCGACCGTTAAACTTTCGATGTTATAACCCCGCTGAGAGAATAAACCCACAACGCGGGATAATGCTCCCGATTCGTTTTCAAGTAATACAGACAAAATCCGGCGCATGATCAGGTTCTCTCTGTTTTGCTTAACCACATTTCATCCATTGCCCCGCCTCGGATCTGCATTGGATAAACATGTTCTGTTTCGTCAACGGTAACATCCACGAAAACCAGACGTTGATTTTCAGTGACTTCATGCAGTGCTTGAGTCAATTTAGCCTCCAACTCATCGTAAGTTTGGATGGAGATGCCAATATGCCCATAAGATTCTGCCAATTTGACGAAATCAGGCAGGGATTCCATGTAGGATTGAGAATGACGACCCGCGTATATCATATCCTGCCATTGTTTCACCATACCCAAGAAACGGTTATTCAGATTCAGCACCAGCACAGGCAAACCATATTGCAAGGCAGTAGATAATTCTTGAATATTCATCTGAATACTGCCATCCCCTGTTACACACACGACCGTGGCTTCAGGTTTCGCCAACTTCACGCCAAGCGCAGCAGGCAAGCCAAATCCCATCGTTCCTAAACCACCAGAATTGATCCAACGTCGCGGCTTATCAAAGGGGTAATGCAAAGCAGCAAACATCTGATGCTGGCCAACATCTGACGCAATGTAGGCGTCCCCCTTGGTTAGACGATAAAGAGTTTCAATAACCGCCTGTGGCTTGATTTTCGCTGTCGTGTGATCGTAATCAAGACACTTGCGGCTGCGCCACTGTTCAATCGCAAGCCACCAATCTTTCAGGGCATCGGGGTCTTGGCTATCTTCTTCGATGGAATCCAATAATTCCAGCATCTGACCAAGTATCTGTTTAGCATCGCCAACAATAGGGATATCCGCTGTTACCGTTTTTGAAATTGAGGTTGGATCGATATCAATATGTAATACGGTTGCTTCGGGGCAATATTTTTCCAGATTATTGGTTGTTCGATCGTCAAAACGCACTCCTACTGCAAAAATAACATCAGAGTTGTGCATCGCTTTATTCGCTTCAAAAGTTCCGTGCATCCCCAGCATGCCTAAGCTTTGGCGATGTGTTGCAGGAAATGCACCTAATCCCATCAACGAACTGACGACCGGAAGGTGAAAATGTTCAGCCAACTTCAGCAATTCAGTTGTACAGGCAGAATTTATGGCTCCCCCTCCAACATAAATTACGGGTTTTTTTGCCTTCATCAGCGTCTTCAACACACGTTTAATTTGTCCCTTGTGTCCCTGTACAGTAGGGTTATAAGAACGCATGTTAATTTTTTCAGGGTACACATACGGGAATTTCAATGCAGGGTTGACGGTATCTTTAGGAAAATCGATAACAACAGGTCCCGGCCGACCACTTGCAGCCAGGTAAAAAGCTTTTTTAATTGTATTTGGAATATCTTCTGCTTTTTTCACCAGAAAACTATGTTTCACGATGGGGCGGGAAATTCCCACCATATCGCATTCCTGAAAAGCATCATTACCTATCAGGGAACTGGCAACCTGACCAGATAACACGACCATAGGAATTGAATCCATGTATGCCGTTGCAATGCCTGTGACGGCATTCGTTGCCCCTGGCCCTGAGGTGACTAAAACAACCCCAACTTTGCCCGTACTACGCGCATATCCATCCGCCATATGAACAGCACCCTGTTCATGACGCACTAAAATATGTTCGACTCCCCCAATCGTATGCAGGGCATCATAAATATCCAGTACCGCCCCGCCCGGATAACCGAACACGTGTTCAACGCCCTGATCGATTAGCGATCTGACAATCATTTCGGCTCCTGACAACATCTCCATCGAGTTTGCCTCCAGGCTCTGTTTGCAAGTTAATCGTCTGAATTTTATAAGGTAACGAAAAAGTTACCTTATTCATCCCATTTTTTATTTATTCCATAACGCCAAGTTAACTAACATAACGTTAGACACAAATGTTAGCAAACATCAATTTACATATTGAAAACATTCGTTGAAGAAGAGAGAGCCGAACTTTTACCTATTAATCCTGATACATAGATTCAATTTCACGCTGATAACGCTGAGAAATAACCTTACGACGTAATTTCAATGTCGGCGTTAATTCTCCTTTTTCCATTGAAAAGGCTTCCGGCAAAAGAATAAATCGTTTGACCTGATGGAATCTGACAATATTTTTTTGCATTTCTTTTAAACGTCGTTCAAACAGCTCAACAATTTGGTGATTGCGCAGCAATTCCAGGCGGTCACGGTAATGGAGATTGATAGATTTCGCATACTCTTCCACAGCTTCATAACTGGGAACAATCAGCGCAGAAACGAATTGGCGCGCATCAGCAATGACGGCAATATGTTCAATAAAACGATCCTGCCCTAACATCCCTTCAATCATTTGTGGCGCAATATATTTACCTGTTGACGTTTTCATCAGATCTTTCAGGCGCTCGGTAATAAACAAATTACCGTTTTCGTCCAGACCTCCGGCATCGCCTGTCCGCAGCCAACCATCCTCCGTAAAGGCATGGACCGTTTCCTCTGGGCGGTTGAAATAACCTTTCATTACAATAGGGCCACGCACTTGGATTTCCCCTTCCGCACTAATGCGAACATCAACCTCAGGCAGTGGAGTACCAATTGAGCCAAACAGATAATTTTTTTCTTCCCAGCAAGACACCGTGGCACAAGTTTCTGTCATACCATATCCATATTTGATATTCAGGCCAATGGACAGAAAAAAACGGGTAATGGCATCGTCAAGGCGTGCTCCCGCCACCGGCAAGAAACGCACTCGTCCGCCCAAAAGCCCACGGAGTTTATTCAACACCAATTTGTCAGCCAATCGATAACTACAGCGCGTGAATGGGCATCCTTTTTTATTCTCCTGCTGATTCTTCCAGCGGTTTTCTCCCTGTTTCAGCGCCCAATTAAAAATCATCCTACGCCAAAAAGGCGCTCGGGAAACTTTTTCTAAGATCGCACCATGAATTTTCTCATAAAAACGGGGGACGGAGCACATCACCGTCGGATGCACATCAGACATGGCCTCACGCACAAGATTGGTATCTGTTAAATAAACGTTCAGGGCACCAGTGTGCATGACATAATAACTCCACGCCCGCTCAAAAATATGGGATAGCGGCAGAAAGCAGAGTGATACATCCTGATTGGTCAATGTTAACCTCTGGTCATGCAGATAAAGCTGTGCCGCCATATTCCGATAATCCAGCATCACCCCTTTTGGCTCCCCCGTTGTACCAGAGGTATAGATTAACGTGAAAAGGTCATTCAAGTCCTGACCCGCAATACGGCTATTAAATTCTGCCTGATATTGCGAGTAGTCATTATCAATCAAGGAGGATAAATACAATGCCTGCGGACATTCTTTCAAGTCCACAGATTCGTCCATAACAATAAGATGGGTAAGTTTAGGACACAGTTCGATCAGCGTCATTGCAATGTCATATTGTTCCTGTCCACCAACAAATAACACCTGTACTGCTGCATCATTGAGAATAAATGCCGCCTGATCACAAGTATTGGTCGCGTACAATGGCACGGTCACTGCCCGAAGCTGAAGGATAGCTAAGTCAGCTAATGACCATGCCATACAATTTTGCGCAAAAATACCCACTTTCCCCTGCACTTCTACTCTCAATGACAGTAATGCTTTTGCCACAGATTTTGTTGTGCATTCAATCTGTCGCCAATTCATTGCCAACTGTTCTGATGGAGACCACTGCCGAAAGGCAACTTTTTCTGGATATTCATTGAATTGCTGCTGCAATCGGTTAACCAAGTGATAGGAGTGCAGAGGATCTGTTATCACAATATATTCCTGTATAAATATTTCATTCAGCGTTTTTAGTAAGTGAATTACCCACTTTTCAGCTTACAGATGTTAGCTATTTCCGCGCAGTCTACCCATTCCTGGTAAAAGGGGGAAGCCCATTTTTGATATCTTCTCCCTTGTTCTACTTCAATGTGATCTATTTTTACTCACCAAGATGACTTAACAGTGATTTCATCCACTGATGGCCTTTATCCCGATCTGTTGCACCATGCCATATCAAATAACAAGGACGAAAAATTGAGCCATTAGGCAAAGTTACTGAACAGATATTTAACTGTTCGGAATAGTGATCAACCATCCACTTTGGTACTATGGCGACTAAATAAGTCTGAGAAACAATATTAAGAACACTATTTAAATCCGTTCCCTGATAAGAAACAGAACGCAATAATTCATTATTTTCATAGTAAGGTTTACTAAATGAATCTATGTTATCCAATGCAACGATGGCATGTCTTTCTTTCTGTAATTGTTGCTGTGTAATTCGACTGCCAATTCTAGGATGATGCTTAGAAAAAGCCAGAACCAATTCATCATTAAACAGCGGATAATTATGAAAACTAGGGCATTCCAATTGGTTGTAACTGATAACAAATTCTATTTCCTGATATTTTAATTGCTTCTCAATATCATCATTAATTTGTGTTTTAATAACAATTTCGATATTGCAAGCCTGTTTTTTTATCTGTCCAACAATTTGAGCAGCTAAACGAATATCAAGGGGACTACAAATAGAGAGATTAAATATCCTTGTACTCTTGTTGGGATCAAATCCCACTCCAGGTAGTTCATTATGAACAATTTGCAATGCCTGCCTAAGCGGTCCAAAAAGCTGTTTTGCCCTCGCCGTTGGCTGAATACCTCGACCATAACGAACAAATAGTTCATCACCAAACATTGTTTTCAGACGCGATACAGCATTACTGACTGCCGGTTGTGACATTCCCAATGCCTGAGCTGCTCGTGTAATATTTTGCATTTGCATTACAGTGTCAAAAACAGTCAGCAAATTAAGATCCACACCACGCAATTGAATATCGCACGATTCTTTTTTTTCTGTCGCTATTGAGTTGTATTCTGTCATTATTTCACTCCACTAAATATAGTAGCGCCCTCATTAAATATAGATATTTACCGTGTCTAAATATAACATTTCAATATCACAAACAGTCTTATCCATTAATAAGAACAATCACTCCAATTTCGTTAAAAAACAAACTGGAGTTCACTCTTGTACAAAAACAAAAAAACACGCATAACCAATACATTTTTATTTACGTAACCGTAATATTTTTATAATAATGAATATTAGTTTTTATATATGAATAGCAGCAACTCAAATTACACTAATGACTTTTATCGTAAGTAATTCGTCAATAATGAAATTCCAATCTATCAAAATACAATTTATTAATATTCTATATGGTTATGATTTTTTAACCTAAAACACGGTGGTCAACATCCATCTATCCTTGTTACTTAGAAATATAGTTGACTGTATAAAATAACAGGCATCTCATTTATTATCCATCAGGGCAGGATTTTACTCCATATATTGATACAAAAAATAGATAAAAACATCGCTAAAAATGTAAAAAATAGTCACCAAACTCAATAATAGCTCAATGAAAAACCAAAAATATGCGCAATCTACGCTAAATTCGTATTTATACTGCTTGACATTATTTTTTAGATAAAGTATCTATAAAATACATTGACAATTAAAACTAAATTAACAAATTTACAAAGGTTAACTCACATGATTCATTCTGTTCTTCTACTAAGCCTACTAATTATCGCCTTTAATGCGCGCGGTATGCTGGTAGGTGAAAAACAGGGATAAGTTAACCTACATCAGACATAAGAAACCCGCGCCATGCGCGGGTTTTTTTTACCTGCCGGCGCTCAAAAATAAATCCCATTTACCGAATACCAAACTAAGTTACCTAACCCAATGGTTAATCTATTTAACAGGAGCACAACATGAGCCAGCAAGTTATTATCTTCGATACTACGTTACGTGATGGAGAACAGGCATTACAAGCTAGCCTGAGTGTGAAAGAGAAACTGCAAATCGCTTATGCACTGGAAAGGTTGGGAGTTGATGTTATTGAAGCCGGTTTTCCAGTGTCTTCTCCGGGAGATTTTGAATCAGTTCAAACCATCGCCCGTGAAATCAAGAACAGTCGTATTTGTGCCTTATCCCGCTGTGTTGACAAAGATATTGATGTTTCTGCCGAAGCCTTGAAAGTCGCTGAAGCCTTCCGCCTGCATATGGTACTCGCTACCTCAAATCTGCACGTCGAACATAAATTAAAAAGGACCTTTGATGATGTTGTAGAAATGGCGGTTCGCTCCATCAAACGGGCACGCAACTACACTGATGATGTTGAGTTTTCCTGTGAAGATGCAGGTCGTACAGATATCGATAATTTGTGCAAAATTGTCGAGCAAGCTATCAAAGCGGGGGCAACCACCGTCAACATTCCAGACACTGTTGGTTACACAACACCTTACCAATTTGGCGGTATTATACGTACATTATTTAATCGCGTACCCAATATTGATAAAGCGATTATTTCAGTTCACTGCCACGATGACTTAGGTATGTCCGTCGCTAACTCCATTACAGCCATTCAGGAAGGTGCTCGTCAAATAGAGGGGACTATCAATGGGTTAGGAGAACGTGCGGGTAACTGTTCACTGGAAGAAGTGATCATGACTATCAAAACGCGCCAGCAAATGTTAGGCGTGCATACCAATATCAATCATCAAGAAATTTACCGTACCAGTCAATTAGTTAGTCAAATTAGTAATACACCGATCCCCACTCATAAAGCGGTTGTCGGCAGCAATGCGTTTTCCCATTCATCCGGCATTCATCAGGATGGTGTGCTGAAAAATCGTGAAACTTACGAGATCATGACGCCAGAATCCATCGGCCTGAAAGATACCCAGTTGAACCTGACCTCACGTTCTGGACGTGCCGCAGTAAAACATCGTATGACAGAAATGGGCTATCAAGAGAGTGATTACGATCTGGATGCGCTGTATCAAGCATTCTTGAAATTAGCAGACAAAAAAGGACAGGTGTTTGATTACGATTTGGAAGCCTTAGTGTTTATCAATCAACAGCAACAAGAACATGAACACTTCCGTCTGGACTATTTCAGTATTCAGTCAGGCTCCAATGTAGTACCTACTGCAACCGTTCGTCTGGCCTGCGGAGATGAAATTAAATCTGAAGCCTCAACTGGTAACGGTACTGTTGATGCCATCTATCAGGCCATCAACCGCATTACCGGTTATCCTCTGGAATTAATTTCCTATCAATTATCCGGTAAGGGGCATGGTAAAGATGCTCTCGGTCAGGTTGATATTATCGTGGAGTGTTTTGGCCGCCGTTTTCACGGAGTGGGTTTGGAAACTGACATTATTGGCTCCTCTGCCAAGGCAATGATCCATGTTTTGAATAATATCTGGCAGGCAGAGCAAGTAGAAAAAGAGAAGCAACGCATCTCCCAAAACGGCAGTATTCGAAACGATCATCGGAACAACAAAAAGGAAACGGTATAATCATGACTTCACGCCAATCTATTTCAAATGACGCGATTCCAAGCAAACAAGAAACTAAGTATTGCCACATTGCTGTTTTGCCTGGCGATGGCATTGGCCCTGAAGTTATGAAGCAAGCCTACAAAGTGTTGGATGCCATCCGTCATCGTTTTAATATCCGTATCACAACTAGCGAATATGATGTGGGAGGGATTGCTATTGATCGTCATGGCACACCTTTGCCTCAAGAAACGATTATCGGCTGCGAAAAGGCTGACGCGATCCTATTTGGCTCTGTAGGTGGCCCGCAATGGGAGCATCTGCCACCCGCCGAACAGCCAGAACGAGGAGCATTATTGCCACTGCGAAAGTATTTTAAATTATTCAGTAATTTACGCCCTGCTCGTTTATATGCAGGCTTAGAATCTTTTTGCCCCCTTCGCCATGATATTGCCGCTAAGGGCTTTGATATTTTGTGCGTTCGTGAGCTGACAGGCGGAATTTATTTTGGACAACCCAAAGGGCGCGAAGGTGAAGGAAAATATGAGCGTGCTTTTGATACTGAAGTTTATCATCGTTTCGAGATAGAACGGATAGCGCGTATTGCTTTTGAATCTGCGCGCAAACGCCGCCATAAAGTCACTTCGATTGATAAAGCGAATGTTTTGCAAAGCTCCGTGTTATGGCGTGAAGTCGTTAGCAAAATCGCCAAAGATTACCCTGACGTTACCATCGAACATATGTATATCGATAACGCCACCATGCAGTTAATCAAAAATCCCGCTCAATTTGACGTTCTATTATGCTCCAATATTTTTGGCGATATTTTATCCGATGAGTGCGCTATGATCACCGGTTCAATGGGAATGTTGCCTTCTGCCAGCCTAAATGAAAAAGGCTTTGGCTTATATGAACCTGCTGGTGGTTCAGCCCCTGACATTGCAGGTAAAAATATCGCTAACCCAATAGCCCAGATATTATCCACAGCACTGTTGCTGCGCTATAGCCTTGGACACTTTGATGCCGCTGATGCTATTGAACGGGCGATCAACTATGCTTTGGAACAAGGTTATCGTACCGGCGATCTCGCAGGTAATGACACAGCAGTC
Source organism: Xenorhabdus ishibashii (assembly GCF_002632755.1). NCBI lineage: Bacteria > Pseudomonadati > Pseudomonadota > Gammaproteobacteria > Enterobacterales > Morganellaceae > Xenorhabdus > Xenorhabdus ishibashii. The sequence goes on along the minus strand of NZ_NJAK01000001.1, from coordinate 723,191 downwards.
AGCACTGATGAAATGGGCAATATCATTGCACGCTATATCACCGAAGAAGTTTAAGGATACCTAACTAAAGAACAATATAGCTATTGAAAAGCCAGTAAGATAGCTTACTGGCTGGTAAAAAGTACTATTACTGCAAAAAAAATTGGGAGTCAGTTAAGAATAGTACGAATTACAGGGTAAACACAGTATGTGGGGAGTAAAAGTGAACACTTTGGGATGGTATGATTTTAAATCCACATGGTTACACTCTCAGAGGGTTAATTCACAGGAAAAGCTAAAGTTATAAACATTTATTGTCTGGTCATAACCATTTTATTCACTTTTTCTGTGGATATGTATGTGAAAAAGAGCGGGGTAAAACGGGTATACTTTTATTACATATTTTTACACTTTCTATAAAATAAAATAAATATCTATTATTTTTCATTATGTTAATTCATTTTACATCCCTTTTAACATGGCATATCACTGGTGAAAATTTTTGTCTTTTCTTGTGCTGGACAAATATTAATCACCGATGAATTTATCCACAGGATATGCCTTTTAGTTAAACAAGAATCGTCTATTTTTGTAGAAAACATCGTTCATTAGGGCTGTAAATCAAACCAGTGATCTCACTTTTTATCACTTATCCCATAAATCTGTGGATAACATGGTGTAAGATCCTGTTTATTATCCTTGGGAACAGGTGAACAATCATAACAAGCCTATTTTTAATGCAAGAAATACAAATTAAAAGATCTTTTATATCATGCTATTATCAAAGAATTAAGGATAACGATAAATTAGTAATGATTTTAAGAAATCAACGTGATCATTTTTTAATCAGAAAAAATATACTTTATAAAATGTACTTTACACCTCCGACACCACCTGAAAACGAACACCAACTATTCAGTCGTGCCTACTCTTTGGCGGGCTTATCGATGGGTGAACTAGCTACACTCGCCAAACTGCCTATTCCCCCTAATTTAAAACGTGATAAAGGTTGGGTCGGTATGTTGCTTGAATATTACTTAGGTGCAAGTGCAGGCAGTAAACCAGAACAAGATTTTGAACATATCGGTGTCGAGTTGAAAACAATCCCTGTGGATAGCAAAGGTTTCCCACTAGAAACCACCTTTGTTTGTGTTGCCCCTTTAACCGGTAATAGCGGTATTATCTGGGAAAATTGTCACGTCAGGCGTAAATTATCCCGTGTCCTGTGGATACCCGTTGAGGGAGAAAGAGGTATTCCACTTGCTGAACGCCGCGTAGGCTCGCCGTTGCTCTGGAGTCCAAATGCGATTGAAGAAGAGTTGTTGCGGCGCGATTGGGAAGAGCTTATGGATCTCATTGTATTAGGCAAAGTCGAGAGCATCACTGCCCGTCATGGCGAAGTGTTACAATTACGCCCCAAAGCTGCCAACAGCCGAGCATTAACGGAAGCGACTGGTGAGTATGGTCAGCCAATTATGACGCTGCCCAGAGGTTTTTATTTAAAGAAAAACTTTACAGCACCGTTATTGGCTCGCCATTTCTCCCTGTAATTTTACGGCAAGAGTTTGATGCAAAACCCCGCTGCACTATTGCTTCACTTTTCGTTTAAAATCAAACTTCGTATTGCCTACCCGGTCGATATCCAAATCTAACTGAGACTCAGAAGATATTTTTACTGTCGTGATATATCAAATAAAAAATGCCAAACGAAAAATCTCGTTTGACATCGTTTTCGGGGCAGCCTGATTTTTGATTAACTTAGGGTCTGTTGATGTTTTAAGGTCATAATTCATTCAACCCACATGGGCAACCAGACAATGATAAACGCCAGAGCCAACATACTGGCGTAATTCCGTTCAAGCTTATCGTATCTTGTTGCTATTGCACGAAAATGTTTAACCCTAGCGAACGCATTCTCCACCAAATGACGATAACGATATAAACATTTATCAATCTGTTTATCCGATTTTCGGCTATTTTTCCGGTAGGGAATAATCGGCGTTGCTCCTTGCTGTTCAATATGATTTCTGAAAGCCTGACTGTCGTACCCTTTGTCAGCTATCACAAAGTCCGAAGGGGGCGATTGTTCGACTAAACTTTCAGCATGAACAATGTCATGCACTTGTCCCCCGGACAATTCAAAATGAACAGGCAAGCCATAACTATCGACGGCCAAATGAATTTTGGTTGAACGTCCACCACAACTTTTGCCAATCGCCTCATCATCATCTGAAGCCGCTCCGGCACTGTGCTGATGAGCACGGACGATACTCCCATCAATAAACAACCATTCCCTATCAGCAAACCCAGATAACCACTTGAAAATGAGCTGTAAAACCCCTTTCTTTGACCACGCATTGAAACGTTGAAAGACACTATTCCATTTGCCGAATTCTGGCGGTAAATCGCGCCAGGGAACGCTCGTTCTCATTCGGTAAAGAATGCCTTCAACGGTCAAACGGTGTTCAGGTTTGTGATAAATCCAACCCGCATGTTGCATTAACGCAGATAGCTTATTCCATTGGAGAGCTGTTAACATAGTTCGCGGCATGATGGTGAGGTCTGGTTGTTTTTTGGCGAAAGTAATTATACCAAATCATCATGCTGTTTAATAATCCCTCACAAAACATCAACACGCCCTAACATCTTTACTAACCTCAATTAATGCTTTCTAAATTAATAGCCATAGCAGGGATGCCTCTCATATATACTTGGTTTTGATTTTTTGTGTAGTATAACTCCAATTTTGTTGTTCCTTTACGATTCTGGAATGGAACCAGTGTAGAGAATAGTTGGACGGATTAGTCTGTTTTTACCTGCTTGCTCGATAATATGAGCGCTCCATCCCACGATGCGTCCAAGACAAAAAGTGGGAGTATATAGACCACTCTCTAATCCAGATACACGCAATGCAGCGGCCGCCCAGAACTCGAGATTCGTATATAGATCACGTCCAGGTTTTTCCTCCTTCAATATTTTCACAATAATTGGTTCTACGTCTAATCCCAACTGAAGCAGAGGATCAAATTTTTTATATTTCTCACATATAGACCGTAATGCAGCGCCCCGAGGATCATATATTTTATAAACACGATGACCAAATCCCATTATCCGTTCACCATGTGCTAACTTTTGCTTGATAGTAAATTCGGCATTCTCAATACATCCTATTTCAGCGAGCAAGGTGTCAACTTTAGAAGGTGCTCCACCATGAAGAGGGCCAATCAATGCACTGACTGCTGCTACAATAGAAGAGGTTAAGTCTGCTTCTGTAGAAGTAACTACACGGGCTGTAAAGGTAGATGCATTGATTGAATGGTCCATTGAAAGTATCAAATATGTTTCCAGTAACTTAATTTTTTCAGGTAATGGTTTTTCTCCTGAGAGCATATAAAGATAATTTTCAACATGACCAAGAGACATATCTGGTTCCTTGAATTGTTTCCCTTTTCTTTTGTTGAATAAATATGCAATTATCACTGGAACTGAGGCAATCAATTTTATAGCTTCCTCTAGCTCGGGTGGATAACTGTTATCTCCCACTGGCATAGCTGATAATATGGTTCTTAAAGCAGCCATATAGCTAGCTTTTTCAGGGATGAAATCCATTATTTGATAAGCCCATTTTGGTAAATTACGTGCTTCTGACATTTTCTTAGAAAATAAAATTAATTCTTCTGGTTCGGGGAATTTACCTAGCAATAGTAAATATGCCACTTCTTCGAATGAATATTTACTCGCGATATCTTCGACTCGATACCCTCGGTATATCAATGTTCCATTAAGACCGTCAATAAAGGTGATTTTAGAAGTTCCTATTGCTACACCTTCCAAACCTTCATTTATTTTATTCATGTTGTTTTTCCTAATTAAAAATAAATTGAAATGGCATTCATTTTTTTTAAAAGAATATTTTATCTATAACCTTAATAAATATTTTTTACATGTGCACTAAATGACTTTTCATAATAGTGAGCCACTGTGGCTGGCGGAGAGCTTGGCTCCTCGTGGTGCGAGGAATCAAACGGCCTCATACCATTTTAAAAAGCTATTTAATGTAGATCAATCTAAAAAATCTCGTTCTATAATAGAATTAATTAAATCAATGGATTAATCTTCATTTATTAATGAATCAAACCAAGATAAAAACGTAAAATTAAAGTGTTTTTTTGTAAAATAAAAGAAGATTATTTTACTTTCAAGGTTTAAATCGTAATTTAACATATGGTTATTGTAAATTATTATTTTTTCTTTGCAAAAGAATGTATAATGAACATTAATTGTTATATATATCTTAACCTTAATAATGCTTTTCCTTTAATCTGGGCGCAGGGCGTAAACGATTTATGAGCATAATTGACACAAAAGTTTAGATTAAATTTAAAAAAATAAGGGTATTCCTCTATCAAAATAACCTATATATCATTCATTTTTTTAATTTAAGTAATAATGCTCTCGCCCGGCTCATTTCATTTAGCTAATAATAATTCGTTAATAATGCTAAATCTGTCCTCGCAAGAGCTAATGTAAGAGCTATTGAATGTGCAATTCGGGCAACTTCTGGAACTCAACGTGCTCAAATTTAACTATTACTTACGGGTTCTGAAATTCACCTAGAAAAAAAGGTCATATTTCCCTAAAAGATGCTGTAGAAGAAACTCGTAACTCAGTTCATGTAGCCAGAATTGAGAAGTGGCAGTTGTTGGGGCTACATTTGGAACAACGCTGGGATATGGGTTTGGCTCTATAATCACCAATCAGTGGAAAGCCAAACTGATTAAAGACTATTTTGGAATATGCCGCAAGTATAATGTATCTTAACCGTTAATAATCAAAAACCTTGTTTATGATTTTATGTAATCGCTACTCCACATTAAACGTGACCGTTTAGGCGGCCACTGAATTCAAGCATAAATCGATTTATGGGATAAGCCAATCCTGTAACAGCATTTCCATTGGTTTTGTAGCGGTCAAGAACTTCCGGACACCATTTTAGCCTGTTCCCATTGCTTTTCGTATTCAACGGGAGAAATGCCCCCATTAAAATATAGTGGTACAAAGATCTCGGACACCTCAAAAGCCTGCTAATGTTATTAACATGACAATGAGGTATGACAATGAAATTGAAACCGATCAAACGCCATTATTCCGTTGAATTTAAGCTGGAAGCGGTTCAGCAGGTTGTTCTCCATCATCAACGGGTTATTGATATCGCCCGTTCACTGGCCGTTGATGCCAGTACCTTGAGAAAATGGATCCGCCAGTATAAGGCCGAAATACAGGGGGTAACGCCGGCCGGTAAAGCCTTAACGCCCGAACAACGCCAGATACAGGCGTTGGAAAAACAGGTCAGGCGTCTGGAAATGGAAAAAGAAATTTTAAAGCAGGCGGCCGTGTTGATGAGCGAGATACGCAGTGGTGCTATTCGTTGATCACACGGCTGAGTGCCCAATGGCCGGTCACGGAACTCTGTCAGGCATTTAAGGTGTCACGCAGCGCCTATTACGATTGGCGAGAACGTCCGGTCGATACAGAGCGTCTGCGGCTGCGCATCCGGACCCGTGAATTGTATAACCAAAGTCGGGGAGCCATCGGCAGCCGCTCCCTGAGCCACTTGCTGACCAATGAAGGCACCCCGGTTGGGCGCTGGCTGGCTCGCCGGCTCATGCAAGAATGCGGCCTGCAAAGTCGTCAGCCGGGGGCCCACCGTTATCGTCCACCGGGGAAAGAGCACGTGGCGTCGCCGGATTTTTTGCAGCAGCATTTTGCCCCGACTAGCCCAAATACCCGGTGGTGCGGGGACATCACGTACATTCGTACGCAGGAAGGTTGGCGTTACCTCGCGGTGGTGATGGATTTATTTTCCCGCCGCGTGGTGGGCATGGCCATCTCTTCCTCACCGGATGCAGAGTTGGTCTGTCGGGCACTGAGTCATGCCCTGGAAACGCGCCATATAAAAGGGCGGCTGATTTTTCATTCAGATAGTAAGAATGCCTTTGTCAGATTCCGTAGAGAGAAGACTTTTCAATCTATTATTCTGATATATGGTGTTTTTTCTGTTTCCTGACCCACACTCCGATCGACCAAGATTGTGTCCTGCCCTGGATCTGTCGGTAACAGGAAAATCCCATAAGAGGTTTTTCCTCGCTGATACGCGTGACTCAAGAAGGGCCTGACGGCTTGTCTCTTTACTGTCCTGTCCGGGGTATCTGTCGGGAGAAATCAGGGCATCTTCTGACGGAGAATTTATCCCATGACTAAAAAGCAGCAAGACTTATCGGTCGGCATCATTGGCGGTGTTGACACACACAAAGACCTGCATGTCGCAGCAGTGGTTGATCACAATAACCGTGTCTTGGGGAGTGAATTTTTCCCGGCAACCCGGCAGGGATATCGCCAGATGTTAGCCTGGATGAAATCATTTGGGTTTCTCATCAGGGTGGGAATTGAATGTACCGGTTCGTATGGCGCAGGTTTGCTACGATACCTTCAATCCGCAGGTATTGAAGTCCTTGAAGTCACCGCTCCCGACAGAATGGAGCGCAGGAAGCGGGGTAAAAGCGATACGATTGATGCTGAATGTGCAGCCCATGCGGCATTTTCACGCGTTCGTACAGTCACCCCCAAAACGCGAAGCGGAATGATTGAATCACTTCGGGTTCTGAAAGCTTGCCGAAAAACGGCCGTCTCGGCACGACGTATTGCGCTACAAATGCTCCAGATGACCATAGTCTCCGCGCCCGAAGAATTACGTGATCAAATCAGAAAACTCACCCGAATGCAGCTGATACGGACACTCGCCACATCGAAGCCGGATATGACCCGGTATCGTCAAGTCGAGGATGCCTACCGTATTACGTTGAAATCACTGGCCCGGCGTTATCTGGAATTACATGATGAGATTGGCGAGCTGGACATCATGATAGCGGCCATTGTTGACGAACTCTCCCCAGAACTTATCAAACGCAAGGCAGTGGGATACGAATGTGCCGCCCAACTCCTCATTACGGCCGGGGACAATCCAGAGCGTTTGCACTCAGAATCCGGCTTTGCTGCATTATGTGGCGTAAATCCGGTTCCCGTGTCTTCGGGGAAAAATCAGCGCCACAGACTCAATCGGGGAGGTGATCGTGCAGCGAACAGTGCGCTTCATATCATCGCCATTGGCAGATTACGTACAGATGCCAAAACACAGGAATATGTTGCCAAGCGAATCGGAGAAGGCCATTCAAAACGGGAAGCCATACGTTGCCTGAAACGCTATATATCCAGAGAGATATTTACCTTACTGCGTAACCAGAATAGGCAGATCAACCGCATACAAATAATGACTTGACACTTAGAAGGGCATCCAAGGCAGTCAATACAGTAGCAAAAAGTTCCGCCGCTTACTTTGGCGAAACCAGATTATCCAAAGCATGAGCCGCCGGGGCTGCTGCTATGATAATTCGCCGATGGAACGGGTATTCCGGAGTCTGAAAAGCGAATGGGTCCCTCCGGAAGGCTATCTGGATATCCATGATGCAATACGGGATATCACGCAATATTTTGGCGGATATTATAATTACATTCGCCCCCATAGTTTTAATGGAGGCATTTCTCCCGTTGAATACGAAAAGCAATGGAAGCAGGCTAAAATGGTGTCCGGAAGTTCTTGACCGCTACACATTACCGGCCGTGACTTTAAGCGCGAGAATTTCCCCCTGATGATTGACAACCAAGTGTAATTTGAAACCATAAAACCATCCCATTGAATTTTTTCCACGCTGTGCGATCCCCGCAAAGACCTTATGTCGAGGGATGCGAATGTTATGGCAGACACTCAAACTGGTGGAATCAATAAAAGCAATGCCTGTGGGTTTCCCTTTTAATTGAGTCAGATAGCTGCATAATGGCACCAAAACGGAAGGGGCAACGCTGATAAAACGGGTATAACTGAGTAAAGTGGCGAAGTCGCGGTGGTGGTATTGCCAAATATGTTTCAAATAAAAATTTTTAAAATCACGGTAATGCGACATATGAAAAAGGATCAAAATGGTCATGATTTCACTGGGATACATATGACCTTGTCGGCGGCGTAAACGATGCCCACTCTCAAGACAAAATTGTTCCCATTGAGGAATGAAAAAACGGCAAAAATCATCGACATCACAGAAAATTTCAACTAACTTGTCCATAGCCTGTTCCCCCTCGGAGTTGTTTTCGGTGTGCACCAAAACTTTGCTCCTGGAACAGGCTTCTCGTCAATTTCTTATCCAGAATTCGGGTTAATTAGATTCAGTAATTTTATAAGCCCGAAAGGTTAGCGGATAGGAAATTGAATCATTTGATTTTATCGCATTGAATGAAATGATATCAGTCGCCAGTTAATCTGGCGGCTTTTTCTCTAAAGAGCAATATATTATGCATGTAGCCACCTGCAACACAGGTGGCTACATGGGTGCTGATGATTAATCTAATTGTGGCACGGCGTTGCGTAACATATTGTAATTATTGGTTCGATTGCTTATGACCCTCTCGGTGGCTCTCCCGCTAGACTGGACGGTTGCCGCAGCCAATGCTACCGAATTGCTATTCGGTATCTGCACCCCAAGAGTATTAGCAAGACCAAAATTAACAACCCCTAACGCTATCTTACTTACTGGGCCAGTATTACCCCATTTTTTCCCTGCGTCATAACCTTCTTTGGCGCCTAACGCGGCAATATTCCCTACGTCTTTTAAATCTTCCTTTTTGGTTGCAAACCATGATGCTACGGAAGCACCAAGTGGCGCTGGATATTCCATACCTGCTTTAGTTTCTCCTCCATTTAATTGATTGAATTCTCCTGCTGCTGTACCTATCTGCAAACCAGACTCTTCTCTGACCTCAGATGATTTATTTAGCTTTTTCAATACTCTATCATTTCCTTCATTGACGATTCCGGCAGATACCGCCGTTTGCATTGAGCCACCGTTGAGTGTGTTACCTATTTGCGCGTTCACTCTTGATTTTGACCTGGTCGATAATGGGAGTTTCGATGTAAGAGAAGATGCAGCAGATGAGATTTCGCTGCCAAAATAACCTGTCGCACCACCAGCCAACGCAGCGATGGCAGTTACACCTGCAATTACAGGAAGGGCAACCCCAGCCGTCGCCAAAGTCGTTGCTATTGCCACAGCGACTGAAGTACCAATTCCTACCGCTTTTATCCAGCGCATATACTTTATCTTTTGGGCATCATTGTCTGCTTTGCTCAATAGATAATTGACGCCTTTTTTCCATCCACGTCGGTAAAGTTTTGTTACTGCATAACCAACGACACGTCGCAGGAGTCCTACAGGGCTAAAATCGGAAAATGAAAAACTCGGTAATGAAAAGCTCGGTAGTGAAAAGCTAGGTGATGAAAAGCTTGGCAATGAAATACCATTGTTTATTATTTCACCAATAAACGAAATAACACTGCCGAGGACAGTTGTTGCCCGACCGTCTTCGTCAATGCTATTTACAGGATTATTCCTGACCATCCTGAACAAATTCAGCCCGTCCACTGCTCCTGCAGGATCGGCACTTAACCATCTTCCTGCCCACGGCTGGTAATAGCGGAACCCATAGTAATATAGCCCCGTGGCATCTTGTTCTTTACCTGAATAGCGGATGGTTTTGTAATTGGCCTCAATATGGTTTCTGGCCATCCATACTGAGGTGCCGCCATAGGGGTAGTATTCTTCCTGACTGATGAGACTGCCCTCGCCGTCAATTTCCAGACCGATGCTATTTGTCAGATTACCGTAACTGTAACGAAGCTGGTTGTTGACCATTTCCTCCGGTTTTCCGATGTCCCAGTGAAGTATCCGTAATTGGGCGCTACCTGCTTCTCTGACAGAGATCACCTGTAAACGTTCTTTTACCGTATCGCCGTTCTGCTTCATGTGGAGTTCTAATCCAGGCAGGTAAATAACCTGCTGGGTCACCGTACTACCTCTGGTCCGTTGTACCCTGACTTTTCTCGTCCGTGTTCCATCGCTATCGTAACGGTAGCTCTCATCATCTGACAGAGCGTTGACCCGTGCCACCGGACTAACCTGTAACAGCTCCCCGCGGGAATTCCAAGTCAATTGCTGTCCGGGCTGCATCTGTAGCTGGTGTCCAGCAGCGTCGAATAAACTGTCCACCTGATCAGGATTTTCTGTCAGAGTACTCAGTACCGCTCGATTACTGCGGTCGGAAACCGTCATCGCGATGGTGTAATTGTTGTTGGTCGCCGGGGCATGGTGACGTATTTGGGTTAGGTTATTTGCGCGATCGTAGAGATAAGTTCGGGTATAAGCGGTAAAGGCGTTGTGGTCGGTTGAGAGGGGAATGGAGGCAGCGGTAACAGAAGCCCTTTGTTGAGGGATATCGGCTATTTCGCGGCCAGTCGCGCTGACCAATTGGTACAGGCTGTCATAGCGATAGGTATTCTCTGGCACGACTTTCTGATTACGCCAGAACCGGGTTGATTCTGCATCGTTAGTCACCTGTAAGACGTTACCCACCGGATCATACTCATAGCGAAGGTCTTGTAGTATTCGGGCACCCAACGCGTGACCCTGTGGTCGTTCGGTTCTGATCCCAATCAAGCGCTGAGTTTCCGGTTCGTAGCTATAGGTGGTAACAACGCCATTCCCGTGTTCTTCGCGCAGTATCTGACCCGAGGCAGACCAAGTCAGTGATTTGACGATAATTTGCTCAGTCAGTCCTTTCAGCTTCAGCCAGCTACTTTTTAGTTGCCCTACGATGTTGTAGTCCTGACGTTGCTGATTACCTTTGGGATCGGTCTGAATCAGTAGTGCCCCCGTCGCATCGGCGGTTGTTTGGGTGGTAAAAACATCACTGTCCAGCCGATCTTTCCATGCGGATTCATCATCACCTTGCCAGTCGGCTTCTTGTCCTTCCCTGAGATGTTGCTGGGTTATCGATAAAGGAGTTTCCGCTAATGCCATACTGTCTATCTGACTGAACCCGGTGGTACTGTAGTGACGAATACACAGTCCGGCCAAATTCAGTGCTTTTTCTTCCTGACCGTTACTGGCCCAGATCAAACGCTCGGTAATGCGTATCGGTTGGGCTTCAGGTTGTTCGGTCATACTTAATGGGCGCCCCGGGAGCGTATTATTTTCGTATTGCCAGCGCCGGATCACCCGGTTTGCATCAATACTGAATACGGGTCTTCCGGCTATATCGTTCAGGGCGATGGTGATGCCAGCATCCACGCTTTCGCTGCGTAATGTCACGCCACTGAGAGAGACCTGAGTGGTTATATTGGGCTTTACAGTGGTATCTGCTTGCTTGTATTCATACAGCCTGGGATCAATGCTGGTCTGCAAACGACGTGTGTCATCAAAGGTATAACGGGTGATGCGTTCATCGGTGATATCTGGCGTATCTGGGTGGCGGTGGTGCAAAATCTCCCGTACCGTCCGACCCTGATTATCGATTATAGCAACCGAAGGGGTTTTACTGTGCAACGTGTGCTTTGCAGTCATTATCATCATATCTCTTGTTGGGGGATATGCCTCTTTATTGCAACGTAAAGAGGCACAAAGAAGGCTCAGGAAGCCGTATCATTCTCGTCTTCGCTGACCATAAACCAAGGCGTAATCAGGCGCCGGCTCAGATAACCTTTGGCAGTTTGAACCTGATATTCTCGGCCCAGCGGATCGTAATAGTGCGTATCGGCATACAAGTCTTGTCTGGCACTATCGTCTTTGACATATTTCCAGCTATTCAGAAAGTAAGGTTGATACGTCCGTAAAGGCTGCCCCTTACCGTCATACTCGGTTCGGCCTGAGACTGCCCAGCGAGTGTCTGTCTGAACGACAACGGGATTGCCTTCTTTATCGGTAATCAGGCCGCTGTTATCCGCCGCCCATTGCCAGGCTTCACCTGCCTCATAGCGTGCAGCAGTTTGTAATTCCCGACTAAAACCGTCGCTAAAGGACAATGTCTGACGCAGTTGTTGTCGGGGATCTGAGTCATAACGGTCTGTCGTGATAACCAGGATATGGGGGGGCATACGCGTGGATGTTTCCTCTTCATGTTCTGTAGATAACTTCCAGCTCAAGGGGTTATAAATGATGCACTGGGCAACGGGGAGCCCGACAGGGAGCGCTAGTGCTGCCTCGATCGTGGTCGGTATGCTGAATGGTATTTGCTCTTCACTTGGGGGCGTGTACCCTTGCTGTTTTCCATTTTCGGTTCCCCAAAAGCGAGAACTGGTTAACCTTCCCAGGGCATCAAAAGTCGCAAACTGATGATTATCATTTGCGTCAGTGATATGGCTTGGTGCCATAAACCGGTAATCGTACTCCGCTTTTGTCTGTAGTCCGGCAGCATCTTGCATTTCAGTGACCACACAAAAATGTTTATCCCAGGTCACCGTGGTTTTTCCTGTCAGTAACGTTTGACGCTGAGCTGAGGGACTATAAAAACGCGTGATATCACCATGATCTGTATAACCACGACGTGCAACCCAGACGGGCTCTTCATCTCTATCATTAAGCGGGGGAATCACTGGGAGGTAACCTGACTCCTCAAGCATTTTCTTGAGTTCATCCGAGCTCATAATATTATCAAATGCCTTCAGCGCCTGAGCATCCATTTCTGCGCTTTCGGCATAGGCGATCAAAGGTGGGAATGCCGGTTTCTCATCCTTGCCTGTATAGGCGATACGTTGGTGTCCCTGATAGATTGATGGTGTTCCTATTGCAATCAAACTGTCGTCAGCGATAAGCGCTTCCAGAGATAACCCCTTTTGGGGAACGGAATTCGTACCATACTCCCAGCCATCACTACGGGAAATATCTTGGATACCTAAAATAAATTCAGTGTTGTCTGTCAGATGATGCCAGGTCTGACGTTGTTGCGTCAGGCGCAATACCTGTTGCTGTTCATCATAGCTGCTGGAAAATAGCGTATCCGGCAGTGTGTCAGGATAAGGAGACTCAACCGGTTTAGGTCTGCGTGGATAGGCAATATTGACACTTGCTAACGGGTATCCCCAGGCGTCACTGGCGAGGATAACCTGCTGGCTACACTGAGGGTCATTGGCGACACGCTCATAGTGATAAAGGCGATTTTCAATTCCGGTTACCCAAGCTGCGGGTTCATCGCCAGACAAGCCTGAAACTCTCCTTACCTGAGTGCGAACGTCGGTAACGGTATAGGGGATTCGAGCCTGAGCTGAGTTATCATCCCCATAGAGTTCACTGCGCAGCAGCTGCCCTTTGAGCGCTCTCTGTAGCCAGTAAGTGTCTTCAGCAGAGGGGCGTATCTCCACATCTCGCTGTTTATCGGTATCATAGCGACTGAATCGGGTAGAGAAAACGGGATAAGCCAGATCATCACCCCGCCAAAACTCGGTAGCAAGCCTATCATCCACCTCAGTGACACCGGTTGCAAACCAGCTTACTGTGCGTGAGGGGAAGGCTTCTGGTGTTGTGTTGTCTGTACCTGTGCCCTGCGCAAAGATATCTGTATCAGTTTGCATCACACGAGCAAATCCCCGAAACTCCCGCTCCCGCCCATCCCAGACACCATGGGCGTATTCCTGTATCGATGTCAGTCGATTACCCGTGATTTCATCCAATACTTCAGTACGCCACAACACATGGATAGGGAATGGCAGATAACTGGTCACAGAACGGTCCATGCTTTCGGCCTGGTGTTTTTCATCCAGCCAGAACTGCGCTGAACTGCGGTAAAACAGGGTGGTTTCCGTGCCCATATTGTTGTTGATGGTATTCAGCAATCCGGGTTTGTGTTGGGTCAGGTCAAGGCGCCAGTGTTTCACCGTTCTATGCGGTACGGTCAGGATAATGCTGGATACACCCAATCCCTGCGTGTCGGCGATATGCAACTGACACGTCCGGTCAAACCGGACATTCTCAGGCAGATTGATGCGCACCGGTGCCGCAAATTGATTGCCGCTCTCATTCATAAACAGCTCCAGATAGGTGCTGTGGACATAGAAAATATCGGTGGTGCCGGAGCCGTCAATATCGGCCAAATACACCTGATCGGGATTAAAGTTGTTGGCTGAAACCGTCAAACCTTCCAGCTTGATGGGGTGCCCAAAACGACCGTGTCCCAAATTAGGCCAGCACGTCACGCCGTCAGCGGCAATTTCCACCAGATGTTGCTGGCCGGAACCCAGCATATCGGCAAAGGCGACCAGTTTTCGTTCATCCGTGCCGGGGATGGGTAATGTCATGCCGTCGGACTGGATAACGGTGCTGCCTTTTTTCCAGCCCGTTGGTTGGTTAGCATACAGGCGTACACTGCGTGGCCCAATCATGACCAAATCAGCCAGCCCCGCGCCAGTCAGGTCAGCCAGTTGCGCTCTGGGGTGAAAATACTCAACCGGCAACGCTGACACGGGGATAAAAGGAGACCACTGTCCGTTTGGTGCCAGAGTGTGATAGCCATTGACTCCGGCAGAGGTGACGACCCAATCCAGCTTGCCATCCCCGTTGATGTCCATCAGTGAGGCATTATTCTGCTGGGCGGGGATCTGCGGCAGCGGTTTTATCTCCCCATAGGCCACGGCATTGTGTTCTCCCGCCTGGGTGTCTCGCACGGGAGAGCGATACCACCACGCGCGGGGCGAGTCCTGATAAAGGATGCCCGGTATGCCTTCGCCATACAGGTCCACGAACTGATAAGACTGTAGGTGATTTAATTTGTCCAACTGCGGCATGGGCTGCCAGGCCGGCAACGACGCCGTATCCAGCCGTTGATAATCCAGCTCCAGCGGCGGCAGGGTGACGGGTGTTCCGTCATTCTCGTGCGCTACCTGACGGGCAGAAACCAGAATACTGATATTGTGGCTGGGATCGTAACTCAGCATCAGACGTGAGACTAATGCAGGTACTTCGCCGGCCTCATTTTTACCTGCCAGCGCATTCAGGCGATGGAACATCAGTACCTGTTGGCACAAACGGCGGGTACGGATTTCAAAGCCGTATTCAAAACGGGAGAAACAATCGGGGCGAACAGGCCAGTTTCCAGATGGTGCCTGAAATGCAGGCACCTCATACAGCGAGCCTGCCCGTTCGCCGTAATCAAACACCAGATGGAACAGCCATTGGTCATTGGCGGGCAGTGTGTTATTCAGGGCAAACAGGCTTGCCTGTGGCGTGATATTACCGTAGTGAACCTGCATCAAGTAGCGTTGTGCACCGGATAACGGGTGTTGTTCTTTTTCATGTTCATCGCAGCCTGCGTCATCTTCGGCACGGTATTGGTAGTAAATATGTTCGCCGGTGGGTGTCACAGTTTCTTCGAGTAGCCACTGGGCGATCTTGTTATCATCAGCCGGATTAGCCACCCGGGCGTGGGCGTTTTTGCCAAAGAGATGCACTTGACCATTGGGACTGAACATTATCCAAAAAGGTTTTTGCGTATTACCCTGTTCCGGCTGCCAGTATTCCAGCCGGCTGAAATCCTGAACGAGACGGGGCTGATAACGGGTCACCTGCCAGCTCTCACCTAACGTGACGCCCTGCAATTGGTTTGTGGTACGGATATCTGGCTCGCCCTGTTCATTTGGGGCAACATTCATCACCTCACCCATCGGGCATAAAAAGGTATCGTTGCCCTCATAATGGGGCACGCCCTGTGCAGTCCTCAGGCTGACAGCCATGGGAGCAGACTGCCACCCCATGCCAAAAGCGCCATTGCCGCTGCCGCTGTTGTAGGTGAGGGACAGCGCAGGTGCTGTGCCGCGCCCGCTGGAAATGGGTAGTGGCAGTGATAACGTCATCATTCCATTGGAACCACCAGTAGTAAGAGATTCACCCATTCCCTGAATAGCGCCACCGCCTTTAGGTAGTGCTGGTGTTGCTATCGTAATATCTTGACTATTTTGCATATAAAGCTCCATGTTGGCTTCTCTAATCAGATTCTCACTACTAATATTCCAGCCGGTTAAAATCAGACACAATACGCGGCTGATAGCGGGTAAGTGCAGGCGCGGCACGGTTGCCGGAAGCCACTTTCAGAGGTAAGGTCAGGGTTGCCATACCTTGGATAGCACCGTCTTTGGGATGGATAGGCTGATTTATTGAGAGCGGTTGTTCGGGATTTTGCATAAAAAGCTCCAGATTGCTCTTCCACAACATTTGAATATTACCGCGATACGGTGACCTCTATGAGGCCACCGGAAAATTTCACTTACGACGGGTTACCTTAGGAAGTTGAATGAGGCGTCCTCTGTTATATAAAGGTCCCATATCAATTTTCTCTTTTCCGGGGACAGGTAAGTAACCCAAGCCTTCGTGAGCGGCATTTGCCAACAGACCATTATCCTGATCACCTGACCAAGAGAAGATCCCACCCAATTTCATTTTGGCTGCATAAATTCCCTTATGCAGCACAGTGCGGGGCGTATCCAGTGAAATCCAGTGACCACCGTCAGCGTTAAAGAGTGCGTCAGCGTCGGTTTCCGTGTCTGTCACCAGTTCAAACTGATTTTTCCCGCGTGAAATTTCATATTCCGCATCGTATTGGTTATTCAACAGACAGAAGAATTCCGGTGCACCTTTTTCCATGGTACCCAGTGGATCTCCTGTTCTGTTATAGCGGCGTGTTGCCAGATCAGCGCTCCGACATGAACGCCCGTAGTTAGCAAAACCGAGGTGAATTTGTTCCGGTTTTATACCTTGTGATAATAAGAAACGAATCGCTTCATCTGCCGAGTAATCCATCTCTCGATCAGGATTAGGTGGAGGAGGGGTATCGCCGTCATATTCATATTTGGGTGGATACAGGTTAGTATGATGACCGATATATTCCGCCCAGCCGGTACCAAAGAAGTCGTAAGTCATCACAAAGATATTGTCTAAATAAGGATAAATTTCTTTGAAGCTGGATTTCTCCATTTTGGCAACGACGGCACTACAGGCTATCGTGATTTCTTTACGTGCCCGGGTTCCAAAGGTTATGTCCAGTGCTTCACGTAGCTCTTTCACTAATAAAACATAGTTTGGGCCATCATTTTCCGGGTCGAATTCATTGCCTTCTTCACCTGAAGCTCCGGGGTATTCCCAGTCGATATCCACCGCAGTAAACATGGGAAAACGCTGGAAGAAATCGACGATGCTATTCACGAATGTAGTACGTTGATCGGGATTTTTGGTCATCTCAGAGAAATACCCTGACATACTCCAGCCACCGATACTGAATGCGAGTTCCAGCTTGTGCCCTGCCTGCTTTGCACGCTCTTTCAGATTACGTAATCCCCCCAGCAAACCGGAGGCTGCATCCTGATTATAATATTGTAAGAAATTCTTCGGGCCGGCATCACGGCGCTGATCAGCATCCAGACCGACATTGCGTGTGGTACCTAAATCACCATAAGGATCGACCGGTACAATATGGCCGAGCGTAATAGGAGCAATCTGACCGCTGCTGGCTTCTGCTTGTCGGTTCCAACCGTCAACGACCTCATTAATCCGTTCGGATAACTTGCCTTTATCACCGTTGACGGCCATAAAACTGAAAATCAAGCGGTCGTAGGCGGTAGGCGGGATTTTTTCCAAATCAAAACCACGACCGGGGGCATCGTCGCTGGTCAGTGCAGTGTTACCCTGTGTTTCCGGCGACAAGCGCGCATCATACTGGCACCAGTCGGTAATATAAGCCGAGACTTTAGGTAGTGGTTCGGTGTTTTCTGGATCAACTTCATATTCATTGTACATGGACTTGGCAACACGCGCCGAGGAGTAACTCAGAGGAGTTCCTCTGCCGTCAGGTTCATATCCTACTTTCTGATACGTTTCTTCTGTGAGCTCATCGCACTGTAATATTTCGTTTTTTTCTCCCGGCGGTACGGTAGACGTATTCGGGTTTCCGTGATCAGTAATTTCTTCCGGTGTCGCATCACGGACATATCGCCAGGCATTCTCATAGACCGGTAAATCAGATGAAACATTGCGGTCTGGGATATGCCAGCGTTCAACCCAGCCGATGTTTTTAAAGACTGCATTATCGTAAATGACATACCAGGTTTGACCACCAGATTGATTTTGCCAGGCAACCAGAGATTCGCCTACTTCGCTGTTAGCATCAGACATCGTTTTAATTGACGGGTATCGATAAACATTTTGAGACATAATTTCACTTCCGGCCCCGTTATATTCCGGAGCCAGCTCCTGATATCAGTTAGAATTGTCTTGTTTTAATTGATGTTTATTCAGACGGCTGCGAACCTGCTGGCTGAACTCACTGCTTCCACCACTCACATCGCGCGCGGTATAACGCAGATGGAGGATAATATCGCTCAGCGACTCCAGCAGTTGATCCTGATCGGAGCCAAATTCCAGCTTCCATTGTGAAATGGCGCCTGTTCCTTCAAAAGGCAGGAACAGTTCATCATCAAAATTGAGCCTGAACATGCCGCTGTCTTCCATGGCCGTTGAGATCACCACACTTTGATTGGCCTGTACGTTCAACAAGACATCCTTTGGTTTGGTGTGTTCCAAGGGGTTAAGCAGATAATCGACAGTTTTTAAGTCGGCGGTGCTGTTAAGCATATTGCTGAGTTGTATCAGTGAAGCCCGTACATCTTCATAAGGTCCCAGCAATGCAGGCAATGATAGCGCTACCGTTTTTATGCGCCGATCAGCGTGAGTCGGATAATCGCGCAGAAACATGTCGGCACCTAGTAAGAAGGTGAATGAACCCGTGCTCTTGCCAATTTCCCATTGTGATGATGTTAGTAATGATTTTACCGATACGGTTTTTACTATCTCCAAGCGTCTGGTGTTATGTTGTAAATACGCCTGATCCATCCGTTGTAAGGCTAATTTCAGATGCTCTCCGACCATCAGCCCCTGATAAAGATCGTTCCAGAGACCACCTTGGACGAAATTCATATCATACTGGCCTGTTTCGTACTGACAGGAAGCTTCAGCCAGTAAACAGAGGGAGTTAACCGCATCATAGGCTTGCAGGTAAAGCCCGGAGATTTGGCTGATCATCCACGTGTATAACGCATCATTGGTGAAACGGTTTGAATAGTACTCCAGCAGAACTTGATCCTGCTCATGCTGAGCATCTAGTTGTGCCAGTTGAGTTGTGCTGATATTCAGTTGGCGTTGCTGAACATCAATCTGTGCATTGATCTCCTCGATGTTGATCTCAGCCTGTTTGTATTGCAGTTCCCATTCTTGCTGGCGGCGTCGGTAATTTTCTGACACGCTCAGGCTGGTGGCTTTGGCATTTTTACTTTCAACATCAATGCGTATACCTTCACCGATTGCTCGCAGCATGCCGCCAAAAACCATCCCCCCGACGGCAAGACCGAAAATATTGGGAACCATATCCGCTACAGCGGCTGCAGTGGCGGCTGACTGAGCCGCTATCACACCATTAGCAGCACTTGATTGTAATGCGATAACTTCCTGCTCGGTGGTGGAGATATTTTCATCATAGAGTGATTTATAGTGTTGCTGGCGCTCCTGAGCAGCACGTCGGCTGATGGTCAGCGCATCCAGTGAAGCCTGTTGCATATCAATCGCTTGCTGTTGCAGATTACGGGTAAAACTGTACAGTCCCAGTTGTTGCTGCATACGGAAGTGTTCAAAGTCAGTATTGTCTTTTTTCTCCAGCAAACTGAGTAGGGTAGCGCCGTACTGGATCAGTGTTTCTACCGCCTCTTTTGCCCGGTTCATAATTGGGGTGAAACGATAATTCGGGATTGCCCGGCGTTTCATACCCGCCATACGATTAGTCACGACACGTTGGTAACGCTGCTTGAGCAGATCTTGTGGGCTGATCGGCTCATCGTATAATCCGGCCGGAAACTCTTTACCATCCAACGTCAGATTATGGCGTAGATTGTATAGACGCTGATCCAACATTTGCCACAGTTTGAGATATTCCGTATCAACAGGTTTGATAAATAGATCAGACGGTGTGGCAGAGACGGATGTATCGTATACCACTGGCAGAAGTGGCACGCTATTGACAGCGAATATTAACTCCTGTGTCCGTGCTTCATTGCTTTCATGCTGAGCCACATCCTGTAGCGTACGGGGTTGCCAGTTTGCCGCGAGCAAAATATCGGGGCTGGTGCCCAGTAACATACTGACGGAGTCATAAATTTGCCGGGCCACAATACGTGCACTGGATGTTAGCTTACGGTATTCCATGTCCCCTTGATCTAACAGATTTTTCACATAGAAACGGAATATTGCCTTCCGGTAGTGAATGGGTTCACTGGCAGCAATGGCGTCCGGATCGGTTGGCTCAATTAACATACGATACACGGTCGGTGGGCGGTCAATTATCGGCCGTGAATTCCAGTAACGCGGTTTTCCCTGACTACTGGCCTGAACAAGTTCATCTTCCAGAGGATTAAAAATATAGTGTAGCCATTCGGTGGCCTCTTTTAATCGCTGTTCTATATTCAGTCGCCATGCGACTAGGAATGGCATATGGAAAAACAGTTCCCAGAAATAGATCCCGTTTGCGCCATTTAAGTCAATTGGCGTAGGGAATGAATCAGGCATGGGTTGTTCTGTAATAATCTGTGTATTCCAGCTCAGTACCTGTGGGATCCCCTGACTGGCAATGGCGATCAGTTTTTTTGCGAACAACGTGTTAAGACGAATGTTTTGTGGCGCGTTACCATTTTCTTCTGCAGGGAAAGAAAGAAATTGCACCTGATCCTGTTCATTGAGCTTAATCAGTTCGCGAATATGCATACCGATTTTGAACTCTTGAGTGCAGGTAGCTCTTTCATCAGTGATGCCACTTTTGGATTTAAAGAGGAGTTCGGCTTTCAGTGTGATTCGGTTATCCGCCCCCAGTTTTATTGACGGATACATTAAATCAGGTACTTTTTCATCCAATACCAGTAGTTGCTCATCCAATACAGTATCATCGTGCATCAGACGGAAAGAAGCGTCGTAAAATTGATGATCTTTTATAGCACCAAAATTAAAATCAGACTGAGCGACGACCTCCAGTGTGTCATCAGTACCATGAACAAAATTGACAATCAGTTTGATACTGTCCTTGCCGAAATCAGGATTCCCTTCCTGTTTGGCTTCCCCAGCAATAGGAAAACGCTCTTCCCGGGTTGCCGGATAGAGTACCATGGTACGGTAATCAATAGGATGGCCTTCTGCATCCTTGTGTTCACGTGAGTAATACCAGACCAAATTGCCGACATATTTTCCTTTTCGCCCATCATCATACTCATCGTCCGGCAGATCGGTAATTTCTACCAACAGCGTGTCGCAGACATAACCAAAGGCTTCGTCAAAATCATAATCACCGTTATCATCCGTTCCCTGAAGACGGACAAAGGGGACAAGAGCCAATAACGGGTTATGCGGGTCCTGCTGTATATCCATCACGGCAACCATCTGAGCCATCCGGTATTGCAGATTATCTTCGCGCAAAATGGTTGGTGTACTCCAGCTGCCATCATATTTAGCATAAGCAATTTTGATTCGGGTCAGAAACGGTTTGGGGGGAACCCAATCACTTGCGGTAGGAGTATAACGAGACTCAGTATTTTGGTTATGCAGTAATAACGCCGTCGTATCTTTTTTTTCAGACTGTTCTTCAACTTCTGTCCAGGCAATATACAGGCGATTATTCAGAAAAATGGGGCGTATCAAATTGGGGTCTACGCTGCCCAACGGCAGATCAATAGGTTTCCACTCACTCCAGGCATTGGGGGATAACGCATCGGTATCAGGATGGCGGATAGAAAGATTCAATGAACGCCAGTAATATTGGTATGGCTGTGTACGGGTGCGCCCGACAAAGAAAAACTTATCGTGTTTGATGTTAACACCATCTTCATAGCCGGCGATAACTTTCAGGTTACTGACATCTTCGAAATTATTCAGATAGCCCAGTACAGCTTGTTGTACGGAATCTTCGGTAATTTTTCCCTGATTAAGGGCACCTTCTAGTTGGAAAAAGAATTCTGTTTTATTAAGGCGTAACAGCGGTTCCAGATAGCTTTCTGGGTAAGTCCGCAATAAACGATCCGCAGACCAGTAATTATAACGGTTAGCAAATTCCTGCCAATTTTCGCTCTCTTCAGCAGTCATAAACAAGCCGGGCTCAATATTCAGTGACACACGGTTAACAAATTGCTGCAATGAATTGGTCGCAAGCGAAAGCCGTGTTGCTTTGACCTTGGCGGAAGTCAGTAGATCCAGCAGGAGGTAGTCGCAGGCATCGTCAACATCCTTAATTTTATCGCGCAGACTTGTCATGTCAGGTGAATAGGCAACGACTTGTCCAAGGTAGAAATCCAACAGTGCATCGCGCTGTGATTCCAATAAACGTTCTTCAATAGATTGGGTAACTGAACTCATCGTTCCTTACTCCTCTGATGGGTACTGAGTTGCCGCAATAACCGCTTCACCTATATGGGTTATTTGGTCATAGGGCGGGAAAGGCGGCAACGTTGCGGCTGTCATCAATGGTGTCACCGACAAACCAGTCTGACGCGACAACGCCATGACACGACGTAGCCAGTCAATTTGTGTCATGTTTCTGGCACGCGTTGGGGCAGGATCAAAATGTTGGGTTGCCAGCTCAATTTCATCGGCATCCCACTCAAGTATGTCGGCAAGCTTTTCAGCGCAGTCTCGATCAAAATCTTCATCATTACGGACGTCGCGCTCCGGCTGATTGGCAAAAGCGAAATACTCGATTAACTCATCTTCGCTGAACAATGAACTGGTTGCCCAGTTACGGAATCGGCTCAGTGCCCAAATTTCATGCACGGATAGCGGGCTGCCATCTATCGGCGGTAATCCGAGCCATTCAGGCATGATGATACGTAATGAAACGATTTGCGCTTTGAGTCTTAACTGCTTAATCAGCATGGCATTCATCGCCAGATGATAGGTGATACGCAGCAATTCATCGCTGATATCTCGTGGCGTGCGCAGATATCCGCCTCTGGTTGCTCCTTGTACATAAATTTTGTCCAAGAAATCGGGAACACTGCTACCAATCCAGCGTAATAACCAAGGAACGATATCGCGCCCAGTGCCGTATTCTCGTGTCACGCTGGTGGAAACCAGATCTTCCTGCGCAGTTTTCGCCTGAGTAATGACCTGTGTTAATGCGGAAACGGTGATAACCACACTGTCTGGATCGTCAATGATTTTTTCAACAATAGGTGTCAATACTGATTTCAGATAATCTTCATCGCTCTGACCCCAATGGAGTGGATAAACATTGACGAGTCCATTGCTAGTTACCAGCATAAAAAGTTTGTCAAACCAGGTTTCTCCCTCAGAGAGTCTGGGGATGTCCCCTGCGTTGAAGTTATCCTCGGTAAGTAAGGTTTTGGGAATGCCTTGCAGCAGATTGTCAAAGAATGTCACACTGTTGTCAGTTGCAACCACCGGCAACATAACACTTTGTAGCATCAGGCAGAATTCTTCCGGTTTCAGTTTGCTCTGTTGCAGCCAAGCAGCAACTTCTTCCAAAAGCAGAATAATATCCAGTAAGTCAACTTCTGTAGTACTTGAACCATCCGGTGTCAACAGGCTTAATCGGGGTTCACCAGCCAGAATATGAGATGAGAATTTCCCGCTGGCGCTTAACGCGTTCATCAGCATTATTCCCTGTTCAGGGGTTAAATTGAATAACCGGGGAACAGTAACCAGACGATAAAGAGCCGAAATAACAGGCAGCGAGCACATTAGCTTGCCGGATGGCAGATTAAAGGCGCTGTTTACCTGTTCAGCTAACAATTGGAAGGTGGCCACAGTGATTTTCAATCCGGCGCACAGTTGCTTAATCGTTCGTGCATCGTTACCACGAGTCGTATTGTAATCAAAAGTACGATTATCAACAAAGAAAGGTTCATCAAAGAGTTTGGGTTGATTGAATACCTGATCCAAAAAAGCGGGATTTCCGCTGACAGCAAAAGGTGAGAGTGTATGTAAGACAGTTGCGAAAGCAGGAGTCGACAATTTATAACGATTGTTGAGATGACGGAATAAACCTAATGCACGCAACGTATTAAAATTTATCTCCAGTGTTAGGTTATTTTCACCTTCTGCCCGCATTGCGCAGGTTAATAACCAATCCAAATCATGATGCGGTATTTCTAACCAGCGTTGTAAGCGAATTAACCGTTGTAGGCGATCAAAACGCTGATTTGTGGTTGCAGTCAGATTGCGGGGGCGTTGGACATCAATACCAACGGCTTCAGGCTGACCGACATTGAGGTAACTGGCACCAATCTGGAAAGGTAATGGAAAACGTAATGTGCTTTGTTTATTGGAAAATATCGGGTTAGTAAAGCTAATATTCGCGGAAACAACCGGACTAAAATCGCCCCAGGCAATGGCTTGTTCTATCTCTTCGGCCTGCCCCTTGATCCGGTCAATAAGAAACAGAATTTCCGGCAGTCTGTTACGCTCACTAAGTTCCAAACCATAGTTCTTTCTGAAGAAATCTTCTGCTTGAGGGTAAAGTTGTTCAGCAGATAATGCCTTGTCAGATAACACCAGATGATATTTCAGGGTCAGAAAAGATTGTTTGTCATCCCATTTTTGTGCCTGAATGGTCAGATCACCGAACCATGGACCGAGAGAGAGATCGACATCTTTGTTGTCTTCGTCGTGCCAACTCAGTTGAAGTTGACGCGGATAGGGCGGATTGTCACTGAATGGTTGTAATCGGCGTTTAGCGCGTTGACAGGTAAGAACAGACTGCCCCCGCAGTGTGATAGTCGCTGATTTTCCGTCTTTATTTTGGCATTCAACATGAATTTCATTATAAGGTTCCCGTGATGCAGGTAATGGCGTTAGGGTCAGTGATTCTGTGCCCTGTGCCCCCTGTTGCTGAGGAACAATATAACCATGCTGGGAAAGATCAATATCGGTTAAGGTTTCAGTGGTGCTACCACTTCGGTGTTGGGCAACCAAGTCTGGTTGTGTCAGGCTGGTAGCAGGAAAAGGCGTCTTTTCGGTGAGCAGCTCCATTTGCCCCTGACTCAGTTGAGTCGCTGCCAGTATTACGCTGTTGGTGGCGCCAGGTTGTACTTCCGTGCAAAAATCGGGTAGCTCCTGATGGAGTGCCTGAATCACTCTGGCCAGAGATGTATTTTTATCGGCTAAGCCAAGTGTAACCTGTAGCGTTGCGAGACTGAAAGGCAGAGTGTAAGGGTAATACGTTTCTCCCAGCACTTGGTTAACGGGTTTACCTGTTTCCTGACGATGATCGATATAATCAGCGGCGATAAATGAGAGAATTTCATTGACTATCTGTAACGCCGGAAGTTCCTGATTCGTGTTATCGCGATCCAGTAACAGTTCTGGAATATCTGGACGTCGTTGTGCAAAAGCAATCGCACCTTCGGTTGCATCCAGTTCAAGCTGGCGAGCGAACTGATATAACTCCAGCAGATAAGCAATGGGGGAATTCAGTGCTTCAAGTGCACCGGGTTTACAAAAATTGTCCCAAGGTTCAGGGAAAAGATCAGCATAGTTGGGTAGTTCCGGTTGTCCAGAAGCAACACGGGCCATACGCAGGGTTTCGGCATCACGTAATCCCCGTTCGCGGGCACTGTGAATCAGTTGGGTTGCGTAGCTTAGCGCGTTTTGATAGAGCGTTTTTGCTTGACCGTTAAAATGATGTTTGTGGCGGCGTCTGAAGCGTGATGGTCCGACTTTGACAATATCAAATACCGAGAAATATCCCCAACGACTTAGTTCATTATGGCTCTGCTCTATGGATTGCTGTCGTTGAACGGAAGACTGGGCCTGCATAAATGCGGATGCCAACAGAGGCGTTACTGTTTTCTCGTCTGTCGATGTTGTATTCATGTTTTATCACCCGTTAAGATAAATCACGGCATTCACTGCCCAATTATTGAGCAGTGAATGCCGCGCATTGGTTGGGTTGGGTAATTAATCCAATACGCAATTTAAGGTATTGTCTGATAAGGATAAATTGAGATTACTTTGTTTTGTTTTTCGTCTTTTCTGCTGCAGACAGGCACAAAGGAGCCATATCAACGCGCGATGTACCGACCGTCGCCGCCCCGAGCCCTTCGCGTGCGGCATTGGTCAACAGGCCGTTATCGTGGTCAATCATCCAGATAAACATGCCGCCAAGTCCTTTTTCTTTGACGTATTTCGCTTTTTCTTTCACGCTGTACGGGGTATCCAGTGACATGAATAGGCGGGATTCTTGGTTATAAAGGAACTCGGCTTTGGCAACTTCATCGGTATATACGGTGAAGCCGTTAATGCCATCCATATTACTGTCGAGGTAATTACGTAACAAATCCGGCCATTCGGTGGTACCAGATTCGAAGCTTCCTAATGCAATATTGCCTCTCGGCGTATAGCGGCCGTAGATTGGGGAAATACTGGCTATGGATGCTTGCTGTGCGTTTCGAGTATACCCAGCATAACCGATATTAATTTTCTTCGGCTCGACATTAAGTTCATCCACTAGGTAATTGACAGCTTTATCTATTGAGTTCTGCGTTTCTTCATCAGGATCAAATTTTAACGCAGTGTGATGACCTAATTTTTCAGCCCAAGGTGTTCCGAAGAAATCGTAAGTCATAACATTAAGTTTATCGACTCCAGCTTCCAGTAGTAGCGGAATATTGGCAGCTTTTAGCCCTGCCGGTACAGCAATTGTAGCGATACTGATGGTGATATCAGGCAATTCTTTACGAATTTCTTTAATGAGTTCGGCATAGTTTTCTGGATCTTCCTCATCATAGCTATTGTGTTCTTCACCCTTGTAGTTTGGATATTCCCAATCGAGATCCAAATCGGTAAACATGGGAAAGAGATCAAAGATTTTTTTCAGTGACTTAGCCAGACACTGGCGCAGCTCGGACTCTTTCGCAATAAAATGGAAAGCTTGGCTCATTGACCAGCCCCCCAGACTTAGGCCAATCGGCATATCTGGATATTTTTTGTGTAATTTCACTAGTGCACCTAATACACCCTGTGCATTCTCTGGTGTAAAATCAGTCTCTTTCCAGCCGGGGAAACCGCAGTTAAGGTAGGCACCGGTGTCACCCCAATAATCGGTAAAAGTAGCTTCACCTTTATGATTAGGAAGATCGCTTTTATCGGATGCAATTTTGAAATCGATAGCCGCTTGGTTAATGGTTTCTTCTTTCAGCCCTTCATCACCAATGATACCAGCGAATCCGACTATAATACGGTCAAAGTAAGGCAGGGAACTGCCTTCGTCCAGTAGTCGCATAATATCGGTGCCACGGCCGCCTTCTTTATAATCTACATTGGTATCACCAGGCTCATTACCATAGCGAGAATCATAAATTCCCCAGTCAGATAAGTAGCCGAAAACTTCGAAACCTGGAACTGATTCATAGTGATTAAATAAGTTCTTAGCTACTCGTCCTGGTGTATAACTTAAATCACTGTCTGCGGTTGAGGGATCAAATTTATTAACCTCATAAGTTTTTTCTGTAGCACCTGCTCCCCAAATATCACCGGGTTCGGTTTCTGTACCGGGATCGGGGATGATAACAAATTGGTTGTCATTCAGGTTTGTATTTTTATAACTTGACATGATAGATCTTCCTAATATGTTAAAAAATAATTAATCATCTATAAATAAGCATTGCCTTTCTTTTTTTGATAAAAAGCCTGTAAGTTTATTTGTCAATTGAATAACAATTTTCAAATTTTAAAACCTGTATATTCAATTTAATTAGGAGTGATTTACAATTAACAGCTTTTATCTTTGCAGGACATGCAGTTCCTCACTATTAAAAATAGAGTTATTTATCCTTCATAAAAACATCCAAGGTAACCACATGAGTTATTAAAGTGTTAAAGTTAACGATTAGTTAACATTAAAATCTTGATTAGAACACGTTATTTGATTGATTACCGAGCAATAAATTGAACCACCATTATGTTATCTCAGTTTAAATATTGTCTTATTATATATTTTATATCAGAATACTACATATTCTTAACAAGATTAAACTGTACCATAATATCTATTTTTGTATACCAAGGATATTGGATAATCATTTTACCGTTTGTTATATAATATCTTTATTTTCTTTTTATTGTCACCTGGTTTATTTTATTAACTAAAAACAAAAAAAATTAGGGGATGAATAATTTAAATTTTGCATTCACATAATAAGTGCAACCCGTTATGAACGAAGTAAACGAGTGGGTATTCCTTTAAATAGGTCATGATTCCAATTTATTGATAATAATGAATGTTCAGATAACATCCAATGACTCGGTCATGTATTTCCACGGATTTTGAAAAAGATAACGTTTTACGAGTCAACCTTGCCAAATGCTGACGAAGATTCAGGTTATGTCTCTCAACAGGGCGCGAGCATACTTTTTTAGTATCTCTTGAATGAGGGCAAATGACATGATCTAATGAGACTTATTTTCCTTCTCATTGTTTACCCATGACTCTGTGCCCGACAGACCAACTCTGCATCCGGTGAGGAAGAGATGGCCATGCCCACCACGCGGCGGGAAAATAAATCCATCACCACCGCGAGGTAACGCCAACCTTCCTGCGTACGAATGTACGTGATGTCCCCGCACCACCGGGTATTTGGGCTAGCCGGGGCAAAATGCTGCTGCAAAAAATCCGGCGACGCCACGTGCTCTTTCCCCGGTGGACGATAACGGTGGGCCCCCTGCTGACGACTTTGCAGGCCGCATTCTTGCATGAGCCGGCGAGCCAGCCAGCGCCCAACCGGGGTGCCCTCATTGGTCAGCAAGTGGCTCAGGGAGCGGCTGCCGATGGCTCCCCGACTTTGGTTATACAATTCACGGGTCCGGATGCGCAGCCGCAGACGCTCTGTATCGACCGGACGTTCTCGCCAATCGTAATAGGCGCTGCGTGACACCTTAAGTGCCTGACAGAGTTCCGTGACCGGCCATTGGGCACTCAGCCGTGTGATCAACGAATAGCACCACTGCGTATCTCGCTCATCAACACGGCCGCCTGCTTTAAAATTTCTTTTTCCATTTCCAGACGCCTGACCTGTTTTTCCAACGCCTGTATCTGGCGTTGTTCGGGCGTTAAGGCTTTACCGGCCGGCGTTACCCCCTGTATTTCGGCCTTATACTGGCGGATCCATTTTCTCAAGGTACTGGCATCAACGGCCAGTGAACGGGCGATATCAATAACCCGTTGATGATGGGGAACAACCTGCTGAACCGCTTCCAGCTTAAATTCAACGGAATAATGGCGTTTGGTCGGTTTTAATTTCATTATCATACCTCATTGTCATGTTAATAACATTGGCAGGCTTTTGAGGTGTCCGAGATCTTTATACCATATATGGACGCCCCGGTTGTGCAAGCACTAAATTGATACGGTTTGCGACCATATATCCGGCGTCATTATGGACTCATTTATCCGCGCCATGATGTCATCCGCACCCTGTTTCCTTATCACTACACCGGTATATCACTACCTTGGTATAACTCAGGCTATGACAGGGACGGTAGCCGTTTTCTCATCAGTGTTTGCAAACTCGATAATGCGTCTATTTTTGTTGCTCAATTAATTAATAGTAAAAGCTTTTTGCATATTAAAATCCACTTCATCCCGCAGAACACGCCAGATAATCCGGGTCAGTTTGTTGGCTAAAACGATCGTGGCTTTCATAAACCCGCATCGGGCAATCAGTTTTCTCAACCATTCTCCCAGACCATCATCACGATTTTGGACACAGCGCATCACGGCACGAGCACCGTGGATAATTAACGTTCGGAGATGACGGTTTCCATTTTTGCTCAGGGAAGACAGCCGGTTTTTTCCACCTGAACTGTGTTGTCGGGGAACCAGGCCACACCAGGCAGAAAGTTGCCGGCCATTGGCAAATTGGGGCGCACTGACTTCACTCACGAAGGCGGCTGCAATAAGAGGACCGACGCCGGGGATCGTGAGCAGATGGTGATAACCACTTTGCTGACGAGAAAGTGCCGCTATTTCATTATCCATTTCATGAATGCGAATGTTCAGATCCCGTAGGTCTTCCCCCAAAGTATGAAGCAAACGTCGTCGTACAGAGGACAGCTCATGGCTCTCCTCTTCTAGAATCTCAGGCAGGTACTGTTGCAGTTTCTGAAGACCAGCAGGAACGATCACCCCCTCCTCAGCGAGGAAAGCCCGAATCTGGTTGGCGAGTGCGGTACGTTGTTCCACCATGAGTTGTCGGGCACTGCGCAGTGCCTTGATATCTTGCTGTTCCACCGTCTTGACCGGAACAAAATGGATACCGGGTCGGCAGGCCGTTTCGCCGATAGCCAGTGCATCATTGGCATCATTTTTTTGATGATGGCTGAAAGCTTTAACATGCTGGGTCGGCACAAGCCTGATGATAAATCCCATCGACTGAAGGGTTCTGCCCCAATAGTGAGAAGTTGCACAGGCCTCCATAGCAATGAGGGTTCCTGGCGAAAAAGTGCGCACAGTATCAAGCAATTTTTGCCGTGAAATTTTTCGGTTCGAGGCGACAGAACCGTCCGCCATCCAGACACAGACTTGAAAAACGTTTTTGGCGAGGTCAATGCCAATGACTTTAATCGCATTCATGAGATGTTCTCCCGAAATTCAGTGCATCGGAAAAAAAGATGGCACTATTTGCTGCTGAAAAAGGGGGCGTCCATCACATCACTACACATAGCGGGAGGTTTGCTCTAGCCCTATAAGGGCATGTTACCGACTGCGCCTAAATGACGCGGCTTTCTCTTCGTTCAAGCTAAATGTCTTTGCTTCTTTGGCTTACCCCTTGAAGGGGTCGTTATACTCTTGTGTACTTAATTTATCCTGCAGTAAATCTGACTTTTCTTGCTCTCTGATATATTTACGGATTGTGGCTTCATTCAGCCCCACTGTGCTGACGTAATAGCCTTCCGACCAAAACTTCCGGTTGCCAAATTTGTATTTTAAATTGGCATGTTTATCAAATATCATCAACGAGCTTTTACCTTTTAAGTACCCCATAAAACTGGAAACACTTATTTTCGGGGGAATGCTCACGAGCATATGCACATGATCTGGCATTAGATGCCCTTCGATTATTTCAACGCCTTTGTACTTACAAAGGTCTCGTAAAATCTCACCTATACTTGAGCGCAAACTGGTAAAAATGACTTTTCGTCTATATTTCGGCGAAAAGACGATATGGTATTTGCACAACCACTTTGTATGGGCTGAGCTTTGTGCTTTAATTCCCATAAACACCTTTCCTTATTTAAGTTACGGATATTAGCTTGAACATCTATATCGTAACGGAAAGGTGTTTTTCTTGGTATAACCCTTGAACTCCACCCGCATAGCGGGTGGTTTTATGTTTAAGAAGCTAACGCATCTTAAACTGGCTAAAGCCATAATAAGAGGCCGGAGGATCTCCGTGATCTTTCGGCTTTCTTCTTTCTACCGTGCCGTATATCCCGAGATACCAGAATAAATAATACATTAAATTACAGAATAGGATGATTATGTCCACGTATAAAAACAACTCAATACGAGCATTTTACACGCAACAATCGGTTAGAGTGTATCAGGCTTATTCTTCTACCATTGCTGACAGCGCTATTAAACATAACACGTTCGTTTCTCCCCCTTTTAGCATGACACGTATGACATGGATTAAGCCTTCATTTTTATGGATGATGTATCGTGCTGGTTGGGGAGAGAAAGATAGTGGTCAAGAACGTATTTTGGCTATTGATATCACACATGAGGGATTTAGAGAAATTCTTCGGCAGGGTGTTATTAGTCATTATGACCCTGCTTTGTTTAATTCTCAGGAGGAATGGAAAAAAGAAATTCAGCAAAGTGATGTGGTTATTCAATGGGATCCTGAACGAGATATTCATTTAAATAAGTTAGAACAGAGAACTATACAAATTGGTCTGCGTAATCAAGCAGTGGAAAATTATGTAAACAAATGGATTATCAATATTGAGGATATTACGAATAGGGCACATCAGATTCATGAATTTGTCAAAATGAATAAATTGGATATGGCTTACAATTTGTTGCCAGAAGAAACAATTTATTTGGAATGACCAGTTTTTATACATGAACAAGAAGCCGGAAATATTAGCATGATCTTCCGGCTTTTTTCTTTTTTAGAGCCGCTCAGTCCCTGCCCTTAGCGGATTTTGTAGTCACCAAGCAGCTCCCGCATTTTGAGCTTAATCTCACTGAGCTGGTCTTGCTGGCGTTGGTACTGTTGCTTAATGGTGCGGATGTCGTCACTGTCGGGGATCAACACCAGACAGCCAGTTATGTCGCGTGATGAAAGTCAGTCGTTCCACGTTTTATATCTGGCAGGAAAAACCCGTTCGGCTATTTTCCGATGAGCAACGCGCATTGCACCAAAAAGCCACCGCGCTGTTTAAAGAAAGCAGGGAAATCTTAGGTTATCGGATGCTGGCGAAAAAATTACGCAAAGAAGGTTTTACTATCCCAGACAGAAATGAAAGAAGATGTGCTGGATTATCTGCATTATTACAATTTAACGCGATTACACACGGCTAATAATGATTTAACTCCTTTATTTTTTGTTTTATACCATTTTGCATTGTGGCTATTTACGATTGAAATCATATTGTTTTCGTAAATAGCCACATTGTACGATTAAATCTTGGTATTAGTGCTTGGTAAAATTGATTTTGGTCTTTAGATTTATTTTCTGGTTTTCATTTTAATTGAAAGTGATTTGATCCTCTGGGTTATAAGTAAAAGTTGCATCCTGACTGTAATTGGCAGGAAGTTCTATCCGTATGATTGGTATTGTTTTTCCAGTGACATTATGAAAATCTTTTTGCTCATGTTGAGCACCTTCCAATCCTCCGGGAAGATAGAAAAAGGCTTCGATAGGTAATTCATTGGCAATATTTTGAGGCCAAGTAGCTAATATTAATTCATTGTTTACTACAAATAAGAGTTGTAAACGAGCTTGAATTCCCTGTATGAAAGCATCAGCATGATTTTTCCCTGGTTTAATACTGATATCAAAACCACATTGATTTGTCTCATCGTTTCCATTGTTTATCCACTGATGTGCGGTGGTAATTCCTTGCTGTTGGCAAGGTACACTTTGGGGGGTATTTGGAATAGGGCCACAGCCTTTTTCACTTCTGTTAGCAGAGTCTGCATTAATTGGGAAATAGCAAAGAACCTCAGGATGTTTTTTATTATTTACCGATGCAGATAAATAAGGAGAAAAAATGAAACCATTTGTGTAACCAGCATCTAATGTAATAAGTTTAGAGTCAGTTCTCAAATAAGAAAATGAGACGCCACCGCTACTTTGAGAATGTGGGCTTGGATTCCAAGAATAATAATCATCTGAAGGAACTGTTCCTCTTAACATAATTCCAGAGCATAGAAAAGCAGGGTGATCCCCATCTCCACAGTTATTTCTAGTATCGTTATATCTTTGAGTTAATTCTGTCGCAATATTATAACCAGAATCAGTATTCATTGAATTAAGTTCAGTAAAAGCGATTTGTAACCCAATAAAATATAACGAAATAAAAATAATTATTTTTTCATGTCATTTCCTTAATGTTTTTTTGATGTTTTAAAGTCATTATGAGTCTATAAGCTCACTTTTTTTAATTATTAATTCAAATTCCTTTTTCTTATCATCCAATAATTAAATTTTATTGACTTGGTGGTATATTGTTATGAGTTATTTTGTTTTCTGTGATAATTTATTTGAGGTAAAAATAGAATTGTGTTGGATACTCGCGAATAGATTATTTATGAAATTTTATTTTGATGTTTTGTTTTTTACAGATAGGTTGGATTTGTCAATATTAAAATATGGATGAAAAGATAATTGGTATGTGTTATATAAAACGATAAGTTGTAACAAAAAATGATAAAAGCAATTTATTTAAAAATGGTGGGGTAAATAAAACATAGAAAATAATTAACAATGAAATTAATATCATTCAAGGTGATATCACCAAAATTGCAGTTGATGCGATTGCTAATAAGACGAATACATCCCTATAGCAGTACCTATATCTAACGTTCTCTGAACCAGTAAAAATGTTTCGGGTTAGAGCATGTCATCATTTCTATATCATGCCCCTGTTCCGATAGAAAAACGCGTATTTTTAGCCTTGATTAACCTATTGTGTATCGTGTCTAATACGTGGTTTTCATTGCGCAAATCCTGTGAGGAAATGATTTCCTGCTTGCGCAAGATCACCTTTAGTTGTCTGAATCGCCCTGCGAAGGCATCAAAACAACGGGGTAAATCAAAGAATTATTGCCAAGGTGAAATTAAGATAGTTCTTCTTATCTGGCATTAATGATTGCGGTTTGTACGCTGCGCTGCGAAAATTAGTTCTTAGTTCACTAACGCTTTCATCCGACTTGGAGTAAAGAATGATCACTCGTAAAACCCTTGCTAATGCTATCCGCTTCTTGAGCATGGATGCTGTGCAGAAAGCAAAATCAGGGCATCCTGGCGCACCAATGGGAATGGCTGACATTGCCGAAGTGCTGTGGCGCGATTATTTGAACCATAACCCTTCTAACCCGGGTTGGGTTGATCGTGACCGTTTCGTATTATCCAATGGCCACGGCTCCATGCTGATTTATAGCCTTCTGCATCTGACGGGTTATGATGTTTCTATTGATGATTTGAAAAATTTCCGTCAACTGCACTCTAAAACACCAGGCCATCCAGAATATGGCTATACTCCAGGCGTAGAAACCACGACTGGCCCATTGGGGCAAGGTATCGCCAATGCAGTAGGTTTTGCGATTGCAGAACGTACACTAGCTGCGCAGTTTAACCGTCCAGACCATGATATCGTCGATCACTACACTTATGTGTTCATGGGTGACGGCTGTATGATGGAAGGGATCTCCCATGAAGTTTGCTCTTTAGCGGGTACACTGAAACTGGGCAAATTGATCGCATTCTATGATGACAACGGTATCTCTATTGATGGTGAGGTAGAAGGTTGGTTCACTGATGATACCGCAGCACGTTTTGAAGCTTATGGCTGGCATGTTATCCGTGGCGTAGATGGCCATGACTCTGACGCTATTGCGGCAGCCATCGAAGCAGCCCGCAAAGAAACAAACAAACCATCCCTGTTGATGTGCAAAACCATCATCGGTTTTGGCTCACCAAACAAAGCAGGCAAAGAAGAGTGTCATGGCTCCCCGCTGGGTGATGCTGAAATTGAAGCAACTCGTAAGGCACTGGGTTGGGAACATCCTTCGTTTGAAATTCCTCAGGACATTTACGCTGGCTGGAATGCTCAGGAAGCAGGCAAGGCCAAAGAAGCCACTTGGGAAGAAAAATTTACTGCATATGCGCAAGCTTATCCAGAACTGGCTGCGGAATTCAACCGTCGTACCAGCGGTGAGCTGCCAGCGAATTGGGAAACTGAATCCAAAGCATTCATTGAAAAACTGCAACAAAACCCAGCTTCCATTGCTAGCCGTAAGGCATCACAAAATGCCCTGGAAGCATTCGGTCAAGTTCTGCCAGAATTCATGGGTGGCTCTGCTGACTTAGCACCGAGTAACCTGACCATGTGGTCTGGCTCTAAGCCTTTGAACGAAGTTCAGGGCGGTAACTACATTCACTACGGTGTGCGTGAATTTGGTATGTCTGCCATCATGAACGGTATTGCATTGCATGGTGGTTTTGTGCCTTATGGCGCAACATTCCTGATGTTCGTTGAATATGCCCGTAACGCGGTACGCATGGCGGCACTGATGAAGGTGCGTAGTATCTTCGTTTATACCCACGATTCTATCGGCTTGGGTGAAGATGGCCCAACTCACCAGCCAGTTGAGCAGATTGCTAGCCTGCGTGTAACGCCAAATATGAGTACATGGCGTCCATGTGATCAGGTTGAATCTGCGGTTGCGTGGAAATATGCGATTGAGCGTAAAGATGGCCCAACTGCATTGATCTTCTCCCGTCAAAATCTGGCACAGCAGGATCGTAGTGCTGAGCAATTGGCGAATATCGAGAAAGGGGCTTACATCCTGAAGGATTGCGCAAGCCAGCCTGAATTGATCCTGATTGCAACCGGTTCCGAAGTGGAACTGGCAGTGAAAGCGGCTGAACAACTGACTGCTGAAGGGCGTCAAGTTCGCGTGGTTTCTATGCCATCTACCGATGCTTTCGATAAACAGGATGCTATATACCGTGAAGCGGTATTGCCAGCGGCAGTTTCTGCCCGTGTTGCTATCGAAGCGGGTATTTCTGATTACTGGTTCAAATATGTCGGTATCAATGGTGCTATCGTCGGTATGAACACTTTCGGTGAATCTGCACCTGCTGATGTTCTGTTTAAAGAGTTTGGTTTCACTGTTGAAAATGTAGTAGCCAAGGCAATAGCTTTGCTGAAATAATCGCCAAACAATCCTATTAAGCGCATTCGCATCAATTTTAGGGCGAATGCGCTCTTTTTTTGTTCAATTTTTCCTTCATAATGTGACGAATGGCGCTTGCCATCACTCTTTTTTTCTCGTAATCTGCTTTCACGGTTGCTGAACCGTTTCAGTTAAGTGCATAAATGAGATAATAAAATGTCTTGTCTGTCACAATCTGGTTAATTTTGTGATGAATTATCAGTACAAGTAGATATTGCTCAGTTATCCTAAGCGGTTGCGTAACTACGGAGAAATTCAGGGAGTAACATGACTATCAGGGTAGCGATTAATGGTTTTGGAAGAATAGGGCGCAGCGTCTTGCGTGCTCTTTACGAATCCGGGCGTCAAGCTGAAATTTCAGTGATCGCTATCAATGAGTTGGCAAATGCACAAGGCATTGCTCACTTGTTGAAATACGATTCCAGTCATGGACGTTTTGCATGGGATGTACGCCTGAATAATGATTTATTGCAAATAGGAGACGATAGCATCCGGCTGTTTCATCAACCGAATATCTCGGCTCTGCCGTGGAAAGAGTTGGGCATTGATATTGTTCTTGATTGCACAGGTAAGTATGGTGAACGGGCAGACGGAGAGTCTCATATCGCCAGCGGAGCCAAAAAAGTCCTATTTGCGCATCCGGGAGGAAATAATCTGGATGCAACCGTAGTATATGGTGTTAATCACCATTCATTGGTTACCGAAGATCGTATTGTTTCTAATGCATCCTGTACAACAAACTGCATCATTCCAATCATTAAAGTGTTGGACGATGCGTTCAATATTGAATCTGGTACGGTGACAACCATTCACGCATCGATGAATGATCAACCCGTGATTGATGCTTATCACAGTGATTTACGGCGGACGCGAGCGGCCAGTCAATCTATCATTCCTGTTGATACAAAACTGGCTGCGGGGATCACACGTATTTTCCCTAAATTCAGTGATCGGTTTGAGGCGATTTCTGTTCGAGTACCGACTATCAATGTGACAGCCATTGACTTGAGCGTAACAGTCCACGCAGCAGTGAATGTTGAAGAAGTGAACCAGCTCCTGCAAAAATCAGCGGCCAGAGAGTTTCATGGTATAGTGGATTATACTAGTTTGCCGTTGGTTTCAACGGATTTTAACCACGATCCCCACAGTGCTATTGTGGATGGCACACAAACGAGGGTTAGCGGGAAGCACCTGATTAAAACCCTTGTGTGGTGTGACAATGAGTGGGGCTTTGCCAATCGCATGATTGATACGACACTGGCAATGGCCGCAACCGGTTTCAAATAATCATTTGTTGTGTCACAAACGGCACACAGCAGAAGATTGAGTAATTTTATAAAGAATCAATGAGAGGATTCACCATGTCTGTAATTAATATGACTGATTTAGATCTGGCGGGTAAACGCGTATTGATCCGTGCTGATCTGAATGTGCCTGTAAAAGATGGCAAAGTTACCTCAGATGCACGAATTCGGGCGTCTTTGCCGACAATTGAGGCTGCGTTGAATCAGGGAGCCAAAGTCATGGTTACTTCTCACCTGGGACGCCCGACTGAGGGAGAATACAACGAAGAGTTCTCACTGCAAC
This sequence comes from Xenorhabdus ishibashii, assembly GCF_002632755.1. Lineage (NCBI taxonomy): Bacteria > Pseudomonadati > Pseudomonadota > Gammaproteobacteria > Enterobacterales > Morganellaceae > Xenorhabdus > Xenorhabdus ishibashii. The sequence goes on along the minus strand of NZ_NJAK01000001.1, from coordinate 685,190 downwards.
CTGTCGTTGATTATTTGAAAGAAGCACTTTCTTCTCCTGTTCGTCTGGAAAAAACCTATCTGGATGGTGTTGAAGTGGCAGAAGGCGAATTAGTTGTTCTGGAAAACGTTCGCTTCAACAAAGGTGAGAAAAAAGACGATGAAACGTTATCAAAACAGTATGCTGCACTGTGTGATGTGTATGTAATGGATGCTTTTGGTACTGCCCATCGTGCGCAAGCGTCAACTCATGGCGTTGCTAAGTTTGCCCCTATTGCTTGTGCTGGTCCACTGCTATCTGGTGAACTGGAGGCTTTGGGTAAAGCACTACACAATCCTGCCCGTCCAATGGTGGCGATCGTGGGTGGCTCTAAGGTTTCAACCAAACTGACCGTTCTTGATTCGTTGTCCAAAATTGCCGATCAACTGATTGTCGGTGGTGGAATTGCTAATACATTTGTTGCCGCAGAAGGGCACAATGTTGGTCGTTCGCTGTACGAAGATGATTTGATCGCAGAAGCGAAAAAACTGATGGAAAGCTGTGACATCCCAGTTCCTACCGATGTTCGTGTTGCAACGGAATTCTCTGAGACTGCGGAAGCAACGCTGAAATCTACCAGCGAAATTAAAGATGAAGAGCAGATCCTTGACTTGGGTGATGCTTCTGCTGAACGTCTGGCTGAAATCCTGAAAAGCGCCAAGACCATTTTGTGGAATGGTCCCGTAGGTGTTTTTGAATTCCCTAACTTCCGCAAAGGAACCGAAATTATTGCTCGTGCAATTGCTGAGAGTGATGCTTTCTCTATCGCTGGAGGAGGGGATACGTTGGCAGCAATCGATCTGTTCGAAATTGCTGACAAGATCTCTTACATCTCTACCGGTGGTGGCGCTTTCCTTGAATTCGTTGAAGGCAAAAAACTGCCAGCCGTTGTGATGCTGGAAGAACGTGCTAAAAGTAATTAAGTTGTAATAACGGGCAGCATTGGCTGCCTGTTCAATGTCAATACAGGACCACGTAACATGTCTAAAATTTTTGATTTCGTAAAACCGGGTGTCATCACTGGTGATGATGTTCAAAAAGTCTTTGCCGTCGCTAAAGAAAACAATTTCGCGTTACCAGCGGTTAACTGCGTCGGTACTGATTCCATCAACGCAGTGTTGGAAACGGCGGCAAAAGTACGTGCTCCGGTCATTATCCAGTTTTCTAACGGCGGTGCTTCTTTCATTGCCGGTAAAGGTATGAAAGCAGAAGGTCAGCAAGCAGCGATTATCGGTGCAATTTCTGGTGCTCACCATGTTCACCAGATGGCAGAGCATTATGGCGTGCCTGTTATCCTGCATACCGACCATTGTGCACGTAAACTACTGCCATGGATCGACGGCTTGCTGGAAGCGGGTGAGAAACACTACGCGCAAACGGGCAAACCTCTGTTCTCCTCTCACATGATCGACCTGTCAGAAGAATCTCTGGAAGAAAATATCGAGATTTGCAGCCAATATCTGGCACGTATGGCGAAAATCGACATGACACTGGAAATCGAACTGGGTTGTACTGGTGGTGAAGAAGATGGTGTTGATAATTCCCATCTGGACAGCTCTTCCCTGTACACACAGCCAGAAGATGTGGCTTATGCGTATGAGAAACTGAACGCTATCAGCCCGCGTTTCACCATCGCGGCTTCTTTCGGTAACGTTCATGGTGTATATAAACCAGGCAACGTTAAACTGACGCCAAAAATTCTGCGCAATTCACAGGACTACGTTTCTGAAAAATTCAACCTGCCACACAACAGTCTGGATTTTGTCTTCCACGGTGGTTCTGGCTCTACTGCAGAAGAGATTCAGGAAGCAGTGAGTTACGGGGTCGTGAAAATGAATATCGATACCGATACTCAATGGGCAACCTGGGAGGGTATCCTGAATTACTACAAAAAGAACGAAGGCTACCTGCAAGGCCAGTTAGGTAACCCTGAAGGGGCAGATAAGCCTAACAAGAAGTTCTACGATCCACGTGTTTGGCTGCGTGCTGCTCAGGCTTCCATGGTTGTTCGTCTGGAACAGGCTTTTAAAGAGCTGAACGCAGTTGATGTACTGTAAGAAATTATCATTCAGATAGTGTAAAAGCTGGCTAAATTCTTTGTGAATTAGCCAGCTTTTCCGCTCGTTATTTGACTTATCAACGAGCGGAAAATTGTTCAATTCATAAGTGCCAGATAAATTACGCTTTCATAATCTTATTCAGCCACGGCACCATAAAGGCCATAATCACGGCAACAATCAAAGTGGCAATCCCGATCTTACTAAATACGCTGGTATAAAGTGGCAGGGTTTGCAGTGGGTCAGTCACACCTTCTGGTGCGGCTGTAAAGGTTGCGACATAACTACCCAACACTGATGCGGCGGCTTGTGACAAGAACCACATACCCAGAATAAAACCCGTCAGATAGCTGGGAACAAACGTTGCTACCATTGCCAGTCCCAATGCACTGATCATTAACTCTCCGATGCTCTGGAACAGGTACACCAGCACGATAAACCACGGAGAGGTAATACCATGCCCATCAGCAAAGAAACCAGAAGCTGCTGCCGTCAGGAATCCCAGAGAACACAAGAACATGCCGCAGGTGAATTTTGTTGGCATGGAAAAATCTTTACCCTTATTACCTAGCTTAGTGTAAACCACGGCCAGGATAGGGCTGACGACGATGATCCAGAATGGGTTCAGTGCCTGAAAACTGATGGGATTGATATTAAAACCCAGAATCTGGTGATGAACATTGTTGATGGCGAAAAAATTGAGGGAAGTAGGCATCTGGTTATACAGGATAAAGAATACGATAGCCTGAAGCATCAGAATAAAGGCCACAAGCATTTTATTGCGGCCAACTCTGTCCTGTTTGAATGCCTGCCAGAAGAAAATCACCACAACGATGGTTGAGATCGCCATAAGGGCAATATTGGCAATTTTGATGTTACGCAATAACCATGCACAAATGCCAATCATTGCAACTGTACCGATTAAGACCAAAAACAAGGTGATATAGCGCAAAGGAGCATGGTCTGGCTCTGAACCGATGTTATGTATCATACGGCGGCAGGCGATATAAACCAGCAGGGCAATAATCAGGCCGATACCGCAGATATTATAGGTGATGGCATAACCATATTTCTCGGCAATGACGGGGGCAAGAGAAAGGGAAACCAGAGAGCCAAGGTTGATGGACATATAAAATAGCGTAAATGCACCATCCAAACGCGGGTCTTGCGGCTGGTAACATTTTGCCAGCAGACTGGCGGGGTTAGCTTTGAAAAGGCCATTACCAACAGCAACGGTTCCCAAAGCATAAAAAATCAGCTCAGGATTGATAATGGAAAGGCCAATCATGAAGTAACCTATCGCCAGTATGATAGCACCCAAAACAATGGTTCTTTTTGTCCCCAGCAAATGATCACCAACATAACCACCGATGGAAATCAGCCCGTAGACCAGCGCCGTAAATGCGCCAAAAGTAATAAATGATTGTGTTTCTGAAAAACCAAGTTGCTGAACGAAGTAAACAGCCAGAATACCTTGAACGCCGTAGTAGCCAAATCGTTCCCATAGTTCTACAAAAAATATCATAAAGAAAGGTTTGGGTTGATCCCATAAACCGACTGGAGCGGTTTTACTCATAGTGAATGCCTCTGTTAGCTATCATTAGATGAGCAATACATTTAGATAGAAATATATTCAGATAATTTCGCTGTTGTTAACATATTTTTAGCTTAATGTATCGCGTTGGTTGTGATTTTGTTTATTTACTCAAGGTGACCGTGAAGCGGGGAGGTTAATATACTGGTATGGTATCTTCTCAACGATGGATCACACTAACTAAAAAAAGTAATACCAGATCTGACAGAATATTCACTAAATTAATATCAAAAATTATTAATAAGCCGGTTTTGTGCTCGCAAATAAATCAATTCGATTATCATTTAACCTCCCCTGTTTGTTATTTATTGAAAATAGGTAGATGAAGTAAAAATGAGGGTAAATAGAATTACTGATGATTATATATTAATTTTTTATTATGTATTTTGTTGTCTATTTCGATTTTTGAAATGAGATTGAGCATTTTTAAATTGAAATTTTCGTCTGATATTCAGTGCTAAAGCTATTAAATAGCAATTAAAAAGATATCGCTAAGAATTTAGAGATAAAGGCTCTTTGTTAAAGAACCTTCATATTAGGAGGCTGTGTTTGTAATGTTATTGTTTTTGATGCGTTTTTTTAAACAACGGTAGCTATGCTTTTATCCATCACTGGATGAAAATCGCGCTTAAAGTAAATAAGCCCATGACCTTCTTCACGAACAATAATCTGTTTTATTTCTACTAGATATACATAGTGAGTGCCGACTTCCTGCACTTGCTTGATACATCCTTCTAAATTGGCGAGTGTCCCTTGCAACAAGGGTTGCCCCAGTATGCCAGTTTTCCAGATATCCCATTTAAAGCGCTCTTCCATGCTGACACCCGTAATACCAGCGAAATGGCGCGCCATCAATTCCTGTTCATGATTCAGGATATTGACACACAGATGGCCATTTTCCTGAAATACCGGATTCATGGTGCTATTGCGATTAATACATACCATCAGAGTCGGAGGCGTATCTGTCACAGAGCACACCGCCGTTGCAGTCATACCACAGCGCCCCGCAGAACCATCCGTGGTGATGATATTCACCGCAGCAGAAAGGCTTGCCATCGCATCCCTGAAACGCAAGCGGTGTTTATTTTCTACAGACATAATAGGCCTCCCGCTACTGAATTATTTCAGCAGCTTATCTAACAGGTTAATATCACAGTTATTATGTAAGTGGGGGCTGGTCCAGCCATTCACATCATAGTCAGAAAGACAGCGATCCACCAATTCTGTCATTTTCTTCATATTGCCGGAGCCATAGGCGTGACGCAGACATTGCAGGCGAATTTCGTCCTGACTACCGGCATAATTGATTTCGTATAATTCATGGCGACCGCCGAACTCACTGCCAATGGCATCCCACATTAATTTCAAAATCTTGATCCGTTCCACATGGTCAATACCATTAGATCCACGGACATACTTTTCAAGATACTTATTGATCTCAGGATTATTCATGTCACGTACACTGGATGGCAGATAAATCAAGCCGCTGGTGACATTGCTTTCAATAATATTCTTGATTTTTGTGTAAGCCATGGGAGCCATCACGCGATAAGTCTGAATCGCCTGAGTATCGGGCAGATAAGCACCATTTTCCCACGGCTTGGCTTCTGCCCACATCGCATCTGTCAGTGACCAGAACAGATTGCGCCATGCAACGACCTCTCCCAAATCGGCCTGAACACCGCGGAACTCCACCACGCCAGTGCATTCAAGGCTTTTTTGCAACAGTGCCGTAATGAAATCCAGCTTAACGGCAAGGCGTACACAGGCTTGCATGGGGAATAGCCGCGCAAAACCACTTTGCACCGCCCAATTACGGGCTCGATCAAAATCGCGATAAATTAACACGTTTTCCCACGGAATTAATACCTTATCCATCACCAGAATGGCGTCATTTTCATCAAACCGACTGGAAAGGGGGTAATCAAAAGGTGAGCCAGTAGCACCAGCTACCAATTCATAAGAAGCGCGGGAAATTAATTTCACACCATCAGCATCCATTGGTGCAACAAACATAAGGGCAAAATCAGGATTATCCCCGATAACCTGTGCAGAGCCAAAACCAATGAAATTATAGTGAGTCAGGGCTGAATTGGTGGCGACGACTTTAGCTCCACTGACAATAATTCCGGCATCTGTCTCTTTTTCTATCTTGATAAAAACATCTTTGACCTGATCGGCTGGCTTATGGCGATCAATCGGTGGATTAACAATTGCATGGTTGAAATAGATGCAGCTTTCCTGAATGCGCTTATACCAGATGCGAGCATTGTCAGCGAATTGCCCATAATATTCAGGATAAGCCCCCAATGAGCAGCAGAATGCAGCTTTATAATCGGGTGAGCGTCCCATCCAACCGTAGGTCAGGCGTGACCATTCGGCAATGGCATCACGCTGCTGGCGGATATCATCGGCGCTGGTGGCGAAACGGAAGAATTTATGTGTGTAGCCACCACTTCCAGTATCGGTATCCCAACAGAGTACATCGCGGGTTTCTGGGGCATGAAGGGCATCATACAGTTGACCAATTGAAGCAGCCGCATTGCGGAAAGCCGGATGTGTTGTGACATCTTTAACCCGTTCACCATAGATGTAAATTTCGCGGCTATCCTGAAGTGAACTCAGATATTCTTTACTGGTTAATGGGCGTTTATGATCAGTACGCAAATTTTCTAGTCTCATAGCAACCTCATACTCCAAGAAGTTCCCTTATTTGGGTTTGTTATCCACATGGGGAACAGGTGTTAATTTTATGTTTCTTTCATTGTTTGATTGAAGCGACTAAACGGCTCCTCTTGAAGAGACTTTCGGAGGATTTGCTGGTACTTTTCGATAAAAGATGACAATTTGTTGCGTAAATGTGATCGGCTTTGTGTTTTAGTAATAATTATTTTTCTGTGTCAGGGAGAAGGGGGAGGAAGAGCATTTTCATACATAACGGTAGTATAAAATTAATCCTCCTCTAAATGGGATCTTGCTGTCATAAAGGGCGATTGGATAGACCTGGCTGTCCCATGGGTCACACACCACTCAATTTCCCAGACGAGACTCTATAGTGGCAGCGTTAGAAAGCAGAATATATTTTCTGTAAAAGGAAACAGAGGGTATAACATTAACAAGTTGCCGGAGCCTTTCCAGGATAGATTCTCTTGTATAGGTGACATATAGGTGGATAGTAGAAATATTATTACACTGCAACGAAGTTGGGGGCATGTTACCATCGACTCAGCTATAACTTATATTCAATAAATTTCAAGTTGCAGCCAACAAATTTTATTATTTACCTATTCTTATAATTAATTGAGGTTTGCATGAATGTATTGCGCATTGGCCTGGTGTCTGTTTCTGATCGTGCTTCAAATGGCGTTTATCAGGATAAAGGGCTGCCCGCACTGGAAACATGGTTGAAAAAAGCGATTACCACACCTTTTAACGTAGAAACCCGTCTGATCCCTGATGAGCAAATCCTGATTGAACAAACATTGTGTGAATTGGTTGATGAATTGGGATGCCATCTGGTACTAACTACTGGGGGAACAGGACCAGCACGTCGCGATGTAACACCGGATGCAACGCTGGCAATTGCTGATCGTGAAATGCCAGGATTTGGGGAACAAATGCGCCAAATCAGCCTTCAATTTGTACCAACAGCCATTCTGTCACGACAAGTTGGTGTGATCCGCAATCAAGCGCTGATTCTAAACCTTCCCGGACAACCGAAAGCCATCGCCGAAACATTAGAAGGATTAAAAGGCGAAAATGGCAAAGTGTTGGTAGCGGGAATTTTCGCCAGTGTTCCTTACTGTATCCAATTGCTGGATGGCCCTTATGTGGAAACGGATGAACGCATTGTAGCCGCATTCAGGCCAAAAAGTGCACGTCGTTAAAAGCCCATATGCTGCTTGTTACTATTAATAATTGAAGGACATAATGGATACATCAAACCACCAAGCAACATATTACCAATCTGGGCATCAGGAATAATTTCCTGGCACTGGCAACCAATTGATGGTGAATAGCCTGATAGATGTCTGATTGAGAGCTGTTTCTCGGCAATCCGACACCTGTCAGCCATAACTTCACCTTACTTTGGTAGCGGGTAAATACTGCGCGCGCATAGTGTTCAAAAAATGTGATTGTGATCGCCAGTTATTTATTAAGACTTTGTCTCGATTCGCATCCCAGCCTCTTTCCAACCTGAAAATCCTTTTTTAAACCGACGGGCTTGGATTCCTTTAGCATGAAGCAATTCAAGGGCATTGGCAGAAAGTACGCAGTAAGGGCCACGACAATAGGCGATCAATTCCTTATTAGATGCCAGTTCATCCAGCCTGTTCTCCAGCTCATCGACAGGAATATTAATGGCATCGGGTAAATGCCCCTGCTCAAACTCCTCTTTTGGTCTGACATCGAGTAAAGTCATACTCTTAGCTTTGAGCCTCTCCAGCAGTTCTTCCCACGAAACGGCTTCCTGATTACTCGAATCATCGATCAATCTACGCATTTCTTTGCGGTTAAATTCGGCATATTGCTGGAGTGCAGCGATAACCGCTATGACAGGCCCTTCACTCCGACGATAAAACACATGCTTGCCTGATTTACGGGACTGGAGCAAGCCCGCCCGTTTGAGATGCTGGAGATGCTGGGAAGTATTGGCAATCGACAGGCCGGAAAGCTCCGACAAATTTTCCACCGATTGTTCAGTATCTATCAGACACTCAAGCAATATCAGCCGATGGGAATTTCCCAACACTTTAGCAATTTCCGCAATCTCAACAAGAATTTCTTTATCAAACATTGACTTTCTACTTCCAGCATTATTATATTCAATAATTTAATTGATTATCATGGTATCAAAGTTTTTCAGGCATTTCGAGTACTCACTGATTGACCATTAATAGATAGCCACAATTCGGAGGATCGCAACAGATGAATGAAGGATTGGAGTTTATTGTTTATTCTGTACTAATTGGTGCTGGTGCAACGGTTGTTATGGATCTTTGGGCGGTTTTCATAAAATGGTGTTTCGGCATTCCCTCGCTGAACTATAGCATGGTAGGGCGCTGGATTGGGCATATTCCCAGAGGGAAATTTATCCATACAACCATTCTACAAGCTGAGCCAGTGAAAGGTGAAACCGGAATTGGTTGGTTTGCCCACTATTTGATTGGGATCATTTTTGCGGGCGTACTATTACTCATTTATGGAGTAGATTGGGCAAAAAACCCCACTTTTCTGCCGGCTTTAATTATCGGCATTGTTACTGTAGTTGCTCCTTTCTTCATTATGCAACCAGGTATGGGAATGGGGATTGCTGCATCTAAAACACCCGCCCCTAATACAGCCAGGTTAAGAAGCCTGATGGCACACACTTCTTATGGTGTTGGCCTGTATTTAGCTGCTCTATTTTTTAGTTATTTGTTGTAACAGTATCGAAATCAGGTAAAGCTTAATCCATCGGGAGAATTGCTTAATGGAACGTTTTTGAGGACATACCAGTCATAAACTTCTCACTTTAATCCCCGATAAGGCCGGAAATTTACGAGAATCCCGGCCTATTTTCCGGCATTGTTGTCTAGGGTCTGTGGACGTTTTGTAAAGGAAATTTGAACGGCATGATAATCTGCTATCCTTGTTTTCGCCAAAAAATGGTTAGAATAAATGATGAACACAAAACGTCAACAACCCCTAATCAACAAAGGAAAACAATATAAAGGTTAATAATTAAATAATATTTGCGTGATAAATATTCAATTAAGATTTCTCTCAGAGGATGTGTAGTTCATAAACCATATTCACTTAACCCTTTATGTTCATCAGGGCGACGTCCCAATGGCCAGTAAAAAAGCCTTTCCGTTTCCTTGATTGGCATATCATTGATACATGCGAAACGGCGTGTCATTAAACCCTGTCTATTAAACTCCCAATTTTCATTGCCGAAACTACGGAACCAATTATCTGAGTCATCATGCCATTCATAGGCAAAACGTACAGCAATGTGATTTGTATCAAATGCCCATAACTCTTTGATAAGACGGTAATCAATCTCTCTATTCCATTTGCGTGTCAAAAAATTGACGACGGCTTCACGCCCTGCCACAAACTCAGTTCGGTTACGCCACAAAGTATCTTTTGTATACACTAGAGAAACCTTTTCTGGATTCCGTGTGTTCCAGGCGTCTTCTGCCAAACGGACTTTCAGTTCAGCAGTTTCAAATGTAAATGGAGGTACAGGTTGTCTGATTTCCATAATGTCTCCTTATTGCATGTAGACAGATCTGTTTGCACAAAGTAAATTAAGCAGACAGGTCTGTCTACATAAATAATTATTGCATAAAGAGGATTCATGAATAAAAAAGCATCCAAGGCTCGTGAGCGCATATTAAAAACAGCCCATATGCTGTTTTATCGTGATGGTATACGAGCTACAGGTATTGACCGCATCATTAAAGAATCTGAGGTAGCGAAAGTAACGTTCTACCGTCACTTTCCATCCAAAAATGATCTGATACTAGCTTTTCTTGATTATCGCCATGAACAGTGGATTCAGTGGTTTAAAGAATCTCTTCAAGCCAACATAAACCGTTATAACTCACCGATTGAAGCTCTGACAGAAACGTTAGCTGAGTGGTTCAACTCTAATGAATTCAGAGGCTGTGCATTCATCAATACGGTCATCGAGATAGGAAAGGAGCAACCACAGGTTATTCCCCTCATTCAAGAGCATAAAAAGCAGATGGAACAGGTAATTGCATCTTCTCTACCCTCAGAACTTAACGGTAAACGTCTGGCGTCGAAATTTGCTTTACTTATCGAAGGTGCCATCATTATGATGCAACGCACTGGATACAGTGATGAAGTCTTATTACTGTTGCGGGAGTGTCTGTCAGATATTGCTATGTCTGAATGATTACAAATCAGTATTACAACAATATTGGTAGTGTAATCATCGAAGAATGTCTACATTATTTTATTAGAAAAATTCACTACCAATAAAGAAATCAGATCGAATCTTCCGATCATAATTACTCAATGAGGAGTAAAAATAATGAAGAAAGGTACTGTAATTCACGATTATGTTAGTGCTTATCCAAATCCTATCAAATTACAAGCTGGAGATATTGTTTCGATCAGCCATAGCGATATTGAGTATCCTTACTGGATTTGGACGACAAACTCTTTAAATATCAGTGGCTGGGTTCCTCAACAAATTCTGGATCTCATTTATCCTGATAAAGCAATCTGTAAGGAAAATTACACGGCTCACGAGTTAACAGTGAAAGCGGGAGAATATCTGTCTCTGGATCGAGTATTAAATGGTTGGTATTGGGCATATAAAGAATCAGGGGATGCAGGCTGGATACCTCTGGAATATATAAATTCTAATATGCCATAATGATACAGTCATCCCAATATTAGCCACAATATTGGTATTATACTGCCTCCTTATTATCAAGGTATTCATTAAGTTTAATGAGATATGTTACTGCACGAAGGAGGCTAAAGTAATGAAGTTTATTCCCGATTATCATCATATCCATGAAGCCCACTCTCGTATTAAGCCCTATATCAATAAAACGCCTGTATTCACATCAACAACGGTCAATAAACTCTTTGACGCTCAAGTCTATTTCAAGTGTGAAAACTACCAAAAAATGGGCGCATTTAAATTCCGCGGAGCCATGAATGCCCTATGCCAGTTTAGTGATGAGCAGAGAAAAGCAGGCGTTATTGCTTTTTCATCAGGCAATCATGCACAAGCCATTGCGCTAGCAGCGAAATTACTGAATATGTCCGCCACCATTGTCATGCCACACGATGCTCCCCAGGCTAAGATAACAGCAACAAAAGGTTATGGTGGTAAAGTCGTTTTCTATGATAGATATACTGAAGATCGCGAAGAAATCGGCCGACAACTGGCAGAAAAACACGGCATGACACTCATCCCACCTTTCAATCATCCACATATTATCGCTGGTCAAGGCACTGTGGCCAAGGAGCTGTTTGAAGAAATCGGTGAGTTGGACGCCCTGTTTATTCCCCTCGGTGGTGGTGGTTTATTGTCCGGCTCTGCTCTTGTCGCTGCTCACTTATCCCCGACGTGTCAGGTTTTTGGTGTTGAGCCGGCAGCCGGTAATGATGGTCAGCAATCTTTTAAAAAAGGAGAAATAGTTCATATTGATACCCCAAAAACAATTGCAGATGGTGCTCAAACACAGCACTTGGGGCAACATACTTTTGCCATCATTCGTCACCTCGTTAAAGACATTCTTACTGCATCAGACGATCAATTAATCGACGCCATGTTCCTTTTGGCAGAACGAATGAAGATGATTGTCGAGCCTACCGGTTGTTTGGGGTTTGCTGCTGCAATGGCAATACGGGAACAGTTAAAAGGGCAACGTATCGGCATTATTTTAAGTGGGGGAAATATCGATATAAAAAAATATGCAAATTTATTGGCAAATAAAAACTGATTAATGTCTCTTACTTATCAATTAGTACCTGATAATAATAGGAAAAACAGAGAGCTTGCCATTATAATAATGACAGCTCTGAATAAAACAATTTCAATATATATGTTTAAGTTTTTTCTTTGCGAAATGCAAGATGACGAATATATCACACTGATAATACAAAATAAAAATTCATTGGATTCATATTAATTCTCCAATCCAATTAACAATATTGAACGACTGAACCTTTCATTTCACACCACGGATGATATGGTTGATAAAAATACAAGTAAATGGTATTTATAGCTAACCAAATTTTTCATTAATTATCAAAAACAGCAACCGCAACATATTGGATAAGCCAATTATTGTTAAATATTTTTGCATTTTTCAAGAGGTAATGAAATGAATAAAAATATTATCATTGTTTATGGTTTTTCAGAGCATAGAAAAAAATACTTAATTGGAATGAATAATTCATCTACTCATGATATATATATCACTATGGATGATTTGCTTTTTAGCTTGTACATACTCATTCCTGGAGGGGGTAATCACATTAGTTCAATTAATGATTTTTTGCAGAGCGATGGAAAAACCAGATTTCTTTTGGAAAAAAACTCAAATTATCTTGTTGATTATTTTTATAGTTCCGTCAGGGATAAGTGTTTAATTTCAACTCAAAACCCTTTGGATGCAAAAAATTTAGAACATTATTTAAATAAAGTGAAGTTTAAAATAAATAAACCTACCGTAGAGTATTTATTGCGTAGCCTCAGTGTTTTTTTCAAAAGCAGACTGCCTCAGCTATCAATCAGTGCCACATTAAACAGGAGGAAAGAAAATATAACTAAAACAGGAAATTATAAAGAGTATAAAAATTATCAGGCCGGATTTCTTGCAAAAAATGCGCTAAACAGCAAGGAAAGAAATTTGAATATTTTAAAAGAGAAAATGAACAACCAATCAAACATAAATTCAGATAACATTGATATCGCCACGTGGAATACAAACAGATCAGCATTCAGTTCTAAAAATTATCCTGAACGTTCAAGTCGTGAATTTATTAGAGGTTCTTTTTACGGAAATTATAACATCGGAAATAAAGCATACACCTCTCAAGCTTTTAATGCATTTATTGAAAGTGATAAAAAAGGATTTGAAAATATTTTGGCTATGCAAAACGATATCGATGAACGTGACAATCGTTATTACAGGGGAGAAGTTACCGAGCAGGATAGAGAAATGTTCGCACACGGAGATTTAATGGCGAATTGTTTTTCAATGGCTTTCATCCGAAAATTGAGTAAACAATCAATTGACTGGGCTGAACAAGAAGCCAGCAAAGAAAACTCACCTATAAAAAAAATTATTTTTTACGTAGAAGAGCATCCCACTCTAGATTCGAAAAAAATAAATAATATTAATACAAAAAATCTCCATCATAAATGGAGAAATAGTAATTTTACAGATATTGGTTCCAATAGCAGAAATTTCCCTATTACTTATTCAGAACTTAAATATGCTATTGCATTAATGGAAAATAAAAAAGATCATCATATAGAACTTATGACTGTAGATAAATTTACTGATGCCAAAAAGGTCATTGATAATCTTTAACAAGATAAATTAGCAACATAAAGTTAATTCTCTTATTTTCAAATAAATGAGTCCTACTTCTGCTTTAACCTCCGCCATAACGTCGTGCGGCTAATTCCTAAATATTCTGCTGCCGCACGTCGATTACCTGAAAATTGTGCCACGATATCATGCACTGAAAGCGTATTTTCGGTATAAGAAAATGGCTCTGTCTGGTGTGTTCTTACACTGTTATTGATAACAGTGGGGTCAAGATGACGCTCCGGTGAAAGTGATAATATCAATGCAGAGGTTAACGCCTGTTCTGGATGTGCACTCAAATAAAGTGCTATCCGTTCCATTAAGTTACGTAGTTCACGCACATTTCCAGGCCAATGATAGGTGTGTAACACGTCATGACACCTGGCAAGCTCTTGTATCCTTAATGCAGAAACGGGTAAATTGAGTACCGCAAAAGCCCGTTGTAAGTACTCTATTGCCAGCAAACTAATATCATTTCCTCTCTCCCTTAATGCTGGTACGTTGATCCGCAGTACACTTAAACGGTAGAACAAATCTGCCCGAAAACGCCCTTCCCTGACCCAGGTATCCAAATCACAATGTGTAGCACAGATGATCCGTACATCGACGGCAATCGGGCGATATCCACCAACCCTGACAACAGATTTTTCCTCCAATACCCTTAATAACCGCGTTTGCAAAGGTAATGGCATTTCACCAATTTCATCCAGAAATAATGTTCCCCTGTGCGCAATTTCAAATAATCCCGCACGTCCACCACGCCGTGAACCCGTGAAGGCACCTTCCTCATAGCCAAACAGTTCAGCCTCCAGCAAGGACTCGGTAATCGCTCCACAGTTAACCGCCACAAACGGCCGCGGATGTTTACCTGCTAACTGCCCATATCGCAAGGTATATTCATGATGAATAGCCTGTGCCACCAGCTCTTTTCCCGTACCGCTTTCTCCCTGAATCAAAACGGTAGCCGTCGAGCGTGAATAGAGCATAATTGTATTGCGCACATGTTCTACCGCAGCAGAATTGCCTCTAATATCGTTGATGGTATGTCGGGTGCGTAATTTGTCTTCTGTAGGATAAGGAGAAATCACAGCTTGATTAAGCTTGCTCATTCGTGCCATCTCCAAAGCATCTCGAAATGCCTGCCGAATTGAATCTGCGGAATAGACAAAAACTCCCACTAACTCAGCTTCATAAGCAAGATCGGTAATCAATCCTGCTCCTACAATCACTTTGATGCCCATCGCCTTTAAAACATTAACCTGCTCCCTGGCATCTTCTTCTGTGACATAACTACGTTGTTCAATACGCAAATTAAAACGCTGCTGAAATTCTTCCAAGGCAGGTAAGGTATTCTGGTAAGTAATGACACCAATTCGGGGACTGATTTGTCGGGCACGAGCCAATGCCTGCATAAAATCAAATCCACTGGCTTTAGCAATAATCACCGGAACAGATAGACGGCTTTTTAAATAAGCTCCATTAGACCCCGCGCAAATCACAGCATCACAATGTTCGGTTTCTAGCCGCTTGCGAATATGTTGAACCGCACGCTCAAAACCCAACTGAATCGGTGTGATATTAGCCTGATGATCAAATTCCGGCGTAATATCACGAAAAAGATCGAAAAGCCTGGAAACAGAGACTGTCCAGATCACCGGCCTATTGTTATCACGTTCTCCTGCGGGTGCTGATGCCACCATATCTCCTCCCATATCTCTTGCTAAGTTCACCTTACTGTTTCATTTCCAGAATTTGAAACAAAATGAAACATAATTGATTCAATATGAAACAAATATACATTATAGCCAATAGCTAAATAGTGACCACTTATCAATCAAAACCTATCCATTTAATTAATTTAGACAATAAAAACAATGCGTTTGTTGCATTCCTGCTGACTCACCTTATCACTCTCTCAATATTGGCATAAACCTTGCTATTCTTTTACAGTAACAATTAAACACAACTTGATTTCATTTTGGTAACAGTGAGGTTATATATGGCATTTTCTTCCGCTGGTTTGGCTTTTCGTCAAGCAATAGAGTGCGAATCTCCGTTACAAGTCGTCGGAACCATCAATGCGAATCATGCATTGTTGGCAAAACGGGCAGGCTACAAGGCTATTTACCTTTCAGGCGGGGGAGTTTCTGCGGGTTCGCTGGGGTTACCAGATTTGGGTATCTCTACGCTGGAGGATGTTTTGATTGATGTCCGCCGCATTACTGACGTCTGTGACTTACCCCTGCTTGTCGATGCTGATATTGGATTCGGTGCCTCAGCGTTTAATGTCGCCCGTACAATTCGTTCTATTATTAAAGCAGGAGCCGCGGGGGTTCATATTGAAGATCAGGTCGGTGCCAAACGTTGTGGTCATCGTCCAAATAAAGAAATTGTTTCCAGACAGGAGATGGTAGACCGTATCAAGGCTGCCGTTGATGCCCGTACCGATGAAAATTTTGTCATTATGGCTCGCACGGACGCACTGGCAGTAGAAGGATTGGATGCAGCACTGGACAGGGCAGCAGCTTATATCGAAGCCGGTGCCGATATGCTGTTCCCTGAAGCGATCACTGAACTGCGTATGTATCAGGAATTTGCCGCCAAAACGCAGGTTCCTGTTTTAGCAAATATTACCGAGTTCGGTGCGACGCCGCTCTTTACAATCGAAGAATTAAGGAGCGTAAACGTCGCCATTGCCCTTTATCCTCTATCGGCATTTCGGGCTATGAATAAAGCTGCCGAACAGGTCTATACCACTTTACGTCGCGATGGCACACAGAAAAATGTCATCAATACGATGCAAACCCGTAATGAGCTTTATGAAAGCATCAACTACTACGATTTTGAACGAAAACTGGATGCCCTGTTTTCCCTGAAAAATAGCAGAGGTGATACTCATGAGTAAGCAGAATACGGCAATGAAACTCTCTGAATCTACACCATTTAAACCCAAAAAATCAGTTGCACTGTCTGGTGTTACAGCAGGCAATACAGCGCTCTGTACCGTTGGCAAAAATGGCAATGATTTACATTATCGTGGCTATGATATTCTCGATTTGGCCACCAATTGTGAGTTTGAAGAGGTAGCATATCTTCTGATCCACGGCAAGCTTCCCTCTCACGCAGAATTAACTTCTTACAAGAACAAATTGAAGTCTTTACGTGGCCTGCCCAGCAGTGTCAAAACCGCATTGGAATCACTGCCTGCAATAGCACATCCTATGGATGTCATGCGTACTGGCGTCTCTGTACTGGGTTGTACTTTGCCAGAAA
Source organism: Xenorhabdus ishibashii (assembly GCF_002632755.1). Taxonomy (NCBI): domain Bacteria; kingdom Pseudomonadati; phylum Pseudomonadota; class Gammaproteobacteria; order Enterobacterales; family Morganellaceae; genus Xenorhabdus; species Xenorhabdus ishibashii. Next base: position 668,172 of record NZ_NJAK01000001.1, on the reverse strand, counting down.
AAGAAGATCATAACTTGGCTGGTGCCCGCGATATTGCTGATCGCTTACTCGCCTCTCTCGGTTCAATACTGCTTTATTGGTATCACTACAGTCATAATGGCCGCCGCATTGAAGTTGAAACTGATGATGATTCCATTGGCGGGCACTTTCTCCATCTCTTGCATGGTCAAAAGCCACGGAGATCATGGGAAAAAGCCATGCAAACTTCCCTGATCCTGTACGCCGAACATGAATTTAATGCTTCTACCTTTACCAGCCGAGTAATCGCAGGTACGGGTTCGGACATTTACTCAGCCATTATTGGTGGAATTGGGGCACTGCGTGGATCAAAGCATGGTGGAGCCAATGAGGTTTCATTCGAAATCCAGCAACGCTATGACACTCTCGCGCAAGCCGAGGACGATATTCTGGCTCGTTTGGAAAGAAAAGAAGTCATTATTGGTTTCGGCCATCCGGTTTATACCATTTCCGATCCTCGCCACAAAGTGATTAAAGAAATTGCCCTGCAACTTTCGCAAGAAGCCGGTACAACCCAGATGTATGACATTGCCGATCGAATTGAGTCCGTGATGTGGGATAACAAAAAAATGTTCCCGAATCTTGATTGGTTCTCAGCGGTTTCCTATTACATGATGGGGGTGCCTACTGCCATGTTTACTCCGCTGTTTGTGATTGCCCGTACTTCTGGTTGGGCAGCCCACATTATTGAACAACGTATTGATAACAAAATCATCCGTCCATCAGCTAACTATATTGGCCCTGAAAATTTGACATTTATACCGATTGAACAACGTTAATAATCCGATTTACAAATAACACGATTTTAAGGATTGATTATGTCTGCCTCTGTTGTTAATAACTGCCCTGATTATGATCAGGTAATTGTAGATATTGTGGATTATGTCATGGACTACACCATAACATCTCCCATTGCTTATGCCACAGCTCACCACTGCCTGATAGATACTTTGGGTTGTGGATTAGAGGCCCTGGAATACCCTGCCTGCAAAAAACTATTAGGGCCAATTGTGCCGGAAACAACAGTGCCTAATGGCGCTCGCGTACCAGGAACCCAATTCCAACTCGATCCTGTTCAGGCTGCATTTAACATTGGTGCCATGATCCGTTGGCTCGATTTTAATGATACCTGGCTGGCGGCCGAATGGGGACATCCTTCTGATAATCTGGGCGGAATACTTGCCACCGCCGACTGGCTGTCAAGAAATGCGATTGCCCGCGGAGAAAAACCACTCACCATGTGGGATGTTCTGGCAGCGATGATTAAGGCGCATGAAATTCAGGGCTGTCTGGCATTGGAAAATGCTTTCAATAAAGTCGGTTTGGATCATGTTGTTTTAGTCAAAGTGGCTTCCACGGCGGTTGTTGCCCAAATGTTAGGACTGAAACGTGAAGAGATATTAAGTGCGGTTTCATTGGCCTGGGTTGACGGGCAATCCTTGAGAACCTATCGCCATGCCCCCAATACCGGCTCTCGCAAATCCTGGGCTGCGGGAGATGCAACTTCCCGTGCTGTACGTCTTGCTCTCATAGCCCAAACAGGCGAAATGGGCTATCCTTCCGTATTGACTGCCAAAACCTGGGGATTTTACGACGTCTTATTCAATGGTCAGCCATTCAAATTCCAGCGCCCTTATGGTTCTTATGTCATGGAAAATGTGCTGTTCAAAATCTCTTTTCCGGCAGAATTTCATTCACAAACTGCCGTAGAAGCAGCAATGATCTTGCATCAGCAATTAAAAGAGCACGGCAAGGGTATTGAAGATATTGCCCAAATCACTATCCGTACCCACGAGGCCTGTATCAGGATCATTGATAAACAGGGACCATTGAATAATCCCGCAGACAGGGATCACTGCATCCAATATATGGTTGCCATTCCACTGATTTTTGGGCGTCTGACGGCTGCAGATTATGAAGATGATATCGCTGCCGATCCACGCATTGACGCCTTGCGGGAAAAAATAGTTTGTGCCGAAGACCCCGATTTCACCCGTGACTATCATGATCCCGAAAAACGCTCCATCGCCAATGCGTTGACTTTGACATTCACTGATGGCACTCAATTAAACGAAGTTAAAATCGAATTCCCGATTGGACATGCTCGCCGCCGTAAAGATGGCATTCCATTATTAGAGGAGAAATTCAAAATCAATCTGGCGCGTCGCTTCCCGCAAGAGCAGCAACAAAAAATTTTAGCAGCATCTCTTGACCTGATGTCATTAAGAGACATTCCGGTAAACGAATACCTCGATTTATATGTCATATAATTTGTATACCCTTAAGAGATGTAAGAGATGAATGTAGGAGAGATTATGTCATTCCAAAATTTCTATCAGCATTCAATTGATGATCCCGATACTTTTTGGGCAGAACAGGCTAAACGAATACACTGGCAACAGCCTTTTGAACAAACATTGGATCATCACAATCCGCCTTTTGCCCGTTGGTTCTGTGGGGGAAAAACCAATCTCAGCTACAACGCACTGGATCGCTGGCTGGAAAGCCAACCCGACGCCAAGGCGCTTATTGCCATTTCAACGGAAACTAAAACCAATAGTGAGCGAGTTTTTACCTATAAAGAACTACATCGGGAAGTGAATCGAGCCGCTGCTATCATGTTGTCACTCGGCGTAAAAAAAGGTGATCGTGTTGTTGTTTATATGCCAATGGTGGCCGAAGCCCTGTTTATTTTACTGGCTTGTGCCCGTATTGGGGCAATCCATTCCGTCGTATTTGGTGGTTTTGCTTCCCACAGTCTCGCTACCCGATTGGATAACGCCGAACCGGTTTTAGTCGTCTCAGCGGATGCGGGTTCACGTGGGGGAAAAATTATCCCCTATAAACCTCTGCTTGATGAAGCGATTGGGTTAGCCAGGCATAAACCACGCCATGTTTTAATGGTTGATCGCGGGCTGTCCGATATTCATTGGGTGAATGGCAGGGACGTCGATTTTGCCACATTACGGCAGAAGCATCTTGATGCAGAAGTCCCTGTGACATGGCTAGAATCCAATGAAGCCTCCTGTGTACTCTATACATCAGGCACAACCGGAACACCAAAAGGAGTTCAACGTGATGTCGGTGGTTATGCCGTGGCGCTGGCGACATCAATGGATGTTATTTTTGGTGGTAAGGCCGGCGGTGTTTTTTTCTGTACATCGGATATTGGCTGGGTTGTCGGACACTCTTATATTGTTTATGCCCCCTTGATCGCCGGCATGGCAACGATCATGTATGAAGGTCTCCCGATACGCCCTGATGCTGGCGTTTGGTGGCAAATTGTCGAAAAGTATCGTGTCACCAGAATGTTTTCTGCCCCTACGGCAATTCGCGTCCTGAAAAAATACCCTACGGATTGTATTGCCAAATATGATATCTCATCGCTTGAAACACTCTATTTAGCGGGAGAACCGCTTGATGAGCATACCGCCCGCTGGATTGCCGAAACCATTAACGTACCTGTGATTGATAATTACTGGCAAACAGAAACCGGCTGGCCCATTATGGCAATTGCCCGGAGTCTGGATGACAGACCAAGCCGTTTTGGTAGCACGGGCTTTCCCATGTACGGTTTTAACGTCAAACTGCTCAACGAACTGACAGGCCAGGAGTGTGGTGATAATGAAAAGGGCATGCTGGTCGTCAAAGGCCCTTTGCCTCCGGGCTGTATCCAGACTATCTACGGCGATGATCACCGTTTCATTAATACTTACTGGCGTCACTTTGACCAGCAAGTGTATTCGACATTTGACTGGGGGATCCGTGACAGCGATGGTTATTATTTTATTCTGGGACGCTCGGATGATGTGATTAACGTTTCCGGCCATCGTTTAGGAACGCGGGAAATTGAAGAGTGCATTGCCAGCCACGCAGATGTTGCTGAAGTTGCCGTCATTGGTATCAAGGATGAAATAAAGGGACAAGCCGCCGTGGCGTTTGCTGTTCTCAAAGAAGGACGAGAAATCCAAAATGCTGACCATTTTGCTTCATTGGAAAAGGCATTGATGGAATTGGTAGATAAGAAAATCGGTAGCGTTGGACGTCCGGCACGAGTCTATTTTGTAACGCAATTACCGAAAACCCGTTCAGGAAAAATGTTGCGCCGTACTATGCAGGCCATTTGTGAAGGACGTGAACCAGGCGATATTGCCTTGATTGAAAACCCCGCTTCATTAGAAGCGATTCGGGATGCAATTTCCCATTAAGCAATCATATATTCATCTCTTCTTTGTTTAATCCGCATTTAATGTCGCAGAGTTATTATGTTCCGGTACTACATTTTTCTCAGCTACTTTTACCCATTCTCGCTCCGTTCCTATGCGGAGCTTTTTTTATTCAAAAAAATAGATTAGCGTTTCTGTTTGTTGATTTTTAAAATGCAATGGTAGTTAAATTTGATTAGACAACGGCTAACATGAATGAACAAAAAGTTAACGACTATAAAGATCTATTAATTATTAAATCAGGGTACACAAAGCACCCTGAATCATAATTTCATTCATAAAATGTGAATTAATGTGCTATTTTAGGTTCTTTTAGTGCAGACTCTACCCATTCCATCATTGCTGGGTGTTCTAACATACGATTAACCCATCTCTGGCTGATTGCAGAAAGCTTCAATCCGTAGGTTTGGGCACGGCAAGCTACTGGAGCATAAAACGCATCGACAGCCGTGAATTTATCTCCCGCCAGCCATTCATCACCAAATCTGGTTAGTCCTTCTGCCCAAAGCGTATCAATTCGCTCAATATCGCATTGCAATTCGGAAGTTATTTCATTTAACTCAGTGCGAGCAGAACAATTCATCGTGCAAAGCTGACGTAATGTCGCAAAACCAGAGTGCATTTCCGCAGCAGCACTTCTCGCCCACGCTCTGGCTGTTTTATCTGATGGCCAGACTTGCGCATGATCCTCAGCAATATATTCCACAATTGCCAGAGAATCCCAAACAGTAACCTCCCCATCAATCAAACAAGGAACCAAACCCGTAGGTGAAAATGCCTGAAATTTCTCACGGCTGCTTTTGCCATCTTCAAAATAGCTCAGCTTCTCATTAAAAGGAATATCCAGCGCCTTGAGCAAAATCCACGGACGCAGTGACCAGGAAGAATAATTTTTATTGGCTATCCACAATGTATACATCGTCTTTCTCGCTATAATAATAAAATTATGTGATTACATAAAAATGTAATATTTTTACATTAAAATAGTAAATTGGTTAATCCATTATTAAATACCATATCATTAGCATAACACCCCATAAAAAAACAAAATAACACACAAAATAAAGAAATTAATTCACTATGCACTTTAAAAACTCTCGTCTATATTGTAAAAACATCTTTATATTAAAAATAAGGATATAATATGCCACTCAAAAACACTTCCACCCGCTTTGGCTATATTTCTATTTTAATTCATTGGCTAGCAGCACTTGCGGTTTATGGAATGTTTGCACTGGGATTATGGATGGTCACACTAAGTTATTATGATAATTGGTATCATCGTGCCCCTGAACTGCATAAAAGTATAGGTAGTTTACTATTTATTGTCATGGTTATTCGGGTAATATGGCGATTTATTTCACCACCACCAAAACCCTTGGCAAGCTATAGCCTTTTTATACATATTAGTTCACAAATGATGCAACTTATTCTCTATATCGCCTTATTTGGTGTTCTATTTAGTGGATATTTCATTTCTACAGCCGATGGGCAACCTATCAGCATTTTTGGCTGGTTTGAAATCCCTGCAACCTTAACAGGTCAGGGCATACAGGCTGATACGGCGGGCGTTATTCATCTTTATCTTGCCTGGACTGTTGTTGTGCTCTCCCTATTACATGGGCTTGCTGCACTGAAACATCACTTTATTGATCGTGATACCACCCTAAAAAGAATGTTTGGTTACAGACCAAATTAAAATGACTTCTGGAGAATCATTATGCTGAAAAAGACGCTAATAGCCCTGACCGTAGGGGGATGGCTCATGAGTACAGGAAGCGCACTCGCTGCTGATTATAAGTTCGATAAAATAAGCCAACATGCCTTTATTGAATTTCGTATTCAGCATTTGGGATTTAGCTGGCTTTATGGTGGTTTTAGGGACTTCGATGGTAACTTTACTTTTGATCCGAAAAATCCGGCGAACGATAAAGTGAGTGTCGTTATCAAAACCAATAGTATAGACACCAAACATGCCGAACGGGATAAGCATTTACGTGGCCCTGACTTTTTGAACAGCAATAAGTATCCTGAAGCTAAATTCAAATCAACGAATGTTAAGAAAGAAGGTGAACATTACTTTATTACCGGAGATCTCACATTAAATGGTGTGACCAAGCCTGCCACACTGGATGCAAAATTGATCAATGCAGGATACGACCCATGGGGTGAATACCGCGCAGGGTTCGAGGCTACCGGTAAACTCAAATTAAAAGACTTTAATATCAAAGAAGATCTGGGGCCAAAATCTCAGGAAGTTGAACTTATCATTTCCGTTGAAGGCGTGCGTGAAGACACCTAATCATAAAAGAACGCGGTAAGAAAAGCGTACCGCGTTCCATTTACCCTGTTTTAGACAGACATAATATCTATTGGGCAATTAGTTCATTAACGTGATTCGTTATTGATGCCAAAGCATTATGGGCGTCATAATCTGCCTTAATGATCTGTGACTGCTGGCGCCATATCGGGGAGGATAATATCCTTGTCACTGCCTGATATAATTGCTGCTCATTTGGTGTATCAGTATGCAAACTGATACCACAACGTGACCAGATAACACGGGCAACAGCTTCCAATTTACCATCTCCAGTTCCCGCAACCACTAAAGGTACACCATGACGAATGGCTGAATTCAGAGAGCCGTAACCACCATTAGTAATAAAAATTGATGCTCTGGGGAGCCAGTGTTCAAAATTGAGATACTCTACTACTCTGGCATTTTCTGGAAGATCTTCACCCAGGATATCGATAGAACGACCGCCTGTAATCGCCAATACCCGAATCGGCAAAGTTGCTAATCCACGTAATGCAGGTAAAATCAATTGGTTAAAATCAATATTAGCCAGTGTTCCCTGCGTCACCAAAATCAATGGCTGGCTTTCATCCGGCCAACTGATTTGTGTTTTATCATCTTCCACTTTTACCGGTAGCGATCCGATAAAATCCACCGTGTCAGGTAAATCATCACGAGAAAATTCAAATGATTGAGTTGCCAGTTGTAAGAAACGATCAACCTTACTCATCAAAACATCATTATGATCTCCTGTCAGCGGGGGACAATCCACCGCAGCAAGCGATTGATTGAATACTTCCCTGACCTGTTCAATTAATTGGTGCGTTTCCTCATCTACCAATTGATCGCGTGTTAAATCAGCAGGCAATAATTCAGGTGGGATCCGAGCTCCCCAAAATATGGCATCCTTTGATGACCACGGCAGCGGAGTAACACCAATAGCAATGACAGGGATACGTTTTTTAGTCGGCTTCTGCAATAACGGTAGCGCGGCATAAAAGGTATTATCGATAATCAGTAAATCAGCTCGTCCCTCGTCGATGACCTGCAACAATTGTTTCGACAATACAGGAATAGGTGCAGCAAAAAATTGCCTTAACGCCAGCGCCATCTGAGCATTTCCCGGCGGGAGTTTTGCCCGTTCAGGAAAATATTTTTCCAAGCAGCGATAATCAATATCCACTTGTTTATCAAAAGGAACAAAAGTGGCTCCCAATGCTTCCGCTTGCTGTAGAAATAAGGAACCACTAAATATTGTGACATCATGCCCCTGACCTATTAAATGTTCTGCAATAGTGAACATTGGAAAAACGTGACCAGGGGTTGCAACAGCAGCTAAAACAATACGAGACATCAATCAAGTCTCCTTCTACTCAATCGGTACCGGAAACAGAAATAGTGCGGAAGCTGTGATTTTTACACACAGGCACGCCGTGGATATGCACCCGTTGAATATGGCGAGGAGAGCGGGAAATAAAAGCCTCACGTCCATGTAATAAAGTGAAGTTATCGCAAATCGCAATATCACCAGACTGCCATTGATGAGCATAGAAATAACGCGGATCATACAATCGGTTATACAGTGTTTCCTCAAGAACTTGTTGCTCTTCCTGTGACATACCATCTATCTTCAAAGCGTGATGATCAGCATACTTCACATCTTCTTTTCCCATTGGCTCATTGTAACGCATCACCCATTTTTTGCCGTCTGGGTGAGAACAAACCAATGGTGAAGTCACTTCTCCGCCATAATGTGTCACTCGGCTTGTTCGGTAGGTAATAATGGTATTTTTCCATGTATTACGCTCTTCATCACTGGCATCGATAACCAATTGTTCAGTGTTGACAAACGTAGTGCGCCCGCCTTGAGCCGCTTCGGGGGCAGAAACACAGTGAAATAGCTGAAATTCAGGAATTGTTTCTCTATACATTCCATCCCAATGCAACGGCAAATTACCACTGTCCATAACATGATCAGACGGTTCTGGGTGCTCCATAACGTCCAATACAGCACCAAATGGCCACATCATGATTTCACCCCAACGGCCAGAATATTCCGCCAATTTTTCTTTATCCGTAAAACCGGATTGAAAGCCTCGCAATACAACCAGCAGGTGAGTACGAGCTAATTCACGCAAAGCATTAACTGACAGTGTGGTAATATCCTGCTCAGGATGACTGGGAGTAATAAATACACCAAAAGGTTTCATCGCTTCAATATGACAATCAAGTTCATATGTATTCATGATTTTTCTCTCTAAGATACGGTATACCATGTGGTTATTCTGTTTATGCTGTCGCCGTTTGGAATTCTGTTTGCGGATTTTCTTCTGATGGCGTTTCAATCACGTAATGGCTTGGGACATCCCGAATTTCGATCAGCTTCCCATTCATCTTTTTCACTTCATCACTTTTCATCAGTACGAACTGACCGTTAATGTTGGCAGCCACGCCGTGCCACGGCGTCAACCAATCATCCCTGGTCGGCATCATATGAATACCAATTTTGATACTGTCCACGGGTTGTGGATGAATAGAAAGACGGATCGCCAATGGGAACTGCTCTGCTAGCAAATTACCCCACGCCCAACTACGTTGGATAACCCCTACCGAGCGCTGGCGCGCGTCTTTTTGCAACGCATTTTTCGAGCCTGTATATTCGGGTAATAAGCTATCTTCATAAAGAAAACGAGTAATCG